>NZ_CM128248.1:1386332-2079499 GCF_052828545.1 Jiulongibacter sp. NS-SX5
ATAACTCTTGAAAACCACCTTCTATTTTGTAAACGTCTACATCAGCAAGTGTGAGAGCCTCTTTAGTTTCCTCATCTACCACTTTACCTTCCAGGAAGTAATTGACCACCTTAATTTCAGGCTCTTCATCTTCACCAGAGCCATTTTCTCCATTTTCAGGATCTCCTTCATTTTGGGTAATGAGCTCCTCTTCAGGTGGTGCCTGATAAAAATAGATGTCATCGTCCCCCTGTCCACCTCGTCGGTTTGAGGCAAAAAACATATTCCCGTGTTCATCAATACTTAAACCAAAGTCATCCTTTGAAGAATTATACGGAAGACCCATGTTCTCAACGGCAATTTTACCCGCCTTTCTTACAGCCACAAACAAGTCTAATTTTCCTAAACCCGGATGCCCATCAGAAGCAAAATATAATTTACCGTCACTTGAAACATAAGGGAACATTTCATTACCAGGGGTATTCAATGCCTTTCCCATATTGGCTGGGTTACCAAACCTGCCGGAAGCATCCATATTCACTCTGTACAGGTCAATTCCACCTGAACCACCTGGTCTGTTAGATGCGAAATATATGGTTCTGCCATCACCAGAGAAAGCTGGTGAACCGTCCCAGCTTGCAGAATCTGAGGCAGAGACTAATTGAGGTTCAGTCCAGTTGCCTGCAGGTAGCTTACGACTGATATATAAATCAACATCCGGTGATAGATCTTTTCTCTTACCACTATTACTACGAGCAAAAACAACGACTCTTCCATCAGGAGAAAATGCAGGACTACCTTCGTTTCTTTCGGGGTCAAAAATCTCAGAACTAAACTTCTGCACTTCGCCCACAGACGTCAAATCACTGTTTACAGGGGCAGTGTAAATCCCTAAGAAAGGTAGACCGTTTGAATAAATTTTATCTTTTCTAGAGGAAGTAAAAACGAGCTGACCATTATAGACGAAAGGAGAAAACTCAGAACCCTCGGTATTCACTTCTTTTAAGTTTCTGAAATTACGTTCATCTTCTTTTTCACGAATGAGATCAACAATCTGTAGCGTACTCAATTCGCGATTTGCCCACTCTATGTATACTTTATTATCAGATTTTAACTCCACATACTTCTGAAATTGTTCTCTGGCTTCAGCGTATTGCTCATTGGTCTTTAGGGCATATGCGTAATGAAAAACAGCGTCAGGTTCCTGAACTCCTAATTCTAAAGCCTTCTGGTAGTAAGCCAGAGACTCCACCCATCTGTTTGAAAGTCTGTAGGCTTCGGCAATAGTGTAATTCAATTTCAGCTCTTGAGAAGGATCGATTTCTTCAACCTTCAATAAATCCTGAAGAGCGATATCGTAAAACCCTTTATCAAAACTCGCCAGACCTTTTTTATAAGACTGAAGTTGAGCAAAAACGTCATTGCTAAGCAAAAGACACATCAACACGAAAAGTAAAGGAGTGGTGTATTTTCTCATTTGAAGGTTTAAAGCTTCTGAATAAAAAGGTTTCTTGATCAAATATAAAAACGTTTTTGACCTGTAACTATTGCTGACGTTCATATTACGTTGTGAATCGACATTCAGTTTCAATTAAATGCTTTTAGCAATACCCGAAACCACTTCATCATGATCTGATGTTTATGTATTATTGTAAAAACTCAAACTGAATGGCGTTTAAGCTCACATCTCAATTCAAACCCACCGGTGACCAACCTGCTGCAATTGAACAATTGGTTCAAGGTATTCAAGCTGGCGAAAAGAATCAGGTACTCCTGGGGGTAACAGGCTCTGGTAAAACATTTACCATAGCCAATATGATTGAAAAACTGGACAGACCTGTCTTAATTTTAAGTCATAACAAGACTCTGGCCGCCCAGTTGTATGGTGAGTTTAAGCAGTTTTTCCCTGAGAATGCCGTTGAATACTTTATCTCGTATTACGACTATTACCAACCGGAAGCCTTCATTTCAAGTACCAACACCTACATTGAGAAAGACCTGCAAATCAATCAGGAGATAGATAAACTCAGGCTGGCTACAGTTTCATCTCTGATGTCTGGCAGAAGAGATGTCATAGTGGTGGCTTCAGTTTCTTGTATCTATGGTGCTGGTAATCCTGAAGAATTCAGAAAGTCAGTCGTGAGGGCTGTAAAAGGAGACACCATCAGCAGAAATCAGTTCTTACATAGTTTGGTAGAGATTCTTTATTCCAGAACAGAAATTGAGTTTAGCAGAGGGACGTTCAGAGTGAAGGGTGACACTGTAGATATCTTCCCGGGTTATGCAGATTATGCCTATCGTGTAATTTTTTGGGGTGATGAAATAGAAGAGATTCAACGAATTGAGCCACAGAGTGGCAAAAAAATGGAAGACCTCAAAAACATTGTGGTTTTCCCGGCTAACCTTTTTGTGACCGGTAAAGATGTCATGCATCAGTCGATCAAGGAAATTCAGGATGATCTGGTCAAACAAATCAAGTATTTTGAAAACGAAGGTAGACCAACTGAAGCTGAGCGAATTCAAGAACGAACAGAGTTTGATCTGGAAATGATGCGTGAGCTTGGCTATTGCAGCGGCATTGAAAACTACTCAAGGTATTTTGACAGAAGAGAGCCAGGTCAAAGACCATTCTGTTTGCTCGATTACTTCCCGGAAGACTATCTGCTGATCGTAGATGAAAGTCACGTGACCATGCCGCAGTTAAGAGCAATGTATGGTGGAGACCGCTCCCGAAAAACCAATCTGGTGGAGTATGGTTTCAGGCTGCCTTCTGCTATGGATAACAGACCTTTGAAATTCAATGAGTTTGAAGAGCTTGCAGGGCAAACAGTTTATGTATCTGCCACACCGGCAGACTACGAAATAGGGAGATCTGAAGGTGTAGTAGTAGAGCAGATCATTCGTCCTACAGGACTTCTTGACCCAGAAATAGATGTAAGGCCGAGCCTCAATCAAATCGATAATTTACTCGATGAAATTGACAGCAGAATTAAGAAAAATGAACGTGTCCTGATTACCACGCTAACCAAAAGAATGGCTGAAGAACTCAGCAAATACCTGGATCGTGTAGGTATCAAAGGAAGGTACATTCACTCAGAGGTGAAAGCTCTTGACAGGGTTGAAATTCTAAGACAATTAAGACTTGGTGAGTTTGATGTGTTAGTAGGTGTAAACTTATTGAGGGAAGGTCTCGACTTGCCAGAAGTGTCTCTGGTGGCCATCATGGACGCTGATAAAGAGGGCTTCTTAAGAGACATTCGTTCTTTGATTCAGACCATTGGTAGGGCTGCTCGTAATTCCAATGGGAAAGTAATCATGTATGCTGATAAGATAACCAAATCTATGCAGCACGCTATAGACGAAACCCAAAGAAGAAGGGCGATACAGATGGAGTATAATGAGGAACATGGTATTACGCCTACCACTATTCTCAAAAGCAAAGAGGCGATTCTGGAGCAAACTTCGGTGGCAGATTCTAAACCAACCACTAAGGGCTACTATGTGGAGCCGGAAGAGTATAATATCGCTGCAGATCCGGTAACAGCATACCTGTCAACCGACCAACTGAAAAAGCTGGTTAAGGACACCAAGACTAAAATGGAAGAAGCTGCAATGGAGCTCGATTTCCTTCAGGCAGCCAGATACAGAGATGAATTAAAACAACTGGAAGAAAGATTAAAGAAGGAAGAAGCGAAAGTTTAGTTCTTCTTAACAGTAGATAAAAAGAAAGGCGACTCGTTTGAGTCGCCTTTCTTTTTGTTATCATTTATCTGATGCTTATTTCGCTTTTTCCGGATCAAGTAGATCGTAGAATTGCTCGATTTTCGGCATTAAGATGATACGAGTTCTTCTGTTTGTAGAACGACCTTCAGTTGTCTCGTTAGAAGCGATTGGCATAGCCTCACCTCTACCAGCAGCGATAAGCTTGCTAGACGGTACATCAAAGTTCTCTTCAAGTACTCTTACTACTGAAGTAGCTCTTTTTACAGATAGATCCCAGTTATCCTGGATACAGTCAGTGCTGATAGACTTGCTGTCAGTATGACCTTCTACCATTACTTCAAGATCTGGTCTTGCCTTAATGATCTTAGCGATCTTACCAAGAACGTCGTTAGCTCTTGCTGTAATTCTGGCAGAACCACTTCTGTAAAGCATCTTGTCAGAAAGATTGATCATTACCACAGTTTTGTCAACTTTGATCTCAACATCCTCGTCTTCGATGTCTACATCAAGAGAGTTTGTTAAGTTAACTGCCAAAGCAAGGTTGATAGAGTCAGCCTTTGTTTTAGCAGCTTGTAGTAAACGGATATACTGATCTCTTTCCTGAAGCTGAGATAACGTCTTATCGATATTATCATTAGCAGTTTTAGAAAGAACTGTAAGACCTTCTACTTGCTCCATCTGCTGATCTCTCAATTTCTGTAGATCTGCTACCTGACCTCTTAGGTCTGCGATTTGCTCTTCACGAAGTCTGGCAGTATTCTCCGCACTTGCTTTCGCGTTTGCCAAATCGTTTTCAGCTTTCGTTAAATCTTGTTTTGTTTTCAGTAGATCGTCGCTACATGTGTTTAAAGAAGCTTGTGCTGTGGCTAATTGTGACTCCAGGTCAACATACTTCTTTTTGCTCACGCAAGACGAAAACGCGATTGTTGCTGCCAGCACCAATGCGACTTTAGTTGTCAATTTCATAGTTAGATAAAAAAATTTGTTTCGGTTTATTTATGGCTTTCGAACGAACAAATCTACTAAAATCACTTTCGATTTTACAAGCATTTGTAAGTTTCACTCTACTATTCAAAGGTATTTCTCGATGAAAATCTAAGATTTTGCAAATTTGAATGTTCAAGACTTCCTTTTGGTCGATTTAATCCAGAAAAATTTTAATTTCTCATCAAGGGCTCTCCGTTTAAATCTGTGGTCAAATAGGCCGTCATGACTTCAAAATATGGCAACATACCCCTAAAAACATGAGTTACGTACTCCACCAGATTTGGTTCAAAAATCAATTCATCTGTTAACGCAACCTTGAGTAGAAATTGTTTGTGTTTAAGAAAGTTTATTTTCTCATGATCCGGGCTAAATCCCTTCGGTGCCTTTTTCAGTTTTTGACCTTGAACTTCACCAAACATCTTTATGAACTCTTCGGAATTTATGACCGCTTCATACTCTGATGCATCTGCATCTAACTGAGCTCTTATCTGTTTCAGGTCTTCAGCGTTTGGTCCCCAAAAGCCACCTCCAATAAATGAATTACCCGGCTCCAGGTGGAGATAGAAACCACCTCTACGGTTTTCGCCTGCTCTTCTTAGAAAAAGTCCCCAATGATTTTTGTAAGGTGTCTTGTCTTTTGAGAAACGGGTGTCTCGGTAAATTCTTTGCAAGCACTTTTTCCCCGTAGGATTCTCCAATACATCAAATTCAGACATTTGCTCCAGAACCTCATCAGCGAAACTTACCATAATGGCTAAAGCTTCTTCGTAACGGTTTCTGTTCTTTTCAAACCATTCCCGGTGATTGTTCTCACGAAGGTCTTCCAGAAAACTAAATACCTTTTTCATTCCTCTTAAAAGTTAACACGGTAGAAAAATACAGGCAAGAAGCCCAATTGATACTCTTGTTTGATAAAGGTGCCATCAGGCTGCGGAGCGTAACTTAACGATAAAATATTTTGGATTCCCAAAGGGTTCACCAGATCAATGGCGATGGTATGAGTTAGGCCTTTTCTATTGATTTTATAATCAATTTTGGCATCGAGCCTCTTGTAAGCGTCAAACTGCAAAGTGTTTCTCTCCGCATCTTCATATATAATCTCTTGTGCAGCTTGTGATGCGGCTTCATCCACAGGTCCGTACCATCTTCCTCCTACCGCCGTAAATTTGGCTCCCAGGCTCAAAGCTGATCTTCGGAACTTAATTTCTTTCGCAAAAAGGGCATTTGCGGCATACTTCCCGTTAAAATCTGTATTTCTCAAAACCCCATCGGCTCCTGTATATTTGGCATCAAAGAGTGACCCAGTAGTCAGGAAATAAAAACCATCGCTGAAAAACTTCTCTAAAGTAAGTTCTACACCATAGTTTCTACCTGTACCGGCATTCACCAGTCGCTCAGGAAAAACTCTGGAAAAACCTGCACCTGAATTAACCATTGAGAATGAACTGGTAGGATCTACCTCAATAGGGATGTTGAATAGCTTTTGATAATAGGTCTCGAATAATAATCGCATGTTTTTGCCAAGCAACTTATTATAACCCGCTACAAAGTGCCAACTCTTGGTCAATCCCATATCCGGGTTTAAATAATTAAGATTGTTTTCTGAAATATTGGTCCCATAGAAATATGTATAAGGTGACTGCATTTGCGAGTGTAATCCAGTAGCAATACTTAATTTATTTCCATTACCCGGCTCATAGGTCAATCCGGCTCTAGGTTCTACTGGCGAGAAAGAGTTCTTGTTTACAGAACTATAGAAACTTGTGGCTCCTAAGCTCATGGTCCATTTATTACTCAGGAAGTACTTCCATTGCAGGTATGGCTGTAACTGTACATAATATTTATCTGAAAGCCAACGGGTATCCCAAGGGCTTATGACCACCTCAGGCTGTGGAGTCACCACTCTGGCACTGTCGTAGGATTGAAAATTTGCCAGTTCTGAATTGATACCATATTTCAATGTGCTTCTGGCACTAAACTTTTTATTGACCGAAACTACCCCCGAAAGTTTTTTCTCATCAAAAACATAATCGAGTAGAGGAATAAGCCGGTCAATTGAATATCGGTCTCCTTCTACTACAGGATTCCCCTCACTATCGGTATTGAGTAAAACATAATCATGGTTAGCATCTTGAATGGTTGAACTCACAGCCAGAGTAGCTTTCAAAAAGGTTTTCTTGTTAATCGGTTTTGAATACGTCAAACCAGCCACACCCATACTTGACGAATAATACTGATCACGGTCATTTGAGCCAAAAATATTACGATCATCCAACGTTTGATCACTTATCAAAATATCGATAGTACTGTTCCCACCAAAAGCCCAAAGAGAAAGCTCAGCCCCGTTTTTTTGAGGAAAATTGAATTTCAAAAAAGCATCCTGATAGGTAGGAACCGCGGCCGTGCCTATATCCACACCCAGTTTATCAAACATCCACAAATTGGCATATCGGTAAGTGGCCAAATAGGACGATCCTTTTTCTTTATTTAAAGGACCTTCAGCCATGGCTTCAGTACCTAGAAAGCCAAATTGCACCATGAACTCATGGTTACTATTATTCCCATTTCTGAGTTTTAGATCAAAAACACCTGCCGTTCCATTCCCAAACTCAGCAGGAAAAGCACCGGTAAAAAAGTCTGAATTTGCCAGATACTTATTATTAATGATACTCACCGGACCTCCACTTGTACCAGGAATAGCGAAGTGATTGGGGTTTGGGATATTCACCCCTTCCACTCTCCATAACACTCCAGATGGCGAATTCCCTCTAATTACGATGTCATTTCTAGAATCATCTGCTCCCTGCACCCCTGCAAAATTAGAAGCCATACGAGCGGGTTCTCCACGGCTACCCGCATAACGGTCGGTTTCTTCTACCGAAAACTGACGGGCAGAAATCATCGCCATTTCGTTTTTTGCCTGACCATTTCTTCTGGCCTTGACTATGACCTCACTGAGTTCATTTAAAGACTCCTGCATTTCTATATCAAGAATCACCTCTTTACCGGCATCCACCACAATATTATTCAAGACCACATCCTGATACCCTATATAGGAGAATTTAAGTGTGTGCCTGCCTACAGGCACATTGTTAAAAATATAATTACCGTTTTCATCTGCGACAGCACCCACATTATCTAAAGTGGTTATAGAGCCGGTGGCACCAATGAGAGCAAACTTGGCTTCTTTGTCTTTTATAACACCACGAATGTTTTGTGTGATTTCCTGAGCATAGCAAAATGCCACATTGAAAAGAAGTAAGATCAGTAGGGCTTTCTTTAACATTTCAAGGATTTGTTTTCAAAACAAAAATAGACGAATTTACTTCTCTAACCGCTTAAAACGTTCTTGATTATGGCCTTTTGGCAGCATTTAGAATAAAGGCATACTTTTTGCGTTTTAGCATTGTAAGAGATAACCATTATGATAAAAAAGACTTACGCTTTCATTTTAACCATACTTGTTTTCTTCTCAGGCTCAGCTTTTATGAGCTCAGAAAAGCAGGAGAATACAGAAGACCTAATTCAGTGGATGACCATTGATGAGGCCTTTGCTGCTACTCAGCAAAACCCCAAGAAGACCTTGATAGATGTTTATACTGACTGGTGCGGCTGGTGTAAGGTGATGGACAAAAAGACATTTAGAAACCCGGCGGTGGCAAAATATGTCAATGAGAATTATTATCCGGTAAAACTAAACGCGGAAACCAAAGAGGACATCAAGCTTGGCAATACAGTGTATTCTTATAATGAGCAAAACAGGGCAAATGATATCGCGGTAGCTTTATTACAGGGTAAAATGAGTTTCCCGAGTATTGTTTATCTCGATGAGCAATTCAACATGATTCAGCCAATTCCGGGTTATCAGGATGCCGGCAATTTCCATCAGGTCATTACTTTTATTGGCGAGAATTACCACAAGAAAGAGGCTTTTGATCAATACAAAAGCTCTACCTACAAGAAAATGTTTAGTGAAGAAGCAGTAACGCTTTAAGCGACTTTTGCAATATAGTTTACGGCGTAAGCTATAACTACAGAAACCGTCATACCTAGTACTAACTTCCCAAAGTCATTTCTGATAATTGGAAACAGAGACTTAACTTTTCTGTGCTTAGAAAGCGTGGTAATAGCCATTTCTCTACCTGTCAATAGCCCGATAAACACCCAGGTGGTCGACATTGGAATAGAATTATACTCCTTAAAGAAAAGGAGAATTAGTGCGTAAACAAAGTCAATAATAGTAGCAGACCTTACATATTTGGTATTGGTCTTACTCACCACAATTTCCTGAATCTTACCACCACCTTCTCTAAAAATGAAGAAGATGATTGTTGTAAAAAATACTAAGATCAGCAGGAGTAATTGCCAGCTAATTTGACGCGGCAGAAATGCAGCAATATTGGCCACATCATGGGTTAACCAGCTCCACCACAGAAAACCGGTAGAAACCCACTGAAGCTTTCTCCATTTCTCTTTATTCTTATCTCTGACACTCTTTTTCTCATCCAGAACATTGGATATGAGTATCCAGAAAATATAGGCTGTGATAGCAGAAATAGCGTAACCCACTACAGATTTCAGCAGCATTTTCTCTACAACCACACTTGAAGCAAAAGTAGCCAGAATCAAAAATGAAGTGGACGCCGGAATACCAAAGCGGGTTAATATTATAAGGATAATAGGAGCAATACCGTGGTACCATTTAATAGGCACATAAGGTATCTTTTCTAGTCTTCCATAGGAGATATCGCCATCATAGGCAAACCAACTGTAGGCGATCGTAAGAATTAAACCGATTGCTGCGAAAGTAGCCAGATAGTACCAGGCAATTTTCTTATTGGAAGACATCCAGGTACCTAAAGTCTGGATAGAATCATTTGCAATCACAGAATATGAAGCAAATAGGAAGAAAATAATTGATAACGCTTGTTCCATCCAGATTGTTAGTTAGCTAATTAACCAGCGACTTAATAAGAATAAACCTGCAGATAAAATTACCGAAACAGGTAGAGTAAGCACCCATGTAAGGGCAATATTTTTAATGGTACTTCCTTGTAGATTATCTATGCCGTTACTGGCTACCATGGTACCAGCAATACCCGAAGATAGGGTATGTGTAGTGCTTACTGGTAAACCAAAACCAGAGGCCAAACCAACAGTAGAGGCCGCCACAAGCTCAGCTGAAGCTCCCTGGGCATAGGTCAAATGTGTTTTACCAATCTTCTCCCCTACTGTAACCACAATTCTTCTCCAGCCCACCATAGTACCAAAACCAAGAGAAAGAGAGATCATAAGTTTAATCCAATATGGAGCAAAGTCAATCAGCTTTCTAATGCCTTTTTCCTCTGTTAAAATTAAATCTTTTAATCTGGATTTATCCTCCGCAGATAGGTTAACTTCTTCTTTTGAAACCAGTTCTTTCAGCTCCTTACTTATCAATACTACACTCTTCCTGATCTCAAGTTTATTCTCTTTAGTCACCTCGTCAACTCCAAGTAAGTAAGCCAGTCGATCATTGACATCTGCCAGATTGCGTTTGTCAAGTTTTGATAATTCTTCATCATCAATTTTTGAAACGATACTTTGCGTCTCAAGAATCATAGGTCCTACATCACTCAATTGCGTCTTTTCAGATATCGCGAATAGTGAAGGAACCACACCAATAAGTATGAGCATGATCAAACCTATCCCCTTCTGACCGTCATTATTGCCATGGGCAAAACTTACAAGTCCACAAGTACTGATCAAAATGGTACGAATCCACCCAGGTGGTTTTCCTTTTTTATCGGGCTCATCAAAAATCTCTTTCTGCATTTTGCCTTTAGTGAAGGTCTTCAATAACCACATGAGCAAAACCGCCAGACCAAAGCCAATAACCGGAGCCATAAGTAACCCAGTGAAAACTGACTTCACCTTAGACCAATTGACAGCAGCCACACCCATTTCATTCTCCGGTAAGAGAGCATAACCCAGCCCAACACCAAGAATAGCCCCAATTAGAGTATGTGAACTACTGGAAGGAATCCCGTAGTACCAGGTGCCAAAATTCCAGATGATAGCCGTAAACAAGATAGAAAAAACCATAGCGAGGCTCTGGTAGACATCTTGCTGTATAAGAAGTTCTACGGGTAAAAGATTGATAATACTAACTCCTACCCCTATTCCACCGGCCATAACCCCAAGAAAATTCAGAATCCCGGAATAAACTACAGCCGGAATCGGCTTTAATGAATTGGTATAAATAACCGTAGCCACCGCGTTAGCAGTATCATGAAAACCATTGATGAATTCGAAAAAACAAGCGGCAAGAAGTGCTAAAGCCAGTAGTATAAAAATCCCGGTTTCCAGGCCAAACATTAATGTTCAAAATTTACGGTGTCGCCGAATTGCAAAGGCAAATATACTTCAAATAGAAAAAATAAAGCCGACGGAGTCATTCACTGCCGTCGGCTTCGCTTTATTTGACTCATATTGGCGAACTAAGTAGCTTTCTATAAAGCAAATAGATCAACCAATATGCAATATTAAGAAATTATTAAATTATTACATTACCTGTCATCTCTTCAGGAATGTCAACACCCATCATTGTTAGTATTGTAGGTGAAACATCACCCAATTTCCCATTCTTCGGTTGTCCTTCATAAGCTTTGTCTACCACGATGAACGGAACAAGATTTAATGAGTGAGCTGTATTGACACTTTTATCATCATTGATCATATAATCTGCGTTACCATGATCTGCGATTACGATTGAGGTATAACCGTTTTCAAGGCCAGTTTCTACTACCTCTTTCAAACAGGCATCTACCGTCTCCACAGCCTTTTTCACAGCCTCAAAATCACCTGTGTGACCTACCATATCTGGATTAGCGAAATTCAGACAAACAAAATCTACCTCACCTTTTTTCAGCTCAGGAAGGATTCCGTTTTTGATATCGTTGGCCGCCATTTCAGGTTTTAAATCATACGTAGCCACATCTTTAGGCGAAGGAGCCATGATTCTGGACTCACCATCAAACTCTTTTTCTCTACCACCACTGAAGAAGAAGGTTACGTGCGGATATTTCTCCGTTTCGGCAATTCTGATTTGCTTTTTACCAGCTCTTTCAAGAACCTCTCCCATGGTGTTCACCAGGTTGTCTTTCTCGTAAATGACGTTGACATCTTTAAATGTGGCGTCATAATTAGTCATGGTTAGGTATTTCAACTTTAAAGGACTCATTTCCTGCTCAGGAAAAGCCTTTTGAGTCAAAACCTCAGTAATTTCTCTACCTCTGTCAGTTCTGAAATTGAAACATAATACCACATCACCTTCTTCTATTTTGGCAATAGGCTCATCATGCTGCTGAACCACTATGGGCTTCATAAATTCATCGGTCACACCAGCATCATAAGCTTCCTGGATAGTGGTAAGTAAACCGCCGTTTGAAACATAATGGTCGCCTTTGCCATGCACCATAGCATCATAGGCTAGCTTTACTCTATCCCATCTCTTATCACGATCCATAGCATAATATCTACCTACGATAGAGGCAATTTTGCCACCGGTAGTGGCCATTTTTAATTGTAGATCGGCTATGAAGTCCTTGCCGGATTTAGGATCTGTATCTCTACCATCAAGAAAAGCGTGTACGAAAACATCTTTAACTCCTGCATCTCCGGCGATTTGACAAAGACCTTTAAGGTGATCAATATGAGAGTGAACTCCGCCATCTGATACCAAACCAATGAAATGGACTTTCTTATTGTTCGCCTTGGCAAAATCCAAAGCCTCAACCAATACAGGTTCTTTGGCTAGTTTACCTTCTTTGATCTCAATATTTATTTTCTCTAGCTGCTGGTATACAATTCTACCCGCTCCCAGGTTCATATGACCTACTTCAGAGTTACCCATCTGACCATCTGGCAATCCTACCGCAGAACCACAAGCTTCTAATGTGCTATGCGGATAGGTCTCCATAAGGTGATCAAAATATGGAACATTTGCAGCTTCAATAGCCGAACGCCACTCCTCTCCTTTCTTTGGTATTCCCCATCCATCAAGGATGATAAGCTGTACTTTTTTACTCACGATAAATTGCTTTATGGTTAATTCTTTGATTGATATAATAAAGTGCTGCAGTTATCGGCTCGTAATACCTCTGCAGCCATGTCTTTCATGTCTTTTTGTGTTACTGCCTGAAGCCTCTCAGCATCGGCATTACAAAGTTCTGCGTTCCCGTAGTTTGCGGCAAAGGCCAGATTCATGGCTCTGTTTAACAGTTCTACTTCAGAGAATTGTAAAGTAGATTCTGCCTGATTTTTCACCTTTGCCAGTTCTTGTTCTCCGAGATTCATTTCCTGCACCTCACTCACTAACTTTTCAACAGCCTCGTTACCTTGCTCTGCACTCACTCCCTGGTTAAGGTGACCTTGAATCACCAACATCCCCGGATCCAAAGAGCCCATGACATGTGCTGAGATACTATTGAACAACTTCTGGTCTTGTACTAAACTTTGATAAAGTCTGGAAGATTTTCCGCGACCCAGCACATCGCTGATCAGATCCGTAGCATGGTAGCCATCTTCATACCTGCCAGGCATATGGTAAGTTTTAAATATGGCATTCAAAGGCACAGATGCCTCTGTTTTCTCAATTCTAGCTTCATTTTGTCTAGGTTCCTTTGGCAGGCTTCTATTCAATGGCTCTCCGGCGGGAATACCGCCAAACCACTTTTCTGCCAACTCTTTTACCCTCGAAAGCTCAAGGTTTCCTGCAATGACCAGCGTAGCATTATTTGGCCTGTAAAAACGAAAGAAGAAATCTTTCACATCTTGCATAGTTGCGTTTTCAATGTGCTCTATTTCTTTTCCGATGGTAGCCCATTTATATGGGTGATGCTTATAAGCCAATGGCCGTAATTTAAGCCAAACATCACCATAAGGCTGGTTGAGATAACGCTGTTTAAACTCCTCAATCACCACCTTTCTTTGTACTTCCAGCACCTTCGGATCAAACGAGAGACTAAGCATTCGGTCAGACTCTAACCAAAAAGCCGTTTCAATATTCTCTACAGGAAGGGTAACATAATAATTGGTGATATCAGGCGAGGTAAAGGCATTATTCTCGCCTCCCACTTTCTGAAGCGGTGCATCAAAACTTTCAATATGCTTACTGCCGCCAAACATCAGATGCTCAAACAAATGAGCAAAACCTGTCTTGCTTTCATCTTCATCACGCGAACCCACATTATAGACCAGATTAAACGCCGCAATAGGCGTTGTTTTGTCTTGATGTAAGTAAACGTTGAGGCCGTTGGCCAATTGAAAATGCTCGAAGTGAATCATTCAGAAGTATTGAGGTCACAAAAATAACAACCTCCTTCGCTCTGCACACATTTCTACCTGTTTTGTGAAACAAAAATTGCTTCAAAAGAATTTAACCGTACATATTCATATCCTTAATGGCTTTTAATACGTCTCTTCGGCTGATCTGCCCCACCAATTTACCCGAATGGTCTTTCACCAGAAGTCGTTTGTAAGGAGTGGTCAAAAAAACGTTTGCTACCCGTACCATATCAAAGTCTACGCTGATTTCTTTCATAACATTGGTCATAAAAGAACCCACGGTGTCTTTGCCAGCGGGTTGGTTGTAGTAAGTACTCCCCAGTAGCACATTTAAACAGTCTTTATCGTCAATCAAACCAACGACCTCTCCCTTTTTATTCAGAACTGGAGCACCCGTAATTCGATTATTCAATAAAACCTGAATGGCAGAGAGTATAGGAGTGTCTTCTTCAAGAGTAATGAGTTTACTGGCAGGGGTCATATACTCAGTAACTACCGGAACGCTTTGGGTAATGGCCTTCTGCCAATCATCCGTACTTCTGTTTTGGAAATTTTTCATGATTCAATAGGTTTTGGTCTTGTAATAGGTTCACTCAGCCCAGGAAAGGACATCTCCTTTCAATATACAAAATCCACTGATAACCAACAATTTGAATCAGTTCTATTAAACATTAACGAAAGCGATGGCTTCTGCTAATAGCTCATTTATTTCATCGATATTTAAGTCTTGAGAAGAATCAACTCTGTAAATCCTCATTCTTTTACGGTCGCCAGATTCAAGCTTAGGATGTTGCATCATTTGACCTTCTACAAAAAGTATGTAAGGCTCTTTGGTTTTCTTATCAGACCAGAGATAACAGACAGCCTTTTTACCGAGAGCAAAACAAGGCATTCCGTATTTTATTGTTTCTGTTAATTCGTTAGAATAGTTGAGAATACTGGTTCTCAGGGCAAGCAAACAGCTCTTTTGAGGTTCTTCCTTATCAAGATAAAAATCTGCCATCTTATACGTGCTGGTCTATTAATATGGCATTTCCATCAGGATCAATTAAAGTAAGACTTGCAGGACCTACAGTACTTTCATCTGCTTCGGTCTGGAGGGTTATGCCCTTTGACTTTAACGACTTTTGAATATCTCGGACATCGTCAAAGTTGTCCAGATTATTGGCATTGCTATCCCATCCCGGGTTGAAGGTCAAAATATTTCCTTCAAACATGCCTTCAAACAAACCGATTAAGGTCTCTTCGTTTTTCATGATGAGATATTTTCTTTCCAAGGCTCCGGCAAAGACTTCAAAACCCAGGTTTTCGTAAAAGGCTTTACTCTTATTCAGGTCTTTTACACTCAAACTGACCGAAAATGCTCCTAGTTTCATAGCTAATTAATTTATAGTTGACTGTCCCTTTTTAAGCTTCTCTCAGAATTTTCTCCATCTTTCTACCTTTGGCTAATTCATCCACAAGTTTATCGAGATAACGAGTTTGACGAGTCAATGGTGTCTCAATGTTCTCAATTCGATAACCACAAATTACGCCTTTGATAAGGTCTGCATTCGGGTGAAGCTTTGCTTGAGCAAAAAATTCTTTGAAGGTTACTTTCTCATCTATGAGTTTCTGAACCTTTGAGCCATCAAAACCTGTGAGCCATTCAATGACGGTCAGTAGCTCTTCTTCTGTTCTTCCCTTTTTCTCAACTTTGGTGATATAATGAGGATAGACCGATGAGAAAGTCATTTCAGCGATACGTCTATCATGTTCAGGAGTAGTGGTCATATTATATGCTTTTTAGAATATCAGCAATTTATCGAAAATATGATCTTCTTTAGACCTTAACGAATAAAAAAAGGCTTGGCTAAATAGCCAAGCCTCATACTTTCAAACTCTTTTTTAAGACTATTTCAATTGAAGTTGAACCTCAAGTTCAAAAATATCATCAATAGCTTTGTCACCTAGGTTATCAAAGAAGGAGTTTGAACCATACTTCACATCAAATTTTGAACGATCTACCTTAATGCTAGCCAGGTAACCATTGGCTTTTTTGATGGTGGTAAAGCTTATTTCTTCTGTTTTACCTTTTATCGTTAAATCGCCAGTAACCGTTGCCAGGTTACCTCTAAAAGCTGAGGCACTCGTTACTTTGAAAGTGGCGATAGGATAAGTCGCTACTCCAAAAAAGTCATCTGATTTCAGGTGGCCTACTAATTTTTGATTGTAACCCTCATCAGTAAGATCGGTATTTTTTATAGACGTCATATCAATGACAAATTCGCCACCAGATATCTTGCCATTTTCTACCGTAATTTCACCACTTTTTAGGTTAATTGTTCCTACATGCTGACCACCAATTTTCTTCCCTGTCCATTTTACTACAGAGTTGTTCAGATCTACTGATTTTGTTTGTGCATTCACCAATAAAGCACTTACCGCGAAGGCCATAGCCAAAAATGTTCTCGTTAATTTCATTTTGTTTTGTGTTTAGTTTTTGTTCGATTATTAATTAACTGATGCAAACATAGAGGCTCTTTAAACACTAAAAATTAAGGTAGTTTAAGAAATACAAAAAGCCCTCAAAACATAAGATTCTGAGGGCTTTGAAAATTAAAATTTATCGTCTTACTCCGGCTCCACCAATAAGCGAATGCCGTCGATCTTTCTGATGATCACTTGCTCACCGGCGGCTATAGATGCCTGATGAATATTCTCAGCTATCCAGTCGGCTCCTCTAAAGAAAACCTTCCCTTCTCCTTTTGCAGGTATATCTACTGAGACTTTGGCTCTTTCATTGAGCATTTCTGAGTAGTTCTCTCCTTTCCGAAAAAACATTTCTTTGAACTGCTTTCTAAAAAGTAGCATCGACCCCAAAGAAACCACACAGAAGGCTATGATTTGACCAGGCAAGGTAGGTGTTACGTCCAAATAGGTCAATAAAGATGAGGCCAAAGCTCCCAAGCCAAAAAACATCAGGAAAAAGGAGGTGGCCACCAGCTCTCCCACTAAAAGCAGGACACCGGCTATGGCCCAAATTTCTATTGCAGATAATTCCATAAATTATTTCTTTTCAGTTTGCTTAATAACGGTCATTGCCGAGGCAATCACAGACCCTACATCGGTAAGGTTTGAAGGTAAAATCATGGTGTTACCTTCTTTAGCCAATTTACCAAATTGCTCAATATATTGCTCTGCTACCTGAAGCTGAACAGCCTCCATACCGCCTTGGCTTTGTATGGCCTCAGCTACTTTACGGATACTCTCAGCCGTAGCATCAGCTACGGACAAAATAGCGGCAGCTTCCCCCTCCGCATTATTAATTTGCTCCATTTTGGCGGCCTCAGAGTTTAGCACTACCCGTTGCTTTTCACCTTCGGCAATATTGATAGCCGACTGTTGACGTCCCTCTGACTCCAGAATAACAGCACGCTTTTCACGCTCGGCCTGCATTTGTTTTTCCATGGCCATAAGGACTGTTTGAGGAGGAGATATATTACGAATCTCATAACGTAGAACCTTTACTCCCCAGCCAATAGCCGCTTCATCAATAGCAGCTACCACGGCTTGGTTTATGGCCATACGCTCCACAAAAGTCTTGTCCAGGTCTATCTTACCGATCTCAGACCTCATAGTGGTCTGGGCTAATTGCGTTACCGCAAAGACGTAATCATTAATACCATAAGATGCCTTGTGAGGGTCAATTACTTGTAAGAAAATTACCCCATCTACCTGCACCTGTACGTTATCTTTAGTAATACATACTTGCTCATGTATATCGTAGGCTTGTTCTTTCAGGCTATGTTTATAGGCTACGCGGTCAATAAACGGTGCCACGAAGTTGATCCCGGGCTGAAGTGTAGACTGATATTTCCCCAGTCTTTCAATAATAAAGGCTTTTTGCTGTGGTACCACTTTAATAATAGAATAGGCCACCAGCACAATCAAAACAATAATAGCTACTGCTGCAATCATATATAATAAGGTTTATTACGGCGGGGTGTGGTTTTCTTTTGCCGTGTTGAGTAATAGTTGGACTCTTCATTGAGCCACACCTCAATTTCGATGTACTAAAATTACCAAAATTGCGGCCTCAGCACAATCAAATTCGGACAAACGCCCCCCGGAATCCAAGAAATATATTCTAAGATTGATGAGTGGTATTTTACCCTGAGCGGCTATGTCAAAAGCCAGAACGAAAAGAAATAAAGTACTGCTGGCAGCAAATGCATATGAGAAAGCGTAATTTTGTAGCTCACAAAAACTTACAGTAGAGAATACTGCAATTATGGCAAAGAGATTTGATAAAAAAGGGCCTGAAAATAGAGATGAAAACTCTGAGAACAGAGGAAGAAAGTCATTCAGAAAGTTCGATAAACAATCGGGAAAAGAAGGAGACAAACCTCCTTTTAAAAAGTTTGGAAGAGGAGGCAATGAAGAAAGAGGTCCCAGAACTGGTCAGCAACGTTTCCGTAGAGATGACAGAAATGAGCAGGGCGAGCGTAATCAGGACAATAGAAGAGGTGGTTTCCGTAAATTCTCCAAAGGTAAAGATGGCAAAAGAGATGGTCAAAAACGTTTTGACAAACCGTCTTTTGGAAAGGATAAAAGAAACTTCAGAGGCAAAGATGAAAATGAGCCTCACCAAGGAAGAGGACGCAGAAACCGCGACTTCTACAAAGACAGAAAGCCGGAATCTGACGAAAGAAGAGGAAACTTCAGATCTTTTGACAAGGAAGATGAGAATAATAAAAGAACTGGTTTCAGGAAGTTTGGTAACAAAAGAGAAGACAGAGGGAATGACAGACAGGTAGGAATGAAAAGACCTCCTCGTTATGACGAAGAAAGCCTGAAACGTAAAGCCCCTTTCAGAGCCAAACAAAACATGGCAGAAAAGGATTCTTCAGATAAAGAGGAGATTAGACTAAATAAATACATTGCCAATGCTGGCTTATGTAGCCGTAGAGAGGCCGATGAGCTTATTGCCTCAGGCATGATTAAAGTAAATGGTAAGGTGGTAACCGAAATGGGCTACAAGGTCAAAGACTCTGATACTGTAAAATACGGTAAGGATGTACTCAGCCGAGAGCGTATGATGTACATTTTGCTGAATAAACCGAAGGACTTCATCACCACAATGGATGATCCCGAAGAACGAAAAACAGTAATGGATCTAGTGTCTGGTGCTTGTAAAGAAAGAGTATACCCTGTAGGGCGACTAGACAGAAACACTACCGGCCTTCTTCTTCTAACCAATGATGGGGAACTGACAGAAAAGCTTACTCACCCATCAAGTAATGTCAAAAAAATCTATCAGGCAGAACTGGATAAACCATTTACAGAAGACCATTTTGACGAATTGAAAATGGGTATCGAACTGGAAGATGGATTCATCAAGCCAGATCAACTGGCCTATGTAACACCGGATGCTGAAGTAGTGGGTCTGGAAATACATTCAGGTAAAAACAGAGTAGTAAGAAGGATTTTTAAACATCTGGGCTATGAGGTTACCAAACTGGACAGAACGACCTTTGCAGGATTGACCAAAAAAGACCTGCCAAGAGGTAAATGGCGTTTCTTATCAGAAAAGGAAGTGATCATGCTTAAATACCTTTTGTAAAAGACAGCTGAGAAGATGATAAGTCTCACCCTAACAATTAGTTAATTTTGACATACGAGGGATAAGGTTTATTTTCGGAGCTTATTAATTACACCCCAAAAACACTAAAGCAATGGCAGAGAACGAAAAAAAACTATCTGATAAAGCCAGCGAAATGGCAGACAATGTTAAAGCTGAAGCTTCTGAAGCTGCAGATAAAGTAAAAAACAAGGCTTCTGAAATGGCTGACGAAGCCAAGGAAGAGTTTAACGAACTGAAAGAAGACGCTGCAGAGGCAATGGGCAAAGCCAAAGAGTTTGCAGGAAACGCTAAAGAAGAGGCTGCAGAAAAAATAGCTGACTTAAGAGAAGATGCCGAAGAAGCCATTGGCGAAGCCAAAGAAAAGGTGAAAGAATTGGCAGGTGAAGCTGAGGAAGCAGTAAATAAGGCGAAAGAAAAAGTAAAAAATATCCTGTCGGACGAGAAAGTACAAAACTTCAAAGAAGAAGCCTCTGAAAAGGTAGAAGACATGAAAGAGGACCTGGAGGAAGCTGCTCAAAAAGCAAAGGCTAAAGCTTCTGAACTTGCCGGTGAAGCCGAAGAGGCTGTGGAAGAACTCTCAAAGAAAACGAAAGGCTTCTTTGCCAGACTTTTTGGAAAGAAGTAGATCATTATACCATTATATAAAAAGCCTCGAAAGATAATTCTCTCGAGGCTTTTTTAAGTTCAAACTATCTATCTCTCCTTTAATCAATAACCACTCTTCTGGTTACACCATCCTCGCCTTGGCTTACAATGACGAAGTAGGTTCCTTTTTCGGCTTTCTTAAGTTCTAACTGTCCCACGAACTCGCCTTTGAAATTCTTTGATTCTTTTTTAGCGACCACATTCCCCTTTGTATCTAAAATGGTAATGTTCACATCCCCTTCTTCAGGTGCAAAGAATTTAACATTGACCACTTCTGAATCTGGCTTATTAGGGAAAACATCTAACCCTCTTATGGTAGATGAAGGCATAACCTCTCTAAGGATATCATCTGTCCATGCATACACGCGAGGCATTTGTCTCTCCAAATGTCTTGGAATATCCTCCCCTAACCTTTTCATCTCATTTCCGAAACGGTCCATTTCGTAATGAAACTCGTCCCATCCGTCTGGTCCACCTTTACGCTTTTTGTACATATGTACCCTCGGGGAGTCTCTCTCATGCCATTCGAAAGCTTCATTAAATTCATTATCAAATTCCATTTCTATTTCTTCATCAAAATCCTCCAGACGATCTATCCTTCTCTCATCATCTATCATGATTTTAACCTTCTTCTTACCTTTCATATCACCTACGAGTGAATCCTGCAGGCTTTCCATGATGGCCTCACGCTGAGCTTCTGACATTCCAGTAGCATCTATTTCTTTCTCAATGACTTCCACATTGCCATTGATATTCTTCTCAACTCTGATTTTAATTTTATCCTCACTTTTCTGGGCTAAACTTTCATTTGACCCCACTGCAAAAGCAGTAAATAAGGCAACTCCTACGAACAGGTTTTTCATAATTCTTTATGTTTAAGTATTGTCAATTTCATTTTGTCATAAAACGCAAAACAAACTTAGCCGATCGAATTCTTAAATACTGTTAAAGAAACTTAAAAGGCTGTTAACTAAGCATTTCACCACTGTATGACCACTCAAAAACTAAAATCCCCTATTCTGGCATAGTTTTTACAATTATTTTTACAAGAGATACGTTGCTTTAATATGATCAAAAAACTTTCTATCATTCTTCTTTTCGCCCTATTTACCAATGTAAGCTATGGCTGTAGTGTCATTCAGCCAGACAGTTACAGCTACGCTAAGAACAAGAAGGGTAAACGCAAAAAGAATGGAAGATACAAAAAGAGGAAAGGACTTTTTGGTAAGAAAAAAGACTGCGGCTGCCCTAAGCATTAGAATGATTTAAACGAATTTTATTCTAAGTCTTTCATGTCAAATTCAATCTGACACTTACCGACTTCAATCATGAACCACTTCACACAAACTGAAGTGTGTTCGATCAGCCATACTTTCAAGGTCAAAATTGTCTCTAAATAGAGCAATCTCTATTTTGTATTTTTCTTATTTCAGCCTACTTTTGGCATCCAAACAAAAAGGGCATAATAAAGCCCGGAAATCTCAAAAAAACTATTTAGATGAGCGTACTGGTAAATAAAGATTCTAAGGTAATAGTGCAGGGCTTCACCGGTTCTGAAGGTACTTTCCATGCTACTCAGATGATAGAGTATGGTACAAACGTAGTAGGTGGTGTAACTCCGGGTAAGGGTGGCCAATCGCACCTTGACCGTCCTGTATTTAATACTGTAGAAGAGGCCGTAACAGAAGCTGGTGCTGATGTTTCTATCATTTTTGTACCGCCGGCTTTTGCATCTGATGCCATTATGGAGGCTGCAGACGCGGGTATTAAAGTAATCATTTGTATCACAGAGGGTATTCCTACCAAAGACATGATTACTGCCAAAACGTACATCAAAGGCAAAGACTGTACGCTTATCGGGCCAAACTGCCCGGGTGTAATTACTCCTGGTGAAGCTAAAGTAGGTATCATGCCTGGCTTTATTTTCAAGCAAGGTAAAATTGGTATTGTATCAAAATCTGGTACGCTTACTTACGAAGCTGCAGATCAAATCGTAAAAGCTGGATTCGGTATTTCTACAGCGATTGGTATTGGTGGTGACCCAATCATTGGTACTCCTACCAAGGACGCGGTAGAACTTCTAATGAATGATCCTGAGACTGAAGCCATCGTAATGATTGGTGAGATTGGAGGTAGCTATGAAGCCGAAGCTTCTCAATACATTAAAGAAACGGGCAATAAGAAGCCTGTAGTAGGTTTCATCGCTGGCCAGACTGCTCCTAAAGGAAAAAGAATGGGTCATGCAGGTGCTATTATTGGTGGTGCTGATGATACTGCTGAAGCAAAAATGAAAATCATGGCAGAGTGTGGTATTCACGTTGTGAAATCACCTGCTGAAATCGGTGAAATGATGGCAAAAGCTCTATCATAATTCGATAAAAAGAATACATTAAAAAAAGGGTCGTTTGAAATTCAAACGGCCCTTTTTTTATGTTCTGATCCAAACTGTTTGTCATATACGTATAATTAATATATTTGCCGCAGCCATAAAGTATAAATGCTGAAAAGAATCCTTTATCTCATTTTAGTATTTTCGTCGTTTTCTGCCTTAGCAGAGGAAATACCACTCAAAAAAGGTCTTACAAAACCATTAAATATTACCAAAGACGTCGAGTACTATGTAGATGAAAGTGGTTCTTCTTCTGTTGACCAAATCGTCGACAAAGAATTCAGGAAAATCAACGACCAGTACTTTCTAATTCCTTTCTCAGACAAATCCTTTTGGTTTAAAGTAGACCTGACCTCCCGGGAAACCAATAATGAAGAATGGGTTTTAAATTTTTCAAATCAACTCACAGAAAACCTTGAGATTTATAGACAGGATAGCCTAAGCGGAAAATATAAACATGTGGGAACGTGGACCATAAATTCCTCCAGGTCCGAGTCATTAAAAGGTCAGGAACCTTATTTCAATTTTTCACCCCGAGAATCAGAGACTATTCTCTTCAGAATTCAAAATAAACGGGGTATGAGAACAGAGTTTTATATCTACCCTGCTTCCATTAGTCAAGATGTACTTTTAGACTATGCCAGCGAGAGACAACTGATTAATGGTCTTTTGATTTTCAGACTATTCTTAATTGTAACCCTAAGTCTATTTGTTATAAAAGATATAGGATTTAGAGGTTATTCATTCCTCGTCATCATCAAGACTTTAGGATATTGGGGGCTCATCAATGTTCTAAATCCAAGCTTCGCCGATACCATAGAACTCGGTGGTCAAATAAACTTTTTGCTTTATGCGTCCTCTCCTGTAGGTGTTATCACATTTAGCCTGTTGGTGTTACCGCTGAAAGACCTCCCGAAGTGGGTCAAAAATGGATTCTATTTATTCCTGGGCTTAACGGTGATAGCTCATATCCTAGTTTGGACTGAATATGACTGGCATTATGTGTATTTTGGGATATTGATTGTGGTTTTGAGCTCACTCTATACACTAGGCATTTTTGCACTTGCCGTTCTTAGGAAATTACCTATCCAATACTTCTATTCGGTACCTTTTCTTGTAGGAATAGGCAGCTATCTATTACTGAATGTACAGATTCTTCTGGGGATAAAGATTCCACTTATTCTAATCTTAACGTTTTTCTTTTTCACTGCAGAAATCCTGATTTTCATCTTCTTCCTGGGTAGAATATTTTATCAGTATGATTTAAAAGGTAGGTTAGCAGATCAAGAACTTGAAAACGAAAGGATACAATCTGAGAAACTAAAAGAAATTGATAATCTCAAAACGAGCTTTTTCACAAATATCTCCCATGAAATTAAAACTCCACTTACACTTATTAGTGGACCTTTACAGGAATTAAGAAAAAGAAACCCGTCGGAAAAGCTATTGAACATTATGGAGGCCAATGTGATCAGGCTGGGTGAACTCGTTGGGCAAATTTTAGATATTCAGAAACTTGAATCTGGTAAGGAACGACCAAATATTATCAAGGCTGACATTGCCCGTCAAATAAGACTTCAGGTGATGTCGTTTGAATCACTTGCTACCTCAAAACGTATTCGATTAAACCTTCAACAGACAAATGACAGTTTCGAGGCCTATTTTGATGATGATAAGCTCAATAAAATTGTTACCAACCTTTTAACAAACGCTATTAAATATTCATCGGAAGAAGGTGAAGTCTCCGTAACTGTTCAGTTTGAGAATCACCCGAAAAAAGTGCTGATAAGTGTGGCAGACTCAGGTCAAGGAATTGAAGAGGCAGATATTGAACATATTTTTGAGAAATTTTATCAAGTTAATTCTCAAAACCATCAAGGGTCAGGTGTTGGGCTCTCTTTGGTTAAGGAGCTTACAGATCTTCTAAAAGGTTCAGTAAGGGTGGTCAGCAATAAAGGGATCGGAACTACATTTATGGTAGAACTACCTGCTGATGAAGACACATGGCGAGACTACATAAACCATAACACTGAACCAACAGATAACTTTGTAATCCGTAAGAGTTCGGATCAACCAATAACACCCACTATTTTAGATCAAGATCCAAATGAAAAGAAAAAGCTCATTCTACTAGTAGAAGATAATCCAGACATGCAGGAGTACCTTTCAGAAATACTCTCACATGAATTTAATCTCCTGCGGGCTTTTGACGGTAAAGAGGGAATTGCCCTGGCTAGTTCAGAAGTTCCCGATCTCATCATTACAGATTTAATGATGCCCGTAATGGATGGCCTTGAATTTAGTAGTAAGATCAGAGAAAATACGGCATCTAGTCACGTTCCCATTATTATGCTTACCGCCAAAAGTAATAAGGAAACAAAGCTGAAGAGTCTGGAAATGGGAATCGATCATTTTCTGACCAAGCCTTTTGACACCGATGAACTCAATGGTGTGGTCAATAATTGTTTAGAGAACAGGGCCATTCTCCGTAAGGTCTTTTCTCAAAATGTGGGAGAATCTATAACACAGTTAAAAGGTGAAATAAACCCATGGGAAAAAGCATTCATGGATAATCTTCAAGACTTCCTGGAAAACCTATACCATGATTCTTCTCTTACAGTACCGACTATAGCGGCTCATTTGAATATGAGTGAATCTCAATTCAGAAGAAAACTGAAAAGCATAAGCACCTTTTCTCCAAATGAATATCTTAGAAAATTCAGGCTCCATAAGGCAGCTGAGAAATTGAAAAATTCTTCAAAAACGGTTTCTGAAACCGCCTTTGAAGTGGGCTTTGAAAACCTCTCATACTTTTCAAAAATCTATCAGGAAGAATTCGGAAAAAGCCCCTCAGAGGCTTCAAAAAGCTAGAAATGTAAGAAATCAGTCAAAAAAAGTCTGATATACGTCAACGCCCAAAGTCTGTGATTTTGAATTTTGGATGGGCTAATTGAACCAGCTCAGCCAAACATGAAAAACTTACTGTATACCTCCAAAAAAGCCATTCCATTTAAAGAGATTATTTATCTGGAAAGCGATAGTAACTACACGCAGATTTTCCTCAGGAATTCAGGCAAAAAAATCACTGCTTCAAAATCACTTGTGCATATCCATGCATTGCTTTGTGACCAAGAGTTTATCCGTATAAATCGGAGTCAGGCTGTAAACAAGAACTTCATTGAGTCTTTTAAGAAAATACCGAACTGTGTTTTGTTAAAACTAAAAGACGGCAAGGTGCTAAAGACCTCCAGAAGAAGAACACAAGACTTTTTAAAAGCTCTTTAAAAAAACAACTCAATAAGTTTTATCGCTTAAGATATGAGAAAACTATACCTAATCTTTCTATTTATTTTTGTGGCTTTTACCAGCTTTAGCCAATATGCAGACGACCCACAAAGTTCTACATTATTAGGAAAGAAGAAGGGTTCTTCAACAGCAACTATTTCCAGTGGATGTACAGGTTCTGAGCTGGCTACGCCTTATGATGGAGATAATGGGCAGCGTGGAATTATGTTTGATGTAGTGGCAGACGATACGCTCACCATTAACCACTTTGATGCCTCACTATACGTTGGAACTACTGCAAATTATGAAATCTATTATCGCCCGGGGAGTTTTGTTGGTCATGATGCAGACTCCACTGGATGGACTTTGATAGGTAGTGTAGAGAATCTTACCTCAAGCGGAGATAATGTGCCTACTCATCTGCCGATACCTATAAATCTTACCATTCCTGCTGGGGAGCGATATGCCTTCTACATTACAAATTCTGATTACGTTGGTGGAATACGCTATACAGATGCAGCTGGTACCGCTCCTGGTGATACTTTAATTTCAGATTCTAATCTGACTATTTTTGAGGGCTATGGGAAATTATATCCATTTGGTATATCTATTGGTGCAAGAAGGTTTAATGGCACTATTTGTTATAGTTTGGGGACTTCCACAAGTTCCTGTGCTTCTGTAGCTACGGCCACCGAAGATATGACCTGGTACGGCTCTGTTAGTACAGACTGGAACAATGCTTGCAACTGGTCTCCAAATGGTCTGCCATCGGCCACTAATAATATTGTTATTCCCTCGGGAACCCCATTTCAAGCCATTGTAAATGTCAATAATGCGGTAGCTAACTCGGTGGAAATTCAGCATAATGCGAATTTTACAATTGCATCTACTGGCGTGCTAACAATAAATGGCTTTAAAAGTGTGGGTATTCCTTCCTCCAATACTTCTTTTTATAATGAAGGTGTTTTTACTAATAATGGACTGTTAAACATAGGTACCGGAGGCTCTGCAGGATCCTATGGTATTAATAATGAAGAGGACATTACTAATAATGCCGGAGCCGTCATCAGAATAGAGAATACTACGAGTATTGGATTAAGAAATGACGCATTCAGTGAATTTAATAACCTCGGTGAAGTCTCGATTGGCAGAAATTCTGCCGTCGGTTCTATTGGCTTTAATAATAGGGGAGAGCTCTTAAATACTGGTGGAACCATCGGAATTGATAATTCTACATTATATGGATTTGATAATGGAGTTGGTAATGTCACTAATACAGGTAGCATAACTATTGGTAGAAATGCCTCTGTGGGGGATTATGGATTCTTTAATGGTGGTGAATTAATAAATAGCAGTACAGGTGTTTTGACTATAGATAGCTCTAATACGGAGGGTTTTAGAGGTTTTGGCTCTGGAGATATCCTAAATTCTGGATTAATCGAAATCGGCAAAAACAACGCCGTTGGAACAACAGCTATTAGCACAAGCGACGAATTTATTAATAATGAATGCGGCCAAATACTAATTTTTCAAGGTGTTTTTGATATTAGTACTAATGATGAAGTAATAAACCGAGGGTATTTTTTTGTGAATAATGACATTGAGAACTCGGGTACTTTTACGAACAAAGGGACTTTCAAATACGCTACATTCTCAGGATCTGGTAGCTTTACAAACACAACAGACTCCGCTGTAGTAATTAATGATGCTATCCCCATTTTTACCTATGGTGGTACATTCAATGGCACAATAGATGGCATTTTTACAAACAACTTGGCCACCATTTCGGCTGGCAGCTTCACTGCACCGAATACTTTTACAGCTAACGGAAGTTTGCCGGTTGGAACACAGACTTTGTATGCTAAAATCACCCCAATTGGAGGAGCGTGCACACATATCGTACCTTTCAATTTTAATAACAGCCCGGAAATCAACCTCCAAGGAAATGGCCAAAACATAACCGATGGTGCCAATAGTCCTTCTTTATCTGATAGTACAGACTTTGGAACAATCAATGTAGCCTCAGGTAGCAATACCAATACCTTCACAATTGAGAACACGGGTGGGGCAACTCTCAATATTACAAGCATAACTTCAAGTGGTGCTCATGGTAGCGAATTTGTAGTTAGTAATATACCGACAACAATTTCCGCTTCAGGCACCGCCACCTTTGATGTTACATTCGATCCGGCAGCGGTTGGATTAAAAACTGCAACTATTACAGTCAACAATAATGACTCAGATGAGGCAGTTTATGATTTCGCTGTGCAAGGGAACGGAGTTATTCCATGTACCAGTCCTTCAGTTCCAACAATAACTTATAGCCCTTCAACAGTCTGTACTGGAAGTACAGCTACTTTAAATATTGCAGGTTCATTAAATGATGCCACCAATTGGCACATTTATACGGGCTCATGTGGAGGCACCCAAGTAGGAACAACTAACAGCAGCACCTTTGAAGTTACACCTTCTTCGCCTTCTACGATTTACTATATAAGAGGGGAAGGTGGCTGTGTTACGCCGTCATCTTGCGGCTCAGTTATAGTTAATGTTACAAGTACAGATGATGCCGGATTCAGCTATTCATCCTCATCCTATTGTACATATTCCTCAGACCCTTTACCTACTATAACTGGAATTAATGGTGGTACATTCTCAGCATCACCAGCAGGTTTGAGTCTTAATCCCAGTTCAGGTCAAATTGACCTCTCGGCAAGTACCCCAAATACGTACAATGTTACATACACCACCGCAGGATCATGTACAAACAGCTCTAGTGTTAGTGTTACGATCAACGCTCCACCTACTCCCTCAATCACCGGTTCGGACAATCTAACTTGTGCGGTTACTTCAGTCACCAGAACTGTTTCAGGGGGAAATTCTTATTCGTGGTCTGGACCGAGTGCTTATTCGGCTTCTACTGCTCAAGCTACTATCACTTCGGCCGGAACTTATACCGTAACCGTGACAGGAACCAATGGCTGTACTGCTACGGCAACAACCGTTGTAACCCTTGATGGCACAGCTCCTACACCTTACATCTCAGGAACTGATAATCTAACTTGTGCAGTTAGCTCCGTCACTAGAACTGCCTCTGGTGGTAATTCATATTCCTGGTCTGGACCAAGTGCTTATTCGGCCTCAACGGCTCAGGCGACTATCACTGCGGCCGGAACTTATACCGTCACAGTGACAGCAACCAATGGTTGTACCGCTACGGCAACAACTGTTGTGACCCTTGATGGTACTCCTCCTTCGCCTTCTATTTCAGGAACAAATAACCTGACCTGTGCGGTTACTTCTGTCACCAGAACTGCTTCCGGTGGAACTTCTTATTCGTGGTCTGGACCGAGTGCTTATTCGGCTTCGACGGCTCAGGCGACTATCACTGCTGCCGGAACTTATACCGTAACGGTGACAGGAACTAATGGGTGTACTGCTACGGCGACAACCGTTGTAACACTTGATGGTACTCCTCCTACTCCTTTGATTTCAGGAACGGATAATCTGACTTGTGCCGTTACTTCTGTGATCAGAACTGCTTCCGGTGGAATTTCTTATTCCTGGTCTGGACCGAGTGCTTATTCTGCCTCGACTGCCCAGGCCACCATCACTGCTGCCGGAACTTATACTGTGACCGTAACAGGAACCAATGGGTGTACCGCTACGGCGACAACTGTTGTGACCCTTGATGGTACTCCTCCTACACCTTCGATCTCAGGAACGAATAACCTGACCTGTGCGGTTACTTCAGTCACCAGAACGGCTTCCGGTGGAACTTCTTATTCGTGGTCTGGACCGAGTGCTTATTCGGCTTCAACGGCTCAGGCGACTATCACTGCTGCCGGAACTTATACCGTGACCGTGACAGGAACTAATGGGTGTACTGCTACGGCGACAACTGTTATAACCCTTGATGGTACTCCTCCTACACCTTCGATCTCAGGAACGAATAACCTGACCTGTGCGGTTACTTCTGTCACCAGAACTGCTTCCGGTGGAACTTCTTATTCGTGGTCAGGGCCGAGTGCTTATTCAGCTTCAACGGCTCAGGCGACTATCACTGCTGCCGGAACTTATACCGTGACCGTGACAGCAACCAATGGGTGTACCGCTACGGCAACAACTGTTGTAACCCTTGATGGTACTCCTCCTACGCCTTCCATCTCTGGAACGGATAATCTGACCTGTGCGGTTACTTCTGTCACCAGAACTGCTTCCGGTGGAACTTCTTATTCGTGGTCTGGACCGAGTGCTTATTCGGCTTCAACGGCTCAGGCGACTATAACTGTCTCTGGAACTTATACCGTAACGGTGACAGGAACTAATGGCTGTACTGCTACGGCGACAACTGTTGTAACCCTTGATGGTACTCCTCCTACACCTTCGATCTCAGGAACGGATAACCTGACTTGTGCGGTCACTTCAGTCACCAGAACGGCTTCAGGTGGAACTTCTTATTCGTGGTCCGGGCCGAGTGCTTTTTCGGCTTCTACGGCTCAAGCGACTATCACTGCTGCCGGAACTTATACCGTGACCGTGACAGGAACTAATGGGTGTACTGCTACGGCGACAACTGTTGTAACCCTTGATGGTACTCCTCCTACACCTTCGATCTCAGGAACGAATAACCTGACCTGTGCGGTTACTTCTGTCACCAGAACTGCTTCCGGTGGAACTTCTTATTCGTGGTCCGGACCTAGTGCTTATTCGGTTTCAACGGCTCAGGCGACTATCACTGCTGCCGGAACTTATACCGTGACCGTGACAGCAACCAATGGGTGTACCGCTACGGCGACAACTGTTGTAACCCTTGATGGTACTCCTCCCACACCTTCAATCTCAGGAACAAATAACCTGACCTGTGCGGTTACTTCTGTCACCAGAACGGCTTCCGGTGGAACTTCTTATTCGTGGTCTGGACCGAGTGCCTTTTCGGCTTCTACGGCTCAGGCGACTATCACTGCTGCCGGGACTTATACCGTAACAGTGGCAGGAACAAATGGCTGTACTGCTACGGCATCAACCGTTGTAACCCTTGATGGTACTCCTCCTACTCCCTCAATAACCGGTTCGGATAACCTGACCTGTTCAGTAACTTCCGTCACCAGAACTGCCTCCGGTGGTAATTCTTATTCATGGTCTGGTCCTAGTGGCTATTCAGCTTCTACGGCTCAGGCGACTATCACTGCTGCCGGAACTTATACCGTGACCCTGACAGGAACCAATGGCTGTACCGCTACAGCAACAACCGTTGTAACCCTTGAAAGTACTCCTCCCACGCCTTCGATCTCAGGAACGAATAACCTGACTTGTGCGGTTACTTCAGTCACCAGAACTGCTTCCGGTGGAACTTCTTATTCATGGTCTGGGCCTAGTGCTTTTTCAGCTTCAACGGCTCAAGCCTCCATCACTTCGGCCGGAACTTATACAGTGACTGTGACAGGAACCAATGGCTGTACCGCAACGGCTACAACTGTTGTAACCCTTGATGGTACTCCTTCTACACCTTCGATCTCAGGAACAGATAATCTGACCTGTGCGGTTACTTCAGTCACCAGAACTGCTTCCGGTGGTAATTCTTATTCATGGTCTGGGCCTAGTGCTTATTCAGCTTCAACGGCTCAAGCCACCATCACTGCTGCCGGAACTTATACCGTGACCGTGACAGGAACTAATGGCTGTACTGCTACGGCGACAACTGTTGTAACCCTTGATGGTACTCCTCCTACACCTTCGATCTCAGGAACGAATAACCTGACCTGTGCGGTTACTTCAGTCACCAGAACTGCTTCCGGTGGAACTTCTTATTCGTGGTCTGGACCTAGTGCTTATTCGGCTTCAACGGCTCAAGCCACCATCACTGCTGCCGGAACTTATACCGTGACCGTGACAGGAACTAATGGCTGTACTGCTACGGCGACAACTGTTGTGACGGCTGACGAGACTCCGCAAACCATTGGTGTAACTTCTTACGAAAGACCTTCGGCCTGTGGCTTAAATGATGCCAGCATCACTTTCTCCACTTCGTTGCCTGACGGTAGTTATACCCTTGGATATACCAGAAACAGTATTACATCTTCGGCTGCTGTCACTGTGAGTTCAGGAAGTTTTGTTTTGAGTAATCTGCAGCCGGGACTTTATTCTGCATTCAGCATCAGTTCCGGTCTTTGTTCGGCGAATTCCTCTGCTGAAGTTGATATCGTCTCTATTCCATTGAATGTCACCGCCTCTAATGGAGGGCCTTATGTGGAGGGTGAAACCGTTCAGCTCACCGGAACAGGCGGGCCTACCTATAACTGGTCGGGACCTAATGGCTTTAGCAGTAGTCTGCAAAACCCTCCTGTAACCAATGCCACAACCGCTGATGCGGGAACGTACACCCTCACCGTTGTAAACGGAGCCTGTACTGCGACTGCGACAACAGTCGTCTCCATTCAAAATGCCACTCCCGCGTTCAGCTATTATTATGCCTATGGGGGTGCTAACCCGGAAATCATTGCTCCTTTGACTCAAAATGCTGAATTCCAGATTTCTGACAGACCAGTGACTATACTGGCCGTACCGAATGTAACGGTGGCAAGTACAAGGCTACAGCTATCCGGTACTTCTAATCTTCAGTATTTTGAAGATAATCAGGCTCCTTATTCCTTGTATGAAGCTAATAATATGGCAACAGGTGACTACCTCGGCACCAATTTTTACACCTTTATTGCAAGAGGCTATGACCAGCCAAACAATCAGGGAAATATTATCTTGGGACCTGATGTCATTGGTTTCTGGGTTGTTAACGGGCAGAGAAGCATAAACCTGACTGAACCTTCGGCCACTGCTCTTTGTGCTCAGGGCAGTTTTAATGTCTATTTTAGTACAACAGGTACTTTTGAGGCTGGGAATAACTTTATTGTTTACCTCTCTGATGCCAACGGGTATTTTACAAACCCGACTCAGATTGGCTCAGGAAGTGGAAACAGCATTGCATGTACTCTTCCGGCGACTATCACTTCGGGGACTGGCTACAGGATCAAAGTAGTCTCCACTTCGCCAATTGTCAACTCCGAAATCTCTGCTTCTGCTTTCAGTATTATCGGAACTAACGCCCTGCTGACCTCACCAAATGATGACCTGATCAGTCAGACCAAAGATTTCAAAGCAGTACAAACGATTGAAGCTAGAAATCAGATTTCAGGGAACGGTCAGTCGGATTACCGCTCCGGTAACAGCATCCTTTTGAAACCGGGTTTTAAAGCTGATTCAGGCACCGTATTCGAAGCTAAAATTCAGAATGTGTGCCCGTAAATAAGAAGAGCAGCTGTCTAACAAAAAGAATAGTCTGCTTTTCTTCATGAAGATTGTTTTTCAAGACAAAGGATAATCCCTGAATTGAAAAAACTTAATTGCTACTGCTGAAAAGCACCCTCAGAGGCACCCAAGCAACCATTTGACTGAAATGAGTCAAAGGTTGGCCGATTTGTGTTAATACAAACGTATAAACAAATACGAACTTTGGCCATACCCTTTCGCCTAAGAAACGAAGCTCAGATTGAGTCAAGGTAAATGACAATATCAATAATGAAAACTAAGATATGAAGAGATTTTCACTTCTTCTCCTAATCATTTTCTCTACCTTTTTAGCTGGATTACATGCTCAGCAACTGAACGCTACATTTAGTGTAGCTAGTGGTAACAGACTACAGATGGTACTTCATGAAGATGCCTATTTTGAATTTTCACAGAGTTATCATTTTACCGATCCTAATCCGGCTCTGGCAGTAGTCATTAAAAATGTATATAGTTCGGCCAAACTAAACAGCCACGGCACGGCCACCGGCCCCGGATATACCACCACAGGCGGGCAAAGCGGAAGTGTTACAGCTTTCGGAACGTATGGGTCTTCATATGGACAATTCGATGTTAACACTGATGAGGTCATCGTTTTCGAAGCAGCCAATGCCATTGCCAATGGAGCTGTTTTGACCATTCCGGCTGGTACCTATATTCATGATGTCAATTCATACAATTCCGGAAACAGCGGGGTATTCAATGCAGGTCCTTATACGGCAATTATCCCGGATGAACCCTTTACGGGTGTCGCTGCTACTATGATAGCCCCACCCACTTTTTCGTTGTCTCCAGGGGATATCGCATTTGTGGGATACAATACAGATTCACCAGATGGTTATTCTTTTGTGACCCTAACAGATATTCCAGCCGGAGAAGTTATCTATTTTACAGACCAGGGGTGGCATGAAGATGACTCCTGGTATCCTAGTACGGAGACGCATTTAAAATGGACTGCTCCAGCCGGAGGGTTATCAGCCGGTTCTATTGTATCCATTATTGAAACATCGCCAGATGTATTACAAATTACAGGAGGGGGTACGTTAGGACCTCTGGTAACAACTGATGGCTTCACGCCTTCTAGTTTTAATCTTTTAGGGGGGGACGGTATTCTAGCGTATCAGGGAGCCATTGGCACGGCTAATCCAAGCTTTATTGCTGGTCTGTACGGTGATGATAACTATGCTCATACATCAGGTTGTGATAATTCAACAACAAAGTGGTTTACAAATACAATCGCCGGCTGTAACCCGAGCGGTGCTCCAGCAGGACAGTCGACATCCACATCCACCCTGCCATCCGATTTAACGAACGGAATAGATGCTGTCATGTTAAATCCTGACCCCATAACAGAAGTCGATAATTATAAATACAATGGTATTTTTTCAGGCTCACAGTCGCAATTGTTGGCCACCATAAATGATTACACGAACTGGATAAGAGATGATGGAACCAATCAAGACATTACGCCTTCTGATTATAACGGAGGGAGCGGCTTCACTATTGGAGGCAATCCTCCTACCGCCAGCTCCTTTCCTTCTACGGCTTACGAGAACTTAACATTCACATTTTCTACCTCTGATTTCGGATATACAGACGGAGATTCTGACCCTTTAGATCATGTGTTGATTGAGTCAATTCCTGCTGCAGGCACATTGTATCTCGATGCTGATAATGACGACCTTTTCGACGGTGGCGAAACAGTCTCAATTAATGATCAAATCAGTAAAGCAGATCTGGACGCCGGCAACCTTCAATATATTCAGAATGGAAGCACAAATACTTCTTTTCAATTTGAGGTGAATGACGGATCGGCAAATAGTTCCGGAGATTATATTGCCACTGTAAACGTACAACCCGTACCGACCGTCACACTGAGCATCACCCCTGAATCCAAATCTGAGTCCATCACTACATCAACAGCAGTAACAGCAACATTGTCCAACGCATATGGAGCTGCCACTACAGTGAATCTAAGTTTTAGCGGAACAGCGATAGGCTCCGGCGTGGATTATAGCCGAAGTGGTACCAATATTCTCATCCTTTCAGGAAACACAAGCAATAGCATTAGTCTCACCAACGTTCCTGATGCCCTATACGAAGGAAATGAAAGTATTGAGATAGACATAACTAGTGTTAGCAACGGAACCGAAAGTGGTACTCAGCAAGTCACCTATACCATAATCGATGATGATTCTCCCCCTAATGCAACCTTGGAGGTCCTAGGCAATTACAACCCTATTACCGACGAGAGTGGTGGTCAGGCTTACATCCGTGGCAAAATAGATGTGGTGGCAGGTACCACCGTTTTCATTCCACTTTCTTTTAGTGGGACTGCCACCGGAGGAGGGACTGACTATTCAATTACCGGAAATACAATTACCTTGTCTCCCGGAGAGACCATGGACAGTATAAGGGTGACATCTCAATACGACGGGATACCCGAGGGTGACGAAACCGTTATCATTGATATGGGAACTCCCACAAATGCCGTGGAGAGTGGAACGCAACAAGTGACGGTAGTGATTAAAGACGAAGATGGAGGATATCCTGAAATCAATCTTAAAGGGAATGGCCAAAATATTGCGGATGGAGATATCACCCCATCTACCTCTGATTCTACACATTTTGGGTATGTTAATTTTACAGCAGGTAGTAATACCAATACCTTTACCATTGAGAATACTGGAGCGGGAACGCTTCAACTGACCGGAACGCCAAAGGTGACTATTTCAGGTACAGATGCTTCGTCATTTACAGTTGTTACTCAGCCTGCCGCTTCCATTGCTTCTTCCGGAAGTTCAGAATTTCAAATCAGTTTTGATCCTGACAGTCAAGGTATAAAAGAGGCTGTAGTTACCATTTCCAGTAATGATGCTGATGAAGGGGATTTTGGGTTTAGAATATCAGGTATTGGCCTGGAATTAAAAGAATTAGGTTTTTGTCAAGATTTTGAAACTTTTACTAACTGTGCCACCACCAGTGATTGTGAAGCAGTGGTGTGTGATCTCATAGAAGGTTGGACTAATGATAATAGTGACCAGATAGATTGGCGGGTCAATTCCGGCCCCACACCATCTGAAACTACCGGCCCGGAAACAGATTACTCTGAAGGAACTTCTTCAGGCAAGTACCTATATTTGGAGGCTAGTGGATGTCTTGCTGGCCCATCTGGATCTTTATTATCCCCAATTATCGATTTGAGTGATGCTCTAAGTCCACAGCTAAGTTTTGCCTATTACATGTATGGTGCATTTGTTGACTCTCTCGCAATTGACATTTCCTCAGATGGTGGTTTAAGTTTTGTCAATGATTTCTGGACAAAATACGGGGATCAGGGCAATAGTTGGTTCACTGAGGAAATTAGTCTGTCCAGTTTTATAGGAGACAGCATTGTTGTTCGATTCAGGGGAAAGACAGGAATAGCATTCAGGTCAGACATTGCTCTCGATTATATTTGCTTTAATGAAGCCTCTCCACTGGCAATATACGGAAATAACATCCTTATCCCGGATGGGGATTTGACTCCGTCCCTTACTGATTCTACAGACTTTGGCACAATTAATATTTACAACGGGAATAATACTAACAACTTTTATATCAAAAACTTAACTAGCCAAGACCTTACCGTTGGCAGCCTTTTTATTAACGGTACAAATGCTTCAGATTTCATTTCAACTCAGCCTTCCTCAAGCGTCATATCAGCTAATGATAGCGTGTTATTCCAAATAAGATTTGAAACAACAAACCCTGGTCCTAAGACAGCTTTGGTTAATATTCCGTATTCAGGCGAAAACTATTCGTTTCAAATACAGGGAACTGGCAGTGCCACCTGCACACAGGTAGCCACCAGTACAGAGCTCATGACCTGGAGCGGCTCTGCCGACACAGACTGGGACAATGCCTGTAACTGGTCTCCAAACGGAGTGCCTACGGCTACCAATGATGTGTCTATCCCTTCAGCTCCAGGTAATCCACCTACCATCGTTGTAAATTCGGCGGTAGCCAAAAGTGTGGAGGTACAGAGTGGAGCTACTTTGACCATTGCCAGTTCAGGGGAATTGACCGTTAACAACTTCAAAGATTTTGGTGGTGGAAACAGTACCGCTTTTTATAATAAAGGAACCGTTGAAAACTATGGTAAACTGATCTTAGGTAGTACTTCTTCAACAGGAAATTACGGCCTATATAATGAGGGGAGTTTTAATAATAATACCAACGCTCAAATAAGTATTGACAGGTCAACCGAGGCGGGTCTTCGGAATTTGTCGGGTACCTTCGATAATGCGGCGGAAATCAAAATTGGGTCAAATTCCAGTACGGGAAATTACGGCCTGTTTAACCGAGCTGTCTTTCAAAATAATGCGGGTGGTATGATCTATATTGATAGGTCATCTAATATTGGGTTTTGGAATAATTCGAATACGTTCACGAATGTCTCGGAAATTCGAATCGGTTCTATCGCCGGTGTCGGAAGTACAGGTTTGTATAATGAAGCCACATTTAACAATAACACCAATGGTGCTATCTACATTGACAGGTCAACCAACAACGGGCTTCTGAACTCTGCCGGAGGTGCATTTTCGAACATTTCTAATTTAATCATTGGCTCAAATGCCGCTGTTGGAGCTAATGGATTGAGAAACGAAGCGGGTTTCAACAATAATGCCAGTGGCCTGCTACAGATTGACGGTACCACAGGTGTTGGCCTCCAAAATATTTCGGGTACGTTTACCAATATTTCGGAAATCAGGATCGGTTCAATCTCGAGCGTGGGGAATATAGGTTTATCTAATGATGCAGTCTTTAACAATAATGCTGGCGGAGTAATAAACATTGATGGGTCAACCGGAGACGGTCTTCGGAATAATGCTGGTACATTCACGAATGTTTCAGAAATCAAGATTGGCTCAAACTCAAGTGTAGGATCATCTGGCCTGTATAATCTGGCAACTTTTCAAAATAATGCCAATAGTTTAATTAGTATTGATAGGTCCCTTTCAATTGGCCTTTATAATAATTCAGGCACGTTCAGTAATTATTCAGAAATCAAAATCGGTTCAAATGCTAGTGTGGGAGGCACGGGTCTGTATAATGAGGGCAGCTTCACTAATAGTATCGACGGAGTGATAAGCATTGACAGTTCAAATAGTTACGGACTGCGGAATTATATAGGAGGCTCGTTTGATAATTATTCAGAAATCAGGATTGGTTCAAACGCCTCCGTAGGATCGGATGGTCTGGTGAACGAAGCCACTTTTAACAACAATAATTGTGGGAAGGTACTGGTAGAGCAGGGAAGATTAGTGGTAACCGCCGGAAATACTTACACAAATGCCGGTTATACCATTGTATTAAACGGGCCTTTGGATAATAACGGTGCTTTCATCAATAATGGGGTTCTGAAATATCTTAGTACTTCGGATAATGCCATAGTTAATACCACAAATTCCTCGGTCATAGTTAATGATAATCCTACGCCTATTTTTACGTATGGCGGTACGTATAATGGAACCATTAACGGCATTTTCAAAAGTGACTCCGTAACATCAGCGGGTACTTTTGTAGGGCCTAATACATTTACTCCTAATGGAAGTTTATCTTCTGGTTCGCAGACACTTTTGGCCAAAATAACGCCTAATGGTGGCGGCTGTACCTATTTTGTTCCTTTTACTTATGTTAATTGCACAAACTCAGCAACAATTAGCTACGCTGGCACACCTTATTGTAGCTCAGCCAGTACTGCAGCTGTAACCCTTACAGGCACCGCTGGCGGGACCTTCACCTCAGCACCGGCTGGATTAAGTATCAACAGCACCACCGGTCAGATTGCACCATCCGGCAGCACGCCAGACACCTACACGGTAACCTATACGATTGCGGCCAGCGGTGGCTGCCCTATAGTAACAACAACGACTTCAGTCACTATTAGTCCTCTGGATGATGCCGGCTTTAGCTATGCCTCTTCATCCTATTGCACCAGTGTTTCTGACCCTTCACCAACGATCACTGGCCTTGCAGGTGGAACATTCAGTAGCACGGCAGGATTGAGTATCAATTCCAGCACCGGTCAGATTGATGTTTCTGCCAGCACACCAGGAACATATACCGTGACTTATACCACATCAGGAAGCTGCTCCAATAGTTCCACTCAAAGCGTGACCATAAACGCTCTGGATAATGCCGGCTTTAGCTATGCCTCTCCATCCTATTGCACCAGTGTTTCTGACCCTACACCAACGATCACTGGCCTTGCAGGTGGAACATTCAGCAGCACGGCAGGATTGAGCATTAATTCCAGCACCGGTCAGATTGATGTTTCTGCCAGTACACCGGGAACCTATACTGTGACCTACACTACCTCGGGAAGTTGTTCCAATTACTCAACTGAAAACCTAACGATCTCAGCTCTACCAACCGTCAATATCTCGGGAACCGATAACCTGACCTGTACGGTTACCTCTGTCACCAGAACTGCTTCCGGTGGAGCTTCTTATTCCTGGTCAGGACCCGGCACCTTTTCCGCTTCTACAGATGTGGTATTTCTAACTACTCCGGGAACTTATACAGTAACAGTAACTGGGTTTAATAGTTGTACTGCTACTGAGACTACTACAGTAACATTGGATAATGCTACTCCCGCTCCTTCAATCTCAGGAACAAATAACCTGACCTGTGCGGTTACTTCTGTCACCAGAACGGCTTCCGGTGGTAATTCATATTCCTGGTCTGGACCAAGTGCTTATTCGGCCTCAACGGCTCAGGCGACTATCACTGCGGCCGGAACTTATACCGTCACAGTGACAGCAACCAATGGTTGTACCGCTACGGCAACAACTGTTGTGACCCTTGATGGTACTCCTCCTTCGCCTTCTATTTCAGGAACAAATAACCTGACCTGTGCGGTTACTTCTGTCACCAGAACTGCTTCCGGTGGAACTTCTTATTCGTGGTCTGGACCGAGTGCTTATTCGGCTTCGACGGCTCAGGCGACTATCACTGCTGCCGGAACTTATACCGTAACGGTGACAGGAACTAATGGGTGTACTGCTACGGCGACAACCGTTGTAACACTTGATGGTACTCCTCCTACTCCTTTGATTTCAGGAACGGATAATCTGACTTGTGCCGTTACTTCTGTGATCAGAACTGCTTCCGGTGGAATTTCTTATTCCTGGTCTGGACCGAGTGCTTATTCTGCCTCGACTGCCCAGGCCACCATCACTGCTGCCGGAACTTATACTGTGACCGTAACAGGAACCAATGGGTGTACCGCTACGGCGACAACTGTTGTGACCCTTGATGGTACTCCTCCTACACCTTCGATCTCAGGAACGAATAACCTGACCTGTGCGGTTACTTCAGTCACCAGAACGGCTTCCGGTGGAACTTCTTATTCGTGGTCTGGACCGAGTGCTTATTCGGCTTCAACGGCTCAGGCGACTATCACTGCTGCCGGAACTTATACCGTGACCGTGACAGGAACTAATGGGTGTACTGCTACGGCGACAACTGTTATAACCCTTGATGGTACTCCTCCTACACCTTCGATCTCAGGAACGAATAACCTGACCTGTGCGGTTACTTCTGTCACCAGAACTGCTTCCGGTGGAACTTCTTATTCGTGGTCAGGGCCGAGTGCTTATTCAGCTTCAACGGCTCAGGCGACTATCACTGCTGCCGGAACTTATACCGTGACCGTGACAGCAACCAATGGGTGTACCGCTACGGCAACAACTGTTGTAACCCTTGATGGTACTCCTCCTACGCCTTCCATCTCTGGAACGGATAATCTGACCTGTGCGGTTACTTCTGTCACCAGAACTGCTTCCGGTGGAACTTCTTATTCGTGGTCTGGACCGAGTGCTTATTCGGCTTCAACGGCTCAGGCGACTATAACTGTCTCTGGAACTTATACCGTAACGGTGACAGGAACTAATGGCTGTACTGCTACGGCGACAACTGTTGTAACCCTTGATGGTACTCCTCCTACACCTTCGATCTCAGGAACGGATAACCTGACTTGTGCGGTCACTTCAGTCACCAGAACGGCTTCAGGTGGAACTTCTTATTCGTGGTCCGGGCCGAGTGCTTTTTCGGCTTCTACGGCTCAAGCGACTATCACTGCTGCCGGAACTTATACCGTGACCGTGACAGGAACTAATGGGTGTACTGCTACGGCGACAACTGTTGTAACCCTTGATGGTACTCCTCCTACACCTTCGATCTCAGGAACGAATAACCTGACCTGTGCGGTTACTTCTGTCACCAGAACTGCTTCCGGTGGAACTTCTTATTCGTGGTCCGGACCTAGTGCTTATTCGGTTTCAACGGCTCAGGCGACTATCACTGCTGCCGGAACTTATACCGTGACCGTGACAGCAACCAATGGGTGTACCGCTACGGCGACAACTGTTGTAACCCTTGATGGTACTGCACCTACGCCTTCAATCTCAGGAACGGATAACCTAACTTGTGCAGTTACTTCTGTCACCAGAACTGCTTCCGGTGGTAATTCTTATTCATGGTCTGGACCGAGTGCCTTTTCGGCTTCTACGGCTCAGGCGACTATCACTGCTGCCGGGACTTATACCGTAACAGTGGCAGGAACAAATGGCTGTACTGCTACGGCATCAACCGTTGTAACCCTTGATGGTACTCCTCCTACTCCCTCAATAACCGGTTCGGATAACCTGACCTGTTCAGTAACTTCCGTCACCAGAACTGCCTCCGGTGGTAATTCTTATTCATGGTCTGGTCCTAGTGGCTATTCAGCTTCTACGGCTCAGGCGACTATCACTGCTGCCGGAACTTATACCGTGACCCTGACAGGAACCAATGGCTGTACCGCTACAGCAACAACCGTTGTAACCCTTGAAAGTACTCCTCCCACGCCTTCGATCTCAGGAACGAATAACCTGACTTGTGCGGTTACTTCCGTCACCAGAACAGCCTCAGGTGGCAATTCGTATTCCTGGTCAGGACCGAGTGCTTATTCGGCTTCTACGGCTCAGGCGACTATCACTGCTGCCGGAACTTATACCGTAACAGTGACAGCAACCAATGGTTGTACTGCTACGGCAACAACAGTTGTTTCAGTAGATGATACTGAACAAACTCTCGGTGTAACTTCATATGTAAGGCCTTCAGCATGTGGTTTAAATGATGCTACCATTTCCTTTTCAACTTCAATGCCTGATGGAACATTTAGTTTTGCTTTTACCCAAAACAGCATTTCCACAACTACATCAGTTACGGTTAATTCAGGAAGTTTTACTTTGAATAATCTACAGCCAGGAACATACACTCAGTTTGCTTTGAATAGTGAATATTGTACTGCAAACTCTACTGCATTAATTGAAATTGTCCCTATTCCATTAAATGTAACGGCTTCTAATACAGGCCCCTACATTGAAGGTGATAATATTCAATTGACAGGAACTGGAGGGCCAACTTATAATTGGACCGGCCCAAATGGATTTAACTCTACGTTGCAAAACCCAACGATCACAAATTCTTCCATTTCTGATGCAGGAATATACACTTTGACTGTTATTAATGGGGCATGTACCGCCACTGCCACCACAGAGGTATCCGTCGAGAACGCCAATCCAGCATTTAGCTTTTATTATGCTTATGGAGGCGTTCATCCTGAAATAATTGCTCCTCTTACCCAGAACGCAGAGTTCCAAATTTCGGATAAAGCAGTTACCATTTTGGCAGTGCCAAATATCAATGTGCAAAGTACAAGACTTCAATTATCAGGAACAACCGACCTCCAATTTTTCAAGGATAATGAGGCTCCATATTCTCTTTATGAGGCCAATAATATAGCTACAGGGGACTATTTAAAACCAAACTTCCACACCTTTATTGCTAGAGGGTACGATCAGCCAAATAATCAGGGTAACGTTTTGATAGGTCCTGATGTCATAGGTTTTTGGATTATTGAAGGTGACAGAAGTATAGCTCTTCAAGAACCGGCGTCTACAACCCTTTGTGCTCAGGCAAGTTTCAACATAGACTTTAGCAGTAGTGGTACTTTTGACGCAGGAAATAGCTTTATCGCATATCTTTCAGATGAAAATGGTCATTTTACCAATCCTTATCAAATAGGCCAGGGTAATGGTACTACAATTACTTGTACTCTTCCAAATGACCTAAAGTCTGGCACAGGATACAAAGTAAAAATAGTCTCAACCTCTCCAATAGTGACCTCAGAAATCTCTATAACCAATTATAATATTATTGGATTAGACACCCATCTGACTTCACCAAATGATGATTTGATCAATCAAACTCAACACATTAAAGCGGTTCAATCCATTAAAGCCTCAAATGTTATTTCCAATAATTCTGAAGTAGACCTTCAAGCTGGCAACAACATTCTTTTAAGTCCAGGTTTTAAGGTTGATGGTGGTTCCGTCTTCCAAGCTAAAATTGAAAATAGTTGTCCATAAAGTAAAAAAGCGGTGGATCGTCATGATCCGCCGCTTCTCATTTTATAATAGATAAAATCAATTCAATTCATCAATTCGCTGATCATACAACTTTTTACTTTCTTCCACAGCCACATTTAATTCTTCCATGATTCCATCTACTCTACCTTCAATACTTTCTAATTGAGCATTGATATTATCAAAAGAATTCAAAGCAACAGCCACTTCCAGAGCTTTTACCACATCAACAGCGTCTTTATGTAAAACTCTCAATTTCCCAATTGCCTTGGCGGTATTGGCCAGAGTACCATTGTATTTAACACGTGCCGATTTTATAGCCTGGGTCAAATCAGCCTTACTTTTGGCATCTGAGAGACTGTTGGTTTGAGTTTCCATAGCGGTAAACAGTCCTTCAGCTTTACTTTTTAAGTCTTCATATTCCTTGTTTAGGTCTTCTACACGCTTATTAACTTTCTCCCAGTTACCATAAACTTTCGCAAATTCTTTGTCCTCGTTTTTGGCTTCTTCCAAAGCTCCTTTGAGACCGTTAAGAGACTCTAAGCTTTTTGTCACATTCTCATTAGTTGTGATTTTGTCCTTCTCAAATGTCTCCACCTGCTTTTTAAAAGCTTCCTTGAGTCGTGGCAAATCCTCAGGACTCTTGTTTTTCCAGCACGAACTCGCCGCAAATACCAAAGCGAACAAAGGGGCAATTATTTTTCTCATTGTGTTTGTTATAATTTCAAACTCCAAAAATACACTTTTTCAGAGGATTACGAATAGAAGAAAAACTATCATAGTCTCATCTTTTGAAATAATTCTTAGTTTTGAGAGCTTAACCTCTAACACTTCATTATGATCAAAAAAGCTTTACTTACGCTAACCTTATTAAGCATTTCTTTAGGCTCATTTGCACAGCAAAAACCAGACTTTCTAGTCAATTACAATCACTCATGGGTAGATTCAGTATTCAATACTTTGAGCATTGATCAAAAAATAGGTCAACTTCTGATGCCTCGAGGAAACTTTTCAGGGCAAGGCTACGAACCAGAAAAAATCAGAAAATGGGTTGAAAAATATCATATCGGTGGTCTGGCCATGTTTGCCGGGCAACCTACCATTCAGGCTCAGATCATTAATGAAATGCAGGAAGTCTCCAAGGTTCCTATGTTAATCGGGATGGACTTTGAATGGGGCCTTGCTATGAGACTTGACAGTACGGTCCGTTTTCCATACCAGATGTCATTGGGAGCAATCAATGGACAAACTTCGCTAATTGAGAAAATGGGTGCCGAGGTTGGTAAACAGTGTAAGCGAATTGGGGTTCATGTAATGTATGGCCCTGTGGCTGATGTCAATGTTAATCCTAAAAACCCAGTGATTAATTTCCGTTCATTTGGCGAAAACCCCACTATGGTCACTGAAAAAGCGACAGCCTACATGAAGGGGCTTCAAAGTCAGCATATAATTGCAACAGCCAAACACTTCCCAGGGCATGGAGATACAGGGGTTGATTCTCATTATGATCTTCCCGTGATTCCTCATGACAGAAACAGACTGGATAGTGTAGAACTAGCACCTTTCAGGAGTATGATCAACAGCGGACTTACAGGAGTAATGACGGCACATTTGAGTATTCCAGAGCTAGATAACACACCAAACCTGGCGGCCACACTTTCACCTAAAATCATTACTAAACTTCTGAAAGAAGATTTGAAATTCGAGGGTTTGACCTTCACTGATGCCATGGATATGCAAGGCATTACCAAGCATTTCCCTGATGGCAAAGCCCTTGTACAGGCTATTATCGCAGGGAATGACATATTAGAAACTTTTAGTGATGTTCCAACAGCTGTAAAGGCTATAAAAGAAGCTTTAAGCACAGGTGAACTTACAGAAGAAGTCTTGAATGAAAGAGTTTTGAAAATACTCAAAGCCAAATCCTGGGTTGGCCTTGACGCTTATCAACCAACAAAAATCGAGAGCCTGATAGAAGACCTTAACAGCGTAGAAGCCGACTTCCTTAATAGAGAATTAGCAGAAAAGTCACTGATTCTTCTGAAAAACGAAAAGGAAAACCTACCAATTAAAAATCTCCAGCAAAAAATAGCATTTGTATCTATTGACAACGCTGGCACTTCACCATTTCAGGAAATGGCAAAGAATTATACTGAAGTAGATTTCTTTAACCTGCCGGTCAATGCATCTGATAATTTGGTGCAATTGATTCATAATAGAACTAAGGCCTATGATCAATTAGTTATAGGCCTGCACCTGCAAAGTATAAGACCATACAGCAATTATGGGGTTTCTGAAAAAAACAATTTTGCCTTGAAAGCTTTGTTAGAGAATAAGAACAGTACCGTGGTAATCTTCGGAAATCCATTCTCCATCAATAAAATTGAAAGCCTCGAAGCAGCCAAATCAATAGTACTTGCAAATCAACAAACTTCTTACACAGAAGAGGCAGCTACGATGGCCATTTTCGGGGCAATTCCTTTTCAAGGTTCTTTACCCATAACAGTGAATGAAAAATACCCGTATGGTTTCGGTATTCAGAAAGAAAGTATTGGTCGTTTAGCCTATGGTGTACCTGAGCAAGAAGGTCTGGATGGTACCCTCTTAAGAAGCCGCGTAGACTCCATCATAAATTTAGGTTTAACTGAGAAAGCTTACCCGGGAGCAGCATTTCAGGTAGCTAAAAACGGAAGAGTAATTTATAGGAAGGCCTATGGCTATCATACCTATGAAGATGCAAAAAGAGGTGGCTACTTAACACCTGAAGAGCAACAGGACTTTGAGAAAGGCAATAAGGATGTTATGGACAATCATAACCCTTATGAACCTGAAAGCCAGGTGGGTATTCCGATGCCAATTGGTAACCCTGAAGCCGTTGAAAAAATGGGTGCCGTTCAATTAACCGACCTCTATGATATGGCTTCAGTGACCAAAATAAGTACATCTGCCCTGGCGGTGATGCAGCTCATGAGTGAAGGCAAATTTGATCTGGACGCCAGTTTTTCTGACAATGTTCCAGAACTCAAAGGTACAAATAAGGCTAACCTCACCTTTAAAGATATGCTTACCCACAGAAGCGGGTTGAAATCCTGGATTCCTTTCTGGATGGATTGTATTGATACCTTATCAACTATCAATAAAGGCTTGGTAGCCAAACCTTACCTGATGGATGACTTTGAATATTTTCCTCAACCAAAAAGAAATTTCTTTCAAAAGCTTTTCAAAAGAAAGCCTGAGAAGAAAATTGATTATCTGGGTTCCGTAAAGAGAAACAAGGATTTATGGATGGAACTTCTCAATCCCACCACCATTACATGGAAACCAGGTATATTCTCTGAAAAGCCTAGTGAAGAATTCAGCATTCAGGTAGCCGATAGTTTGTGGATTCACAAGGATTACAAAAAGACAATTCTAAATCAAATTATTAAGTCGCCAGTAAAACCAGATCAGGGGTATGTTTACAGCGACATGCACTATTATTTTTACCCTGACTTTGTACCGAATATAGTAGGAAAACCTTGGGAGGAATACTTAAAAGATACTTATAAGTCTTTAGGAGCAAATTCACTCACGTACAACCCACGAAGGTTTTACCCTCTGCATCAAATTGTACCTACAGAAAAAGATACACTATTCAGAAAGACTCAAATTCACGGCAGAGTTCATGACGAGGGAGCTGGTATGCTCAACGGTATTTCAGGGCATGCAGGGCTATTTGGCAATGCCAATGATCTTATGAAACTGATGCAAATGTATCTTCAAAATGGTAGCTACGGTGGTCAGGAATTTATTAAACCAGAGGTAATTGCCGAATGTACAGCCTATCAGTTTGACCCTGAAGAAAACCGCCGAGCAATAGCTTTTGACAAATTACACCCGAATAAGAATATTGCGAATGGTCCTCAAGAGGCCTCAGACTTGAGTTACGGTCATAGTGGCTATACGGGTACTTTCACCTGGATAGATCCGCAGTACGATTTGGTATATGTGTTCTTATCAAATAGAGTTTATCCTACCAGAGAAAATACAAAGATCAGCTCGCTAAACATTAGAACCGAGGTAGGTAATCAAATTCTTAAAACAATTAAAGGTCTATAATTTACCTACTAAAAGGAACTTCCACTTCAGACTCGAGATGCAGACTTGCCGGTAGATTAAATTTTATTTCATCTGCTAGCAGGTCTGTCAATTTCTTTTTGACATAACTACGTGCCATCACTAAACTCACCTTTCTTACTGGCCGAGGTTCTGCAAAGAGCTTAACTTTTGCCATCTGCTCATATGTAAAATTCAGGGTAGCCATTTTTGGTAAGATTGTTATACCCAGGTGTTTATCGGCTAGGTTTCTGAGTGTCTCTAAACTCCCCGAAGTAAATTGCAGCGAATTCTCCTTCTTCTCTCGTAACTCACAAAAACGAATGATCTGAGACCTGAAACAATGTCCCTCCTCCAGTAGTAAAAGTTCATCAGCATTGATGTCATCAGCCAGTAAATATTCTTTCTCAAACTCCCTTGGAGAATAGACCACAAACTCCTCAGAATACAAAGGAATATCTACCACATTCTGCTCATTATCTGGAGTTACCAAAACACCAGCGTCCAGATCTCCATCTTTTAACTTTTGTAAAATATGCTCTGTAATGAGTTCACTTACTTTGAGCTCAACCTCAGGGAATTTTCTGTGAAAAGACTGAATGAACAAGGGCAAGAGATACGGGGCGATGGTAGGAATAACTCCAATACGTAGCGATCCACCTATATAGTCTCGCTGTTCTTTGGCAAGTTCAATGAGACGATTAGACTCTTGAAGAATTACTTTTGCCTGCTCCAGGATTTGCTCCCCTGCGTCAGTTGGACATACAGGTTGTTTTGACCTATCAAAGATTTTAATGTCAAGTTCATCCTCTAACTTCTGAATCATCATACTCAAGGTAGGTTGAGTAACATGGCATTCATCTGCCGCCTTGGCAAAGTGCCTGTGTTTATTCACGGCAAGGATGTATTGTAATTGCTGTAGGTTCAAAATCTAACTTTTTATGAATTTAATAATCTAACCATTCACTAGAAGGTTCTTACCTCATTTTAATTTTCAATTGCTTTGGACTATATTTAGCAAGTGGAATTATCATCTTCAATCAATTTAAAGTCTCCATGTTTGATACATATCGGCTTTAAAAACGTAGATGAACCACATAAAACCATAAAGTATTTTCGGAATGTTTCCGAAGCACTTCCAACAAACTAACTAAAGTAACGCCTTAGTGCGTGCAATTTACAAAATGGACTTCTTTGCATTAATTAGAGAAGGTAAATCGGGTGAAATAGAGGAAACTTTATCCACAAATCCTGAATTTCTTCACCAAAAAGACCACAGGGGATTTCCGCCTGTTATTATGGCTACCTATAGTGGGCAGGAGCATTTAACGCAGTTTTTCCTTGAACGCGGAGCGGACGTGAATGCCACAGATGCCTCGGGGAATACTGCTCTAATGGGCGTTGCGTTTAAGGGTTACGACAAACTTGCAGCTAAATTGATAAATAAAGGTGCAGACATAGACACGCAAAATTCACTCGGAGCTACAGCCTTGATTTATGCTAGTACTTTTGGTCACGTAAGTATTGTGAAACTGCTTTTAGAAGCTGGTGCAGATAGGAAAATCAAAGATCAACAAGGGAATACAGCCCTTCAGCATGCCCAATTCCAGGGTAATCCTGAAATTGAGCAATTACTCTCTGATTAATACATCTCATCAGAATCATCTGACAGATATTTATTAGGATCAAACAGGTTATCGAGTAAATCTTTAAAGTGTAAACCATGATCCAAAGCCTGCTTACTGATCATACTAAACTCGGCCAGACCGTGTAATGCAAACTCCATCATGAACAGCTTTTCTTCGCCTTTAAGCTCCGGATGTAGTTCTTCTACCAGTTCAGACAGACCTTCAATGGTTTTTAGTCTGGCTCCGTATTCCTTGGAAGTCATATCATTGAGTATCTCAATCTGATTTCCAGCTGCAAACCAAGAGGTTATTTGAATGTAAGGATTAGTACCTTCTTTCTTCTTTTTCTCCTTTTCAGGGTCAGGAAAATACTTCAAAAACTCAGCTCTTATTGCTTTTCCAATAAGACTTTGAGCAACATAAACCGGCCCTTCTACTTCTCCTTCGTATACCAATTCTATTTTACCGTTAATAGCTGGAATCGCTCCGTAGATATCTGAAACTCGGGCACTGGTTTTATTCTCGGCATTAATAATGGCTCGTCTTTCTGCTGCACTCAATAAGTTTTCGTAAGCTGAAATTGTCATACGAGCAGACACCCCTGATTTGGCATCTACATATTCACTTTCTCTGGCTACTACGGCTATTTGCTCCACTAAGTCTTTCAATACATCATCAACCTCAATCTGCTCTTGACCGCTCTTGACCTTCGTCTCCTGAAGTGTGATTTTTCTTCCGATTTCAATAGACTTCGGATAGTGCGTAACTATCTGTGAATCAATTCTATCCTTCAAAGGAGTTACGATAGACCCACGGTTAGTATAGTCCTCCGGGTTAGCGGTAAATACAAACTGAATATCAAGTGGCAATCTCAGCTTAAATCCTCTGATCTGGATATCACCCTCTTGTAAAATATTGAATAGCGAAACCTGAATTCTAGCCTGTAGATCAGGCAATTCATTGATTACAAAAATGCATCGATGTGATCTTGGAATGAGTCCAAAGTGAATTACTCTTTCGTCTGAATAAGGTAATTTTAGTGTGGCAGCCTTTATAGGATCTACATCACCGATTAGATCGGCCACAGACACATCGGGTGTCGCTAATTTTTCATAATATCTTTCTGAACGATGAACCCACACTATAGGAGTCTTGTCACCTTTTTCATCAATAAGGTCTTTTGCAAACCTGGAAAGGGGATTCAACGGGTCGTCGTTTAGATCAGAGCCTTCTACTACAGGAATGTATTCATCCAGAAGATTTACCATCAATCTGGCGATACGTGTTTTGGCCTGCCCTCTTAAACCCAGGAGGTTGATATGATGCATTGAAAGAATTGCTCTTTCCACATCAGGAATTACTGTTTCTTCATATCCCCAAATCCCCTCAAAAACCTGTTCTTTATTTCTAAGCTTAAGAATCAGGTTATCACGTAACTCTTCTTTTATGGATTTTGAAACGTAGTTACTCTTTTTTAGTTCTCCCAGCGTTTTTATTTGAAGTAATTCTTCCTTTTTTGACATCTAAGAATCTTTAGTTTGATCTCTAAACAACCGCATAAACTAAATGGTTTGTAAAAAGCGTGGTCAATTTCAAATTCGTTACTTTTGCCAAAATTTTTGAAATGGAAAACCGGATTCTACTTTCACGAAAGCGGATTGCCCTGGTGGCACACGATAATAAAAAAGCAGAGTTAATAGAATGGGCTAAGTATAATAAAGGCACCCTTCAAAAACACCAGCTTTTTGCCACTGGCACTACTGGTAAACTCATAGAGGACGCCCTGGATATGCACATCACCAAATTGCTCAGCGGACCTCTGGGGGGCGACCAGCAGATAGGTGCTTTAATTTCAGAGGGTAAAATAGATGTCTTGATTTTCTTTTGGGACCCAATGTCAGCACAGCCTCATGATCCGGACATTAAGGCTCTTTTGAGGCTTGGTGTTGTGTGGAATATCCCAATCGCCTGTGACAGAACCTCTGCCGATTTCATGCTGAGTTCTCCATTGATGAATCAAGACTATGAAGTCAAAATGCCTGATTATAAGAGCTACTTAAATAGGAATGTTTAAAAAGTACCTACTGCTTATTTTTTCTCTTCTGACCACACTCCAGTGCCTGGGCATTGATGGTGGTCCTAATGATCAATACCATATCATTAAAAATTTTGAGAATGATTGGTATATCTATGATGAATCAGAGGAAATATTCATTCCTTTTATTGATCGTATTCAATCATCGGCTCAGACGCATAGTGCCTTCATAGATCTTCAAAAATTCAAGAAGTATACCCTACTCGCCAAATCTGAGAATGTTAAAGGTTATTTGTTTGCAGATAATCAATTATTAAAAGAGTTACCAGCAGGCGAATGGATTGAAGTTCCGTTATCTACTTTTACAGGGAACGAGCTCATGATGTCAATTTTGGGTTCCGGTAACATCACCCATAAGAGCTTATTGATAGGCTCCGAAATTGTCAAAGGTGAAACCTCTTCAGGTATAGAACGTTCAGAAATCCTCACGATGAGAAGGAGACTCCTCCCTCCTTTTAATAATGGTTATGTCATTATCCTTACCCTAGTTTTTCTTTACACCACAGTGTTAAGCAGTACCAACCCAAAAGCATTTGGAGAGTATTTTTCTTTAGGCGATCTATTTATTACCAAAATAAGGGATACACGTTTTTTAATTAGTAAGCCTCTAAATAGAGTAAATCAGGCCTTTGTTGTACTTCTTAGTCTTGCGACGGGTCTGCTCTATGTTCTTTTGGCCGGGCGAGGACTTTACTTATTCAATAACGCCTTTCAGCTGAATCCATCTACCAGTTCGTCAAAATTCGTTTTGGCTTTTTTGATTGTTTCTGGAGTGGCGTATGCCTTTTACATTCTTAAATATTTCTTTTTAAGCATTATGGCTCAGCTGTTTGGAATAAAAAAATCTGTGAATGTTCACTACTATAAAAACATACAGTTTTTATTAGTCCTGTTTCTGGTACTTATCGTGGTTTTGTTTGTCTGGTATATCAATCTAAATCCGGGTCAAAACTTTGATAGTGATCTCATCTTTTATGTGTTTCTCTTGACATATTTATTACGAACGACACTCTCCTTCTTCAGCATTTTAAAAAGTACAGGAATTCAAAGTCTTTATTTAATTGCTTATCTTTGCGTCGTCGAAATCCTGCCGATCGTTCTCGGTCTACGCTTCGCTTTCTGACAAAACCATAATTAATACTGTACAAATCTAAATACCCTACTCAAAGGATGAGTGAAAAGATTGATCAAGACTTAGTTAAGTCTAGAATGAATAAAGTAGAAAGTATCTTAGTAACGTTATCAGACCCTCTTAAGGCTGGTAAAAAAAATACTCCGTATGATCGTCTTAAAGATCGTTACGGTATTCAAGTTGACTTCAGAAACTTCATTGCCGTAGACGGCCTCACACACAAAGAATTCAGAAAGCAGAAAATCGACATCCTGGATCACACAGCCATTGTGTTTACCAGCCGTAATGCAGTAGATCATTTCTTCAGGTTATGTGAAGGTCTGAGATTAGAAATGCCGGCTGAGATGAAATACTTCTGTATTTCGGAGCAGACAGCTAATTATCTGCAGAAATACATCACTGTAAGAAAACGTAAGATTTTTACAGGAACCAGAACGGCTGCCGATCTTGAGCCTTTGATAGTGAAACATAAAAAGGAGAAATTCCTTTACCCTTGCTCAAACATCAGAATCGACAGTATCCCGAACATGTTTGAAAGAAACAAGGTGCCTTTAACTGAGGCAATCATCTATGAAACGGGTCCTGCAGATCTTTCTGACCTAACAGAGGTTTTCTATGATGTCATTTGTTTCTTTAGCCCTTCAGGTGTAGAAGCTCTGGATCAAAACTTCCCGGATTGGAAACAAAACAAAACTCGTCTGGCGGCTTTTGGGCCTACCACAGCTCAGGCGATTTTAGATAAGGGATGGACACTTGACATTCAGGCTCCTCTTCCAAATGCCCCTTCAATGACGGGTGCACTCGAACTTTATATAAAAGAGGCAAACAATTTGTAACTTTTTTGTGTTAGTTTTCCGTATGTAATAGGAGACTTCTTATTTTTCCGCTAAGAAAAGATAATGGAGCACGGTTCCTGACGTTAAACTATACAAAGACAGATACTTGAGATTACTTAAAAGATCAGCCAAAATAACGATACACTTACTAGTACTGCTGGTAAGTGTTTCTGTGTATGCCCAAAATGATCCTCAGTTTACTCAATATCTGTTTAACAGAATGTATCTGAACCCGGGTGCCACCGGTATAGGTGGAAAAACCGAGGTCAATGCCATATATCGTACACAATGGACTGGCTACACCGGAACTTTTGATCAAGGGGGCGGGCCAACGACTCAATTATTGTCAGCTTCAATACCATTCTCAGCCCTCAAAGGAGGGCTTGGCATTTATGCTTCTAATGATCAGTTAGGTGGCGGCAGTATGAATAGAGAAATAACAGCCACTTATTCATTCCATAAAAGAATAGGAACAAACCTCCTTGGGGTAGGTCTTTCGGCTGGCATGTATTCCAGGATTCTGGATGGAGGGGAGTTCAGACCAAGAGAAGAGAACGACCCGTCAATCCCGTCTACTAGAATTGGTCAAACTCAACCTGACTTTGGTGTAGGGATTTATCTCTATAACCCAACATATCAATTAGGTTTATCAATGAAACATTTGAATCAGCCGACATATGGTTTTTCTACGGAAACTGCCGCGAGTCCTCTTCCTCGGACTTTGTACCTAAACGGTAGCCTATTGATTGGTGTGACTTACACTTTGGATATTAGTCCAATGTTTGTGATAAAAAGTGATTTTAAAACAGTAGCTCCTGAATTAGGGGCATTAGTTACCTATAATTCCTCGTTATGGGCGGGTTTGAATTACAGGTGGCAAGACGCAGCTTCTTTCCTAATAGGTGGTAATTTCCTGAATAATAAAATCAGAGCAGGATATGCCATGGATTACGTGGTTTTTGGCACACCAGCCAAAGCCCCCACTTCACATGAAATTCTGCTTACCTATTATCTAAACCCTCCCCGATCTGGAAAGAAGTCAATCATAAGAACCCCTAGATACAGATATTAATCAAAATCTATCTGTCTTCTGTAAAGGAGTTTATTATGAACATAGGTCGAGCCATGTAGGCTTTACAGCTTTATTGGCATGATTTGTGCAAAATAACCAGTGAATTGAAAAAAATTCTGAACGTGCTCTTCCCATTTGAAGAATCTCAGAACTTTATTCTCTTTCACAATAATAGAGAAACAGCTGACGTTTTTAGTCTGTTCTCGCTGAATAGGGACAATTGTAAATTAAATAATCTACTTGTTTTATGAACAAGCGACAAATGACAACTCTTGTAAAGGCACTCATGATAGCGGCACCTTTGGTGATGCTTCAAAGTTGTGGTTTCCTGAACAAAACAAAAGAGAAAATAGGCCTAGGTAAAAAAGGTGGAGCCGAAGGAGATCCTCTGGACGGATTGGTAAATGGTGAAGTAGTGGCTACCGCCAGAAAAGGTTGGAAGCAAACCGCTCCTACAGGAATGGTTCTTATTCCTTCAGGTTCATTCTTAATGGGTCAGGCAGATCAGGATATTCTTTCATCCAGAGTAGCTATGAACAAGAGAGTGACCATCAGTCCATTCTACATGGATGACACTGAAATAACCAATCATGAGTACCGTACATTCGTCAATTATATGTTGGCTGATTCTGTTTCAGTACTTGGTGAAGAGTTCATTATGTCAAAGCTTTATCCGGATAGCACTGTTTGGACCAGAGATTTCTCCTACCATAATGGTGACCAGATGACAGAATACTATTTTGACAGTCCTGCCTTTGACATGTACCCTGTAGTAGGTGTCAATTGGGATGCTGCCAATTATTATTCAGAGTGGAGAACAAAACAATATAATGCCTACAGAGAAGAAAATGGTCTTTTCAAATCACCAGCTTTCAGACTTCCATCTGAAGCAGAGTGGGAATGGGCAGCTAGAGGTGGTAAAGAAGGTGCTAAGTACCCTTGGGGTAACCCTTACGTAGCCAATGGTAAAGGATGTTTCCTGGCTAACTTTAAACCTTACAGAGGAAACTACAGAGCTGATGGCTATATGTATACATCACCAGCCAATGCTTTCAATCCAAACGATTACGGTCTATATAATATGGCAGGTAACGTTTCTGAATGGACTATCGACGCATACTCTGAGTCATATATTCCACTAACATGGGATTTAAATCCGTCATATAAAGACGATGATGAGCCTAGAAAAGTTATCAAAGGTGGATCATGGAAAGACGTAGCTTACTATCTGGAAACAGGTACAGTAGCTTTCGAGTACAAAACAGCAACAAGATCCTATATCGGTTTCAGAAACGTACTTGATAGACTAGGTACAGTTCCTGGAAGAGAATAATCATACAAGAACCCAACAAGACGGAGAATGAAAGTTCTCCGTTTTTATAATCACTAACATAAATCACAAAATCATTTTTTTAAACTAGAATTCTAATGGCATCAAATCACGGACCTAGCTTTTTTTGGGATAAATTCATTCCTTCTGTATATAGTATCGGTGCTGCTTTCGTAATTATCGGGGCAATGGGTAAAATTATGCACTATGATTGGGCAGGTACTGTCCTTCCGGTGGCCCTTTGTGTTGAAGCATTGATCTTTGCTCTTTACGCCGTTCAATCTTTTGTAAGACCTACAGTAGAATATCAATGGGATAAAGTTTATCCTGAATTATCAACTGATTATGATGGTCCTGCTCCTGCTCCAAGAAGTGCTACCACCGCAAACGTAGGTTTGACTTCTAAAATGGACGATATGCTGGGAAGTGCCGGAATGGATTCTTCTGTTTTTGATAAACTTAAATCAAGCTTTGGTAAACTAACTGATACGGTTTCTAATCTTGGTGACATCTCTGACGCTACTGTTGCTACTAATGAATACGCAGCAAATGTAAAATCCGCGTCCTCTAAAGTAGGAGAAATGAATAATGCCTACGGAGTGGCGGTTACAGCTATGAATAGTATGGCGGATGCCACAAAAGATGCTCAGGATTACAGAGACCAATTCCAAAAGATCACTCAAAATATGGGTGCACTAAACGCGGTTTATGAACTTGAGCTTCAGGATACCAACAAGCACCTGAAAGCTATGAATGCTTTCTACAGCAATCTTTCATCTGCGATGAACGATATGTCTGAAGCTTCAAAAGATACTCAGCACTTTAAAGAGGAGCTTAATAAGCTTACTAACAATCTGACTTCATTGAACTCAGTGTACGGTAGCATGCTTTCTGCCATGAAAGGCAACTAAGCTAAAAGCCCCTTAAATAAAGTATAAACCATATAAATACAAGATATTATGGCTGGTGGAAAAGAATCACCTCGTCAGAAGATGATCGGAATGATGTACCTGGTACTAACAGCGATGTTAGCATTACAGGTAAGTAATTCCATCCTTCAAAAATTTCTAACCATAGATGAAAGTCTTCGTTCGGCAAATATCTCCGCGGGAGAGTCTAATGAAAGATTAATAAGATCGATGGAGGAAGCAGTTGAAAACGCAGGTGATAAGCCTGAATATAAACAATTGCTTTTGGTTGCAGATAGTGTAAGAAGCGAAACATCAAGAATTAATTCTTACATAGAGGAACTTAGAAGTATTATTATTAATGAAGCAGGTCAAGGATACGAAACAGATGATAATGGTGTTTCGAGCATTAAAAATTTGGCTGAAGAGGAAAAAGTAGCCAATCTTTTTGTAGGTCCTGGAAACTCCAAAAATGGTTATGGTTATGAGCTTCAAAACAGATTGAGAAACTATACTTCGAAATTAGAAGAATATTCAGAAGGTAAAGTAGTTCTTACAGATTTGGCTCCGGATGCTAAAGACAATAGTTCATTTGAAGGAACTAAAGATCCTGGAGAGATCAACAAAGATTTTGCTCAATCAATGTTTCTGAGTACTCCGGTTCCCGCTGCAATGGCGGCTCTTAGCCAGAAGCAATCAGAAATTAGAAGACAAGAGTCGGAGGTTCTTGGTTATCTTGCTTCACTAGTGGGTGCGAAAGAGATTAAATTTGATAAGATTTTTGCTGTAGTCATACCAGATTCCAGAACTGTGGTTGCGGGTCAAACCTATAAGGCAGATGTGGCCATTGGAGCATACTCTAGTGCTCTTACTCCAAAAATTAGCATAAACGGGTCCCCTTTATCAGTAGTTGACGGAAAAGGGACTTATGAAGTAAGAGCTCAGGGAGGTCAGTATGATCAGAATGGTCAACTGAAAAGAACTTACACTGCGTCTATCTCCTACCCTAAACCTGATGGTACTACTGAACAAGTAACTCAGGAAGAAACGTACACTGTATTAAAACCATCTGTGCAGTTAGAGTCGGCTACATTACCGGCACTTTACTTCAGATGTGCAAATAAGCTTCAAACCACGTCACCAGGTCTCGGGCCATTGTTCAAACCTACTTTTAGTGGAACTGGGGCCGAGTTTATTCCTGGAACTGGAGGAAATGTAACCGTGGTTCCTACTCAGTCTAAAGTTACACTTGATGTATCCAATGAAGGTGTTAAGCTTCAGTCTTTCCCTTTCAGAGTTAGAAGAGTCCCTAAGCCTACCATTCAGGTTTTGGCCAATAATGCTCCGGTTACAGATAATGTAAGCCAAAGAGGTCTTGCCGCTTCTTCTGTAAGAACCATTAATGTGGTAGCCATTTCTGATGAAGACTTTAAGAATAACAACCCTGAAGATGCAAACTTCAGAGTTACTGATTATGATGTTTTCCTTGCCAGTGGTGTTAGACCTAAAGGAAACCTGAAAGGTGTGAGCGGAAGCCAAAATATTTCGGGTCTTGCACGCAATGCACAGGCAGGAGATCGTTATGTAATTACCATTAACAAGGTATTGAGAAGAAACTTCAAAGGACAAACCGAAGAGGTTAACGTCGGTGAAATGACGGTTCAGATTCCTTTGAAATAAAAGAGAAAATTATGAAGACAATGAAAAAGATAACTTCACTTGCTGTACTGGCCGGATTAATGGTTGCTGGTGGTTCAGTGAATGCTCAGGAAAAGTCAGATAACGGTTTAAATCCGCTTTCTTTAAGACCTGTTCATGACTCTAACGTGGCTTTTAAAATGTCGCTTTGGAGACGTGTAGACCTTAGAGAAAAACAAAACCAGCCTTTATTTGCCTATGATAATGAAATCACTAAGCATTTAATAGAAGGGGTAAAGTCTGGTATCCTTGATGCTTACGCTGAAGGTGATTTAAAGGAGAGACTTACTCTTGACGAATTCAATGAACGTATGTTCAAACGTTTCGAAGGTGGAGGACTTTCTCAAGCTGAGATAGATGCTGGTTTCGGAGATGACACTGGCGGTTCTGATAACGGCTGGGGAGATGATTCTGGCTCTGACGATGGTTGGGGTGATTCTGGTTCTTCAGACGACGGCTGGGGTGATGGCTCATCAAATAATGATGATTCACAGCAACCTCAGGCTCAGGAGCAATCTTCAACTACCGCAGCAGCTCAAGATGGTTACGAAATGTTCCCAAATGAGTTCTATATTCTTGAAATAGAAGAAGACTGGTTGTTTGACAGACAGCGTTCTCGTCAATATTTTGATATCCAAACCATTTCAATCAAAATACCAGCAGAAGCGTCAAACGATGGTCTTGAGAAAAACCTGGCTACTTTCAAGTATAAAGATTTAGAGCAATTCTTCAGAAATAACCCGAACGCTGTTTGGTTTAACGAAGCAAACACGGCGAAGCACATTAATCTAGCTGACGCGTTTGAATTGAGATTATTCCATGGTAGAATCGTGAAAAAGTCTAACTCTCTGGATAAGTATCTTGATGAAGAATATGGCTCGGCTAAAGAAGCTCTGATAAAGTCTAAGCAGATCGAATATGAGCTAATTGAAAAAGAACATAACATGTGGGAGTATTAATACTCTTCTTATGGTTTCGATACAGAAAAAGCCCGGCAATTGCCGGGCTTTTTCGCTGATTGGTATTAGTTATTATATGTCGAAGGAAAACATATAATCAAGCTTGATGATTTCATCTGTTGACATCCCCATTAAACTTGGAGGCTTGATACCAAAATCTTTCATGTTGACCTCAAATTTCCCACTCACATTCATTTTAGAACCATTGACTTTCTGAGTTCCTTTAATGGTGAAAGGTTTTGTTTGGCCATGAAAAACCAGCTTACCCTTTGCAGTAACCTCTTCTCCGTTATAAGAAATATCCTCTGAGGTAAATGTTACACTTGGATACTTTAAAGCCTCAGTTTTCTCAATAACATGAGAATCTCGGTTAGAATTTCCACTATCAAAACTGTTGACCGCTACTTTTACTGCCATAACACTCAATTGTTTTGACTGGTCATCAAATACACCAATAGCTCTAAACTCCTTTGAACTAGCTTCAAAACTATGTAAAGGATGATCCATAAAATACATGATAGAGGAGCTAGCCTGATCCGCCACAATCTTCTTCTTGTCAGGATTGTTAAAAGCGAATAAAGGAAGAGTGATTAAAAATATGCTTACTTTTTTCATTTGATATCTTGATTAAAATTCCATTTTAATTGAGGCAATTGCTGCTGCATACGCACCAAACGTGGTAATGGCGGCAGCTCTATGCCAGTTTTTGTTCACATTGCCTTTTGAGGCCTGTCTTGCTAGTATGTTAGTTCCTACCATACCAGATAAGTGTACTACTGAAAGAATCTTATGCAGCTTGATATTGTCAAACTTCTTACGATTGACCATTGGCGGTGGTGAGGTCAATGCCATAACAGCTGTGGTTCCATAGGCTATATTGGTGCCCAAGGCTACATTTTTATGTAATTGACGAATCCCAAAATCACCGTTATACAGCTTGGGACCAATTATAGCCTGAGCAATCATCCCTCCAGCCGCTAGCAGTCCTGTAGCCTGATGAACTTTAAACATGTTGCGGCGTACCTTTAACTCACGTTCTCTTGTCTCAGCCGTTAGTGTTTTAGGAGCAATACCCACTTTTCTGTAGATACCTTTTTCTCCCCAAAGCATTCGCTGAGAAAAGAGCATTTTATCCGGCAACAAAGATGTCTCCGTTTCTTCAGTCTCAAAATCCTCTAGCAAGTCATCAATTCCGATATCCTGAGCTTGGGATGAAAAAGCTAAAAGAAGTGTAATGAGTAATGTTAATTTGAGTTTTTTCATGGGTATTATTAATTAGGATTTCACCTGAAGCAAGTTACCATCCTCTGATAATGAGGTAGTATAAACTTTTAGCGGATTAGCGGCCGGTGATTTAGTTACAGATCCATCTAATGCAAACTGCGATTGGTGATTAGGACATAAAAAGTCATTGGTACCTGATCTAAATTCAATAGTAGTGCCCTGGTGTGTACATTTTTTAGAGAGAGCTACCATACCTGAACTGGAATTTGCAATGATTATATCTGAAACGTAAACAAATTCTCCCGCAGTTTTTAGTTTTGAGAAGTCAGAGTGCGTTAAATCTAATGTAAAATCAATGCTGGCACCTGTAGTGGTACCTTCAATTCCAGAATCTTCATTATCCTGGTTAGTACCTTGATTTTGGTTATTGTTGGTATTAGTGTTAGGCTCCGGAGTATCCTCGGTAGTACAAGCCGAGAGGCCTCCCAAACAGTAAAAGGCCATTAGTGCTTTTGAGCTTAAACCAAGTTGCTTGATAAACTTAGCTCTTGAAATGTCTTCTTTGATCATGATTGAATAATTTTTGAAGTTAATTTCAATCAATACGACCAAGCCTTTCTGAAGGTTGCAGTGAATTATCTGATCAAAGGAATTTTGGTAGAGAAGAAGACCCCGGTGGTTAACAACTTTACCTTACCGAAACCAATATTTTGAATCGGTACTTTAACAAAAGGCTCAACTTGCAGACTAATAGACCTAGCAAAAGTTTTCTCAAGTCCAAAAGAGAAGTTAATATCTCCGGCATCATAAAATCCAGTTTTTCCTTCCCAACTCGTCCATTTTCTGTCTGGATCCTCACTTTCGTAGATATAGTCATATTGTTCATTCAGCATGATATAATTGGTGAGACCAGCACTAACAAACCAAGTGTTTCGGGTTTTAGTTAAATCATATCTGACATTTAGAGGGATATCCAACATATTACATCTGGCATCGACCGAGGTCAAATCTGAGGGTCTTTCTGAACCCCAATATTGTGGCCATTCGTACTGATCTGCCTGAGCGGAATAAAACTTCAAAGACTTTATTACTCCCGTCTGAAGATGCCATCGATCTTTCAGCCTCAGCTCTAACAAACCACCTATATTATGTCCGACTTTAACAAAAGGATTCTGAACTACCGTTGAAAAATCGGGAGAAACGGCCAATCTAAGAGCAAGCTTAGGGGATCTCACAAGCTCTTCTGTAGAAACCTCTGGCGAAGCAACAGTCTCAAACTTTTTTGACGCGAAACCATTTAGTTTTAATTCCGGATCTAATTTTTGGAGACCATCAATTTCACTCGTCCATTTTTTCGTTTTTTCGATTTGAACTTCATCTAAACTAATAGCCCCACCAGCTAATAGACTTTTGTCAGAATTTTCTTCTTCTTTAAGTTCAGTTGAACTTATGCTTGTGTTCGAATTCTGTGCTGTCAAATTTTTGGCTATTGCTCCTGAACCGGACTCTTTAGCGTCTGTCTTTCTACTGTTAGTTTCTTTTGAAATCAGTGACGAATTTCTTGAGTACGTTTTTGTCTTGAATTCTTTACTATTCTCTATTCTGGCATTGCTCCTAGGTGCAGAAAGTTTTAATTCAGATTCTTCTTGAGTCAATTGATCCCTTTCCAATTCAATTGAATTTTCGGCTACCTGCTCCTTTTTAGCAGGCCTTCCATGACCAGAAGTATTCAAAGTTCTTGACTCTCCCCCTACTTCCTGATGATCTGAAATACCCTCCCCTTCAACTACCCCTGTTGATAAATCACTACCTTTTGACTTTTCTATTAAGCTGTTATTCTCCTCAATAAACTCAGTCTCGTTGGCGAGATCATTATTGGAATTCGTTCCCCATTTCTGGTAAGTCAAATAAACAATAGAACTCATTAATAGTATCGCTGTAATCAATAAGCCTCCTTTTCTAAATGAAAAACCTCCGGCCTTCGGTGGTTCATTTTCATCCAGGAGTTTATTCATAGCATCCCATGCAGAAGGCTCAAAGTCAGGTATATCCTGACCAGCAGCCCCTTGAAACAGGCTGTCGAGCTCTTGATCTGACATGTCTTTATACTTCTTCATTTCCCTACATTACCCTTGTTTTTTGTTCTATTGACTCCAACCTGGCTCTTAACTCCTTCCTAGCTCTTGATACGTTAGACTTAGACGTACCGATGCTTATCCCCATCATTTTTGAAATTTCTTCATGTGAATAGCCGTCTATAGCAAACAAACAGAAATTGGTCTTATAATTCGGAGAAAGCTCGTATACCAGAGCCATTAAGTCCTGATGTCCGAGTTGACCTTCTGCTTCTTGATTTTGAGAGGAGAGAGCGTGAGCAGTGTCAATATCCTGCTGATGATAATGCTTCTTCTGACTTCTATAAAAGTCTATAGAAGCATTGATCAATATTCTCTTAAACCAATTCTTGAAGGAGTGGTTGGTATTATAGCTTTTAAGATTATTGAAAACCTTTAAAAAAGCGTCATTGACTACTTCCAGTGCCTCGTCTTTGGTTTGGCAATACCGCAAACATATAGACATAGCAAACCCGTAGTGACTCTGATATAGCTCTTTTTGAGCCATTCGATCACCCGCCATACACTTCTTGATAAGCTCAAGAAAATCTGGATGAGTAGTTTGACTATCCATATTGTTTCAGAATGAATACGGAAAGCCTGAAAGTAAGGTTGCAAACAAAAAATTAACCTTTCAGTGCAAAGATTAATGGTCTGCGTGAGCTGCGTTATATCCGGCTGCAAATACAACTGTTTCCAGTATAGCACCCAAGATAAAAATGAACAGATCGCCAAAAATTGCCAACACCGCCATAATTACAAGGTAAATAAGAATTAAAGCCCAGTTTGGCAGTCCAGCTTTTACAGTTTCAGACATTGGTTTACTTTTTTCAGTGAATTAAACTCTGCTACAAAACTAACAAAAAACCCTTTTTAGAAATCTTATTGACCTGATTCTTTCGTTAATTTTGAGTTAGCACTTTGCTCTGGCAATATGACAAAATCCTTTTTTCGTGCTCTTCTCCTCATAAACCTGCTTTCTGCATATTGTTTTGCACAGCAAAACGATTATTACAAACTACCAAAAGAAAGAGAAATAGAAGATGGCCGTATTACACTTCCAAACCTTAAAACTAATGACGTCTACTGGTACGCATCAGTAAATGGTGGACTCAAAATCCAGCAAAGCGAGCTAACAAATAGCTATGAGGGAAGAATTCAAACAATTCAACCGAATAAACTGTACTGGGAAGCCAGCCTGGGGCTTAATAAAGCAGATCTTTGGCAATTTGAACTCGGTTATTTAAATAACCCTCTAAGCCTGGAGTATCAGTTATTTGACCGATCCAATAGATTAGTACCCTTCTTTTTTAATGGAAGTTTTACAGATCATTCGTTTTCAGCGACCTATAAAAAAAGACTTTTCACTTTAGATAAAGTCACCAGAAAAACCAGACTGAATCTACTACTCGGTCTAAAGTACTCGCCTATGGCCGAAGCTCAGACCATCAATGATTTTGATATCACTTACATTCCTCCTCTGGGCGGACGAGGCATAGTAGATACATTGGCCATAAAGTCATCCTTTGATTTAGATTCACCTTGGTTTAGCGGCATTACCGGCCTTGAATTAATTGGCCGAGTAGCCGACCCCATCGAGATTGGCTTATTTGGTAAACTTCTAATTGATTCTAAAAATACTTTTGGTGCATCAATAAATGTGGAAAGCACCTCCAGTACAGCTTTAGAGAGCAGACTTCGCCTAAACCAACTAAACTGGCTTATGGGTGTTACTCTTCGATGGAATTTCCATCACGCTATAGAATACACGTCAAAAGAACCATAGATTTTCATGAAATAATCATGGTTTTGAGGTCAGAAAATGGTAAACTTGTATACAGAATTTCCTGAAATCAAAAACTTAAACTAATGAGTAAATTCGCAGAATGCATGGAGTCATACATGGCTCAAAATTCAGACCTAAACCTTGGACTAAGCGAGGCTCTTCTTACGGGAGTAGCTAAAGGTCTTGGCCCTTCTATTTATAACGCAGATGCTTCAAAAGTATCTGGAAGTGACAAAGCAGAACTTGACCGAGTAAAGACTAATTTTCTTATCAAGAAATTAGGCCTGAGCGATGGTCCTGAACTAGACGCTGCAATTGCAGAAGTTATGGAGAAGATGGGTTCATCAAACAGAAATAAATACAGAGCTGTAGTATATGCTCTTCTTGCTGTTAAATTCGGTAAAGAAAGTATGTACGTTTAAGTCAATAAACTTTTTATAAGAAGCCTTGGTTAGACTAGCCAAGGCTTTTTTGTTTTATGAAGCATATAGGAATTTTTATTGTAAGGCTCTATCAGGCCGCCTTATCTCCATGGTTTCCTCCATCGTGCAGGTTCACGCCTACATGTTCAGATTATTCTGTTCAAGCCTTTGAAAAACATGGCTTTTTCAAAGGTCTTTACCTTACCATAAACAGATTACGAAAATGCCACCCATGGGGCGGAAGCGGCTACGACCCCGTTCCATAAGATTTAGGACATTATAAAGAAGCAACTTAACTTATCCAATATTTTGACGTTTTGAAACTGTGGATACTAAGTCACAGATGAAATGTCATTAAATTTGAACAAATGAAAGTTCATTGGACTCTCATTAACAGCAAAATCACAGTTTAAGAAATCAGAAAACAATTACTCGTAGTGAGCGATACAGCACAAAAAAGGAAGTACATTATTGATTACGACAGTACTTTCAGCCAGGTAGAAGGTCTTGACGAACTAGCAAGAATTGCACTACAAGGCACTCCAAATCAAGATGAGACTGTACAAAAGATCAAAGACCTGACAGATCAGGGAATGAGTGGTGAGATCACTTTCGCTGAGGCTTTGAGTCAAAGACTGGCACTATTGAACGCCAATAAATCTCATGTTGAAGCATTGGTTGCCTTTTTGAAAACGAAAATCTCCAAATCTTTCGCCAGAAATAAGGTCTTCTTTGACCACTGTGCAGAGGATGTGATCATACTTTCCAGTGGATTTAAAGATTTCATTGTACCGGTAGCTACTGAACTTGGTGTACTGGAAGAGAATATTTATGCCAATACGTTCACTTATGATGCCGAAGGAAATATAACCGGAGCTGATCAAGAGAATCCACTGGCTGGTAACGGTGGTAAAATAAAGCTGGTAGAGTCTCTGGAACTAGACGCTGAGATTCATGTCATTGGAGATGGCTTTACTGATTATGAAATCAAGCAAAGTGGCTTAGCTCAGTTTTTCTATGCATTCACAGAAAATGTGGAAAGGCCGGCTGTAATGGAGAAGGCTGATCACGTGGTCAAAAGTCTTGATGAGTTTTTATGGTTAAATCACTTACCTAGAAGCCAGTCTTACCCTAAATCAAGAATTAAAGTTCTTCTTTTAGAGAATGTTCATCAGGCAGCCGTGGAATCTTTCAAAGAGGAAGGTTTTGATGTGGAGTTTCACAAAGGAGCAATGGGCGAGAAAGAGCTTTGTGAAAAGATCAAAGGTGTATCAATAATTGGTATTCGTTCTAAGACGAATATTACTCCAAAGGTTTTGGAGAACGCAGATAAGCTTATCGCTGTAGGTGCATTCTGTATTGGTACTAACCAAATAGACTTAGATGGCTGTACGGAAAGAGGTATCGCCGTTTTCAATGCTCCATATAGCAATACCCGTTCAGTAGTAGAACTGGCTATCGGAGAAATGATAATGCTGATCAGAAAAATCCCTTCAAATAGCGAAAGAATGCATAAGGGGGTTTGGAACAAGTCAGCAAAGAACTCTTATGAAATCAGAGGTAAAAAGCTAGGTTTAATAGGCTACGGACATATCGGTATGCAGTTATCTGTTGTAGCTGAAGCCATGGGTATGGAAGTGTATTTCTATGATGCCGTAGATCAGATGCCGATTGGTAATGCAATCAAATGCAGAACCATGGAAGAGGTCTTCAATACTGTTGATGTAGTTTCACTTCACATCGACGGAAGACCTGAAAATAAAAACCTGATCGGCAAGAAGGAATTTGACCAAATGAAAGATGGGGCTATTTTCCTTAACTTGGCCAGAGGTTTTGTAGTAGAAATCCCTGCTTTAGTAGAAGCATTAAAATCAGGTAAACTGGCCGGAGCTGGCGTAGATGTGTTCCCGAAGGAACCACGTACCAATGACGATCCTTTTGAAAGTGAATTGATGGGGCTTGAAAATGTCATTCTATCTCCTCACGTAGGTGGAAGCACTGAAGAAGCTCAGGAGATGATTGGACATTATGTGCCAGAGAGATTGCTGGAATACATCAATAACGGAAGTACAACAGGTAGTGTTAACCTTCCTGAAGTTCAGTTACCGGTGTTAACTGATAGTCACCGTCTTCTTCATATTCATAAGAACGTACCAGGTATTATGGCAAAAATCAATACCATTTTTGCTAAGCATAATATTAACGTCAGAGGTCAATACCTCAAAACAAATGAAACTGTTGGTTACGTGATCGTTGATGTTGCGATCTCGTATACTCCGGAGTTCCTCGAAGAATTACGAGAGATACCAGAGACCATTAAGTTTAGAAAGTTATTCTAAAATGAACTCCGGCAGAGATGTCGGAGTTTTTTATTTTTAGACCTGAGCGTTAGCTTTTTCTCGTTTCGAAGAGAACGAGATCATAAATTGAAATAATCATGAATACTAACCCTGTAACGATCGTAACCGGAGCCACTTCTGGTATCGGAAAATCAACTGCCAAAATCCTTTCTGAGAAAGGCCATGAAATCATTGTTGTTGCAAGAAATAAGGATAAGGCAAATGATTTATTGAAAGAACTTGGTGATGACAGTCGTTTTATTCAGTGTGATTTCAGTAACCTTCAGTCGGTACACGATGCCGCTTTAAAGATTATCGAGACCACACCTGTTATTGATAACCTGATCAATAATGCAGGTGCTATTTTTGACAAAAGGGAATTAACCAAAGATGGTTTTGAGCAACATTTTGGTGTAAATCACCTTGCCCCTTTCTTATTAACCACTAAGCTTCTACCACTCATTTTAAAGTCTGATGGCAAGATTATCAATGTAGCTTCTGACATTTACAAACAAGCTAAACCAGATCTCAATAATCTTCAGCTTGAGAATGGATATTCTCCTATGCTTGGCTATGCTAATTCTAAACTGTTTAATATCCTTTTCACCAAAGAATTAAGCAAAAGGTACCGAATCCAAAACCTTAAGGCGTACGCCTTACATCCTGGTGTCATCAAATCTGGCTTTGGTGATTCTCTTAACGGTTTCTTTAAGCTTATGATGATCTTAGCTAAGCCGTTTATGAAAAGCCCGGACCAGGGAGCAGCCACCTCGGCTTATCTTGCCTCTGAAGAAGACCCGAAGGCTCCGTCAGGAAGTTATTTTAAAAATAGCCAGTTGACAAGAACTGCAGATCAGCTGGTCAATGAGGATTTGGCTGCCAAAATCTGGAATATTTCAGAGGAAATGACCTCCAAATACAAATAAAACCTCTGCGATTTCTCACAGAGGCTCTTGAAGATATGGGTTGAATAAATATCTTAAGTGTCTTCACCTTTTTTCAAAGTGATTACAATCACCCCGTTTGATGCTCTGGAACCATAGATTCCTGTACTTGAGGCATCTTTAAGAACAGATACTGATTTAATGTAATTTGAAGGCACCATATCATAAATGGTGGAAAAGCCTCCGTTTACCTGCATACCATTGATCACAAATAAAGGCTCAGAATCTCCGACAAATGAATTTGCCAATCCTCTGATTCTGATGACCGCACTTCTACCTTCTCCACTCACCAAAACACCTGCCACACCTCTTAAATAAGTTTCTAATGGTATGGCCTGATGCACCTCTTCTACTACCGCAGCAGAACCCGTGTAATTACGATCACTTTGCGTGGTATAACCATCGCTAATCTCCTTTTTCTTTTCGTTATTTTGTATTGAACCTGCACGGTTTGCACAGGACGCTGCCGCAAAAACAACGGCCAGGCCTAAAAATCCAGATAGTAGTCTTCTCATTATTGTACTAGTTTATCTAATAAAAATAATGTTTCTAATTGATTTAGAGAAGTTTAGGACCCTAAGAAATGTAATTATTTATTTTATTATATTTTCAATATTTATTGAATTATCAATCTTTCCATTATTTCCAATAATTAATATTCGCCAAAAGCTGCTATTTTGCAGGAAAACAAGGAATTCATGAAAGACTGGAAAGCCAAATGGCACGAAATCATTTTCGAGGCTGATACAAAAGAAGGTAAACTCTTTGATGTCATTCTTCTTTGGCTAATCGTCGGATCTGTAATATTGGTGATGCTGGGCAGTGTCGAAAGCCTAAATCAACGCTTTGGACTACTCTTTAATAACCTTGAATGGATCATCAGTACACTGTTTAGCATCGAATACCTCATGCGTATTCTGGTTTTAAAAAGACCAATGAAATATGTGATTAGCTTTTACGGGGTCATCGACCTCCTCTCCCTTGTACCCAAATACCTCTCGATATTTATAGCTGGCTCACATGCTCTCATTGCTTTGCGATCTTTACGGCTTTTAAGAATGTTCCGTATTTTAAAGCTGGGTACCTACGTTGGAGAATCCAATAAGCTTATGACGGCTTTGATTGCTTCCAGGACCAAAATCTCAGTCTTCCTTTTTGCTATTTTAATACTTTGTACCATTCTTGGTACTGTAATGTATCTGGTGGAAGATAACTCGTCAGGTTTCACGAGTATTCCAAGGAGTATCTATTGGGCTATCGTGACAATGACAACAGTGGGTTATGGAGATATTGCACCGCAAACCGTTGTTGGACAGTTTATCGCCAGTATTATGATGATTATGGGTTATGGCATTATCGCTATTCCTACCGGAATTGTGAGCTCAGAAATTGTGAAACAACAACCTGGCAAGGCCTCACTTAATACTCAATCTTGTCCGAACTGCGGAGCAGAAAAGCATGACACCTTTGCCAAATTCTGTTACCGCTGTGGTGAAAGACTAGAAGGTTAAAGCCTGCTTACCATTTCTTTAATAATCAAAGTCATAGAAGGCTCTGCCTTAAATGCTGCAGCAAGTATTTTCTCTATCTCAGCCTTCTGAAGCGTTTCTGGAATACCCATATCGGTAATCACTGATATCGCAAAAACTGGCAAAGCCATCTGAATAGCTACCAAGGCTTCTGGTACGGTGCTCATTCCCACTGCGTCTGCTCCTACCATTCTCAATAGTCGATACTCTGCCTTTGTCTCCAGATTAGGTCCACTCACTGAAACGTAAACCCCTTCCTGCATTCTTTCAATACCTTCTTCTTTGGCAATAGTCTTTGCCAAGTCTATCATAGTTTGATCATAAGGCTCTGACATATCCGGGAATCTATCTCCCATAATGCATTCACCTACCAAAGGATTCTCAGGCAAGAATAGTGCAATATGGTCATTGATGATCATCAGATCACTTTCCTTGAAGTCGGGATTCATACCTCCACTGGCATTGGAGATAAACAGACGCTCTATTCCCAGGGTCTTCATAACTCTTACCGGAAAGGTCACCTGCTCCATAGAATGCCCTTCATAATAATGAAATCTGCCACTCATGCAGACCACTTTCTTTCCTCCCAGGTGACCAAAGACGAGTTTCCCCGGGTGAAATTCTACCGTAGCCTCCACAAAATCAGGGATATCTGCGTAAGGTATTTCATAAGCCACCTCGATTTCTTTCAATAAACCTCCCAGCCCGGTCCCCAAAATGATTCCGAATTGAGGAGAAAAATTGTCTGTGCTTTTTTGAAGAAAATCTGCTGCTTGATTGATTCTATCTAGTAAACTCATATTGCTTTATTTGAAATACAGTTACGGAATGGATGGCCTTGAAGATGACATAAAAAAAGGGTTAAACCTAACGGTCTAACCCTTCCTTTTTTAAATATCTTATGTGCTTACAAAGAAAGCGTTCCTTTTCTGGCTGCTTGTACTAATGTAGCATCCAATCCTTTCTTGTTGATTGTACGCATTGCTTTAGTAGAAACTTTAAGCTCAACCCATACACCTTCAGACTCTAAGAAGAATTTCTTCTTCTGAAGATTCGGATAAAACTTACGCTTTGTTTTATTGTTAGCGTGAGAAACATTGTTACCCACTCTTGTTCTCTTACCGGTGATTTGACAAACCTTAGACATAATCGCTACTATTTAGATTTCTGTCGCTTTCACGAAACGACCACTCAATTGGGCTGCAAATATCGACATATCTTTTTAGAATGCCAACACCCCTTTTAAAATTTATTTGACACAAAAGTAGTCCTTTAATTCTTATCCCTCAGTTATTTAGGCACTTATTTGGTACTAAACTGATCTTCCTTGTCTTTGAATAAGACATTGAAAGTAGTCATTGACCCATAACATCGAGTTATATATTGCTGAATATCAACTTTTGACTGATCATCCAGATCAGAAGAATTCACCTTTTGCTCCAGCACCCTTAATTTATCCCGCATCATCACTATTTTATGAAAAAAGGTCTCTTTCGGTAGTTCTTTACTGCTCAGTTCTGTGTTTGCGGGTTGTAGAATAAGCTTCCCTCCTTTCCATCGGTCAGCAATATTGACAACTTCAGCTGAACCCATCCATTTGTTGAGTAATTGCTTAAACACTCATTCTACCTCCCACATGCTCACCAGGTCATCCTCAGGTTCTACATATTCGATAATCTCAAAATTATAGTCAAGGTCAATTTTCTCTCTGCCTTGATTGTAAAAAGCAACTAAATAGTGATGTGGATGAACCTGAATGACCACACCCTGCCCAAAATCTTCATGTTTTACACGGGTTCCTATACCAAGTATTTTCATTGATCAGTGATTTTATAAGTGAATGAGCATTTTTGACTTGCTCAGAATGGGGTATTTCAAAGCATGTGCCAATTCTCAAATTTGAGATATTTACAATCAACTCAAATAATTTTTAGACTACTCTAAATTTTTATTTATATTTGTATAATATTTATTTCAAATACAACTGTACATGCAGAAAATAATAAGCCTTCTACTCTTCACTTTTCTGGCCTTTGGAGCTACTGCTCAGGAGATCAGAGGTAAGATTCTGAATTCAAACGAAGAGCCCATTCCTTTTGCTGCGGTACAGTTTCAAGAAAACAACTCGGGAACTTTATGTGATGAGAACGGCGAGTTTTCCATAGAAACAAATCTGAATTCAGGAAGTCTGAAAATTTCTGCTGTAGGATACAAGGATCAAATCATTGAGCTTGACGGTCAAACTTTTATTAGCGTCATTATGGAGTCCGCAAATACTGCATTTGAAGAGGTAGTGGTAACTGGGACACTTAATCCAGTGAGTAGAATGGAATCTCCTGTACCTGTAGAGATTTACACGCCTAAGTTTTTTCAAAGAAACCCAACACCAAACGTTTTTGAAGCTTTGCAAAATGTAAATGGCGTAAGGCCACAGGTCAATTGTAATGTTTGTAATACCGGCGATATCCATATCAATGGACTTGAGGGACCATACACCATGGTGCTACTAGATGGGATGCCCATAGTCAGTGGACTGTCTACAGTATATGGGCTGAGCGGAATTCCAAACTCGATGATTGAACGAATAGAAATTGTTAAAGGGCCTGCTTCTTCACTTTATGGTAGCGAAGCTGTCGGCGGTTTAATCAATATTATCACTAAATCCGCCGCAAAAGCCCCCAAATTCACCGCAGATGTGATGGCTACCTCCTGGACCGAAAAAAATATTGATCTTGGATTCAAAAAGTCATTTAGTAATGGTTTTGATGCCCTCACTGGTGTCAATTATTACCATTACGGTAAGCCAATTGATAATAACGGAGACAATTTCACTGACCTTACACTTCAAAACCGAGTCAGCGTTTTTCAAAAGCTTCAGTTGACAAAAAACAGAAAAACTGTCTTTAACGTAGCCGGCCGGTATTTTTATGAAGACCGCTGGGGTGGAGAAATGAACTGGACTCCGACCTTTAGAGGTGGTGACCAGGTTTACGGTGAAAGCATCTACACCCAACGGTGGGAAGTTCTGGGTAAATATCAACTACCTACTCATGAGGATGTTTCTCTTTCTGTTTCTTATAATGATCATGAGCAAAACTCGGTTTATGGAGACACCCCATATCTGGCGAGACAGAAGATTGCCTTTGGGCAATTGCTATGGCTAAAAGGCATAAATAAACATCAATTTTCTACCGGCTTAGCCGTTAGAAATACCTTTTATAATGATAATACACCCGCCACAGCCAGTTCTGAAAACTTAGACATTGATCAGCCGAATAACACTTTCCTTCCGGGAGTTTTTGTGCAAGATGAAATCAAAGTTACAGACAAATTCAATGTTCTGGGAGGCTACCGATTAGATTACCACCCTACTCACAAGTTGATACATACCCCTAGGTTGGCTCTGAAGTACTCACCTACTCCTCAGCAGGTGGTTCGCTTTAATGTAGGTACCGGTTTTAGAGTAGTCAACGTCTTTACAGAAGATCACGCTGCCTTAACTGGAGCCAGAGATGTCATTATAAACGAGGAACTCTTACCCGAGCGTAGCACAAACCTTAATTTGAACTACATGGGCAAATTGGTTACTTCCTCCAATAGCTATATAGGACTAGACGCCACAGCATTTTATACCTATTTTTATAATAGAATTACACCAGATTACGAGACCAACACCGATCAGATTATTTATAGAAATCTTGACGGCCATTCTGTCTCAAAAGGGATTTCAGCTAATATCGATTTCAATGCAGCTAATGGTTTCTCGGCCTCTATAGGCGGCACCTTGATGGACAATAGAATTGTAGAGAACGGAGTAAGCCGAGTTCCACTTCTCACCGAAAGATTCCAAGGCGTATGGTCCTTTGCTACACCTGTTTTTTCTCCAAACCTGACTTTCAGTTATACAGGAAACCTCTATAGCCCTATGGATTTACCCGTGTTAGGAGAATTAGATCCTCGCCCATCCAGCTCTCCTTGGTGGAGTATCCAGAATATCCAACTGAGTTACAAGCATGCAAAAAGTGGCTTTGAAATTTATGGTGGCATAAAGAATCTTCTTGATTTTACGCCTGCGGCCAATAGCATCGCCAGAGCCCATGATCCTTTCGATAGAATGGTGGATTTTGATGCAGAAGGCAATGTTCTGCCTACTGCAGAAAACCCTTATGCTCTGACCTTTGACCCTTCATATGTGTATGCTCCTAACCAAGGTCGTCGAGGCTTTATAGGTTTACGTTGGAACTTAGACTGAGCATCATTGTAAATTCATTGGGATTGGTTTTATTTGAGTATTCAACCCTAATGAAACATGAAGAATCTATTGAGCCTGCTGCTGGCAGGATTCATTATGGTCTCTTGCACCGAAAAAAAAGAGACCACGGCTCCTAATATTATATACATCCTGGCAGATGACCTTGGCTACGGCGACTTAAGCTCTTTTGGTCAAACTCATTTTGAGACTCCACACATAGATCAGCTGGCAGCCGAAGGAATGAAATTCACTCGTCATTATGCCGGCAATACCGTTTGTGCTCCTTCCAGATGTACCCTGATGACCGGAAAACATAATGGCCACGCACGAGTAAGAGGTAATCAACGAGTGCCACTGGAGCCAGAGGATGTGACCATTGCAGAGGTTTTGAAAGGGCAAGGATACAGAACAGCCTTGATCGGTAAATGGGGACTTGGTGAAGAAGGAAGCACAGGCATACCTACAAAACAGGGCTTCGACTACTTTTTTGGGTATCTCAACCAAAGACATGCCCATAATCACTACCCTGAGTTTCTTTATGAAAATGAGGAGAAGGTTATACTGGGCAATGAAATGGAAAAAGAAGCTCCAAGAGAAGGTGTTTTTCAAGCTGGCTATTCTACGAATAAGAAAGTATACTCAAATGACCTCTTTACTCAAAAAGCAAAAGACTTTATCAATAAGAGTGATGAGCAACCTTTTTTCCTTTACCTGCCGCTGGTAGTACCGCATGCCAATAATGAAGCCGGCCATTATGGTCTATCAGGCATGGAAGTGCCAGATTTTTCAGAATTTGACAATAAAGACTGGCCCGAAAACCAGAAACGACATGCGGCCATGATCAGGGAACTTGATGAAACGGTAGGTCAGGTAATGGCGGCTCTAAAGGCGAAAGGATTGGATGAAAATACATTGGTAATTTTCACCAGCGATAACGGGCCTCATGCTGAAGGTGGAGCAGATCCTGATTTTTTTGACAGCAATGGCCCTCTTAGAGGTATCAAAAGGGCTCTTTACGAAGGAGGTATAAGAGTACCCACTATAGCCAGATGGCCAGGTAAAATCAAAGCAGGAACAGAAAACGATCACATTTCAGGATTCGTGGACATACCCGCTACTCTGGCAGAATTAAGCGGTGCCACATTCTCACATTCTACTGATGGTATTTCCTTTTTACCGTCTCTTCTGGGCAAAGAACAGCAGAAACATGATTTCATGTATTGGGAATTTTACGAACAAGGCGGCAAGCAGGGAGTCTTATTTGACAACCATAAACTTATCAAACTGAATGTCAATAAACCCGATGAAATGCAGATTGAGCTTTACAATTTATCAGAAGACTTAGGTGAAGAGAACAACATTGCTGAAGACCATCCCGATTTGGTCAAAAAAGGACTGGCTCTAATAGAGCAGGAACATACGTACTCCAAAGATTTTCATTTTGATACAGAAGAAAACCCTACAAAATAAAATGACAGACAAGAGAAGAGATTTTTTGAAGAAGATAGCCGGCACCGCCGGAATGGGCATGATGGCTGGAATGCCATTTCATGAAAACATTAGCAGAGCAATAAAGGCTGAATCTGCACCGCTTAAGAAATACAGCTCACCCAGATTAAAGTTTGCGGTAATAGGCATGAATCACGGGCATATTTATAGTATGACAGAAGCTATCAAGCGAGGAGGTGGAGAATTAAAATACTACTATGCCAAAGAACCTGAATTGAATAAAGCTTTTGGAGGGAGACATAAACAAGCCAAGCAAGCTCAAAGTGAAGAGCAGATTCTTAGCGATCCGGAAATTAAACTGGTCTTAAGTGCTGGCATTCCGAAAGATCGAGCTCCTTTGGGTATAAGAGTAATGAAGGCTGGCAAAGACTATATGGCGGATAAACCAGGGATCACCAGCCTGGAGCAACTGGCAGAAGTCAAAAAGGTGCAGAAAGCCACTGGTCGCATTTTCGCCATAGTTTACAGTGAACGCTTTGAAAACAGAGCCACTGTAAAAGCAAGTGAATTGGTGGCACAGGGTGCCATAGGGAGAGTGGTACAAACTATAGGCCTGGGGCCACATATCATTAGGAAAGAAACCAGACCAGACTGGTTCTTTGATATGGAAAATGTGGGTGGTATCATCACCGATATTGCTTCGCATCAATTTGACCAGTTCCTTCATTTTACCAACAGTACCTCCGCTGAAGTATTGGCATCTCAGGTCGGAAACTTCAATAATACCGACTATGACAACTTTGAGGACTTTGGTGATGCCATGGTCAAAGGAAATAACGGCTCGGGCTATGTGCGAGTGGACTGGTATACGCCCAAAGGTCTTGGTAGCTGGGGCGATGGCCGTTTGACCATCCTGGGTACAGATGGTTTCATTGAAATCAGAAAAAATATTGACCCTGCATCAGGTCATAAAGGTGGCAATCACCTCTACATGACCGACCATAAAGAGACCATTTATATGGATTGTAATAAAGTAGAACTGCCGTTTGGCCCGCAAATGGTGGATGATGTTCTGAACAGAACCAACACCGCCATGACTCAAGAGCATTGTTTTCTGGCTATGGAGTTAGCCTTGATAGCCCAGAAGAACGCCATCAAAATAGCATAATAAAAAAGAGACGCTTCAGCTGAGGCGTCTCTTTTGACTTACAATTTTGCTTTTTTGAAATTAGTATCCGTTTAACCGAAAACTTTTTGGGTTCGGTAGGTCAACTTGCAAAAACAGTACCGTTTAATCACTTTACCCTATGAAAATCAAAAAATATTCTATCCTGTTCTCAATATTTCTGCTGACATCCTCCTTCTGGACACTTTCTTGCCAAGAGGCTAAGGAGCCGGTTATAGAATCAGAGAAACCTAATATTTTATGGATTTCGGCCGAAGATCTAAGTCCTAGGATGGCTGCTTATGGTGATTCTACGGCTTCCACTCCTAACCTGGACAGACTGGCTCGTGAAGGGATTACTTACACCAATGCCTTTACCACTGCTGGTGTCTGTGCACCCAGCAGAAATTCCATAATTACAGGGAGATACCAAACCAGCAACGGTGGGCATAATATGCGTACCCTATGGAATACTTACCCAGAGCAGACGGGCCTTCCTAAAAGTTATAATTCTGTACCACCGGCTGGGGTCAAACTATTTCCAGAGTACTTAAAGGCCGCCGGTTATTACACCACAAATAATGTAAAAACCGACTACCAGTTTGAGGCTCCGCCTACAGTCTGGGATGAAGTAAGCAATACAGCCGACTGGAGAGGCCGTGAAGAAAATCAGCCATTTTTTAGTGTTATCAATTTTACCACTACACACGAGTCGCAGATATGGGCAAGGGCTAAAAACAAGATGCGAGTCGACCCAAGTACGGTACCTCTTCCACCCTATTACCCTGACCATGAGATCACCAGAACAGATGTGGCCAGACACTACAGCAATCTGGAGGAATTGGATGACCAAATTGGCGAAGTGCTCAAAAAACTCGAGGAAGATGGACTGTTGGAGAAAACCATCATTTTCTTTTGGGGCGATCACGGAGATGGGCTTCCTTTTTACAAAAGAGAGGTCTACAGGAGAGGCTTGTTAATTCCGTTAATAGCCCGTTTCCCGAATGGCTATAAGTCGGGCACTACGGAAGACAGATTTATCAGTGGAATAGACTTAGGCCCCACCATGCTTTCATTAGCAGCTCTGGAAACCACTGAACAAATGCAAGGCAAGGCGTTTGAAGGCAAGTATAAAACTCAGGAAGGGCATGAATACATTTTTGGAGCCAGAGATAGGCTGGATAGTGAATATGATCAGGTGAGGTCTGTGATGGATCGTCAGTACCAGTATGTCAAAAACTATTATCCTGAGAAGCCTTTGTATATGGACATTGCATTCCGTAAGAATATACCCACAATGAATTTGCTGCTGGAAATGCACGAAAAGGGGGAGCTTAATGAGGCACAGAGTTTATGGTTCAGAGAAACAAAACCAGAGGAAGAGTTATATGACTATATCGCCGATCCTTTTCAATTGAACAATCTGGCGGAAGACCCTGCCTATGCAGAAAAACTGGCAGAACTTAGAAAAGTGATGGAGAACTGGGTTGCCGATTCAGAAGACCTTGGCTCTATACAAGAGAAAGAATTGCTTACAGCCATGTGGAATGGTGATGATACTCCTCCCATAACTGCCGACGTACAGATTTACCAAACTTCGGATATGGTTAAGCTAAACTGCATGACCGCCGGAGCATCAATCGCTTACAGAAAAGAGAATTCTAAGCGATGGGAGGTCTACACCAAACCCCTAAATCTAGAGGCTGGCAACTATGAAACTATGGCTATGAGAGTAGGTTATGAACCGAGTGATACCTTGAGGTTTCGTGTGCGATAGGAAGATTACAGATTTCCGTTGTTGGACTTGGCAGAGCAGAAAAGAGCTTAAAAAGTTTAAGGTCATTCAGGTACTGAAATCCCAAGTCCAAAATTACATTCAAGGATGGCCGACTTTAACCTATGTGGTCGGAGAATAATTAAAATCTACTTTGAGCGATTATTATTAACGCATTGATTTTATATAATCTTAGATTATACATACTTTTCAAAAAAAAAGAATCCATTGAAAACGCTAAACCGCCTAAGTTTTATATTACTCCTTTTCGTCTGTCCTTTTTCTAGCTTCTCACAAAATTCTTACTCTAATCATCTTTGGGAAATCAGTGGAAATAATCTGCCGGCTCCTTCTTATTTGTTTGGAAGCATGCATCTTAATGATGAAGATTTATTCCAATTCGACGACTCCCTTTTTTCGGCTATCAAGAATTGTGAATTAATAGCCGCGGAAGTAAATATCATTGAGGTGGATTCAATTCTCATAGATTATTTCTACCAACGAATGATAGAGAAAAAGGAAGATAAGGATGAGAAAGGTGGTTTTGGTGAAAACATTGAGGACTCTTTTCAAAAAAATGGGATGCCTACTTTTCTTGACGGCTATTTGTTTCAAGTTGGATTGAACCTCGGTTTAGAACCGAGAGGTCTTGAAAAATCGTCTGATCAATTTAACCTTATTGACAACTTAGAAAATGACAAATCAAGCTTTGATCAGAACTCAGTAGAGTATCTTGAATTGAAAAGAATTTATTTAAGCAATGATTATAAAAAGCTGGAATCTTACGACAGTAAATTACCAATGACTTATAAAAGGGATCTGGAATTACAAAATAGAAATGTAATTCAGGCCAGTTCTTTTATAAAATTTGCACGACAAAAGCCAACATTCGGCATTGTTGGAGCTGCCCACCTGGTAGGTGAAAGGAACGTACTTTCTATATTGAAAAAGAAAGGCTACTCGGTCAGAAGAGTGAGAAAGGGTAAACCCAATAACGAAATCCACAATGTGTACAAATCTAGTAATGATACCGAATGGACAACAGTTATCAGTCAAAAGTTTCCTTTTCAGTTTTTGTCTATGTCTAACCTCCCTCCTAAAAGCTTCCAGGGAATAGGTGAAATAAATATTAGCTCGAATATCTCTAGAGGGGTCATATACTTGATGATGGCTTTACCTTCCTTTCTAGCAAATCCTGAAGTTATAGAGAATGGGTTAGTCAGCGAAATGCTAAATGATCAAGAGACTGAGATTAATCTAATGGTCGATACAGATAGTCTCCGAATAATTAACTTTTCAGGAATAGTCAATGATCTACCCTCACGATTTCAAATTACCATGACAGAGTCATATTCTGCTATTCAGATAGTAATAGGATTTAGTGAGACATCTTTAAATTTTTCAGGGGTTTCAACTTTCTTTCAGGGCCTGCAACCGACTATAAATGAATATAAGTTGGATCCTTGGATAAAGAGAAGATCTGAGAGTGGCGATTTCTATTTCAATTTCCCAAAAAATATAGAGATCATTGAAACAAATAGCCCAATGGAGGGATTTGAAGAAAGGGGTAAGATTAAAATTTATTACGGAGTATATCAAGATCCAAAGTCTAAAGATATTTATGTGGTAAGGTATAATGGTTTGTTACCTGGAGTAACATACCTAAAGCCATTAGACGCACTTAAACAACAGACAGAAATACTAGCGAATAATCAAAAAGCCAGAATAGAAGAATACTTTACTCTAATAGAAAAAAAAGTACCTACTGCGTATGCCGTTTTAAGAAAGGAGGGTGGAACATTTGTTTTTGTAAAAAACATGGTGAAGGGGTCAAGGAGCTTTATGCTTATTCAAAATTCAGAGAGTAATCAACGCGATTCTGCTTTTTTTAAGAGTAGTGGCTTTACAGATTCACTTCAAATTGGACTAGAACCTTTTTCTTATGAACCCTTTGGCATGAATATACTCATGCTTCCCAATGAATTTAGAGAAGATCCTGTTCAAAAAATGAACATGACAGAAACTGCTTATGCCTTTAATTCGGATCAAATAGGAATTGATGCAAGAATTTCTTTTACCAGTTTCGGCAAGTATAATCATCTTGATGTGGAAGATTTCCAGTACTCCAAAGATGATTTACTACTTACAGAGAGAGATTCAATATATACCTTAGAAACCGGGCTTCACGAAGGTATCTGCCCTTACTTTGATGTCACTTTCGAAGAGGATTCTACTTTTGTTTTGACCAGAGTCAAAAGTTTTATCTGTAATAACCATGAAACTTCCATAAAAGTTAGTGCCCCGCCAGCTTTGTTTAAAAATGAAGTTATCAATCAAATTTTCAATTCCATTGATCTAAGCATTGATAGTCTATCTACCTTAAAAATAACAGAGTCAAAAGCTCATAGGCTATTGGAAGATTTGCTTTCAGAAGATACTTTAATTTATAACAAAGCAGAACAGTCAATTTTTAATTATAAAGGTTTCAGAGAAGTAGATTTTGATGATTTGCTTAGAGCCATATCAAAAGAATATCCTTCGGAAGAGGTAAATAAACAACTGATAGATCGTTTGTACGAATTAGACTTCGACCCAGAAATGAGTCAGAAATTAAAGATTGTTTATGGGCAATCAAATAACGAAATATTGAAAAGATTTTGGATTGAAAATGAATCGTATAAGGGTGACAGCCTTCACTTTGACCGATTATTTTATTTTCTTGAAAACTCAAAGGATGGTCAAAGCATTGAGATTTACAACCTATTTGGTGAATTGAAGGATTCACTTGAGTTAATTGAAAAATTCTATAAACCAATAAAAACATTAGTAAATAGAGACATTGCTAGAGACAATGCCCTGTTTCTCCTTAGTCAATGGTTTTATGTTGACACGGCTTTCCAAGGTTTAAAGGATGATAAATTATGGTTTGAGGAGAAAGTCCGACAAGGGGTAGATCAATATCTTTCTGAAGCAAAAGAAGGGGAGTATATTGCTAATTACCTAGATACCTATTTGACGCACTGTATTTCTTGTTATCGAGTAAAAGAATTGGAAGTAAAGCTGATTAAAAACCAAGAGGAATACACTTTATTTATTCTTATTGAAAATAAATTAAAGAAAAAAGAAAAAGTAAACAAGCAACTTATTGAGGCAAGTTTAAACAGTTACTTGGCATATAATGTTCATTCCATTTATGCTAACTACAACAAGAGTTTACCGAAAAAATGGAGAGCCGCACCCGAAGTTGCTAAAGCACTCTTTAATACAATGTCCTATGAATATAACGACTTTTGGGTAGAAAATGTAAGTATTCATGAGTCATTTAAAACTGAAATGAATCCTTCTGAAACCTTGTATTTAATCAAAGGTAAACTAAGAGGTTCAGAAGAAATGATAATTGGACTTGTTGGCCCATTTGTGAACGGAGAATATCAATCTGAAGCGTCAAAGATAGTATTTGACAAAATACAAGAAGGTGTCTCAATAAAAGAATACAAAGATAAACTATCTGCGTGGATTCTGGAGTACTATTGAGAAGCTCCTTATCCGATAGCAATTTTCTCTGCTTTTGCAGACAGTATTCTTTGAATCCAAGATTGTTCGATTCTGGAGCAAATGACTTTTATTTTTCTGATCCTAAATCATAGTTTTATTTCTACTACCTCAAAGCTTCTAATTGATGAAGTTTTAATATTTTTTAAAATAGTTCTTTTCTCTAAGCCGACTTTCTTGTAGTCTTCATCTTTTAATAAAAGTACGTTCAATTTTTGAGGATTGTTTCTACTATAAACCTCTGGGTATTTTTGCCCAATTGGGTTTAATAGTTTGCCTTCCGAAAGTGTTATTGGAAAATTAATCTCCCTGGTCGCTTTAATCTTAATACCCCTAAAGGTATTAAATTCATTATTAAGCATATCCCCGGACTTAGAGAATGAAGTATAATCTGTATCACGACCCAAAGTAAAATGTTGATTTTGGTTTAGGTCAATGTAAAATTAGACTTTGACCCTTTTTGTATAAAACAAACCAGCAAGGCTTAAAAGAAGAGTCAAAAAAAGAAACCTAAAGTGAATCTTAATTGACTAATTGAAATAACTCTTTCCATAGGTCATTCTTAAGACAATGAATATTCAAATAAACGGGACTTAAGGATTCACTTTCTAAGTCGAGGCCTTGTATACTCTTTTATCCTTATATCAACCTTGATAAAAAGATTTCATTTCAATCAGAGAACTAATAATTGCGTGTTACCAATCACTTTTTGAGCGAAGCATAGTAAATCTCATACCAATCCTCTTTGCTTAGTTGGATATCCGTAGCTGTGGCTACATTGGCGATACGTTCTTGCTTTAGCGATCCTATGATTGGCAGTACACCAAGACTCATGAGCCAGGCGACGGCTATTTGTTCCAAATTGGCATCGTGCTTTTCGGCGACCACATTGAGTACTTTCCTGATTCGGATAGCTTGCTCAGTGCCTCCTTCCAAAATTTCACCTCCTGCCAAAGGTGCCCAAACCAGTGGCTTAGAGTATTGTTCTTTGATAAAATCTATTCGTCCATCACGGATTGGGCTTGTATCCAGCAGATTGAGCTCAATATGGCTGGTAACGATGGGCACACTAAGGTATTTAGAAAGAAGTTTGTGCTGATCACCCGTAAAATTAGCAATACCGATATGCTTGGCTTTGCCCGTATGCACAATATGCTGTAGAACCACCGCCGTTTCCTCAGGATTAGCCGTGTAATCAAAGCCATTGAGAAGGAACATATCCAGATAGTCTGTGTTCAACTCTTTGAGGAAGTTATCGACCGAGTCTAACAGATATTGACGGGAATTGTCAAAATACGTGAATCCGCTTCTATCTTTTCTGATTCCGCATTTGGCAAAGACCACGATATCCTCTCTTTTGACACCTTTTTGGTCTAAGATACCACCCACTACCTGTTCGGTTTGTAGCTGAGCAGAAGTATCGCCATAATCAAAAGTATTGATACCGAGTTCCAGACAGGTCTCTATAATGGCCTCTGCCCTTTTGGGATCAGCCATTTTCTCATGCTCCCATCTCCAGAAACTGTAGATGGCTTTTGAAACTTTGGGTCCGCTATCGCTTAAATATACCTTTTGCATAAGAAGAATCAGATTGTCAGGTTTTGTTGTACGAGAAAGCCTCGTCTTCTATGCAAAAATAGGAGATAGAACTTATCAGCCCTTAACCTTGCAGGTTTTAATTCCAAACAAGGTGTAGAGAGGACAAAAACTTACCATGCTGGTCAGCACAAAAATGATAGCAATGACTGTAAGCACAGTACCTAAAGTACCCGCAATAGTGCCATTATAAATCAAGAAGCCTAATACTGCTGCTATTACCACGCGAATGAGTCTATCCGCATTTCCCATGTTCTTTTTCATTTTCTCTAAGGTTTTAATTGAACACTTGAAGGTATACCACTACTGTAAGTATTAAAGTGACCTTTCTCACATTCAGGCATGTTTTAGCTTTGGTTTCTTCACTAAATCTGAAGATTGACGCCTTATTTTCATGCATTTGTGGTTTGGTCATCTTAAACCGTTATTTTTGCAGCCTGAAATTCAAAAACTAAGCATAATGTCTTTAAAAGTAGGAATTGTAGGACTACCTAATGTTGGTAAATCAACGCTTTTTAATGCGGTATCTACCTCGGCCAAAGCTCAGGCGAGCAATTACCGTTTCTGTACAATTGACCCAAACGTAGGTCTGGTAGATGTTCCGGATGAGCGTCTGAAGAAATTAACAGAGTTGGTAAACCCGAAAAAGACAATCCCTACACAGATAGAAGTGGTAGACATCGCAGGTTTGGTAAAAGGAGCCAGCCGAGGTGAAGGTTTAGGAAATAAATTCCTGGGGAATATTAGAGAGGTAGATGCCATCATTCACGTTATCAGATGTTTTGAAGATGAAAATGTCATGAGAGATGAAGGGGACATCAACCCTGTTGGTGATAAAGAAATTATTGACACCGAGCTTCAGCTTAAAGATCTTGAAAGCATTGATAAGAAGCTTCAGAAGATCTCAAAAGCTGCACGTGTAGGTGGCGATGCCAAAATGAAGGCAGAACTAGCCGTAGTGGAGAAATGCAAAGATTGGTTAGAGCAAGGCAAAAACATCAGAGAGCTAGGTCTGACAAAAGAGGAGCTGCCTGCAGTAGCAGATTTGTTCTTATTGACCATCAAACCAACGCTTTATGTGGCCAATGTGGATGAGGAAAGCATGCATACCGGCAATAAATTCTCTGAAGCTCTTCAAAAAGCAGCTGATAATGAAGGTGCTGAGATGATTGTGCTGAACAATAACATTGAAGCTCAAATAGCAGAAATGGAAGACCCGGAAGACAAAGCCATGTTCTTTGAAGAATATGGAATGAATGAAGCTGGTCTTGATGTGCTGATAAGAGCTGCATACAAACTGCTAAGCCTAAATACCTACTTCACAGCAGGTGAGCAGGAAGTAAGAGCCTGGACCATTAAAGATGGCTGGAAAGCCCCTCAGGCCGCCGGTGTTATTCACACCGATTTTGAAAAAGGGTTCATCAAAGCTGAGGTCATAGGCTATGATGACTATGTCAATTATGGCTCTGAGCAAGCTTGCAAAGAAGCTGGCAAATTGAGAATTGAAGGTAAAGAGTATTTAGTTAAAGATGGTGACGTCATGCACTTCCGCTTTAACGTTTAAAGCTTTTCCAGGATCTCAAACATAGCTTTTGAAGGAATTAAATAGCCGTAAGTAGCCCATGTATCGGGATCTAGCTTACGGCTTTTTTTGAATCCCAGCGTATCGGTCAATTGATCTAATTCTGTAATTCCGTATCTCCTGAGTTCTCTGGATTCCATGGCAACAAACCGGAGGTCCCAGACAGCGTCAGACTTGAATTTTCGGTCCAATTTCTCCTCATATCTTAGAGCTATACGGGCACGATTTTCATGCAAAACCCATTTCCCTTCAGTATATCTGTATTGGCTCACAAAACTTAATGAATCCCCGGTGACTTTGACATTGGTAAATCCCTTGCCTATCACTTCTTTCAAGGCTTTTGGGGTTAGGGCATAGACCATTTTCACAATTGACTTTGAATCTACATCAATATAAATTATCCCTTCCCTACCTCCTCTCAGGTTCGGCGATTTAGGTTTGAATTTTACGGCATATAAAGCCAGACTATCATAAGGAATTATAAGAGAGTCTACCTCAAAATCATACTTCTTTAGAGCCGAGGGCTTCAGAAAATCTGGTCGGTCTGTTTCTATAGCTCTGGTGGTGACAGCAGGACCATTAACCATTTGCCAGCTCTCCACTTTTTTGGCCTGCCCCTTCATATCCAGCATTCTATGTTTGAGTGCTTTTACTCTGCCGGTCGTTTCTTTATCCTCCGGAAAACGCTCCACACGCAAAACAGCTTCTCTTATTTTAACAACCCCCACATCTTTAATGGTGGCCGTTTCCTGATAAAAACCATTTTGAAGCATTCCATTCTTATAATGATTCGCGGCCATTGAGTCCAAAGCAGACTGTACCAATCCTCTGGCATTAGAAATACCCAATCTTACATTAATAGGCGGCACTTGTCTCAAATTGACAAACAGCGTATCATCATGATTGTAGTTGGCCAAGGTAATATCAGATGACTGATAACCAATCGCCGAAATTTTGACAATGGCAGAGTCCGTGAGAATATTTGGATATTTCAAGATGAAAAGCCCTTCCTTATTTACACCGGAGCTAAACCCACCATATTGAACACTAATAATAGCCTCCTCTAGTGGCTGAAAGGTTTCAGCGTCTACCACCTTACCCAAAAGGCTTGCAAAACCCTGTGCACTAATACTTTGAGATAAAATTAGTAAGGAGAAAAGAAGAGCACAAAATGATTTTTGAATCATGCTGATTTTTTTGGAATTTAGATGAGAACAAACTTAAGCCTTCGAATATCCCAAATACGTAGAAAACTGTACCGTTGATCCTCTCAAAAGTACCAACGACCAAACTATACAATACGGGATAAATACTTCAACTAAATTTGAATTGAAAACTACAAAGCAATGAAATCATTGAACAAACGAATCTCGCTAATTTTCGCTGCATTGGTAATAACGGCTTCGGCAAATGCCCAGATTTTCAGCCCGGAAAGAATCAAAAACAGAATAAAAGATAGAGCTAAAGACAGAACAGCTCAGGAAGTTGACAATAGAGTGGACCGTGGTGTCGATAAGGTGCTGGACGGTCTGTTTGGGACAGTAGATAAAGGGGCAAAAGCAGCTACAGATGCTGTAAAAGAAGGTGCATCCAGCTCAAAAGAATCTGACGGCACTGAGACCTCAAACGAAGAAATGAGTCAGGAAGATGCCATGGGCATGCTAAGTGGCCTACTTGGTGGTATGGGAGGCGGAGCAGAACCTGCCGGCTCTTATGATTTTGAATCTTCTTACACCATGAAACTCATCACCAAAGAAGGAAATGAGGAAAATGAGTTTTTGGTAAAATACCACTTTACTGACAATGGCGAATACTTTGGTTCTGAAATACTAAGTATGGGCAAAGACGCCCCAAAAGGTATGGATGGTCAGTTTATGGTCTATGACTTGGCCAACAGCACCATGTTTACCTTCATGAACATGAATGGCCAGAAAAATATGATGTCAATTGGCATGAAGAATCTGGAGGATTCTGCTGAAGGTAAAATCAATAGCGACATCTCTGAAACTACTTACACCAATACCGGCAAAACTAAAGTCATAGCAGGCTACACTTGTGAAGGCTTATTAATGGAGCAGGACGGCGAAAAATACCTGGCTTGGATTAGTAAAGGAAGAGTACCGGTAGTTTCTGCTTATTATAAGTCAATGAGCAAAGCCAACTCAGCAGGTAAAGCAGGGTTAAAATTTGATTATGGTTCTAACCAACAAATGCTCAATATGATGAAAGAAGGTAGAGCTTTACTTGGTATGGACTATCTGGATGAAAAAGAAGGTACTTCTATGGAGGTCATTGAAGTCAAGGCATCTGATGATTTCACCTTTAATACTAGTGGATACTCTAACATGATGGATTTCAATAAAATCATGCAGGAAGCTCAACAACAACAAACTGAACAAGGAGAAGACTAAACGCAGTCAGTTCTCATTTAAAACAAGAAATAGCCATGAAAACATTTAAATTATTGGCAGCAGGAATGCTGCTGACAGGGACTTTTTTGCTCAATTCATGCGGCGAAAAAGACGAAACTCCAGAACCTTTAGCCGAGCTTATTGACTACCAAAACTTTGAAGGGAGAATTACGAAATCGATCTATTATGACCCTTCAGGAAATGCCGTCAGAACCGCAACTGACACCATTTACTATGGCTATCAGGAAAACATCAATGGCGAAATCTGGTATGGATCAGAAACTGGTTTCTTATTTACCCGAAATGACGCTGAGGGCTTATTAGGCTACTATAAGCCTTTAAATGAGCAATATCTTATGTATAAATACCCTGCAAAAAAGGGAGAAAGATACATGTCTAAGTCTACACAAGGAGCCTCTTATAATAATGAAGAGGGCAACCCATTTAATACGACTGTGTTTGAAATGCTGGTAGCTGATACCAACGCCTCCTTTACCATGACAATGGTTAATGGCCAATACTCTGGTCTTATGCACTATATCAAAGAGAAAACAACACAAGGAGTAAGCAACAGTATATCTCCTGCAGAGTGGTATATATTACCTGGAAAAGGCACGCTTGCCTTTAGAGCATTCTATGATGAAGATTTTGAAAGCATCTCAGTTTATAGCGAAACCATCGCCTTCTTTTAAGAAACACAAACCAGTTAAATCATGAAAACTACACTAGCGGCTATCGCCATCTCAATTACTCTTTTCAGCTGTTCATCAGGAGATTCTTCAGACAATAATATTGAAGAGGCTCTGGAAAATGGAATCCCTAAATCTGAACAGGATCCATGTGATTACCTAAGCATTGCTGAAATAAAAGCAACAATGAATTTATCAGATACACTGAGCATAGACCAAAACAGCAGTTATGGTGTTTGTTCTTTTAACTGGGAGGTACCTTCAGAAAAAGCTAGTCAGGAGGCAAGCGTGCAGGACATTCTAAACGCCGCCAAAACAGGTGATATGTCATCTTTGGCAGGCAGTATGACCGCAGGCTACTACAGCGTAGGGTTAAACTTCAGCACCTTTGTATCTAAAACCGAAGAGGACGCTAAAAGAGGTTATGAAGGCATCATTAAAAGTTTGTCTGGAGGAATAACCGTCAGCAAAGAGGCCATTAAAGAGAAAATGGAGGAAATGGGCATTGACTCAGAGGCGGCCGATAGACATGTGGATCGGGATGTTACCTATAAGGATGATGCCCATGTAGAAGTAACCGGTATTGGTGATGCCGCATCATGGAGCTCTAAAACCAAGCAGCTGACCGTATTATCGGGAACCGATATTTTCTTTCTGACCGTAAGAGCAGGAGATGACGAAAACTCTAAGGAAACCGCCAAAAGCTTGGCTAATGTGGTAATAGATAATCTCTAAAACGTAGAAAGCCCGATGAATTGGATCATCGGGCTTTCTACTAAATCTATTAGTTTTACTCTACTAAACTCCTCACAGCTAACTCATAACCTTTAAGCCCTAAACCGGCAATGATCCCTCTACATTTAGGAGTCAGGTATGAATGGTGTCGAAAAGCTTCTCTGGCATGAATGTTTGAAATGTGTACTTCTACTGCAGGGGCTGTAACGGCAGATAAAGCATCTGCTAAAGCAACAGAGGTATGCGTATACGCACCTGCATTAATCACAATGCCATCATACTCAAAACCTATTTCATGGATTTTATCTAAAAGTGCCCCTTCAGAGTTACTTTGAAAATAGGTCAGTTGATGCTCCGGAAATTTGGAAGACAACTCCTCAAAATACATTTCAAAGGTTTGATTGCCGTAAATTTCAGGTTCTCTTTTCCCAAGTAAATTCAAATTAGGTCCATTGAGAATCAGAATGTTTTTCATCTGTGAGAAGATTGATGCTTCGCAAAACTAAGGAAATCGGTCAAAACAAAAATTGTCATTTACATACTTTGAAGGTTCAATTGTATTTTGATGACATCTGAATCAAAAAAAAGATACACTTAAACGGTATTCACCTTTTTTTGAGGATATTCATTTTGATCAATAAACTACTGATGAAAAAGCTGAACCTATTTCTTTTAATTATCACCTTTCTACTGAGCGATAACTTTTGCTCTGCACAAAACAAAAGACCAAGAGAATATGGTATTGAGATTGGCATACTTAAAACCGGCCAACTGAATGCTATCACAGATGTAAAAGGGGTAAAAGTAGGTCACAAAACACTTCAACTGGGTGATAGTATACGCACAGGCGTTACCGCTATCTTACCATTTGAGGGTAATATTTTTCAAAGTAAAATTCCTGCTGCTATCTATTTAGGAAATGGTTTCGGTAAACTGGCCGGCTATAGTCAGGTGAAGGAACTAGGAAATTTGGAGACCCCTATCGTTTTAACCAATACCCTTTCAGTTTCGGCGGGCATCGAGGGTACAGTCCAGTATACACTTGATCAGGAGGGAAATGAAAACGTCAGATCAGTAAATGCCGTGGTAGGCGAAACTAATGATGGCTATCTGAATGACATCAGAGGTAGACATGTGAGACCAGAACATGTGATTGAAGCTATTCAAACAGCCACTACTGGTAAAGTGGAAGAAGGAAATGTAGGTGCTGGCACAGGCACTGTGTGTTTTGGTTATAAAGGTGGAATAGGTACCTCTTCAAGGGTCATACCCGAAAAGCTTGGTGGCTATACCGTGGGTGTACTGGTTCAGTCTAACTTCGGAGGAGTATTAAATGTAAACGGCGTACCAATAGCAAAAATATTAGACAACTACCCGAGAAGCTATACTTATGATGTAGACGGTTCCTGTATGATTGTGGTTCTCACCGATGCTCCATTGAGCCCAAGGAATCTGGAAAGGCTAGCCAAAAGAGCCATGATGGGTATAGGAAAAATAGGAGGTATAGCCTCTAACGGTAGTGGTGATTATGTCATTGCTGCCTCTACTTATGAGGCAAATCGGGTACCCTATTTCTCTAAAGACCCCATATTGAAAATAGACGATCTGCATAATGATAAGCTTTCACCTCTGTTTTTAGCTACAATTGAAGCTACTGAAGAAGCCGTTCTTAACTCACTTTTTATGGCGGAGAGTTCCACAGGCCATAAAGGTCATGAAGTAAAAGAACTTCCTGAAAACCAAGTTCTTGAAATATATCAAAAGCATTTCAATGTGTCAGAATAACACGATTTAGCCTTTTACCTCCGCCCAATAAAAGAACCAATTTTTTAGCTACCGTACGATAAATTTAAATGAAGTGGTGGCACTATTTATGCTAGTTTTAGAGTACAACCATGCGTCTTATTATGAATTTGTACCTATTGCTTCCGGTGGCATTTCTAATCTATAAGTTTGAGCGTCTAATTGGTGTAGAAAGATGGATTCAGAATGTACCTTCATTTATACACAAACCAGTCAAGACATCCACTTATGCGGTTTGGATAGTCTTTGTTGGTATCGCCAGTGTTTTGGTATTCTCTTTAAGGCACCAGTATCCCAGCGAGAGAGCATACCTCCTACTGGTAACAGCATTTATTGGCATGCTTCTGATTTCCACCTGCTTCCCAAAGGTGTTATCCACTTTCGTCTTGAAAAAGTATACTCCAGGAGTCATTACAGGGGCATTTCTCCTTGTTCCTCTCTCTATATATATGCTTAATGAGATCAAAGAAACTTTAGGTCAATTCGAAATCTTCTTCGCCTTGTTATCCGGAGGCTTCAGTGGCTTCATCATGACCTTCTTCACGCAAGCTTTTTATCAGAAGTTCTTAAACAGACGTTCTTAAAGATTCAGGACTCTTTTTTTCGACTGATTGAGAATACCTCAATCTATGATCTCAATCATGATTTCCGGAAAAACGTAAATCTAGTTTTACGTCATGGAAAGACATCAGCTGATCGAAAAATATAATGTAGCGGGTCCTCGTTACACTTCTTATCCCACAGTCCCCGCCTGGAAAACAGAGGATTTTAATCTACCAGAGTGGCAAATAGACGTCCAAAAGACCTTTAAAAAAGACAAAAGTATTGGCGTCTATATCCATTTGCCCTATTGTGAAAGCTTATGCACTTTCTGTGCCTGTCATAAGCATATTACGATCAATCATTCTGTAGAGTTACCCTATATAGAGGCATTGATAAAAGAATGGAAACTCTACCTCTCATTATTTGATGAAAAGCCTGTATTGAAAGAACTGCACCTGGGTGGAGGTACTCCTAGTTTTTTCTCTCCTAAAAACCTCAAATGGCTCATGGATGAGCTTATGGAGCATGTTGTAATACCAGAGGAACATGCCTATGGCTTTGAAGGGCATCCTATGAATACTTCAAGAGAGCATCTTCAGACTTTATATGATGCAGGATTCAGAAGAGTAAGTTTTGGGGTGCAAGATTATGACCTCGCTGTACAAAAAGCCATTAATCGTCATCAGCCTTTTAAAAAGGTTAAGGAAGTAACAGAAATCGCACGCGAAATTGGTTATACTTCAATAAGTCATGATCTCGTTTACGGGCTTCCATTTCAATCCAAAGAAAGTATACAAGATACGGTTCAGAAAACGCTGACTTTAAGACCAGACCGACTGTCTTTTTATAGCTACGCCCATGTGCCGTGGATTAAAGGCAATGGACAAAGAGGCTATTCTGAAGAGAATCTCCCATCAGGGACAGAAAAGAGAGCATTATATGATTTGGGTAAAGAGCTATTTCAAGCTGCAGGCTATCAAGAGGTAGGTATGGATCACTTTGCTCTCACCAATGATGAACTTTTTACAGCTCAAAAAGCGGGTGATTTGCACCGCAACTTTATGGGTTATACTACAGAAAACGCTGCTAATCTGATTGGTTTAGGTGTTTCTGCTATCGGTAACTCAGCTACCAGTTATGCCCAAAATGGGAAAAACCTCAAAACCTACCTTGAAAAAGTAAATAATGGACAATGGCCCGTCATTAAGGGACATCTGCTTGATCCATCAGAGGTTTTAGCCAGACGAATCATTGAGGATATCATGTGTAATTTCCACAGCTCCAGATTGGGCGAATTTGCCATTCAAAATCCTGATATCTATGAAAAACTGACTGAAATGGCTTCAGATGGTATATTAATTTTCAATAAACAGGAGCTAGTGGTTTATCCTGAAGGCCGGGCTTTCGTCAGAAATATAGCAATGCTTTTTGACGCTTATTTAAACCAAAATAGTCCTAAACCCATTTTCTCTAAAACCATCTAAGTCATAACCATTTCGTAAAAGCCCAGAAATCTCTTTTATTGAGATAATCTAAATTCTTATCCATAGCATAAGCCTCTTTTTCAAAAGATATTAAAGCGTAAGCCTTCCTAATATCTTTGACTTGTAGGTAATGCACAAACCACTCCAGAAGATACCAGATATAAAAAAGGAATATCCCCATTTCCAGCTGCTGTCTGATGTGGATTCTTTCATGAAAAACGAGTCGTTCAGCCGGGTTCTTTTCTTTGATGAGTACAAAAGGATATAAAGCTATACCGCTTACATGAAGCTTCTTCAGACCTGTAATTAGTATCATCCCTGATCTAAAATCATGTCATTCAGAGATCGCTTAGGGCCTCTCGGAAAATCTGACACCATTATTTTAACTGTCTGTAATAGATGACAGCCTTCTTTCTCTGCCTCCAGAAAATAAGTCTGCTCACCTGGCATACTTCCCGGCAGGTCGAGCGTAGAAAGCTTAGACAAAACATCACCTCTTTGATTTTTCCAGGTATAACGCGTTGAAGGATCAATACTTTCAAGCTCTAGTCGAATGTCTTCGTTTGGTAAAAACTCTTTGGTCAATACCTTCACTTCAGGCCTGCTGTGTACTTTGAGAAGGATTTTAGCTTCACTCAAAACTCTTCCTTTACTCACGGTTACAGTGTAAACTCCGGAATGTTCTTTAAATAGATTTTTCAGTAGGAGCTCTTTACCATGTATAGAATAACCATGAGGCCCTTTCCATTGGTAATCTGCCTTATCACCATAATCAGGAGCAGAGAGCCTAACCTCTCCTTTTTCACAAATATCCATAATGGTGGCGTGAGCATTCGCCAGGAAATCGTGATAATTCACCGTTTCATTTGTTCTGAAAGAGTAATAATTAAGGGAAGTAGTGTCTTTCGGTGCAGCTGCTGCAGCAAGACACGGTGATAGCCATCCACTGAAAAATAACAGCAGAGCTATAGCAGTAGTATAGTATAGTTTCTTCTTGGTAGTTAGCATTAGCTTATTAGGCTAATAATTCACTTAGTTTCAATCGGCTACAAAGATATGCAGCAAAAACCATACTAAAAAAAAGGCCTTCCTGATACCGGGAAGGCCGTGCCAAACTTTTTTAAGCTATTTTTCTACAAAATCTTCTTGGCCAATGTCAATTGCCAACCAGCTGCTCTTTGCGAAAATTTATCTTCATTCTGGAAATTCAGAACATTTATATCGGTCAAACTTCCTTCTCTTCGGAGGTCAAGGTCAAAACCCAGGACCGTGATACCAATACCAGCTTGATAACCCCAAGTAGAATTAGCAAAAGCCTCTCCGGTGTTGGTTGTATATTCAGCTAAAGCCTCTTTTAATTTTTTATCCTCCGAAAGTTTTACCGAAGCCACAGGACCCGCCATCACCCTCAAAAAGCCTAAGGGTTTAAAACCAATCATTACGGGTATATCCAGATTGGTATATTTTACATCTATCAGTTCGGGTGATCCACCGTTCATGGGAGAAACCGAAACTTTGCCCCCTTTTGTAGCCACCAAAAGTTCTGGTTGTAAATGAAACTTGTCACCTATTCTTCCATAAATCCCGAAAGCGTAGCCCGTTTTAGTATCAAGACTTTCTGAAATATTATTCTTCAATGATCCTGCATCGGTACTTATATTGGTCATATTTACTCCGGCTTTTATCCCCAGGCCTGACTGGCTGAAGCCCGCAAAACTCAATAGAGATAAAAGGCAGATACTTGCTATTTTCATTTTCATATTCATCGGTATTTTGTCTAACTATGGCACCTTAACGTACCTTTTCAGATTATTAGTATAAGCTTGATGTTTAAAAGCACATCGTACCAAAAAGATGCCAGATCTTAGGAGCTGGTTGCATAGCAAATCTTCATCTTTTCTGAGTATTCTAAATTAATATGTTTTATTTCGGGCTTCATTCTTTTATCGAGTTTTTCATTTTATGGCAAAGGCAAAAACAGCTTATTTCTGTCAAAACTGTGGTTACACTTCTCCAAAATGGCTGGGCAAATGCCCTTCATGTAACCAATGGAACTCGCTTGTAGAAGAATTAATCACCAAAGATGAGCCCGAGAAAGGGAACTGGAGGTTTGGCTCGATGAACGAAAAACCGAAAGCCAAACCTAAGACCATTCAGCAGATTACAACTGCTGAGCAATACCGCATCATCACAGACGATCAGGAATTTGACCGAGTGCTGGGCGGAGGATTGGTACCCGGTTCTTTGATCTTAATTGGTGGTGAGCCTGGTATCGGGAAGTCTACACTAATGCTTCAGTTGGCTTTGAGTCTGAAAGACTATAATGTCTTATACATCTCTGGCGAGGAGAGCGAGCAGCAGCTCAAAATGAGGGCACAGCGTCTGAAATTTGAAAATGAAAGATGCTATATCCTCACTGAAACTTCCACAGACTCCATATTTAAACAGATAGAACAGCTGGAGCCAGATGTGGTCATTGTAGACTCTATCCAAACCATGCTTTCTCCTTTGATAGAATCGGGAGCTGGCTCAGTTTCTCAGATAAAAGAATGCACCGCAGAGTTCATGACTTTTGCCAAAGAGTCTGATGTACCTGTGATTATGATTGGCCATATCACCAAAGAGGGCAGTCTGGCAGGTCCTAAAGTTCTGGAGCATATGGTAGATACTGTTCTCACATTTGAAGGGGATAGGTATATGGCATACAGAATTCTGAGGACCACGAAAAACCGTTTTGGTAGCACCTCAGAACTGGGCATTTATGAAATGCTGGCTGATGGATTACGGGAAGTCAGTAATCCTTCTGAAATTCTTATCTCTGAGCGTACCGAGCAAATCAGTGGAATCAGCATTGCCTCAATGATGGAAGGTAACAGGCCGCTGAATGTAGAAATTCAATCTCTGGTAAGTACCGCAAACTACGGTACTCCACAAAGAACCAGTAATGGATTTGATAACAGACGCCTTCAAATGCTCCTGGCTGTGCTTGAAAAAAGAGGAGGATTCAGACTTGGTACTCAAGACGTTTTTCTCAATGTAGCCGGTGGTTTGAAAGTTGAAGACCCCGCCATTGATCTGGCCGTTTGTGTGGCGGTAGCATCATCCTATGAAGATCTTCCGGTTTCTTCTGCCTTCTGTTTTGCGGCAGAAGTGGGACTGGGTGGTGAGGTAAGAGCTGTTAGCCGAATTGAGAGTCGTATCTCAGAGGCAGCTAAACTTGGATTCAAACAGATCTTTATCTCAGAGAACAATCTTAAGGGACTGGATAAAAGTAAGTTTGACATCAAAATATTTTCTGCGGAGAAATTAGAACAAGTCTTTATGGAGCTTTTCGGCTAAGTCATTATTGTACTTTTCTATTCTGAGTTCTCTTCCATTCACAAAAGATTATTTTGCAAATCTGCCCGAATAGTGCTATCTTAAACCCTGTTGTAGGGCTATTTTTACGTGATTCTATATTAAATTGGATTATTCCAACAAATTAAACCGACAATAAGCCCCGCACGTTTTTTACAATACAAATTGTATTTTTCTAATTATACAGCAGACCTAAAAAAATGAGCCAGGCAAAACGATTACTGATTGTTTCTAATAGACTACCTTATCAATTATCTAAAGAAGAAGGAGCGTATAAGTTTACCATGAGTAGTGGTGGATTAGTCTCTGCATTAAAAAGCTACATGGAAAATGCAGCCGCCGACTTTAGTGATATGCACTGGTATGGCAATGCTGACTTTTCGGAAAAAGAATGGAAAGGTGCAACTGAAGAACTCAAAGAACAAACAGATCCTATAAAGCCGGTTTTTATCCCTAAAGGACTTAAAGACAAACATTATACGGGCTTCTCGAATTCAACACTTTGGCCACACTTTCATTACTTCCCAACCTTCACTAAGTATGACCAAAACGATTATAAGGCATACTATAAGGTCAATGAGATGTTTGCCAAGCAGATCATCGAGAATTATCAAAAAGACGATGTCATCTGGGTGCATGATTATCAGTTGCTTCTTTTGCCTGAAATGATCAGAAAGAAGCTTCCTGATGCTACTATTGGTTTCTTTCTACATATCCCCTTCCCTTCTTTTGAGATTTTCAGAATGTTACCTCGTGAATGGCGAGAAGACCTTCTAAGAGGAATGCTGGGAGCAGATTTGGTTGGTTTTCATACCAATGATTATGTGCTGCATTTTCAGAAGTCTGTAAGGATGCTGCTAGGTTATGAGAGTAAAAGAAGGCTTATTCAGACAGAGAACAGAGCTATTAGATCTGATTTATTCCCGATTAGTATCGATTTCAGTCTGTTCAATAAGTCTTTTGACAAACCAGCAGTTAAGAAAATCAAAAGGCAGATGACCAATCTGATGCCTGACATGAAAACGATCTTCTCTGTAGACAGACTGGATTATACCAAAGGTATAGGCAACAGACTAAGAGGATACGAACGCTTCCTGGAAGAAAACCCTGACTGGCACGAAAAAGTAACGTTTAACCTCGTGGTGGTGCCGTCCAGAGATATTATCAAGCAATACGGAGAGAATAAAAGAAAACTGGAAGAGCTAGTTGGACGTATCAATGGTGCTTTTGGGAAAATGGGTTGGCAGCCAGTGGTTTATCAATATCGAAGTCTGAATTTTGATGAATTGTGTGCCTGTTACACAGGCTGTGATGTTGCATTGATTACCCCGGTTCGTGATGGTATGAATCTGGTTTCAAAGGAATTTGTAGCCAGCCGTAAAGATCTAAAAGGAGTTCTTGTCTTGTCTGAAATGGCGGGTTCTGCAGCTGAGCTCGGTGAGGCAATATTGATCAATCCGACTGACCTCAATGAAATAGCAGTAGGCATCAAAAGAGCTTTGAGTATGCCGATTATGATGCAGAGCAGGCATCTGGAAATCATGCAAGAGAGAATCAGAACCTATGATGTAAACATGTGGGCTCAGGATTTCATGACAGAATTAAGTAATGTGAAGGCTCTACAAGCCAAAAAGAAAATAAGAGAAGCAGGACCTATTGTGAAAAGAGAAATCAAAAAGAAATACGAAGAGGCAGATAAAAGAATGTTCTTCCTGGATTATGACGGTACATTAATGGCTTTCCAGTCTCAGCCGCATTTAGCCAGACCTAACGAGAGAGTTCTTAATATGCTAGATACTCTGGCCTCTGATCCTAAAAATGTAGTGACCGTAATTAGTGGAAGAGATAGAGACACGCTCAACGAATGGCTGGGTCACCTTCCTATCAATCTGGTAACTGAACACGGGGCGGCCAAAAAAATGCATGGCGAAGACTGGAAAATGACAGATAAAGTCTTCAGACCAGAATGGCGACAAGAGATTTATCACCAAATGAAGCTCAATGTGCACAGATGTGCAAAGTCCTTCATAGAAGAGAAAAACTTCGCGGTGGCATGGCACTACAGAAACGCCGACAAAGACCTTGGCTTCTTACGTTCTCGTGAGCTCATAGACTCACTTTACAGAGTTATTAATAATAATATGCCGCTTCAGGTTATTGATGGTAATAAAGTAGTAGAGGTTCGCATGACCGGAGTAGATAAAGGTTCTGCCGCCAGAGAAATTTATGAAGCAGATAAATCTGATTTTGTACTTGCTATCGGTGATGACAGAACAGACGAAGATATGTTTAGAGCCTTAAATGATGTTGCCTACACAATTAAAGTAGGAAACGAGAACTCAGATGCTAAATATAATTTCACGAATATCTCTGAAGTACTGCCTTTCTTTGAGGAACTAATTAAGTAATCAATCTATTCATATATTCGTTGAGAATTTGAGGCTTGAGCCTCAGAATTTTGAAGATGATTAATGGAAAAGAAATTACTGATTGACATTCTACTTTGGGTGGTAGCATTACCTGCTGGCTGGTTAGCAGGTAGGGTTTTAAAAGCCACGGTTTTCCCACCGCTTCACAAGTTTGCCAGAAGAACCAATAACAGCGTAGACGATGCTTTGGTTACTGCTGTTGAGAAGGTCATCGTACCCTTGTTTTGGGTAGTTGGTGTATGGGTAGCGTATCACTGGAGTGGATTATTCCCTGATTATAAGCCTAACATCAAGAAAGGTATAATTGTCTTTTCTATTCTTTGTGTCACTTGGGCTGCAGCCTATTTGGTGAATGAACTCGCCAAAATGTACCTGTTCAGAATTGGCAAATCTTTACCTGAAAGCTCGATCTTCACGGTTATGATTAAGATAGGTGTCTACGTACTAGGCATTCTATTTATCATGCATTATTTGAATATACCCATTGCCCCGGCATTAACCGCTTTGGGTGTTGGAGGCTTGGCGGTAGCTTTGGCCCTTCAGGATACGCTAAGCAACCTCTTCTCTGGTCTTCAAATGCTAGCGGCCAAGAAACTAAAACCTGGCGACTATGTCAAACTTGACAATGGTGACGAAGGATTTGTAGAAGACATCTCATGGAGAAACACTACTGTTCGGGCTCTTGGAAATCATATCATCATTGTACCCAACAGTACTATGGCGGGTAGTATAGTCAAAAACTTCATTTTACCTGATTCTCAAAACTCTGTTCTGGTCCCTGTAGGCGTAGCGTATGATTCAGACTTAAAAGAAGTAGAACGAATTACTATTGAGGTGGGTCGTGAGATCCAGCAAAGTGTAGAAGGTGCCGTGCCAGACCACGAACCTTTTATTCGCTATAATGAATTTGGAGACAGTAGTATTAACTTCAATATCATCTTACGTGCCGGAGATTTTGTGAGTCAATACCTCATGAAACATGAATTCATTAAGGCTTTACATGCCAGATATGAAAAAGAAGGAATAGAAATTCCATTCCCGATAAGGACGGTTCACTTGAAAAAAGAGGAGTAATTATTTTTCGTATAACTCTAAAGGTAAGCCATCGGGATCTGAGAAAAAGGTAAATTTCTTACCGGTAATTTCATCAATCCTAATAGCCTCTACATCTATAGAAAGGTCCAATAGCTTTTGACGCTCTTCAGCTACATCCTGCACCTCAAAAGCCAAATGCCTTAGTCCGGCAGCCTCAGGTCTGGATACTCTTTCTGGTGGAGAAGGAAATGAAAAAAGCTCAATGAGATATTCGCCGTTAAGACTTAAATCAAGCTTATAAGAGTCACGAGCTTTTCTGTAGGTTTCTTTGATGATATTAAATCCCAAGACTTGAGTATAAAACTCTTTTGAGACTTCATAATTTGAACATATGACGGCCAAATGGTGGACTTTCTGAAGTTTGAGCATGTTAATCGCGATCTCTACCAATCATTTTCTGGAAGTTCTTTATATCCCCCATCAGTACCAGAATATCTGACTCCGTAAACTCGTGCTCAGGATCTACCTCAATAGTAACCGTAGAGTACTTACTCATCATCCCAAGAATATTCTTTTTGGTCATGAATCGTTTGATACCGATCAGCTTCAAATTATATGTTCCAAGGAAGTCGATATTATTGGCGGTTCTACCTAAATACCTTTTCGGGACTTCAATTTCCAGAATACTACAGTCTTCTGAAAGGTCAAAAGACTCGACTACATCATTCATTTCAAGCTGCTTTGCAAATTGCTCTGCAGCAATCTTTTCAGGATTAAAAATGGTCTCAATACCAATAGACTCAAGCACAGTCTGATGAAGCGGATTTATGGCTCTACCGATGATCGTTTGAGCACCATGTTGCTTAAGCATAGCTGTAGTCAAAATAGATGCTCCTACATCTTCTCCAATAGCCACAATAATCTGGTCGGCGTCTTTTATTGGTAGCGAATTCAGACTTGAGGGTTTTGAGCTATCAAGACAAATAGTATGCGTAATACGATCTTTATATTGTTCCACAATCTCCAGACTATTATCTACTCCAAAAACCTCATGGCCCATACCAGTAAGCCTGGCGGCTAGCGTAGAACCAAAATTTCCTAAACCTATAATGATATACTTCATTTTCTTTATTCATTGGTCGATGTCATTGCCGTGCAATTCATCAGACGATTAAAACATTTTCTTTTGGGTACTTGTGGGTAGTGCACTCAATTTTCTTGAACAGCCCAAAGAGTATGGTAAACATACCCACCCGACCTAAAAACATGGTCACAATAAGCACAAACTTACTTGCCGTGCTTAACTGAGGTGTCAAATTGAGCGATAGCCCTACGGTACTGTAAGCAGAAAAACACTCGAACGCGATTTTGGTCAATTGCTGCTCTGGCTCAAAAATACTGATCAAAAATACAGCTAAGCCAATGATCAAGAAGGACAGAAACATGACCGCAAATGCTCTTTTAATAGAGCCATCAGATATCTCTCTTTTGAAAAGATCTACCCTGGCTTTACCCCTGGCCAGCGAAACGATATTTGACATGGCAATGGTAAAAGTAGTTGTCTTTATACCACCACCAGTACTACTTGGCGAAGCACCAATCCACATCAAGAGCAAATAGACAAGTACTGTCCCTTGCATTAAGCCACCCATGTCTACTGTATTAAAACCTGCAGTTCTTGGCGTCACACTTCCAAAAAATGATTGAGTCAGCTTCCCGAAAGCAGTCGGGTGATCCTGAAGTGTATTATTATACTCTGTAGCAAAATACAAGATCATTCCTGCAACCAGAAGCACTCCGGTAGAAGTCAGCACTAAGCGAGAATGAACATTGAGATTTCTGGCCAGGAACACAAAACGCTTTCTCATAAAGAGCCACGTAAACAGGCTCTTAAACAAGTTTTTGACCGTGTTATAGAGGTCTATTACCACCGGGAAACCTATCCCTCCAAAGATCACCAGCAAGCAAATAATGATCTGAAACGGGTAATTATATCTGAAGCCTCCATTAAAAAGCCCATCTGGTAATGTGCTAAAACCAGCATTACAAAATGCCGAAACCGCATGAAAAACAGAGAAGAACCATGAGTCTCTGGAACTGGTAAAGAACTCTTCGTTACTCACGTAGTGGATCAAGAATACGCCTATGGCTTCCATAATGAGCGTATATCCTACAATCTTCACCAGCGTTGAAACCAGTGAGTTTGGTTTATCAGGCTGAATTATATCGTTCAAAATCAAATGATTTCTAAAAGACATTCCGCCTCTAAATAGCACAGCAAAAAAGTTGGTAAATGTCATGAGGCCAAGTCCACCAATCTGGATCATGACCAATAGCATATCCTTTCCTAGGGAAGTAAAGGCAGATGAGGTATCTACCACGGCCAGTCCTGTAACACACACTGCACTGGTTGCCGTAAATAATGCATCTACGAAACTCATTTGGCTCGTCGTTACATCAGGAATGAGCAGTAATGCGGTACTCACAAAAATGAGCATGGCAAAACTAAATCCAAACAACATAGACGGAGTCAAACGCCTATCTTTTATAACATGACCTTCTCTTAGGACTCTTACTACAAAAAAGACACTGAGAATAACATACAGAAACCAGTCATTATACAGAAACTCAAACTGGTACTTTAATCGCTCATACAGAAACAGCAAGCCAGCAAAAATGAGATCCGGCAAGTATTTTCGGTCTATGAATTTTGAAGACTTTCGGATAAAAGTTTGAAGAAACCATTTACTTAAATAAAGCATCATGGCCGCCCATGGCACTTTCCGGAGTACACTCAAAACGGTGTTCTCCATATATCCTTCTTTTGGGATCAAAATCTGATAAAGAGACAAGGCAAAGCCCACAAACAAAACCAGCAGAATAGCCAAATCTATTCTCTTCACCAGCCTGCTTCTGATCAGGATAAGCTTATCCCAAAAATCAACTAGATAATGTTTTAACTTCACTTACACGTATTATGGCTCAAAGGTAAAGAGTATTTTTTGCTTCTAAATATCTGTACCTCTTTGCATTTATTCATTCGATAATGCCATCGACTTCAAGCTGTTATAAAACGGCTGACATTGTTCCAGCAGTTCATTAAGATGTTCAGGGAAAGGTTGTTCTTTTTTCCTGAACGGCAAAAAGCCAGTAGACTTATGTACGTTAGAATACCAGTACTCCGCCCAAATACCATCTTCTGGTCGGGCTCCGGCTTCCCATGAGAGCATTTTTTGGTCAAAAGGAATATCTAAAAACTTACATAGCTGTCTCAATTGATTTTCCGGGTTCGCCAGAAATGTAGCCGCATCAATGACTACAAAAGGAATATTCTCGGCCTCAAATTTCTCAACAAGCTCCATGTGCCGCTTATACCCGACATCGTCAAGATTTGGATTTTCAATTACGGCATCAAAAGAAGGTAACATGTCAATGGGATCCCGAGTTAAAATCACCTGATAAAAGCCATCGAAGAAACGATTATTAAAGTTCAACAAATGATGCGTCATGTTTTTGTAAAAAAACACCTCCGCACTTTGATCTTCATTCATCCTATCCAGAACCACCTCAGCTTCTGTATCCATCTGGTTCATAATTTCTTCCGCACCAGGATGATACGGAGCGGCATCAGAATTCTTCAGGTAATACCCGTAAAACGGCTCGTCTTCTACTTTGGTATCGGCCCGCTGAGCGAAAGAATACATCATGGCCGTAGAGATATTTCTAGGGCCAGACCACAAGTTTATTCGTTTTGTCATTGACTTATTTCTTTTTCAATTAATGCTTCGTAAAAATTACTCAAACGTTCAGTCATTTCTCCAGTCTTACCCTCTCCTATTATCTTTCCGTCTATTGAAATCACAGGAGTCAATCCTCCAAAAGTACCCGTCACAAAAGCCTCATCTGCCCCATAAGTATCAAACAGCGAGAAGTTTTTCAGCCGAATGGGTATCCCAGCTTCTTCACAAACTCTTATGACATTAGCTCTTGTAATTCCATTCATACAATATTCACCTGTTGAAGTCCACACTTCGCCACCTTTAATCATAAAGAAGTTGGTAGAGTTACACGTGGACACAAAACCATTAATATCTAACATCAAAGCTTCATCGGCTCCTGCTTCTATCGCCTGAATTAAAGCCTGAACTTCGTGAAGTTTACTATGACAGTTTAATCGCGGATCCAGGTAGTCAGGAGAACCCCTTCTTATGGTACTTGTAAACAGCGTAATACCACGCTTCTTCGTTTCGCCAGATGCTATTTTATGTTCCGCAATAATGACCAAATTTGGGCCGCTAATAGTCAATCTGGGATCTTGAGAAGGTGTTTTCTTTATACCACGAGTTACCATTACTCTCAGGTGTACTCCATCTGTCATCTGATTTTTCTCACAGGTTTGAAAAATCTTTTCTAACAGTTCTTTTCTGGTAAAAGGAAGCTTAATACCCACGACTTTGGCAGACTGCCATAGCCGATCAAGATGCATATCAATAAACACCAACTTTCCATGATGCAGCCTTATCCCTTCCCAAACTCCATCGCCCACCAAATATCCGCTATCAAAAACCGATATTTTGGCCTCATTTCGTTTAAAATATTCTCCGTTTACATAAATAAGTACCTCTTCATTCCGAGCATCTTCTATGGCATCATGTGTACCTTTTGGCATATTCTCTTTTTGCCCTCAATTTAAGACTGTGATAGGGATTTCAAAAAGGTTTTTCTGAAACCTTAGACAATTCTCCTACGTTTATTTGAACATGAGAACACTTATTATGGGAGCCAGCACAAATCCATCCAGATACGCCTATTTGGCTGCACACAGACTAGTAAGGGCTGGACATGAGATCATACCTTTTGGTATAAAAAAAGGCGAAGTAGCCGGTATTAAAATTCTCAATTCTTTAGAAACAATCGAAGATATACATACGGTAACTCTTTATCTCGGTAAAAGAAATCAAGAGGACTATGTAGACTTTATACTGAACCTAAAACCAAAAAGAGTCATATTTAATCCAGGCACAGAGAACCCGGAATTTATGCAAAAATTAAATGAGGCAGGAGTAGACGCTTTTGAAGCATGTAATTTAGTGATGCTGGGGATTGGCCAGTTTTAATCATCAAAATAAACTCTCAATACTCGAGCATTAATGCCATTTTCTTCAAAATAACCCAACCAGAAAAGTTGTCGATTTGATAGGTTATCCGTAGGCGACTTTACTTCAATGAACTCATAACCTTCCTCATCCCACACAAACAAATCAGGAAAACCACGTGAATTTTCAGCAATATCCATTGAGATTCTGACCAAGATGTCTTTCAGTTTCTCTAAACCAATAAACTGAGTAGCAAGAAGAATTCCTTCCCAAATACCCTCCATCCAAATCACAAAAGGATTACTTATGCCTTCATGTTTAACATAATTGTTCCGCATATGAATGAGGAGTTCGTCGGTATTTAGAAAACTATCTAAATGTTCATGTATAACTTCCTTCCTTTTATCATAAAAGTCAGGCAAATGGAGGTCAGAAGGTCTCCTTTGAAAAGGATGATGAAATGCTACCAATGACGGATCAAAAATGATATCCCAGAATATTAGGCCAAAAATGCCCCGCCAAAGATGATTTTCAGAGAAGATGGCGTATTTACCCTCAGCAACATAGTGCTCTATAGTACCGAGCTCTACCTGTCCTCGATAAATAGCAGGAATGGTTATCTTTTCCGCCTCATGAAGTTTCTCAGTGGTCAGCTTTTTCTTACGCTTCTTGTTGCGAAGCATTCGGTCTGCAAAATCTTTGGCAAAAAAGTGTTCATCAGCATTGCTGCTATTGGCTATCATGTCTTCACATAATTGCAATGCCTCGTCAAAACTTTTGAGTTTCGTCAGGCAGCGAACTCTTCTTTCCTTAGCCTGAGGTAGTTCACAGGTTTTGTAAACCTCCACCGCCAGCTCAAGACTCTTTTCTCTTTCTAAATGCCTCCCTACTTTAAGCTTTAAACGCTCTAGGGAAGGTTTAGCGACTTCACTTAAGTCAGTGATAGTGTCGGCTAGAGTATCAAACCAATCATAAATTTCTTCCGGTTCAGCAGATTTTTTGAGCGACTCAAACAGTTCTACCTGGTCGGTAAGCATCCATTTATCCTCGGCATCTTTTCTGGTGTCAAACCTGGCCACCAACTTATCATCATCATGTTGGAAATATTGAACAAAACCCAGATCACGGACCACAAACTCCGTCATGTCCATGTATCGATTGCCAAAAAATAAAAACCTTAGAAATGCCGTCTCATACTCAAAATTGACTTTGACAATTTCGTGTAAACCAGAAATTGACTCAATAATTTCTTCTGCTTCTAGCTCTTCTCTCAGTAATTCAGCTAATTCTATTTTTGAGAGACTTTTCTTGGTGCCTTTCGGAGCAATTTTTTGAAGCTCGGCTTTGGTACAAAATTGCAATAACTCTGGAAGGCGATCTTGATGAGTCTGACTTAAAGACTCAGCAAAGTCTTTCATTTTCAGTTCAGTAAGAATCTCCTCAATTTCACCTAACTCCTCATATGCAAGCTTTTGAACTTTAAAGAAGGCTCCTCTCCTATTCGTAAATCGAATAAATAAGCATTGAGCATCTTCAGTTAAGCCGTAGTATTTTCTCAAGAATCGCCATTCTCCTTCATTCAGAAGATGTTTGTATTTGTCTTTGACAAAATCAAGAAGATAGTTGAAGTAATCGAGATAGTATTTTGGAGGCAGTACTATATTCTCGTTCTCTGGCATAGATGCAATTTAGAGCAATTATGAGAATTGATAAAATGGAAACTCTTCAAAAGGTGACTTGCTAAAATTTACCTCTAAAATTCAATGGTAAGCCCGTCATAGGCCAGTTGCATCTTTTCAGGAAGCTCGGCATTTATTTCATCATGCAAACCCATCTTATGTGATATATGGGTAAAGTAAGTTTGATCGGCATCAATTTCTTTGGCCAGATCTACGGCTTGTGCTAAGGTAAAGTGAGAAATGTGGTCTTGCTTTTGCAAAGCATCAAGCACCAGCACCTTACACCCTTTTACTTTTTGCTTCTCCTCCTCAGATATAAAATTGGCATCAGTGATATACACGAAATCATCTATCCTGTATCCAAATACCGGTAACTTATAATGTAACACCTCAATAGGCTGAAAGGTTAAACCACCAATTTCAAAAGGCTTATTTTCTACAATATTCGTTTTTATTAACGGAACCCCGGGATAGGCTTCATCCAGAAAAGCATAATGAAATTCACGCTTGAGCTGATCAAGAACTTGAGGGCGGGCATAGAGATTCATGTATCTCTTGCCATTCAGGTAATTAAAAGGACGAATGTCATCCATCCCGGCCGTGTGATCTTTGTGTTCGTGTGTATAAACAACGGCGTCCAGACTTTCAATTCCCGTGCTCAATAGCTGCTGACGGAGGTCTGGACCTGAATCTATTAAGACATTGGTGTCCTCTTTTTGAATCAAAACGGACACCCTAAGACGTTTATCTTTAGGATTTGTGGAGGTGCAAACGGGGCACTTACACGTAAGAACGGGCACCCCTGAAGAAGTGCCCGTTCCTAAAATTGTTATTTTCATGCCCTTGTATAGCGATTATCCTTCAGTAAGGTCTTTCACCACTTTCACAAGCATATCAAAGTTCAAAGGCTTCATCAATACCTCGTTAAAGCCAGCGTCCTTATATTCTTCTACCGTATAATTACGAGCGTTACCAGTAATAGCTACTACAGGCAACTCAGCTGTTTTATCATTTTCACGAATTGCAGCCACACACTCCAATCCATCCATTACAGGCATATTAATATCTAAAAGAACGATATCAAAAGGCTCTTTGTCTAATAACTGGATTACCTGCTCACCATTCTTCACAGCGGTGATTTTAAAGTTCTGGAACTCCAGAATCTTTTTGGCCAGGTTTTGAATAACTGAAGAATCTTCAGCAATAAGTACATTCTTGGATGATGACATTTCTAATTTCTATAAGTTCTGTTACGATGTTTGTTTACTCTGAAAGCACTAAGCTTCATCTGTAAGACGTACAATTCCTCTGAAAGTTCCGAATTAACTGAGAAAACTTATTAAAAAAAAGCGGAAAGTATAATTTCTTTGGATGCTGTGGAGAATTAGCAATAACCAAAACAAAGTTGCCAAAATTCTATTCGACACCGTTTAGTAATTCCACCAAAACGTTTAGATATAAAAGTTACCACTTTTACCGCTTAAAAACACAATACACCTTGATCGGTTTGCTAAAAGAGTTAACTTTGAGAAAAGCCATAAAGCTAAAACAAAACCCGAGTACACCGTGCTTCATTTAACCACTATTTGGAGTTTGTTTGGAAAATTACGCTCCTCAGTATCCTCATTCGTATTCAACCTACTCGAACTTTCATTGAACATGAAGAAAATCGCACCTATTTTTCTGGGCTCATTCCTATTAAGCATTTCATTGGCATTCTCTCAGATTGGGGCCTCTAAAACTGCTCAGCAAATAGGAAGAGAGCAAATATTTACCATCTATCTGGAGAATTATTATGAAAACGACACTCTTTTCAATGTAAGTGTTCCAGATGATTTGGATGCTGTTTTCGGAGCTGGCAATTACTCTGTTTCTTCGCCATCTGCTACCGGGAGTCTGGTAGTCAACAGCTCCTATGATGGAAGTGCCAATACTGAGCTTCTGCAAAACACCTCTTTCTTAAAACCTGGTGAACTAGCAACAATCACTTTTGGAATTACCATTACTCAGCCAAGTGATCAAGGACTAGGATTTGGTATATACTCTAATCAAGTTACTGCATCAGGAACACATAATGTAGATGGCGTTCAAAACGATCTCTCAGATTCTGGAACAAATCCAGACCCGAATAATAATGATGACCCAACAGATGCCGGTGAGGATGACCCAACTCTGATAGATATTCTGCAGAACCCAAAAATTGGTGTAGCCAAAACTGTCAGAATTGAAGGTAATGAGGTACATATGAGATTTTATTTAGAAAATCTCGGAAATAGAAACCTAGAAAATATTTCACTAATTGATGATCTGAATGATGTTTTTGGTGCTGGAAATTATGCCATCAGTGCAGCACCAAACTTTTTTGATCCACCCTCCTCAATGACCTTGAACTCTTCGTATAACGGAGGCACGATCGATAATCTTATTTCGTCTGGCTCTCTTTTCATGGGAGAAACGGCCGGAATAGAGATTAGTGTTAATGTAACAAACGTAACTGATCAGGGATTGGGTCTTGGCATCTATGAGAACCAGGCAGAAGTCATTGGCTTTAGTAATACAGGCAAACAAACTTCTGACTTATCTGATGAAGGTACAGATCCAGACCCTAATGGCAATAATTCTGCAGGAGATCCTGATGAAGGAGATGAAACAAGAATTGTAATAGGAGAAGAACCAACTTTGGGTCTTGCCAAAGTAGCCCTTATTCAGGGTGATGAAGTTACTTTTGAAATTTATTTAGAGAACCTAGGTAATGTTACTTTGGACAATCTAGAAATTACAGACGATCTGGAGTCTGTCTTTGGAACCGGGAATTATAATGTAAAAAGCCTTCAGTTTTTAGATTTGAATAGCAACCTAACTCTAAATTCAAGTTATAATGGAAAGACCCAAACGAATTTAATTCAAGGAGGTACATTGGCGGCAGGCGAAATTGATACCATTCAACTGATGGTTGAAAATATCATACTTTCAGATCAAGGCAACGGATTAGGCAATTATCAAAATCAAGTTTGGGGTTCTGCATATTCACCTGGCGATGTCTACACTTTTGATCAATCAGATTCGGGAATAAATACTGATGCCAACGGAAACGGAAATGCGAATGAACCAACTGAAAATGATAAGACAAGTTTTACAATATCCCCATTGGCAAGAATTGGACTTGCACTTGACTATAGAATTGTAAGTTTTGCAGGTAGTTCTCCGACCATTGAATACATATACACTCTTACAAACTATGGAAATCAACGAGTATCTAACTTAAGCATCAGTCAGGATCTCAATACTGTTTATGGAGGTGGAAACTATATTCATACAGTAGACCCTTCGCTTGTCAGTGGAAGTTCAACTTTAAATTATAATTCGGCATTTAACGGTAGCACAAATACGGCACTACTAAATGGAGGAAGCTATCTTGATCCTAATGAAAGTGTAAGATTCAGTATAAGACATTTGGTTACAAATATTACTGATCAAGGGTTTGGGTCAGGTATTTACCAAGCTCAAGTAACCGCAATAGGAACAGACCCAAATTCTACACCTGTTTCAGATGCTTCTTATGAGGGAAATAATCCAGATCCAAATAATGATGGCAATCCTTCTGAGAATGATCCTACAACTATTGACGTAAACGGGAATCCATCAATTGGTTTAGCTCTTGATGCCTCTGTCTCCGGGAATATGATCACATTAGATTACTATATGGAGAATCTTGGTGATGTTGGTTATTCAGAATTATCAATAGTTTCGAATTTAGATCAGGTTTTTGGTGCAGGGAATTATACTATTAGCACACCGCCTACATTTGTGGATGATCCTGGTACTATTAGTATCAATTCTACTTTTGATGGCACCTCAGAAAACCAAGATTTATTTGATTTACAAAACAGTACTTTAAGTAGTGGAGATACTGGTCAGTTAAGATTAATTATCACCCTAAACAATGTCAAAAACACTCAAAATTTAGGTATTGGAAACTATTCACTTCAAGCAACGATTAGCGGTTTAAACCAACAAGGAGCCTACAATTCTGACTTGTCTGATTTCGGAACAGACCCGGACCCGAATGGTAATGGCAATGCCAATGAAGGAGGAGAGAATGATGCGACAACCCTTTCTATTAATTTAGACAAAGTAGGTATTGCTCAAACTGCTTCTGTTTCCGGGTTTCAGGTGACACTAGATATCTATTTTGAGAACCACAGCTTGAATGGAATATCTAATTTAGACATTATCAATGACCTTGATGAGTCTTTTGGTTCAGGCAATTATTCAATCATTTCAAGTCCTACTCTAATTGTAGACCCAGGTACGATTACGCTAAATGGTTCATTTGATGGATCAAATGAAAAAAGTATTATATCAAACAGTTCGACACTTGCCGCTGGAGCCACTGCCCAAATACAATTAACATTAAATATTGACACTGAATCTGACCAAGGCAGCGGCTACGGAGTTTATTCAAATCAATCTTTAATCAGTGGAATTACGAATTCAGGGTTCGTGATAACAGATAATTCAGACGATGGTACAGACCCAGACCCTAACGGCAATGATGATCCAAGTGATGCAGGTGAAGAAGACGCAACACCAATTGTAATAACTGGCAATCCTTCAATTGGAATCGCCAAAAGGGCTGTTGTAAATGGTACTGAGGTAACCCTTATATTTACTATTGAAAACTTGGGTGATGTTACTCTCTCAAATATACTTTTACAAGATCCATTAAATCCTGTTTTTGGAAGTAGCAATTATTCAGTAACAAGTCAACCACAATTGGTAAGTGGACCTGGTACAATAATACGAAGTACTCAATTCTTCGGTTTTAACATATTTGATAGAATAACATTTGGCGGCACCTTGAGACCTGGTGAAACCGAAATAATTAGCACGACAATAAATATCACCACCGTATCAGATCAGGGTAATGGGTTTGGTATTTATCAGAATGGAGTAACTATTTCAGCAACAGATCCTGGTGGAAATCAAGTCAATGATACTTCTGATGAAGGGTATACCACAGACTCCGATTCAAATGGAGATGCGGGAGACGCTGGAGAGGATGATGTGACTACTATAACTATTGGAGATGAAGCCAACCTTGGAGTAGCCTTGGATGCAACAGTAAATGGTACACAAGTAACTCTAGACTATTATTTAGAGAACTTTGGTAATTCGGCCCTCTCAACTTTAAGTCTAATTCACGATTTGAATGAGGTTTTTGGAGCTGGTAATTTTAGTATTTTAAGTGGTCCTACATTTATTGATGATCCTGGAACAGTAGTTCTTAATTCAAGTTATAACGGAAATTTAAATACTGAACTCATAAGTTCCGGAAACTTGGCAGCTTATGATACCGGACAGATTCGCATTGTAGTTGAGGTTATTAATGTTATCAATCAAGGTAAAGGCAAAGGCTATTATATAACACAGGTATTAGGTTCAGGAAATGCTCCATTAGGCACATATACTCAAGATTATTCCGACTTCAATACGGATCCTGATTCTGACGGAAATAGCTTACCCTTCAATTCAACAGAAAGTGACTCTACATTTTTCTTGGTTGATTTTTCATCCATTGGCCTTTCACAAACGGCATCCCTAGACTGTGATAGCATTGTGACTATTACGAAATACATTCAAAACCTTGGAACATCTACTTTGGATAGCATTTCCGTTCAACTTGATTTAGATAATATTTTCGGTGCTGGCACCTACACTATTCAGGAAGCACCAACTATACAAAGTGCAGAAAGAGGCCTTGTATTAAACCAAAATTACAATGGGTCAAGTGAAATCGATATACTACTTCCTGGTTCAGTCTCTTCAGGTGGTGGTATAGAAGTTGTCAGTATAAAAGTAAAATTGAATGCTCCTGTAACAACTACTTATAGTTTCAATTCAACTATCTCTGCTACAGACACAGATAATAATGTTTTCACAGATATATCGGATTCTGGAACCAATCCGGACTTTAATGGGAATAAAATCCCATCGGACTCTGGGGAAAATGATGCTACTGAGCTTCAGAGTTACTCACCCTTAGTTTTGGGTATTACATCTGTGAATTTAATTTGTAACCAAGATGGCAGCGGATCAATTGACCTTTCAGTAAGCGGCGGTAATATTGGATCAGGCTATACTTACAGTTGGTCAAACTCAGCCTCCACTAAAGATTTAAGTTCTTTAGCTGCCGGAACCTATTCTGTAACTGTGACCGATGCAAACTCTTGTACTGCCACCGCTTCTGTGACCATTACTGAGCCGACAGCTCTGATTGCATCTATCAATAGCTCTAGTAATTTGACTTGTAACCAATCTGGAGATGGGGCTATTGACCTTGAGGTTACCGGAGGGACAGTTGGATCAGGCTACACCTACAGCTGGTCAAATTCTGCCACAACTCAAGACTTAAGTTCTTTAGCTGCAGGAACGTATTCTGTAACTGTGACCGATGCGAACTCTTGTACGGCTACCGCCTCAGTGACCATTACCGAACCTACAGCTCTGGTTGCATCTATCAATGGCTCTACTAATTTGACTTGTAACCAATCTGGTGATGGGGCTGTTGACCTTCAGGTTACAGGGGGGACAGTGGGATCAGGCTATACTTACAGTTGGTCGAATTCTGCCACATCTCAAGATTTAAGCTCTTTGGCGGCAGGAACCTATTCTGTAACTGTGACCGATGCCAATTCTTGTACGGCAACAGCCTCTGTGACCATCACCGAGCCGACAGCTCTAGTCGCCTCTATCAGTGGTTCTACAAACTTAACCTGTAATCAATCCGGTGATGGGGCAATTACCCTTCAGGTTTCCGGAGGAACTGTTGGATCAGGCTATACTTACAGTTGGTCAAACTCAGCCTCCACTAAAGATTTAAGTTCTTTAGCTGCCGGAACCTATTCTGTAACTGTGACCGATGCAAACTCTTGTACTGCCACCGCTTCTGTGACCATTACTGAGCCGACAGCTCTGATTGCATCTATCAATAGCTCTAGTAATTTGACTTGTAACCAATCTGGAGATGGGGCTATTGACCTTGAGGTTACCGGAGGGACAGTTGGATCAGGCTACACCTACAGCTGGTCAAATTCTGCCTCAACTCAAGACTTAAGTTCTTTAGCTGCCGGAACGTATTCTGTAACTGTGACCGATGCGAACTCTTGTACGGCTACCGCCTCAGTGACCATTACCGAACCTACAGCTCTGGTTGCATCTATCAATGGCTCTACTAATTTGACTTGTAACCAATCTGGTGATGGGGCTGTTGACCTTCAGGTTACAGGGGGGACAGTGGGATCAGGCTATACTTACAGTTGGTCGAATTCTGCCACATCTCAAGATTTAAGCTCTTTGGCGGCAGGAACCTATTCTGTAACTGTGACCGATGCCAATTCTTGTACGGCAACAGCCTCCGTGACCATCACCGAGCCGACAGCTCTAGTCGCCTCTATCAGTGGTTCTACAAACTTAACCTGTAATCAATCCGGTGATGGGGCAATTACTCTTCAGGTTTCCGGAGGAACTGTTGGATCAGGCTACACATACAGTTGGTCAAACTCAGCCTCCACTAAAGATTTAAGCTTATTAGCTGCTGGAACCTATTCCGTTACAGTGACCGATGCAAACTCTTGTACCGCCACAGCTTCTGTGACCATTACTGAGCCGACTTTGCTAGTCGCTTCTATCAATAGTTCAACTAACCTAAGCTGTAATCAGTCGGGTGATGGGGCGATTGACCTTCAAGTAACAGGTGGAACTGTAGGGTCCGGATACACCTACAGTTGGTCGAATTCTGCCACAACTCAAGACTTAAATTCTTTAGCGGCCGGAACGTATTCTGTAACTGTAACCGATGCGAACTCTTGTACTGCTACTGCCTCAGAGACCATTACCGAACCGACTGCTCTGGTCGCTTCTATCAATGGTTCTACAAATCTAACTTGTAACCAATCTGGCGATGGGTCCATCGACCTTCAGGTAACTGGTGGAACCGTTGGATCAGGATATACTTATAGTTGGTCGAATTCTGCCACAACTCAAGATTTAAGCTCTTTGGCGGCGGGAACCTATTCTGTAACTGTGACCGATGCCAATTCTTGTACTGCAACAGCCTCTGTGACCATCACCGAGCCGACTGCCTTGGTCGCTTCTATCAGTGGTTCTACAAACTTAAGCTGTAATCAATCCGGTGATGGGGCAATTACCCTTCAGGTTACCGGAGGAACTGTTGGGTCTGGCTACACTTACAGCTGGTCAAATTCTACCACAACTCAAGACTTAAGTTCTTTAGCAGCCGGAACGTATTCCGTAACAGTGACCGATGCAAACTCGTGTACCGCTACTGCTTCTGTGACCATTACTGAGCCGACAGCTCTGGTTGCATCTATCAATAGCTCTACTAATTTGACTTGTAACCAGTCTGGTGATGGGGCTATTGATCTTCAGGTAACTGGAGGAACGGTTGGTTCCGGTTATACTTATAGCTGGTCAAACTCAGCTACGACCCAAGATTTAAGTTCTTTAGCTGCCGGAACGTATTCTGTAACTGTGACCGATGCGAACTCTTGTACGACTACTGCCTCAGTGACCATTACCGAACCAGCTCTTTTAACCGCAACAGTAAGCAGTACTACCAATTTGATATGTTATGGAGTGAACACGGGCTCTATTGAGCTAACTGTTAATGGAGGAACTTCTGACTTCCAATATTTATGGTCTAACGGAAGTCATACTAAAGATATTTCTTCTTTAGCCGCCGGTACATATTCTGTTACTGTAACTGATGCCAACTCTTGTACCGCCACTGCTTCTACAAGTTTGACTCAGCCAGCCCAACAAACTATCACACTTACAAAAGCTAATAATCCGACTTCATGTTCGGGCTCAGATGGCAGTCTAGAGTTTAATACTCAAAACATTCCAGACGGTAATTACACAGCTAGTTATTATTACAACAGTGTCTTAATAAACACGACAATAGAAGTCAGGTCTAATATTTTTGTTCTAAATAATCTAACCACAGGCTTATACAATAACTTAACTGTTTCTGTAACGCCATGTACAGTTAATTGGAATAATCCTACCAGCTTAACAGCTCCTTCATTTACAACTTCTGCCAGCAATACAGGACCGTATGAAGTAGGAGATCAAATACAATTGATGGTTGCAAGTGGGGTAAGCTTTGAATGGAGTGGACCAAATAGCTTTTACAGTAATCTTCAGTCTCCAACAATTCCTAACGCCGTAGAAGCAAGTGCCGGTACATATGAGGTCATTGTTCAAGGAGCTAACCAATGTGTAGATACGGTTCAGACGGTGGTGACTGTTAATTGTCAGCCCGCAAAAATTAAGTATTACCTTGTGTATGGAGGGCCAACACCAGAAATCATTACTGAACTAACTGATGATGTAACAATACAAAAGGACCCTAGCAGACTTCTCAATGTTTTTGCTGTTCCGGAATGCAACAGTAATATCATTGAAAGTATGAAGTTACAATTGAGTGGAACGTCGGAATTACAGTTCAGAAGAGATAATGAACCTATCTACGCCCTATATGAAGGTAATGGTGTATATAATGGAGATCACTTATCGCCTAACCTTTATACATTCATTGCCACGGCATATGGTCAGGATGATAATGAGGGAGAGGCTTTATACCCGTCAGACGTAATACAATTCTGGGTAACCAGCGGTACAAGGACTGTCAGCACGCCTTCAGTTCCGAATAGTTATTTCTGTAATGGGCAACAATTCAATATCTCTGTCACCTCTTCTGGTGAATTTGAAGAAGGAAACCTTTACCAGGTACAACTGTCAGATAAAAATGGAGAGTTTTCGAAAAACACAATGATAGGATTCTCAAATAATCCGGCTGCCATCCCATGTACAATACCTTCTGATATGGAGTCTGGCAGTAACTATAAACTGAAAGTAATCTCTACTCACCCGGTAGTAAGTTCAGCGGTAACGTCTGCAGTATTTGAGATTATCGGAGCTAACAGATCTTTAGTCTCGACTGATGATGACATAAACGCAGGCTCTCAACTCATAAGAGCGGTAAGAAAGATTGATGCTCAAAATAAGATTGATAATCCTGGACGTCTGGATATTGAAGCTGGGAAAAGTGTAGAACTACATCCTGGATTTAAAGCAGACAATGGCTCTATTTTCTCGGCAAAAATAAAAGAGCAGTGTGCCAATGAAGGATAACAAAATGGCTTGAGGAGGTTTAATCCTCAAGCCAAACTATTTCTTTAACCTTTAGAATTCTTCTTTCTTCACCCAACAATGCCGTGACTACCAAATCCATGGCATGGTCGCGTGTTTCTGAGTCAATATTTTTTAATTCGGAGGCGTTAATTTTAACCTTGGGAAGTTCTATTTCAATATTCCAATCAGATGGATCTATAAAGACAGGGTCCAGATTGCTATCATATAGTTTGAAGGGTTCAGGATTAGGGTTTACAGGTTTTGAAGAATAAAATTCCCAATTATTCAAATTTGGAGCGTTCCTGATAATCTTTTTACTCAACTGTAGTCTTTCAAACTCTCTGTTTGGTGATAAGATAAATGCAAACTTACGCCCTTCACCTTCTACTATCTCCCAGGTAAAGTGACCAAACTCCAGAACCTTTTTATCAAAATGTTCTTTTAGCTCATCTAGTTTTGCCTGACTTCCTTGTTCCAGGACTTTACAGATTAAATGGTCGTTTTTCTCCCACCATTTCCAAAACTTAATTATATCTGTATTCTGAACTTTGCTCATATCGATGCAATGATACGGCTTTTGACCTTAAGAAAGCTTATTGCAGAAGTAAACCAGCAGCCCATTGTTGTTTAAACCAACTCTTCAGATATTTTCCTTTCAGCTCAATCAACTTAAGGTAACTTTCAGCAAGTTTATTCTGTCTGGAATTGATCATAAAAAGTGAACTGGCCCCCTGACTAAACTTCAAGTCTTCTACCTCCAGAAGCCTTTGATAGTTCTCCGTCAAAGTTGTGGCTAGTGATACCTGTTGCTGCAGTGCGGAAAGCTCAACATCATACTGCCCAACTTTAGTTTTAAGCTCCTGAAGCTTAAATCGTCTTGCCCAGCTAGTCTCATCTACCTTTAAAGTGGCCTTTTGATATTTACCCCTACCAGATCTTAAAAAAAGCGGCATGGAGAAATTCACACCAAATTTATAATTATTACTCAAGTAAGGATTGTAGGCACTCTCAAAAGAATAATAATCTTTGCTAAGAACATTCATACTCAAATTGAGCTCCGGAAGAATTTCCTGACGCATTAATTTTCGTTCAACTTCCAGCCCTCTCAACTTAAAATCATAGTAAATAAGATCGGGGTGTAAGTTTAATTGATCTATCAGCGACTCAGGCGAAGGTACCTCCGGCAAGTAAGTAAACATGCTGGTATCTGGTCTTACTTCTGGACCTGGAGCATAGGCTTCACCGTTTTCATCCCAGAGGTATTGTGACAAACCTAGACTTTTGGCAAAATATACCTGGTTTAAGGCCACCATCTGTAGTTGCAGGTTCAAAACCTGACCGTAGGCCTCTACCGTATCAATTCTGGCCTTGTCTCCATTCTCAAACAGAACGGTAGTTAACTCAAGTCTCTCTTCAGCATTTTCAAGGTTTCTTTGGAGTAAAGACATTGACATATAGGCCGCAGCCCATTCCCAATAAGTATTTAAGGCATCTATGTAGAGATCATTAAGTATGCTCCTACGCTCTACTTCTGCACTTTGCTGATAAATTTGAGCCTTCTGTAGAGTTGCTCTTTTTTTATCAATCAAAAGCCCCCTTAACACTGGCAATTCTACACCAGCATAGGTTAAAACACCATTGGTATATTCAGGATTTAAGTATTGCCCTCCATTTGTTTCTATTCCGGTTTTCACCTTAATACCTAGTGGAGTAAACAAGCTTAACTCAGGGGTATCATGTAGATAATATCGCTTCCCCTCCAGCTCCTTACTCTTGCGTTCATAGGTCAGTAAAGGATCAAAAATCCCTTTTGACGCCAAGACCTCCGCTGAACTTTGAGCTATTTTTAGCTCTGCTTGTTTGGCTACAGGATGATTCTCCTTCATTAGCTCCATAAACTCAAGCGGTGTGAGCACCGTCTGAGAAAATCCTGAAAAGGAAGCCAGTAGAAGGAGTAAACTATTTCTTAGTCTTCTTGTCATCGGCTTCAAATTGATAATATTCAGGTGGGAACCCATTAATATTTCTCCATAATTCGTAATAAATAGGCACATCTTTAAGCAGTGCAATACCTCGGGCTCCTCCACCTATTTTCAACATATCTGGCCACTGGCCTTCTTCCTGATCTGGTACCACAAGAATTTTAAAAAGCCCATTAGCCCCTGTGTTACTTTCAATTGCCGCTACTTTCCCACCAAAAGTACCGTAACTGGAGTTAGGCCAACCGTTAAAAACAATTGCCGGAAATCCATCGAAAATGAATCGTATTTCCTGCCCTAGACTAATTAGAGGTAAATCCATAGGCTTTATGAAAAGCTCCACTGCTTTTTCCATCACCTCTGGCACAATTTGAACGAGCATTTCTCCCTCCTTCACATTCTCTCCAATCCCGGCCTTCTTTGCACTGGTAATCTGTCCCGATTGCGGAGCCACGATATACAAAAAGTCTCTACGAACTGCATAGTTAGAAAGTTGATTTTCCAGCTTCGCAATATCAGATTCTGTACTGGTCGCGGAAGAAATACTAGCAAATCTTTCACCTTCTGTCTTAGCTATCTTTTCGTTATACTCCTGTATAGTTTCGTTCCTATTAATTTTCAGGTTTAATAACTCTTGCCTGCTTTGATTAAGCTTATTCTGTAAGCTGGTTACTTTTGCGGCTCCCTCTCTCACACTTATTCTCCTCTTTTCAAAGTCTACCATAGAAATGGCTCCCTCTTCCAGCATTTTTTGTGCTGCAGAAAACTGTCTTTCATAGGCAATCTGAGCATTTGTAGCAGCTGATAAATCAGCACTATCACTCGCAATTTTAAGCTGCTGCTGTGTAATCTTATTATCTATGGAATTGAGCTTTAACCTCTGTCCTTCCCTTAGAGCCTTAAGCTGATCTAAAGCTGCGTCAGCCTTATTCAGGTAGGCATCAGCCGATTGTCTTTTTGCAATTACCTGCTTTTGAACCTGATTGATAAGATTTGGATCCAAATAGTCGGTTTTCACCTCTGACATCCTCAGTAAGGTATCACCTCTTTCTACCAAATCACCTTCCTTCACATACCATTTTTCTATTTTTCCAGGAATAAAAGCATTTAACTCCTGCGGCCTATTTTCTGGCCTAAGTGTGGTCACTTTTCCATTGGCTCTTATGTTCTGAGTCCATGGCAAAAACATGACAGCTACAAAAAGAAGCCCAAACCAGGCAAACCACCTTATGACCTTATTTTTTTGTTCCAATAGATATACCTCGTTGATGGAAGGAAAGGTCCTTCTCAACGACTCGGAGTTATCTATGTCACATTCCAAAAGTCTTTTCATCTATTCTAATATTTATCTTCCAGGTCATACCAGACCTTTGATTTCATCAATTTGAGTTCCTCCAGTTACCCGTTCAGTTGAATAACTTTATCACACCATTTTGCACAGTCTATATTAGCCGAAGCCAAAATGACTGTTGTCTTTGTTTCTTTCAGGTATTCCACAACTCCCTTAATCTGCTCATCAGTAAGATGCTTAAATGGCTCTTCCATAAGGGTCAATCTATTCTGTAATAATATTGCTCTGGAGAGCAATATTTGATGCGTCACCACTGATGACAGCTTCCTGCCAAACGGATCCAAAACAGTGCTCATCCCTTCGTCTCTACCAGAAATAAACTTGTCTAGCCCGGTAATTTCACATACTTTTTGAACCTTCTCAATGCTCAAGTTTTCATCACCAAGGGTGATATTCTCAAGAATACTTCCTTCAAATATGTTTTGCTTGCCAAGCAAAATCCCCATCTGCTTCCTTAAAGAAACATTATTGTAGTTACTGATAGGCAACCCATCTATCAGGATTTGACCAGACCTTTTCCTGAATGATCCGGTTAATAGTCTAAGTAAGCTTGTTTTTCCAGATCCAGAAGGTCCATGAACCATCAGCCATTCACCGGGTTTTACATCAAAACTTAGTTGATCAAGAATTACATCTGTAGAATTGTACCCAAAAGTTACATCAGACATCTTGACTGAAACACCCTCGGCCTTTGCTGATAATTCCATGGTTCCAGATGATTCAATTTCTGCTCTAGCCACCTTATCCAACTTAACTACGGACGTCATAGCCTCATATACCTGATCCATGTTACCGACCAACTTTTCTACTGAGCCCAGAATAAGTACAATCACAATATCTGAGGCAATAAACTGACCTATATTGATTTGCTGATCTACCAAAAGAGTTACACCGAGTATTAACATAGCCGCTGTAATAATCACCTTAAAGAATATCAGAGTCCAGTACTGAAACTTCAACACTCCAAAGTGACTGGTTCTGGCTTTCAGATATTTTGATAGCAAAGAATCCATTTTTGAAAGGTGAAGCGTAGTATGGCGAGCATACTTAAAGGTTTTAACTCCTCTGGCCATTTCTTCTAACCATGAGGCCGACTTGTACTTATAATCACTTGTTTCCAGCGACGTTGCAAAACCTTTATAGGATGTAAAACGGAGAATAAGAATGATGATCACCAATAATACCAAGCCAAACGCTATAAACAGTGGATGATAAAAGGAGAGCAGTATCACACCAAATACAATCTGAATAATAGCATATGGTACATCTACCAATAACTTATGTAAACTTTTCTGAAGACTTGGAGCATCAAAAAACCTATTCACCAATTCAGGTAAGTAATATTGATTGATCTTGTGAATATCTAATAATGGTAGCCGTTGTGCGTATTCTAATGAATAACGAACAAAAATCTTCTGCTCAATTTTTTCTATCAACTGCAACTGCCTCACCTGTAGTAAACCGGCGATAAACGTCCCGAGCAATACGAGTGCTATCAACAATAGTATAGAGGTAGACATTTGTGCAGCCTGCACAAAACCAATAATAGTCTGTATACCTAAAGGCAAAGAAAGCGATACTAAACCCGCAAAAATAGAATAAATATAAACGGCCGTAATATCCTTTTTATCAAGCCATAAGATATCTAAGACCTTCCTTAATGCTTCACCTATATCTAAGTGACTTTTGTCTGCCATAAACGTTTATTTGATACAAATATAATGAACAATCATAAATGATAGTAATACTATCAAATGTATTTACATTTATTTCACAATTAATTAAATTACTTTACCTTTGTTGCTTATTCTAATATACTATGCAATTAGGTTTCCAGATTAAGATGAACCCGGGTTTGTACCTCAAAGACCCGGACAATAGCGAAATAGGAAGACGAATTATTAAAAATTCGATTCCCCTCATTGCAGAACACGGCTATGAACAATTTACGTTCAGGAAGCTGGCCATAAAAATCAAATCTACTGAAGCTACGATCTACAGGTACTTCGAGAATAAACACAAATTACTTATCTATTTAATGGACCTTTATTGGGCTTTCATCCAGTTTCAGGTTCATTTTCAGATCAATAATATCAGTAGCCCGAAACAGAAAATCGAAAGAATTGTTGACTTATTGGTCTGGGAAGATAATGACAGTCAAGACTATCTGGATCTTGACCAAAAGGCCCTTTATCACATTGCGGTGGCTGAAAGCAGTAAGACATACCTTTCAAAAGACGTTGATGAACATAACAAAGAAATGTTCTACAAACCTTACAAGGACCTTTGCGTGTTAATTGCGTCTATATTTAAGGAATATAATCCCAACTACGAGTATTCCAGAACACTGGCCAGCTCAATCGTAGAACTGAGCCATTGCCAATTTTACTTTATGAATCACCTGCCTAATCTTTGTGATTTCTCAGATAAGAAAGACCCGAAAGAGGTAGAAGCTTTCCTGGAAAGCCTGATCTTCTCTTCACTAAAGTCAGCTTAATTTTACGATGGTAACGCCATGACCTCCGCGGTCTGCATGTTCGTCATTTAATTTACTGACTTGCTTATACGTCTTAAGGTGAGTCCTTACAAGGTTCCTTAAAATTCCATCTCCTTTACCATGTACTACTCTTACTTCAGAGTGCCCCAACATGATGGCATCATCCATCAGATTATCTAATTCACTCATGGCCTCTTCCACTCTCTTCCCTCTGATATCAAGGTTGAAATTGAAATTTGACATTTTCTCAGTCATGTCTAAGCCTCCCAGCTTTTTGGTGGGACTTTCCTTGGTAGCAGCCTTAAATGCCTTTCTACTTACTTTCTCTAGCCTATTGAGTTTTATTTTGGTCTTTAGCTGACCAATAGCCACTTCCGCATCCTTGCCTTTTAATGAAAGTACCTCGCCTATCGTCTCTTGCCCTTTTACTTTAACAAAAGAACCAACCTCTATTACTCCTTCCTCTTTCTTCCATTTAGGTTTTTCCTCAATCTTCTCTGGCTTTATTTCCTTTTCGAAAGTGGCGAGCTCCTCTCTAATTTCTTTTGTCTTTTCTTTTTCAGCACCGCTTTCTTTGATCGCCCGTATAGCGTTTTCTATTTTCTTATTGCTTTCATCCAGCAATCTCTTTGCTTCTTTTTTAGCATCGTTAAGAATACGCTTTTGCTCATTATCAAGGAACTCTTTGAGGCCGTTATATTGATCTAACTTCTTCTTTAAAAGCTGATTTTGTTCATTAAACTGAGCATTCTTATCGGCATAAACCTTCTTCTCAATTTCCAGTTCTTTGAGCATTTTCTCAAAATCTACCTGCTGCGTACCAAGCTTCTTTTGAGCCCTTTTTGTGATATATGAAGGCAAACCGATTTTGCCTGCCACCTCGATGGCAAAAGAACTACCAGGCTTCCCAAGTTCAAGTTCATACAAAGGTTCCAATTGCTCTGCATTAAACTTCATGGCACCATTGATGAGCCCTTCATTCTTATCCGCAAAAATCTTAAGATTTGTATAGTGTGTATTGATCACACCTTTTGCCTTTGACTTTACAAAATTTTCTAACAAAGCCTCAGCAATAGCACCTCCAAGGTTCGGCTCTGTACCAGTACCAAACTCATCAATAAGAAATAGGGTACGCTTATTCATATGACTCAGAAAGAAGTTCATATTTGTCAGGTGAGAACTGTAGGTACTTAAGTCGTTTTCTATGCTTTGTTCGTCACCAATATCAATAAATAAGTGCCCAAACATTCCTAATTTAGAATCAGGAGACATTGAAACCAAAAAGCCACACTGAGCCATATATTGATTTAAGCCAATAGTCTTAAGCATAACCGACTTACCACCGGCATTAGGCCCAGAAACAATCAGAATTCGGTTTTTATCGTTTAGCTCTACATTAAGCGGGACAGTTTCTTTTCCCAGCTTTTGATGTGCCAGAAATAGAATTGGATGTTTGGCTCTACTCCACTCTATTATTTTTTCATTGACCAAAAGTGGGGCTGTTGCATCCAAATCAATAGCCAGCCTGGCTTTAGCTCTTATAAAATCAACCAGACCCAACAAAAAATAGGCTTTTTTTATCTCAGGAAGATTAGGTCTGATTTCGGCTGTAAGGGCTTTGAGAATTCGGATAACTTCTCTCCGTTCTTTAATCTCCAAATCCCTTATTTCGTTATTCGCTTCTAAAACATCAGCAGGCTCTACGAAAGCCATCTGACCTGTGCTCGATTCATCATGCACAATGCCTTTCATCTTTCTCTTATGCTCTGCTAACAGCGGAATCACCAGCCTACCATTTCGGACGGTAAGAGTCATCTCCTCTCCTATCCACCCAGAATTTCTGGCGTTTTTGTAAATCCTTTCCAGAGTTTTGCGAACTGCATTTTGCTCTGCAACTATCTTTCTTCTTAAATCATATAAATCTCTGGACGCATTATCTCGAACCTGACCTCGCTCATCTATTACCCCCTCTATTTGAGAGAGAATATCATACAGATCAAGATCCTCAGCAACGGTTTGCTTAACCATGTCCACTAAAAGCGGATATCGCTCTTCCTTGCCATCAAAAAAATCCTGAATTTGAACAATAGTGTTTAATGACAATTTGAGATCAAAAAACACCTCCTCTGCAAGGTAAGTCCCCTCTTTAACGATGCTCTGGAGCTCTTCTGAAAGGTCTATGTAATTTTGCTCTGGAAATGAGCTATGTATCTGGAGTATTAATTTAAACTCGGCTGTTTGCCCGATTAGCTTTTTAACCAATTCATAATTATCCGAGAATCTAATTTTATCTACAAAAGCCTGACCTAACAGGCTCACACACCTTTCTTTCACAAAAGCCCTGATGGTATCAAAACCTAACTTCTTCTCAATATTATTCGGGTACAGCATTCTTTATTCTTGGTTCGGTCGTAAAATTAGTTAAAATCACCTCCATGACGACTTTATGACCTAGAATACTAAGCAAATCTGATTGGTTTTGGTTTCTTAACAGCCTATTAACAACCGTTAAGTGCTTTTGAGCGTCTAACGTGTAGTAAATTTGACCAAAAGCCAATTAAAAATTAAGGTTTACACCTTTTTATACACATATTTGCAGCACATTTAAAAACCTATAGAAAAACAATGAAAAAGGTACTCATAACACTTTTATTTCTTGGAGGCATCTCGTCTCTTTCTCATGCCCAAACTCGTATTCCGCCAAACGTACAGCGTTTACTTCAAAAGAATACCTGTCTGGCTTGCCATAATCCTGACAAGAAGTTAGTAGGGCCAGCATATAAGGAAGTCATGAAGAAAAAGAAATATAAGCCTGAGCAGATTGTTGAGTTAATTTACAAGCCAAATCCTAAAAACTGGCCTGGCTACCCTCCAATGGCTCCGATGGCTCAAGTGCCAAAAAACGAAGCGTTAATTATCGCGAAATGGATCGCTTCTCTTAAGTAAGATATTCTATTTAGAAATTATAGGCCGGAAGTTACTCTTCCGGCTTTTTTCATGCCCAACATTCAGACCAAACAAAAAAAGGCGAGCCCAGTGGACTCGCCTTCATCATATTGGTGAAACGCTTAATAATTACTCGGCTTTTGCCTCAGCAACGACGTTTACTTTAACTTCATGCTTTACTTCTTTGTGAAGATCAAGAACTGCGGTATACTCACCCACATTCTTAATGTCACCTAAAGCAATTTTCTTACGATCTACAGCGAAACCTTTTTCGCCTAGAATGTCAGAAACCTGAGTATTGGTAACTCTTCCGAAGATCTTACCAGACTCACCAGCTTTCATTGTGATTTCTACCACAGTGTTACCGATAGCCGCTGCCAATTCTTCAGCTTCTGTTTGAATTTTCTCTGCTTTGTGAGCAGCTTGCTTTAAGTTTTCAGCCAGAACCTTTTTGTTAGACTCTGTAGCCAAAACAGCAAATCCCTGAGGGATAAGGTAATTACGGCCGTACCCTGGCTTAACGTCAAGAACATCGTTCTTATAGCCAAGACCCGCAATATCCGTTTTTAATATAATTTCCATTTTCTTAATTCCAGATTAATTTGTGAATGCGAAAGGCTTCATCTCTGAAACCCGCTTGACTTTTTATTTAAGGCCATCAGCTACGTAAGGCAATAATGCCAAGTGACGTGCTCTCTTGATAGCAGTACTTACTTTTCTTTGGTATTTCAAAGAGTTACCGGTTAATCTTCTAGGAAGAATTTTACCTTGCTCATTAAGGAACTTCAAAAGGAAGTTAGGATCCTTATAGTCTACATACTTAATGCCTGCTTTCTGAAAGCGACAATATTTCTTTTGCGTTCTGTCTTTACGCTCTACTCTTTCGTTTACTAATGACATAATTCTTAAGCGTTTTGAGATTCTTTAGGTGCATCTTGATTTTTCTTACCGATCTTGCCATTCTTTCTTCTGTTGGCGTAATCGATTCCAAACTTATCTAACTTGGTGGTTAGAAAACGCATGATGCGTTCGTCACGCTTGTACTCTGTCTCTAGAGTAGCAATCAGGGTTGGTTCGGCTTTAAACTCGAACAGCTGATAGTAGCCCGTTGATTTATGCTGGATGGGATATGCCAATTTACGAAGACCCCAATGTTCTTCATTTACTAGCTCAGCACCATTATCAGTCAGCACACTTTTGAATTTTTCAACAGCGTCCTTCATCTGGGCTTCAGACAAAACGGGAGTTAAAATGAACACTGTCTCGTACTGGTTTTGAAACATGATAATTGATTTAATTAATATATTTTTCAAAAATGAGGTGCAAAAGTACGAAAAAGTCCACACAAAACAATATCCTCATTCACAATGTATTGTGCCACAAAATTAAATTCGGGATTGTTTGGCATTAGGTAGAATTTTCAAAACAATAAATTGCACTAATCAAATAGAATCTCTTTCTATACCGAATAAATGGGAACAACATTTAACTAATTTCAATCGAACTCTTAGATTTGTTTCGCCTTGTTCTAGGGCATAAACAGCAAAACTCACTGGCCTAAACGCATAGTATGATCACAATAGATAATTACGATTTTTCTGGCAAAAAAGCCCTGGTACGTGTGGATTTCAATGTTCCTCTAAACGATCAGTTTGAAATCACTGATGATACCAGAATTAAAGCAACTATTCCTACCATTCAGAAAATATTATCTGATGGAGGTGCATGTATATTAATGTCTCACCTTGGTAGACCAAAAGATGGCCCTACGGAGAAGTTCTCCCTAAAGCATTTGGTACCGGCTCTATCATTGAAATTAGGAGTAAATGTAAAGTTTGCTGATGACTGCATCGGTGAAGAGGCGTCAGAAAAAGCGTCTGCCCTAAAATCTGGTGAGGTTCTTTTATTAGAGAATTTGAGATTCTACAAAGAAGAAACAAAAGGTGATGAAGCCTTTGCTGAGAAGCTTTCAAAACTCGGTGATCTATGGGTAAACGATGCCTTTGGCACAGCTCACAGAGCTCATGCTTCTACGGCTATTGTAGGTAAATTCTTTACCGATAAAGTTTGCGGAAAGGTAATGCAGGCAGAAATTGATAATGCTCAAAAGGTATTAGAAAACGCTGAGAGACCTTTCACCGCTATTATGGGTGGAGCGAAAATTTCAGATAAGATTTTAATCATAGAAAAGCTTTTAGATAAAGTTGACAACTTGATTATCGGTGGCGGAATGACCTACACTTTCACAAAAGCATTGGGAGGTGAAATTGGCAACTCGCTATTAGAAGCAGATAAGCAAGATCTTGCTCTTGAGATTCTGAAAAAAGCAAAAGAGAAAGGAGTAAACATAGTAATGCCGCTCGACACGTTAATTGCTGACAGTTTTAGCAATGATGCCAAAACACAAGTTGTCAAGAGAGGACAGATACCGGCAGACTGGGAAGGCCTTGATATTGGACCTGAAACCGCCGAATTATTCGCAGAAACAGTAAGGAAGTCTAAAACAGTTCTTTGGAATGGCCCTATGGGGGTGTTTGAATTTCCAACTTTTGCTAAAGGTACCAATGCAATTGCTGAGGCTGTAGTTCAAGCTACTGAGGAAAATAATGCCTTCTCTTTGATTGGAGGTGGCGACTCTGCCTCTGCCATCAATAATGCAGGGATGGGCGATAGAGTATCGTATGTCTCAACAGGAGGTGGTGCCTTACTTGAGTATATGGAAGGCAAGACTCTTCCGGGAGTGGCTGCATTGTCATAATACAGTTTAAGAAAATATGTAAGCCGTCAGATGAAAGTCTGACGGCTTTTTTGCTTTATGGAGTCTGCCGAAATCGATACAAAATAATTTTATAAGATTTTGGCTCTCAAAATTCCTAATTCAATTTCAATCCTATTTATTAGCAGGTCTCAACCCAATATAAATGACGTCAGAATTAAACGCGATAACCGTCTACGTGTTAGACGATGAACCTATCGCTGTAGAAATTATAGAAAGTTTTGTCCACCAGTCAAAAAATCTAAAACTTTTAGGCAGTTCCACTGACCCTGTCTTCGCTCTTTCTGAATTAGCACAGTTAAAGCCCGACCTTTTATTTTTAGATGTCAATATGCCTGAAATATCAGGATTTGACCTACTTAAGATTCTGGGTGATAAAAAGCCACTGGTGATCATTACATCGGCCCATGTAGAGCATGCTATTAAAGGTTACGAATTTGAGGTCATAGACTATCTACTAAAGCCCATCCCATACGACGACTTTAAGAATGCTCTGAAAAAGGTTAAGAAGAGATTACAGTATATCAAAAACTCGGATGATGATAAGAACTCTAACAGAGCCAGCGATATTTTTATACGAGCAGACAAGGAAAACATTCGATTAAGAACTGATGAAATATCTCACATCGAAAGTTTTGGTGATTATGTCAAGATATACAGAGTGGGAAAAGGTCAGAATGTTATTGTCGCAAGATCGACCCTTTCGGCCATGGAAAACGAATTACCTTCTGAAGAGTTCTTAAGAGTAAGAAGATCATCAATTGTAAATATTTCAGAAATAGATACTATTAAAAATCACATAATAGTCTTGAAAAAAGAAATAGAAATTCCCATTGGGAAAACGTACCGTAACCCAGTAATTAAATCCCTCAAGAAGCTAACTATCAATTCATAATGATTATGAATCAATCTATTTTCAATAGGGAGAGAATATTTGATTGGTACCTAATTCATAAAAATGAGGTTTGGATAAACAGTGACATTGATATAATGAATATAAACGCCTTTATATCTCGAGTTTTGAATACGATTATTGAGTTTAAAGAAAACCATCAATGAATTTTTCTCCCGACATTTTAAAAAAAGACAATGTTGTTGAGTGGTTTGTCAATAATTACGAAAAAAACTCTGGGAAATTCGCATTAGAGGTTATTGTTTTACTTCTCACATTCATAGCAGGCTGGCTAATCAACTATTCAATGTTTCCAAAAGTTGGATGGGCTGAATGGTTATATTACAGCTTAATAGTAATATTTAATTACACAGTATACTCTTTAATTAACCTTGTAAGTAAAAGATGGTACTTTATCCTTAGTCTATTAATCGTTTTATTACCTGTCTATGTAGTAACTACTCAATTGTTTCTCAACATAACAGACAGCTTGATTCCATCATCACAATATATTTCTATTTGGAGAAAAATACTTGAAGAGAAAGACTTAAAATTATTGATAACAAAACCAATGGCTTATCCATTTGCTTTTTATTACAATGCAAGTGTTCTGTTTTTCCCTTTCATTATTAGATTTCTATTTTCGGAGTTTCTTTTCAAAGAATTGAACTCAAAACAGTCTGAGACCAATCTTAGACTTGAACTATCATTTCTACAATCACAAATTCACCCTCATTTCCTCTTCAATACAATAAATAATATCTATGGTAAGACCCTAAAAAATAAGATTGCCACAGATATTCTATTATCACTTTCAAACTTCATCCGATACAAACTTTATAAGCCCACACACTCCTTTATACCTCTTACAGAAGAGTTAAATGCAGTCAAAAACTACTCTTTCCTACTTGACTCTATTTTTAAAAGAGAACAAAGCATAAAGATTTATGGTGAGGTATCAGAAGAGATTAATATAAGACCACATACTATCCTAAACTGCCTTGATGTTCTTATGGTTTTTCATAGCTCCGAATTAAACGAAAGTAAAAGGAGTATTTTTATTGGTTCCGAAGAAGTAAAGCTTGTAATAAACTTGGCTTTAATCGTTCCGCCTGTAATAGATCAGTTTTATGAATTAAGGGAGCAGTTAGAGAAAAGGCTGATAGGCCTAAATATTTGCAATCATATCTCTACAGAAATTGAAATTAGTCAGAAAGTGATATCCTTCAACTTTTCTGGTATTATTAATCTACCAGATAAATAGAAGCCATATGTCTGAAGTAAATCCTTATTTAAATCTAATAACTCAGATCTTCACATTTTACAAAAAAAATGCGTCTGAATCACTAGAAAAAAAAGTTGCTTTACATCTACTTTTTTGGGTTTTACTACTTGAGCTGGGTCTCATATTTAATGGCCAATTAACTCCTGGTTTGTCACTTCGAAAGGGTTCTCTTTTTCTTTATACCTGCATATACTTAACGAATATTCTTTTTTATTACTTCTTTGTTCGCCAAAATAAAAAGCACGAAATAAGCACATTAGCCCTTTTCATAATATGGCTTTTCTTACTTAACTTTTTCTACTATCCTTCAATACTTTTAGGAAAGGCTATTTATCCTGAATCGACATATTTTGACAGATATCTCGAACAGCTGAAACCAACAAAGGTTTTCAACTTCAAGGCATACTTTGCAAATGCATTAGATCACGGTTTTTACACTGCTTTACTTCCTTTTACAATTATAATTTTCTATAAATACTGGCTGCGGCAGGAAACTTTTAGAAACCTGACAAACAGAAAAATCGAATTAGAATTAAATAATATCAAATCTCAACTAAACCCTGACCTAATATTCGCGAGCCTTGAGACACTTAAAAGTGAAGTTTCTAATCAGCCTGAAGTTCTTAATAGTGTAAACAAGCTCTCAAACCTGTTCTCCTATTCTACACAAGAAATCAATAAAGACTTTGTCCTATTATCAAGCGAAATTCAATTTCTAACAGAGTATATTGATTTAGCCAGACTCAGACTTAACGAGAAAAAAACTATCTCCTTTAAAGCTGACGGTGATTTTGATTCATTGAAGATTATTCCATTGGTCTTAATCACATTTGTGGAGAATGCCGTAAAGCATGGATTAAATATAACGAACAATACCTCTTGGGTAGAAGTTGAACTAAGAGTAGCGGAAAACAAATTATTTTTTTGCTGCAGAAACAGCAATCATAGTCCTAACAAGGCTCAAAATACCAATGGTATTGGCTTAAAAAACACTCAAAAAAGGCTATCTTATTACTACCCAAAGAAACACAAACTCACTATTCTAAATCAGGATAATATCTACAGTGTAAACCTTGAGCTAACACTCGACCCAGTTTAAACTTGAAAAGCCATAAGCTCAGGTAAAATTCCGTTTATCGCTAAAAGCAATCCATTGGTCGCAAAAAAACAATTCAGAAATAAGGTGTTTATTACTTTTAAAAAGTCAACACACACATATACAACTTTTACGCTATAACAAATTCACAATTACTAAAACGCTGCTTTATCCACACAATTCACATTTAAATGGCCTTCTATTAAAGGCCATTTCTGTTTAAAAAACTTTTAGTTTACTGATTAGCAATCACTTCAACTTATATTTAGATCTAACTTTGAATAAGCAAGTTTGTCAGTACTAGTAATTTGTTAAAGCTCCATTTTACCGAATCTCCCCTCTGCACCTATTGCGAAGCAGTTCTTACCAGCACAACGTACAACATGGAATGGAGTAAGATCTATGGTTTTCCAAGAATAGCCTAAATTATCAGAAATGGATGTGCCAGAGGTACCCGTTACAATAATGGAATTCTTATATGAAGCCGCAGACTCTTTTAATCCTGGAGGATCAATCTTACCATTTTGCCATCTTTCACCACCGTCAAGAGTCATTGCCATATTCACTTGCTCTACTTTATCTGTTAAGTAGTCTCCACCCAAAATAAAACCCCTCTCATCATTCAAGAAGTGTAAGCCAAAGATCCCATTACTTTCTCCCGATGGAAAACCGCTATCTACCAAATACCAGTTTTGACCTGAGTTTTCAGAAATCAATAATTGAGACTGGAAGGCATACCAAATTTTAGTACCGTTGGTTACCATGCCGCTATTACTAGCTGCAAAAGATGCAGAACCCGTTTTCACTTTTGGTAGGTTAATAGGATCCACTCTTTTCCATTCTTTACCGCCGTTTTTTGTTTCTAATAAATAGGGATCATTCCCCAAAGCATCACCAAAAACAAAACCATGACTTTTATCTAGAAAACAAATACCATCCAAAAAGGCACCTTTCTCATTTGTTTCAAAAACCTTTTGCCAAGACTTTCCGCCATCCTCTGTTCTGAATATCATGGCATCCCCGTCCTGACCTAGACCCGCACTTACTGCTATGGCAATCTTTTTTGATAGGCCTTTTATCCCTCTAAAATCTAAACCTGGATTCTGGCCTACCTTAAACTCATTCCAGTTGTTCCCGCCATTTATTGACCTCAATACAATATTTGAAGAGCCTCCAGCCCAAATCACTTTTTTGTTTAATACATCCATAGATCTGAATGAGGACTTTGTGCCTAAATCAATCATTTCCCATTGGGCAAAGGCGGAGAAATTCACCAATAGTAGAAAAATATATTTCGTCATACTTATAAAGTTAGGATAATCGAAATTAATGGTTTTAACAGGCTTTCGCTAATTTTGCCAAATGAGGCTTTTCTACATTCTGCTAATATTTGTTCCCGGATATATCATGGGTCAAGAACAGGTAGTTGAAATAAATGCCCCCTCAGAAACCCTCCTTGTAGGAGATGAATATTTCATTTCTGTAATCATAAGAGATTCCCCAAAAAGTGAGGTTTCGCAATTCCCTCAAATTGAAGGCTTAAGAAGGGAAAGCCGCTCAGTCTCACATTCAAATGTTACGATCGAAGGAAAAAGGCACCTCCAACATACTGTAAGACAAAAATATGTAGCTATAAAGCCAGGAAAGTTTTCACTATCAAATAGTGAGATTCTTGTGAACTCGGCTTCTTTAGAAATACCCGCATTGGTTCTTGAGATTACCGATAATGAAAGTGAAGACGAAAATACTATCATGAGTGATAGCCTAAGCTCTGAAAACTCATCCTTGGTGTTTCTCTTTGTAAATAAAAAAGATATCCATGTTGGTGAAAGCTTTAAGGTTCACTTTGCATTTTACGTTTCAGAAAACAATACCGAGGGATGGGAATTCCCCAATAATCTGACAACTCAAGTAAACAGGATAAGTCAATTGCTCTCACCAAAGAACTCAGTAGTGAGTAAGAGAGAAATCAAGGATATCAAACCTGAGAATGCAAAAATTAATAACCAGAACTTTATCAGATATAAACTTTACGAGGCCATTGTATATCCACTTTCAGATCAGGAGATCTTACTACCATCTGTACAGTTGATTATGGACAAAAGAGTGGGCGAAGGAGATTCTTCGTCAATTGAAAAAACTGCATTTTATTCAAAACCATTCAGCGTAAACGTAGAAGCTCTACCTGAGCACCCTAGTAAGCTAAAACTTGCTGTAGGTAATTTTACAATTGAGAGTAGCCCATTACCTTCTTCTTCCAGAACAGGTAGAATATTGAATTATAATCTTGCAATAAAAGGGACTGGAAACATGAAGTCTCTGACTTTTGACAAACCTATAAATGATGAGCATTTCGACTTTTACCCTCCATCAACGACTGTCAAACAAACCGAAGGTTTAGAAGCCGGGATAAAGAATTTTACTTTTAAAATCTTCCCAAAAGATTCTGGCACCTACAAAATGCAGGATTACTTTGAATGGATCTATTTCAATACCCTAAAAAATGACTTTGATACGCTTAAACCTAGTGGAGCGTTGACCGTCCAAGGCCCCACTATCATCACCTCATCAGAGACAGAAGGAAGTATCTACGAGAAGATTGAAGAAAAAGAGGTTTGGGAAAGCACTGTCAATTGGAGAAATATTGTAAAAAACATCGCTAACGTCCTGCTTTTTTTGATGTTGGTAGGAATGCTCTTTATTTTTGAATTTCGAAAAAATTAAAATAGAAGATAACACCAATGGGAAGTACCTACGGTAAGATTTTTAATATATCCACTTTCGGCGAATCACATGGTAAAGCAATAGGGGTAGTGATAGATGGCTGCCCGGCAAATGTGGAATTTGATGAGGCTTTTATTCAAGAGCAGCTTGACCGTAGAAAACCAGGACAATCCAGAATAACCACTCAAAGAAAAGAAGCTGATGGATTTCAGGTTTTATCAGGTGTGTTTGAAGGAAAGACCACTGGAACGCCCATTGCTCTGGTTATATTTAATGAAGATCAGAGAAGTAAGGACTACAGTCATATAGCCGATAGTTTCAGACCTTCTCATGCCGACTACACTTATTTTGAGAAATATGGCAATAGGGATTACCGAGGTGGCGGAAGAAGCTCTGCCAGAGAAACCGCTGCACGAGTAGCGGCAGGGGCTATTGCTCAGCAAATCTTAAAGTCGTTGGGAGTAGAAATTAACGCCTACGTTAGCCAGGTAGGGAAATTAGCCCTAGAGAAATCATATAAAGAGCTTGATCTTTCAAAAACCTACTCGAATGCCGCCCGCTGCCCCGATGATGAAATTGCTCAGCAAATGTTTGACTACATAGATGAAACACGTAAAAAGGGTGACTCTATAGGTGGAGTCATTAAGTGTGTGGCCAAAGGTGTTCCTGCCGGCTGGGGAGAGCCAGTATTCGATAAATTGCATGCAGAACTAGGCAAGGCAATGCTGAGTATCAATGCTGTTAAAGGATTTGACTACGGTAGCGGTTTTGAAGGAACATCTCTGTATGGTTCTCAGCATAATGACGAATTCTACACTGACGATAATGGTCAAGTGAGAACAAAGACTAATCATGCCGGTGGAATTTTAGGTGGCATAAGCAGTGGAGAGGACATTTATTTTAGAGTAGCTTTCAAGCCCACAGCAACTATCATGATCGATCAAGATAGTGTCGACAAAGAAGGAAATGCAATAACCGTTTCAGGTAAAGGCCGTCATGACCCTTGTGTGCTTCCAAGAGCTGTACCCATTGTAGAAGCTATGACTGCCCTTGTATTGGTAGATTTCTATTTAAGAAGGAAAGTGGAAGCCTAAAACAAATATACTCCTTTCTCCTTTTTATCAGAGAGTACCACTTTTACATGATCATTTAAGGTGGTGGATAAACCATAACCAATGTAATCTGCCTTTACAGGAAATTGAAGAAAATCTCTATTCACCAAGACAGCTACTTGCAAGCTCTTTAGTGGAATTGAAAGGAAAGGTCTGAAGCTATAGGCCAAAGTACGTCCGGTATTGAGCACATCATCAACCAAAACCACGGTTTTGTTTTTAAATGTGTCTACCTCGCATTCTATTTTAATGTCTGGCTGAACAGGAGCACTTTTATCAAGGAGAATCTTGGCAATATAAACTTCTTTGTCAGTTATCTCTTTCAAATGCCCAACGATTTCTTCAGCCAGAGCAAAACCCTCTCCATTTATACCGGCTATAATAAGTTTAGACTCTTTGAAATTGTTTTCAAATATCTGATAAGCAATTCTTCTGATCTTTTGAGACGTTTCATCTCCGCTTAGTAATATTTCAGTCTCTTTTATCTCCATAAGTATATACGTAGTACCCCTGTTGGCATAGTTTCTGTAAAATTAGTAAAGAAAGATACTAGTCAGGAAAATCTTTAACAGATTATGAAATACATAACGCTAATCGGTTTCTGTTTGCTCTTATTTTGGGCCAACGGAAGCGAGAATAATTTGAACGCAGACCAGGCTGTGGTAAGTAGCAATATAGAATTGGCATTCAGAAAAGGAGACCCTGAACATTTATTAAATGTAATGGCAGAGGAAATTGAACTTGGTATAGATGCCGAGCAAGTAGAATTCAATAGAATTAAAAATGGCCATGCAGAGCTCATTTTAGAAAGCTTTTTCCAAAAATACCCTCCTATTTCCTTCAAGTATATTCAAGAAGGAGGTACTCAAAGTACTACTCTTTACTCTGTAGGAACATATGAAAGCACCAGCCAAAGTTTTAAAGTCTATCTATTAGTTAAGAAAGACAAAAACAAGGAGTATAAACTGACAACACTCCAGATAAAGGAATCTTGAGACATTGAAAATTACCAATTGAAGGCTCGGTTATGTACCGAGCCTTTTCTATTTTTGCAAGCCTTACAGCAAGACAAAACATACAGATGATAGTAAAGACAAAGAAATTTGCTCTGGATAAGAAAAAATATATCAATATGGCGTTCACCCGCCAGATTAAGAATTCATGGTACTGGCTGCTTATTCCTTTGGCAGTAATGATTCTTGGGCTAGGTCTTCATTTCTCTGGAGTTTACAAAAACTGGTGGATACTGATAACCGGTTTTGTAGGAGGATTGCTTTATATAGCTTTTTGGTATATCCAGTTTTATGCAGCCACGCAAATGGAGCAAAATGCTCAGATGTTTGACAAATTTGCCTACGAAATTGACAGCAGACAAATATTAGTTAAGGTTAACAAACGCGAAGGCGGTGTTATTAAATGGGATACAATTCTATCTGCTGAGAAATTAGAAAATAATGACTTTCTTCTTCATATAGCTCGGGGACAGTTTTTACACTTCCCTAAGAACGTTTTCAATAGCGAGCATGATATGAAGCTAATGGAGAATATCTTGAGAAGAAAATCTCTTCTCTAAAGAGGTTACATATCTACCAGGTAATCCACCATTGCCATTTCTATGGACTGATGGGCATCAAACCCTTCTTGAAGGTAAAATAGGCAGGACTTTAAGAACTCCAGTTCTTCCTCTTGAGAAAAAACGTCTTTGCTCATTTCTATGACTTGCTGAATATATTCGGCAGGTACAAATTGCTTTACTTTCATTGGGTAGTATTCTTATAGTATAAAAGATTCACCAAGAATACCTCAAATACAGTGCCAGAATAGTACAATATTTTTAATATAAATATATATACGAATAGAGATCCAAAAGGGCATTTACTAAAGCCAAAACACGGTTTAAAGTACTCTTGGCATAGTTTTTATGCACTTTGCCACTCACTAAAAATTTCAACTCCAAATTCTTAGAAAAGTACAATTGTTGGAGTTTTCAAGAAGAAACACTACCGCTTGATAAAACTCTGACTAACAGCAAAGTCTGCGTATATTGAGCTAAATAAAACTGATTAAGCGGATCAATAAAATAACAATGAAGATTCTTAAGTTGATTTTCCCCTTACTTATAGCCGGCTCAATTGTCCACGCCCAAGAAAATTTCCAAATTCAGGAAACAATCGAGGTATTCTTCAAAGGTATGGCAAAAGGAGACAGCTCTATAATGGCTCAAACTTTGACAAAAGAAGCAACATTAAAAAGTATCTATACAGATGCCAAGACTGGAAAAACCATTGTAAGAAGTGAAGAGCTTAAGAAGCTATTACTCAGTGTCGCAAACAAACCTGTAGACCAAGTTTATGAAGAAAGAATAGAATCCTATCATATTGCGATTGATGGAAAAATGGGAATGGCCTGGACACCATATCAATTCTTTTTAAACGGTAAGTTTTCACACTGCGGAGTAAATCTATTCACATTGGTTTACACAGAAGAAAATTGGAAAATACTTAGTATTACAGATACACGAAGACGAAACGACTGCAAACGAACGAATAATTAAAAATGGAGGTATATCTAAAACAGGCTTTACCCGAAGACCTTAATCTCATTTACGATTATACATGCAGCCTGGAAGAGGAGGAGCTTAACAAAGGTCTGTTTGAGAACATCTTCTCTAAAAACGTCCTTAATCCAGATTGGCTGATTTATTTAATTCAGTTGAATAGTATCACTGTTGGCTTCTGTAGTCTTCATTTAAAAGACTCGTTACATCATGCTGAAAGAATTGCGGAGATAGAAGAGTTTTATATCACCAAGCTGGCCCGAAACAAAAAAATTGGCTCCTCTACTCTGGATTTATTAAAAAAAGAATGCCGAAAAAGAGAAATCTTTCAACTGGAAGTGACTACAAATACAAAGAGAGAGAAGGCTTTTCAGTTCTATAAAAATAATGGCTTCAAACCTTCTCATCACAAGCTTACTACACGGCTAGTACCGTGATTACTGTTTTACAAATTTGACAATGCCTTCTCTAAGATTGGTTTTCAGTTTTATCAAATAAGAACCACTCGGAAGCGAGGAAACATCTGTTTTGACACTATTGAAAACTTTTAATTCTTTTCCAGCGGTATCTGAAATTTTAGCTGAGATGAGCTCTTCATGATTATTCAACACTAAAGAAATATGGTCTGAAGAAGGATTAGGGAACACAGTGACAAGATTTTCTTTTTCGGCACTAAGGAGTCTTTCAATGTTAATGGCGTTCGACAGCCCGCTAAAACATCCATCTTGCGTGGCCGCCTGTACTTGGTAACTACCGTTCCTCTCCGTAGTAATAAAATTATCGGAAGTCACTCCGCCAATTTCGTTGCCATTGATAAACCATTGAAACATCCCTGAGCCGTTTGCCACAATACGGTCTCCATTTTGACTAATTGTAGTTGCAGATGGATTAATACAAAAAGTCTGCTCAGCATTGGCACTGGTAAACTCCCCATTTCCTGTCTGGAAAGCCTGAATAGTCACTTTACCTGGGGTATTACCAAGGACTAGCCTATTCCCACTGATTTGAGCATCTCCAGAAATAACAGCATACTGAACTCCCAAGCCCGAGCTTGCCGTGGCAGATAAGTTTATGGAAGCCCCTGGATTTTGATCACCAATAGCCGTAAAATTAATATCCTGAGCTTGCTTGGTAGGCAACTGTCTCGTCCCCTGAGCATAAAAAACCGCAAACTTATCTTCGCCGCCTTCAAATAAACGACTTGCAGCACCCGAGGCCGAAATACGATTAGAATTCAACGGGACTACGGCTACTACCTCCCCTACCGATGTCTCCGCCGTATAGGCAAGATGACTATCGGTTATGGTGTAATCAGGGAATCCAATGGTATTATTTGTCACAATCTCATTGATATCACCAGTATTAAGATTGATCCCTACTATTGAGAATTCTTCTGTAATGGCATCAAGGTAGTCAAAGGCCAAAATATTTGGGTTTGTTTTAGATATGGTTGGGTTTCCTATATTATCACCCTCTTCCAGATCGGTAAAGATTTTTTGAATCTGTCCATCTCCAAAAGTATTTGAATTTACATCCCAGACTCTTAAAACCCCTACATCCCAATATTCTACATTCCCAAAAACACTATTCACTTGATTAAAAGCATCATAAACCAAGTACTCTCCACTGTAATCCCATTCTATCGCATCTGCAAAAAGCACCTCTCCGGTAGATACACCTTGGGTGTAGGTAGGGTTGTATAATTCAAAAGCAGCCTGCTGATTTGTCTGAAAATCAAAAACATAAATCGTTGCATCCTGCGAAGTAGTAAGAGCTGCCAAAAGCCTACCATCCTTTGATATACTTACATTATCCCATACCGCTTCATTCGAGATACTTTGAGGGCTAGGATTTGAAAGAGTGAGATCAACGCCATAAATACGGCTATCATCTCCTACAAAATACATACTGGTACCGTCATCGGTGATACTTGGCTTCTTCTTACAACCAAGTCCTTCAGAAACCAAATCAAAAGTACTCCCTCCTAATTCCAAACGGTAAAGGTTACCACTCGGCGGCTCATAAACAATAACGAATTGAGCTCCCGGGTTTACCTCAATTTCCTGTTCCTGCTCTGTAGGTAAGGTCTCACCACTACCCGGATCTGTGATGCCCACGCCGTCAAATGCTGCTCTGGCAGCGGCAGCCTCAGCACCATCACCGAATAAATCCTTGGCCGACTGAATAACTGCCAGACGTAAATCCACAAAGGTGGAAGTACGGGTCATGTAATTATCAAGGGTATGATAATAGATCTTTTCGGCCTTGTCTTTATTCATTCCTTGCCCGGTGGCAAAAAGGTAAAAAGCATGATTTGGTATTCCTGAATTTACGTGAACACCCCCATTATCTTCGCTCGGAGTGTCTCTTAGGTAGACGTACTGACTCATGTATTTAGGTTGATACCCAGGATCTCTTTTCCCGCTTTGATTCGGATTTTCCAAGCTTCTGAGAGCACCCGACGGAAAAACACTAGACTTTACCACATCCTCTCCGAGCAACCAGTCATCGCGATCAATCATTGCTCCGAAAATATCAGCAAAACTCTCGTTCAAAGCTCCAGACTGATTTCTGTACTCTAACCTTGCTGTATTTTCTATCACACCGTGAGTCATTTCATGACCTGCCACATCCAATGCACCTGCCAGCGGCTTAAAACCTTGATTACCGTTTCCATAGCCCATAAACTCACCATTCCAGTAAGCGTTATCCATACCCTGTCCGTCTTCATCAGTGATATTGATAACAGAAATAATATTACCTCCTTTATTATTCAGAGAGTTTCTGCTGAAAGTATTCCTGAAGTATTCGTAACATTCTGAAGCATTATGATGAGCAGAAACTGCCGTAGCACTCCAGGTGCTTCCGTCGCTTGAAGTAACATGAGAAAGGTTCATTTCTCCGGCAATACTAGAATTATTGGCATCAATGGTCCAAATAGCACCTATAGGCTCATTAGGCAAAACAGAATTGCCATTATCAAACATCTCCTTAGTAGGGTCAATCAGAAAATAAGTATTCTGCCGCTCATAAATCCTAAAGGCTCGAGTTACGCCATTGAGGTCAACAGCCTGCGTCTGAAAAACTCCATCAAACGTACAAGTATGGTTATATTCATCAATAATTTCACCTGTATGAGCATTCATAAAGACCACCCATCTCTCCAATACATTCGGCCTGAGCGTTAATTCATAAGCCAATACGCTTTCATTATTTTGGGTATAGACAAAGAGCTCTGCTGTGCTTTTCCCAAGATCCAGATGAATACCTTCAGAAGCCAGACTCTTTACTACAGTTTTTGTAGCCAGGTAAGTCAGTCCTTTGTCAATGGCATTCTCCGCATCAAAAGCAGGCTGTACATTTAAATCATCTTCTATCGATTTAAATCGTCCGTTTACGGTTCTTACTCTTTGGTTATCTGCATGTATTCTCAGTTCTGCTCCATAGACCGGGACACCTTTAAAATATTGCTGGGCAAAAGAATGTTTTAGACCATGCTCATCAAAGTGGGTGTCATTTATAATTAACTCCTCATCTACTTCTTTTAAACCTAGTTTTGGCTTCACCATCTCCATAAAGTCTAAAGCCTGGGTTTTAGCAGACTTTCTTACTTTTCTGGAGACTTTTTCCTGACTCAGGTTTTCAATAAAGATCACATCACCAGTCTGAGGATCTCTCTTGATCTTAACATCATCCTTTTCGTGAAGCTTCACCTCAGGGTAAACCTGGTACAGTTCAATTTTATTTCTAGCTGAAATGCTTTCGAAAGATTGATTAGGCTTTACAATTTTCTCACTTTTTGAGTTGTGCGATTTAAAGCTCTTTTGAGCATTTACAATATTTACAATACAAAGTATACTTATTGTAATTATTATATTTTTCATTTTTTCAATATTTTCTGAAAATACATTTATTCCTATATATCAACTATTCGTCTATGAAACTGTACATTGAAAAGACGAACTCACCAAATATACAACTTTGTGAGATCAGTATGTTTTTGAGATAGCTTTAATCACAAAAAAATAGAGTACGTATATATTGCTAAGTGCAATAAAAAGCAGCATTTAAGAGGATTTGGCTTTGAAAAGTGCAAAAATTATTAATTTTGCTTTGCACTGATCAATCAACAAAAGCGGTATAAGAAATTAGTCTCACCAGCGTTAAAAAAACATCTATGTCTGTAGTACACGAAAAAAACCTATCAAGTAAACAGAAGGCACTCCGGGTAAACCTGGATAAAAGCATCTATGGTTCTTTTGCAGAAATAGGAGCTGGTCAGGAGGTGGCAGCTCAGTTTTTTAAAGCAGGAGGTGCCAGTAACACTATTGCCAAAACCATGTCTGCCTATGACATGACTTTCTCAGATGCCATTTATGGAGAAACCAGCTCCAAAAGATATGTAAGTCAGGAAAGACTACACAGTATGCTGGACCATGAATATGGCTTACTCAAAGAACGCCTTGAAAAGAAAAGAGGCGACAATACTTTGTTTTTCTCTTTTGCCAATACTGTGGTAGCTCTAAACTATCATAAGAATAACAGTCCTCATGGCTGGATGGGCTGTCGTTTTCAATTAACACCTGGCGGTGATTACCACAATATTATCATTCACTTAACCATGCATGATAATGACAACCTGCTTCAGCAGCAGGCACTGGGAATCATTGGTGTAAACCTCATTTACGGGTGCTTTAATTACTACAAAGATCCAGAGATGCTTTTGGTCTCTCTGATGGATAATCTTACAAAAGACCGACTTCAGATTGATATGGTTCATTTTGATGGACCAGAGTTTAAGGAAGTGGATAGCCGCTTGATGAGCCTTCACTTGGTGAAATATGGTTTCTCAGATGTAGCCCTTTTTGGACCTGACGGTCAAAATCTACAACCTTTCGATTCATTATATCAGAAAAACATTGTGGTGCTGCGTGGTAGATTTAGGCCATTGATCAATGTCCATCTGGATATGCTGAAAAACGGTGTGAAGCAATACCTCCGTGAACCTGATGTAGACGAGAAAAACATGGTGGTAGTAAGTGAACTTACCTTACAATCATTACAAGAAGATCAGGACGGAGACATTATTGATGAGAAAGACTTTCTGGATAGAGTAGACATTCTGTGTTCTCTGGGTGAAACCGTAATGATTACCAATTACCACGAGTACTATAAACTGGTCTCCTACCTTTCAAATATTACCAAACACAAGATTGGGTTAATCATAGGTTACCCTAACCTGGAGTATATTTTTGAAGAGGAGAATTACACTGACTTGCCAGGTGGAATTTTGGAGTCTTTTGCTACCCTATTCAGTAGAAAAGTGAAGCTTTATGTGTATCCGACAAGGAGAGATACCAAATCTATATGGACTTGTATGAAGTTTAATCCGCCAATGGAGCTGATTGATTTGTACAGATACCTTATAGCGAATCATAAAATAGAAGATATCTACCACTACAATCCGAAAAACCTGGATGTACAAACCGATAACATGTTAGATCTCATCAAAAAGGGAGAATCAGGCTGGGAAGAAAATGTGCCGCCAGAGGTATCTAAAATGATCAAAGATCGTTGTCTATTCGGTTTCCCTTGCGTAGTTCTACCAAAGAAAGAGAATTAAAAAAGTATGCAAATACAAAAGCTATTACTGGTATTGCTACTGTCAATACCTTCACTATTACGTGCACAAGGAGAGTATCAAATCATTTTCCCTTTTAGTAAAGATTGGGATGTCCTAAAAGAAGGACAAAAGAAGGAGTTTGACCTTATAGTAGGTGGCCCTGAAGATGATCAGAACTTCATATTCAGCATCACTCAGGGTAAACAGATTGGTATGAAGCTCGATTCCACAGGCCATTTCTCATGGACTCCTGACTATGGTTTGGTGGATAGAATTGAGCGTAGAAAGCTATATCAGATTTTAATTGAGGCCAAAACGGATTCTGGTGCATTCGTTAGGAGAACCATGGATTTGGTGGTGGAACACACCAATAGGCCACCCGTGGTCAATGAATTGAAGCCTTTCTATATTCAATTCAACACCAATAATACTTATCAAATCGAGTCTTCTTTGGTCTATGATGAAGATAATGATCCACTAGTGTTTATTCCGTCCATAGAAGAGCTTCCCGAAGGTCTTAATATTAGCAGTAGAGGGGAAGTCACATGGTCTCCTTCATTTACGCAATTTAAAAAGTTGCAAAATGAGCCCATTTATATCCACTTTTCAGTAGAAGATCAGCCCTCGAAAAGTCAGACTAAAGGACGTTTAAAGCTAGCCCCTACTCAACTGGACTTACCACCGGCTATCACTATCGTCCCTAAAGTTGATTTAATTGAACTCAAGGAAAGTGAAACCATTAATATTGGCTTCTATTTGTCTGACCCCAATGGTGATGAGGATATTGAAACGTTCGATTTTCTTACAAACCACCCAGACATCAGAAAGCAAGATTTGATCAAAAACACTCCGAATCAGTATGAGTATATCTGGTCACCGGATTACAGTTTTGTACAGGACCCGGCAGAGTTTGTTGAGTTTTATATTGACTTCTTTGTGATTGACAAATCACAACTAAGAGCAGTTAGAAGAGTTAATTTCAAAGTGCATAATGCAGTTAATGAGGAAGAGATTGACAAGAAGAATTATGCTCTTTACCAAGGTACCATGACTCGAGGCTGGGAACTTATGGAGCAGCTCAAAGAGAAAGAAGAAGAACTTAAAAAGGCCTATAACAAAGCCAAAAAAGGTAAAAAGCATAGATCTATCCTGAACGCATCATTAGGTGCCACCACAGGGCTTTCTTCTATTATAGCCAAAGACCGGGCAAATCTTCAAACTACCATTTCTACAGTGGGCGGTACTACAGTGCTAACAATTGGTACACTAGAAGCCACTGAAGTTATTGGCAAGAGCATGAAAGACCTCCTGGAGCGTTTGAATTATGTCATCGAAAAGAAAAATGAAATTCAGACCAAGGGAGATATTTTTGCCAGAGACTATTCTCTAAAATCTGCCAGAAGAGACAATTCTTTCAAAAAATCTATTGATAGTTTTCTTAGTGCTATGAACTTAAAGGGTATTGTAGCTCTGGAATTAGACGCGGCCTGGGAGTCTAAAAAAGAGGCTACCGATAAGAATATCCGTAAGACCTTCAAAGATTATTCAGGGGGCGAAGATTAAGTCAAATCTTAACATTTTTTTGGTGATTTCATTTTGAAGCTTAGCCCTTTTTGTCTAGCTTCAAAGTGTCAGATAAATGGTACCACTTAGTACTTTTTTATCTCTCATATGGTCATATTTACAACCTTTAAATCCAAATAAATATGAAGTTAACAGTAAATGCAGTGCACTTTAATGCTGATGAATCTCTAGTAGACTTTATTCAAAGAAAACTCAATAAACTTGATCAATTTTATGACCGAATAATCGATGGAGAAGTTTTTCTCAAACTTGAGAAAGGCGACAAATCTAAAATTCAGAAAAAGCTGGTAGAAGTAAAATTGAACGTACCGGGCAATTCAATTTTCGTAAAGGAAAAGGGAGAGTCTTTTGAAGAAGCCACTGATCTGGCGATGGACGTTCTAACAAGACAAGTGAAAAAGCACAAACAAAAATTAACAGAGAAGAGTCATACAAGACCGCCGATGGAAGTTCCGGTAGCGGATGAAATGGAAGACTAATCCAATTCTTCTGATTTAGAGAGGTCGTGGTTCTACTGAGCCACGACTTTCTTGTTTTTAGTAGGCTTAGTGCCCATAAATTCCTTGAGATAAAAAGGCTCAAACTCCGCCACATCCTCAAACTCGCCAGCTTCATATTTCATGAAGGCCAATCTCCCCATACCAGCGGCTTTTGGTCTGATGTCAGCATCTAGAAATAGGGCATTAGAATGACTGAGCTGACTTTGACACTTTGAAGATCCTGGACCGAAAAACAACACTTCTTCTTTTTCTAAAAACTCTTTGAAAGAGTTTTCATCAATAACCACTGCAGAAGTATCAAGAAGAACTCCTTCGTTCTTTGCTATTTTGGAGTACACCTCCATCCTGCGGGCATCTAGCATAGGACAGAGCACCATGCCAGCCTGAAAAGGCCTCACCTGCTCTATCATTGAATCTAAAGAATTCACAGAAATAAGAGGTAAGTCACTAGCAAAGCAAAGACCCTTCACCGTACTCACCCCTATTCTCAATCCAGTATAAGAACCCGGTCCTTTTGAAATTGCAATAGCATCCAGATTATTAAAAGTCACGTTTGAATGAGCTAGGCAGTTTGAAATCATGGTAGTCAGCATCTCCGCTGTTGACCTTTCTTCAAAAAGCTCAATATTACTCTTTAACTCCCCTGAACTGTGCAAAGCCACAGAGCAACCTTCATTTGAAGTTTCAATGCTTAGGATTAACGCCATTACTTTCCAGACAGAATTTTTTTGTAGCGATTCATATCTCCAAAAAGCTTTAAAGCTTCTTGCACCTCCGCATCCTTTTCAAAAGACACAAATTTCATGACCTTATCGTAATGATATCTGCTTAAAATCTCCAGTGCCAGCTCATCCTTAATTTCCTGGGCATAAAGGTTAAAATCTTCCTTCTTCTTCTGGTTTACTTTTGCTCTTAACCCTTGAATTTCGGTTCGCCAGCTTTCATAATTACCATCTTCTGATTGAAGAGTCTCCAGAACTGTCACAGCCTCTTCAGCATCATTGATGTACTCAAAACCAGCTTCGTTTGTGAATGATACAAATTCATTGAATAGCTCAGAACTAACTTCAAAGCCATCCTCTGGTACATTTGAAGCATTCTGATGATAGTATTGGGTAGCAAAGTCAAAAATCATCCCTTCGGTAATCAGTTGACTCGTTAACTCAGAGAGTTCGTCTGGCTCTACATAAATATCTGGATCTACACCACCACCGTCATATACGGGTCTACCATTTTTGGTAAAGAAAGTAGACTTTAAAGAGTCTGGCACCTTTCCTACGCTACCGTCAGGATTTCTATGACTGTAGTCAATGGCCTGAATACACCTTCCTGATGGAATGTAGTATTTCGCTGTAGTAACTTTTAATTGCGTATTAAATGATAATGGGCGTGTACTCTGCACTAGTCCTTTCCCAAATGATTTCTGACCGATCACAACCCCTCGGTCGTAGTCTTGAAGGGTTCCGCTGACAATCTCAGAAGCCGAAGCACTGGAACTATTTACCATCACCACAATAGGAATTTCTAAATCGATCGGATTCCGAAGGCTTAAATATTTTTTATTCCATTGCCCTACTTTTCCTTTGGTTTCTACCACTAACTCACCTTTGGGAATAAAGAAATTACAGATTTCAATGGCCTGATTCAATAGACCTCCGGGATTACTCCTTAGGTCTAACACCAGCTTGGTCATGCCCTCGTCTTTCATTTCAGAAAAGGCATTTTTGATCTCCACAGCGGCAGTGGCACTGAAGTCTTTCAACTGGATATAGCCCACATCGTTATTAATCATTCCATAATGCGGCACATTTGGAGTTTTAACTACATCCCTTTCTACTGCTATTTCCAATGGCTTCTTTTGACCCAACCTTGAAATCGTCAGCTTGGCTCTGGTACCAGTTTGACCTTTCAATAGCCTCCCGAGTTCATCATCATCTCTTCCGGCAAGACTTACACCATTGATATGCGTGACTACATCTCCAATTTTCAAGCCTGCCTTGTCTGCTGGTGAATATTGGTAAACCATAACAATTGTATGCTCCCCAAATTTCTTTTCAATTGAAGCACCGATTCCATTATACTTACCTGCATTCATTGTTCGGTAGTCTTCTATCATATCTTCAGGATAGAAATTGGTGTAAGGATCAAGCTCCTCCAGCATAGCTTTGATACTGGTATTCATCACTTTAGTAGGATTAATTTCATCCACATAAAGTGAGTTAAGCTCTTTGAACATTGTTGCGAAAATGTCCAGATTCTTAGCGATCTCGAAATAGCGATCATCAGCCTTGAAGCCCACAAAGGTGGCTGTAGAAAGCAGAATAGCTATTAAAATAAGTTTAGTTGGTTTCTTCATAGAGAACAGGGTCACTCAATTAAAGGTAATGAAGTAGACTGCAAATTACTGAATGCGTTGCAATATCTTAACGAAGCTCTTTTCAATTTCTGCGAACTCGACCTTTTGTTTTCCTACAAAAACGAAGCAGATGTAGAGATTTTGTGAAGTAAGAAGTTCCTTATTCAAACGGTAGGCTTCACGCATTCTTCGTTTGATCCAGTTACGATCTACTGCTTTTTTGAAAGATCTTTTTGAAACCGTAAATAAGACTTTGGGCAGCTCCAGATCTATCTCTGATTTTTGAAAAATCACCCGAATTGGGAATGCCGAAAATGAAGAATTCAGCTCATTTGACCTGTCAAATAAACTTTCAATGACCTTTTTATGACAAAGGCGTTCAGACTTTTTGAAAGTTTGAGCCATTAGACTAGTAAATATAACAGAAAAGCCACCTGGAAACAGGTGGCTTCAATTAGAATACCTTTACAGATTCTTATTTATGCGTCTTCTCGTCAGAAACTGTTAGTTTCCATCTTCCTCTGGCACGACGAGCCTTCAAAACTCTTTTTCCTCCTGGCGTACTGCTACGCTCACGGAATCCATGCTTATTTTTACGCTTTCTGTTTGATGGCTGGAATGTACGTTTCATCCTTATATATCTTTAATTTTGTCCTGTTCTAAATTTCGGACTGCAAAAATAGACATTTCTTTTTTTAATCAAAAACGATTTCGCAATATGAACTATAAAATTTCCAGAAAGACTTCAGATTCAAAATACCTGAGCATTAAGGCCTTAATCTCTGAAATCCATTCTGATCTTTTGGAAATAAAACTTCCTGCCTGGCGACCGGGCAGATATGAAATCCAGAATTTCGCCCAGTATATCCGCGACCTAAAGGTATTCTCAGACAACGGAGATCAACTTGAGACTTCTAAAACAAGCAAGGACAGCTGGCAAATTCGTACGGGAGGTAACCAAAAAATAGAGGTTCAATACGAGTTTTATGCAGAGATTGAGAATGCCGGAGGAAGCTATGTAGATCAATCTTTTTTCTATCTCAATCCCATTAACTGCCTTATTTATGTAGAGGATCGACAAGAGGTGGACTGCTCTTTAGCTATAGATTTTGAAGCCAATGATGTTATTGCCAGCGGCATGCCGTTTACTAAAAATGGCACGGTCAGCACCTTTCAAGCAAAATCCTTCCATGAGATTGTGGATAGTCCTATCATGATTTCTGATAGTATTCAGCATCGTTTTTATAAAGTACAGGAAACAGAATTTCATATTTGGATCAAAGGCAATACAGAAATTCAATGGAGTACAGTTTTAAAGGATTTTGAGGCCTTTACAGCCAAACAGATCGAGGTTTTTGGTGAATTTCCTGAACCGGAATTTCATTTCATGCTTTGGATGATGCCAAATGCCAATTATCATGGCGTAGAACATTTCAATTCTACTATGATGACTTTGGGACCAGTCTCTCAACCTTTTGAAGAGTTTTACACCGACTTTCTGGGCCTTGCCTCTCATGAACTTTTCCATACCTGGAATGTGAAAAGAATCAGACCGAAAGAGCTACTTCCCTATGATTATTCAAAAGAAAATTACTTTGAGACCTGTTTTGTCTCTGAAGGCTTAACCACATTTTATGGCGACTGGATGCTCCACAGGTCTGGTGTATTCTCAAAGGAGCAGTACCAAAAAGAGTTAGAAACTACACTAAGAAGACATTTTGACCATGCCGATCAAGCCACAGAATCCTTGCTTCAGTCTTCTTACGATTTGTGGCTAGATGGATATAAAAAAGGTACACCAAACCGAAAAGTCTCTGTATATCACAAAGGTGCTGTGGCTGCACTGATTCTCAATCATATCATTACCACGGAAACCCAGGGAAACAAGTCGATTGATGAGGTAATGAGATTACTCTGGCTGCGTTATGGATCACCTCTAATCGGCTTTAGCTATGAAGATTACATAGCCATTTGCGAAGAAGTATGTGGCACTAAACTGGACAATTACTTTGACACAGTCATAGCAGGAAATCACTCAATTTGGGAACCTGCTAAGTCAGCAATAGAGGCTATGGGATTCACCCTTTCTAAGAACGCAGAAGGCTTTACACAGCTTGGTCTAAAAGAAGACTCAAGTAGTTAAACATCAATAGTTTAATAGCCTCCATTCTTAAAGTATTTTAAAATTCTTTGGCATTTTATCGTATTTTTTTTAGTATCTTTGCACCTCAATTGGAACAACCTTCCACGATTTTTCATAAAAAAACTTCTATATGAGTAAACTTCGAATTCTTTACTTAACAAGTGAGATCGACCCGTTTCTAGAATTATCCAAAATATCAAGTCTGGTAAGAAAACTTCCGCAGGAAATGCAGGAGAGAGGAATGGAAATTAGAATCCTAATGCCTCGTTTTGGTACTATCAATGAGCGTAAGAACAGGCTTCATGAGGTAGTCAGACTTTCGGGGATCAATATCTCGGTAGGTGAAGAAGAAAAACCCCTGATCATAAAGGTGGCGTCTATTCCGGCTGCTAAGCTTCAGGTATATTTTCTGGATAACGAAGATTATTTCCAACGTAAGACTGTATTCACTGACAAAAAAGGAACATTCTACGATGACAATGACGAAAGAGCCATTTTCTTCTGTAAAGGTGCTCTGGAGACTGTTAAGAAACTAGGCTGGGCTCCTGACGTAGTACACTGTACAGACTGGATGACCTCTCTGGTTCCTCTTTATCTGAAAACAACTTATAAAAACGATCCGATCTTTAAAAATACGAAGTCGGTATTCACCGTTTACAATAATGTATTCGAGCATAAGTTCACTGAGGACATGATTCCTAAGGCTAAAATGATGGACATCTCTGATGAAAATCTGGCTAACCTTAGATCTAGAGACTTCCAAGGTTTCATCAAAATCGGCTGTGAATATGCAGACGTTGTGGTGAAAGCGAACGAAGACCTTAGAGATGATATCGATACCATCGTTGATGAAACTTCTGACAAGAAAATTGAAGCTCAAATTGAAGACGAGAACATCGCTGATACATTTTACAACCTATACACTGAATTGGCTAACCAACCAGAACTGGCCGAATAAGTATATGTTAAAGAAAACAACCTTTATGCGGAATGCAGTCATCGTGCTGCTTTCCGCTTTCTTTTTGTCCTGTGAAAACCCGACAGACATTGGTTTCCCAGACGGTTCAGGTGGGAATCAAGCCTTTTTTACAGATTCTCTTGATATTCAGATAGAAAATCTACAATTGGACTCGCTACTGGCCTCAGGTCAGTCGTCTGCTTTAGTTGGTTCTTATGATGATCCGGCTTTCGGGAAAGTAACGGCGGCAGCATTTCTCCAGCCCACCCTACCTCAAGGCTCAAATTCATTTACCGGTGCTCTGGAAACTGTTAGTTATCAATACACATCCGGTCTGAATTATGATTCAGTAGCTATTAGACTGGCCAACAAGAGCCTTCTTTTCTTTGGCGACTCGTTATCTACCATTAGAGTTAATGTTCATAGGCTTAACTCTCGTTTAGAAGACAATAACTACAACTACAATAGTAGAGTAGCATATGATCCAACGCCCATTGCTTCTGTTGACATCAACAGAGAAGCGATGGTAAATGACACAGGTCTGGCCGTTTATTATAATCTTATTCTGCCTGACGAAATAGGTCAGGAGTTGATTGATCTTTCTAACGGCGAAATCATTGACGATAGAGATACTTTTGAGGATGCGTTTCCCGGCTTTGTATTAATTGCAGAAGCAGGAGCCGAAGCTATAACTATTTTCAATCTAGGCTCTCAGGCCAATTCTTCAAGCACCAATTCGTCATTGGTCTTATTTTATCATGACACTGGTTCTGAAGAGAAAAAAGGCTTTACGTTTGACTTCACGGCAGGCAGATTTAACCAATTAGAGTTTGACCGTTCAGGTACTGCTCTGGAGGGTGTTAATTCTTCAGGCCAAAGTAAATCATATGAAGATTCCGGAAACAGAGTCTTTGTTCAGGCTGCTGCAGGTATTGGGGGAAAAGTGAGATTCCCTGCATTATCTGAATTAGGAGCTAAAGAAGTTGGTTATGCAGAACTTGAATACGCTGCAGACACCACTACATTCTCTGGCCAGATAGATATTGCTCCTTTCATTACAGCTCTAACGCTAGATGCTAATGGTACAGGAATTAGAACTAACGGATTCTATTCCTATATCAATACGACACTGGATGCTACAAGTGGAGTTCTCACTACCTATGATGACTCTTTAAACGTCTTTAAAACCAATATTACTCCATACCTCCAGGCTGTGCAGTCTGGTACTATACAGGATAACGGTATTTTCCTGGCCTCTGCCATTCCGGCATCAAGTGGAGGAGGAAGCTTGATTTTTGGGTCTGCCTTAAACAGAGTAGTGCTTAAAGACTTCAAGCTCAACTTATATTACACAAAATAGAAATGTGGATTCTTTCACATTTCTATTTTTAACTGATTCATCTACAATACCTACATTTGTAGGAATAAACATCCAAAATCAACTGTATTATGTGTGGAATTGTCGCGTATCTCGGTGAAAGAGAAGCTGCACCATTAATTCTTAAAGGCTTAAAACGTCTGGAATATCGTGGATATGATAGTGCTGGTATCGCACTACTGAACGGTAACGGCTTGAAAGTCTATAAAAAGAAAGGCAAAGTAGCAGATCTGGAAGCGGAATTAAAAGACAAACCATTACATGCTAAAATTGGTATAGGTCATACCAGATGGGCTACGCATGGCGAGCCCAATGATGTGAATGCACACCCGCATTATTCTCAAGGAGAAAACCTGGCTATTATCCATAATGGGATCATTGAGAATTATGCCTCCATCAAAAAATCACTTTTAGATAAAGGATACAGCTTTGAAAGTGAGACTGATACAGAAGTTTTAATCAACTTCATTGAAGATGTAAAAAAACATAAAGGCTGCTCAACAGAAGAAGCAGTAAGACTAGCCCTTTTGGAGGTGGTTGGAGCCTACGCAATTGTAGTTATTGATAAAGACAATCCAGATCAATTAGTAGCGGCCAGAAAAGGCAGCCCATTGGTAATTGGTGTTGGAGAAAATGAATTCTTCTTTGCTTCTGACGCCACGCCGATCATAGAATACACCAAAGAAGTAGTCTACCTGGATGACTTTGAAATTGCGACTGTGCATAATAGTGAACTAAGCATCAAAAACCTTCAGAATCAGGAGAAGGGTGCTTTTATCCAGACAGTAGAGCTTGAGCTTGAAAGCATTGAAAAGGGTGGTTTTGAGCATTTTATGCTCAAAGAAATATTTGAGCAACCAAAGTCAATTGCGGACTGTATGAGAGGTCGTTTAAATGCAGATACAGCTCATATTCAATTAGGGGGTCTGATCAATCACCTCGATAAATTAGCCAAATCACAAAGAATCGTTTTTGTGGCCTGTGGTACCAGCTGGCATGCTTGTTTGGTAGGCGAATACCTTTTTGAGGAACTAGCCAGAATAAACGTAGAAGTAGAGTACGCTTCTGAATTCCGATACAGAAATCCGATTATCAATGAAGGGGATATTGTGATCGCTATATCTCAATCAGGTGAAACGGCTGATACTTTAGCCGCACTGGAATTAGCGAAGCAAAAAGGAGCCACGATTCTTGGGATTTGTAATGTAGTAGGTTCATCCATCTCAAGACTCACTGATGCCGGTGTTTACACACACGCCGGACCAGAAATTGGTGTAGCCAGTACAAAGGCCTTTACAGCTCAGGTGACAGTTTTGGCGATGATGGCCATTGCCACAGCAAAAAACAAAGGCTCTATTGATGACGGACAATACAGAAGGTTACTTTCTGAGATGGCCGCTATCCCGAACAAGGTTGAAGAGATATTGAAGCTTGATCAGGAAATAAAAGACATTTCAAAGCTCTTTACGTTTGCCTCAAACTTCATATTCCTGGGAAGAGGTATCAACTTCCCAGTTGCTTTAGAAGGGGCCTTAAAACTGAAAGAAATCTCCTACATCCATGCTGAAGGATATCCTGCAGCAGAAATGAAGCATGGCCCGATTGCTCTCATTGATGAGGACATGCCGGTGGTTTTCATTGCCACTAAAGACAGCTCTTATGAAAAGGTAGTCTCTAATATCCAGGAGGTAAAAGCACGTAAAGGCCGGGTAATTGCTATCATTAATCATGGAGACACCGTAGTGAGAGACATGGTAGACTTCGCTATAGAAATACCTACATCTCATGAAATGGTAGCTCCTTTATTGGCGTCTATTCCGCTTCAGTTACTATCGTACCATATTGCAGTACTTCGTGGAAGAAATGTGGATCAGCCAAGAAACTTAGCCAAGTCAGTTACGGTAGAATAAGCTTAAAGATATTTCCTTAACTCCTTCGTGAATTTAAGTCCGGAGTGCGGTATAAGATGTATGCCATCATTCGTCTGGTAATTTTGACAATCAGTGGTGGTAATTAACCGAATGTTCTCATCTTCGGCTATCTGCTCCAGGTGTTGTCTGGTTTTATGCACTACCAATTTTTCACAAAACTGTGGATGAACCGGCATCTCATAAAATACGATTTCCACGCCGTTCTTCCGTAAGTCTTCAATAGCCCAAAGCAGCTTTTTTGTGAAAACCCATTCATAGTTTTCGGCTGTGTAGTCGTGCTCAAAATATTCAGCTTGCAACTCCAAAATCTCAGGATTTATGACAACTTCTGTACTATCATAGACTGGCAGTGGGTTTTCCCCTTTGATGGCCTTTGTTACCAGTCCTTTGAGAATACCTACAGGTTGATTCTTCTCTCGTAAAACGGGAAGTTTAGATTTCAGTTTGGCATTGAAGCCTTCTGAAACATACCTCGCCAGACTACCATCGGTCTTTTTGAAAAGAAAGGTACTTTCTATCAAAACCCTTTTGGGTTGCTGCTCTCTGGCAGCAATCAGCTGTAAACCATCCCATACGGTAGAGCCACTAAACGAAAGGTTGGCAATGTTTTCTCCCAATGAATCCGTTACGATTCTGGTCGATAAAGATGTACCAACAAGAACGGTCTCAAAGTCCTCTTTGCTGAGTATATAATCTCTCGCCTTAATCACATTGGTGCTCCATTGACTTTGGTCTGAGTCTAAATCTGCAGGCAAAACCTTTAGGACCAGAGCGTAAGCCACCAGAAGAACTAAAGCCGATATGACAATTCTTTTGATCATCTAAAACTGGAAATAAATAAAGCTACCCGATGAACCACTATTGACCAAAATAAAGAACAGTAAGGCTCCATACATTACGGGTTCTGCAGACACAAACCACTTTCTTTTCTCCTTTTCATTAAGCAGGTAAATCAGATGATAAGCAAGAATTGGGAGTGAATACATGCCAATAAAGAAAACGGTATTGAGATCATCCAGTCCTTTAAAAAACGGAGCAAGACTAATCTGCTGCACATACAAGATCACCTCAGAGAATGCAGGCAACCTAAATAATAACCATAGAAGCGTGACCACACTAAAGATGAAAATCACTTTGATAAATCGGAGTCCTTTCGGCCAATTGAATGGCATATAATCACCCATCAAACGCTCTACTGCTAAAGCAATACCGTGAGCAGCACCCCAAACGGCGTAACTCCAGGCCGCTCCATGCCAAAAACCACCCAATACCATGGTTATCATGAGATTGAAATAGGTTCTGACTTTCCCTTTTCTATTCCCTCCGAGCGGAATGTATAGATACTCTCTCAAAAAAGTGGAGAGAGAAATGTGCCATCGTCTCCAAAACTCTGAAAAAGTAGAGGAGATATAAGGGAACATGAAATTGTCTCTTAAGCGATAGCCGAACAGGCCTGCCAGACCTAAGGCGATCAAAGAATACCCTGCAAAATCAGAGAAAATCTGCATGCTGTAGCCAAAAAGCAAGGCCAAAAGATTTAACCCCGAAAGCTCCATAAAATAGGGATACTGCATCCAGAAGGTGTGATCTTTCAGATTATCGGCGATGACCATTTTCAAGAAATAGCCCAGAATCAATTGTTTCACACAGTACTCCCAATCGATGTCTTTTAGCAACTTTCCTTTAATCTGAGGCAAAAACTCATAAGCCTTAACGATAGGCCCAGCTATGAGCTGCGGGAAAAACCCAATATATAAAGCGATGGACTCTACGAGTGATTTATTATCCTCTGGCAGGTTATCATCATTATTTCTGGCTCTGTAGGTATCTACCACCAAACTCAAGCCTTGAAAAGTAAAAAATGATATCCCGATAGGTAGAGGAATGGAGACCAGAAACTGACCAAATTCTGAGCCTTCTGCAAAGAAGGTTTTGCCCAAAAGCGGACTGTATTTAAAAAAGGCTAAAATGCCGAGATTGATAATAACACCCAAAGTAGCCCACCAGTATCGCTTCGAGGCCTCACCATTTTTAATGGCCTTAACCGTCAGAATGTTAATGGCGATAGAAACACAGAGGAGAATCAGTAGCTTTGGGAAATTCCAGGCGTAAAAAACGAAACTTGAAATGATCAGAATGAGCTTCTGATGCCCCTCTTTCCTGAGAAGATAATAGATCACAAAAGTGATAGCCAGAAGGACAAAAAACTCAGAACTTGTAAAAAGCATTAATTGATTTTTAACAGGCCATTGAATACCTGATCGGCAAAATTACAGGTATTTCTTCAATGCCCAAACAGTGTATTTTGGAGCGAGAATAACAAAATTGTTCTTCGCCGTGTATCTTTGGCCTTATGCAAGTCGTCAATTCTAAGCAGGAGCTTAAAAAAGCCCTCAAAAGTTATCGCAGTGAAGGTAAAAGTATAGGCTTAGTGCCTACCATGGGAGCCCTTCATCAGGGCCATATCAGTTTGATTAATCGTTGTAGGGCAGAAAATGAGGTGGTAGTAGCCAGCATTTTTGTGAATCCTACGCAGTTTGACAATCCCGAGGACCTCAAAAAATATCCCAGAACGCTGGAATCTGACTGTGAGCTACTGGAACCGGCAGGATGCGATATCGTTTTTGCTCCTTCTGCCGATGAAATGTATCCTACTCTACCGAAACTGTCTATCGACTTTGGCAATCTGGAACATGTGATGGAAGGGAAATACCGTGATGGTCATTTCAATGGCGTTGGTATTGTGGTTTCTAAACTCTTTCATTTGGTTAACCCAGATAGAGCCTACTTTGGTCAGAAAGACCTTCAGCAGGTGGCTGTTTTGCGTCGATTGGTGAATGACCTGAGTTTTGATCTTGAACTCATCGCCTGCCCTACCCTTAGAGAATCAGACGGACTGGCCATGTCATCCAGAAATACCAGACTAAGTGCTGAAGCCAGGAAAATTGCTCCGCAACTACATGCTGCATTACAAAAAGCAAAAGACTTATTGATACAAGGCAAAACGGCTGCAGAAACCCAAAAAGAAATCAATTCCTTTTTTGAGGCCATCCCTGAGTTTAGACCAGAATACTTTGAAATCGCCGATTTTGATGATCTGGAACCTATCAAAAAGATGAATACCGAAGGCAAAACGGCCATTTGCACGGCGGCCTATCTGGACGGCGTCAGACTCATTGACAATATCGTATTCTAAACTGAAACTTTTAAACGCCTAAGCGATGTTCTCATTTTTCAAATCTAAAAGCAGCGATCAAGAAATGGAGTGGAATCTTTTAAATACAGAAGAGCAACTACAAGATATCATCAAGGAATCTGAAACTCAGCCGGTATTGATTTTCAAACACAGCACCACCTGCCCTATCAGTGGTACCGCCAAAAGCAGAATGGAGAGAAAATGGAACGCCGACGAAGTAGGAAACCTGAAAGTATATTATCTGGATCTGCTGCAATACAGACCTATTTCAAATGCCATAGCCAACACCTTTGGCGTAGAACATGAGTCACCACAAGTTCTCCTGATTAAAAACGGAAAAAGCGTATACACCGAATCTCACTTTGGAATCTCTTTCGATGATTTGAAGGAGGCTTTGTAAGATGATTTCTTGAAAGGATTTTGAACCGCCAAGACGCGGGAGCACAAAGGTTTCACTAACCTTCTTATTTTACTATGCCCTCTTTTTAATAGAAACTGCCGATAGCTGATTGCTCAAAGCCGATTGCCGATTGCCGATTGCCGAAAGCTGACTACAGAAAGCCCAACGCCATAAACACCTACCGTTAAATAATTCGCTCCTCCCTCCTTTCATTTTATTCTGAGAAAATCCTTAGTTTTAGGTATACCATGAGACTAAGTTATCCGACAACAGATGCTTACACTTGGATTCATCTCTAATAATTAGACACTCGCATAAAAACGAATATTGCGGGTTAACGACATTCCTTTTTTGGTCGGAAAAGAGACATACGTGAACACGAACGTCAGTGTCAACTAATAAATACAAAATTTGAATTACAAAACTGAAAAAAGAAAGGCCTTCGATAAAGATTACCTAAAAGTATTTTTGCGGATATAAAGCTTAATTCTGAAATCAGTAAATTGTTATCAAATATAGATGAAGTTCATCGTGCAAGTGTTACTGATAACAAAAGACAGGATATCACAGTCTATCCAGCAAAAATGGTAGAAATTGATGAATTAGATATCATAGTAAATAACGAATTGGCGAACTATTTTCAATCAAATCGAACAACTATACTAGGAAATAAAATAAAAGATGATTCCAGTAATATTCAAACACCAGAAGAAGAAAAATCAAACATTTCAATCCCACAAGAAAAAAATGGATTTTGGACTAAAGCAAAAATATTTTGGATAGCATATCACAATCATATATATGGCTTTGCTTCAATTATTGGGGTTATTCTGGCAGTAATTTTTTGGATCATTCCTTATAATAAAAACCTTGATGCTCCAAATAATGAACCGACCATTCAAGATGGAATTCCCAGCACAGATAGTTGGATTGTTAATGACACATTTGAACTAGACTTTAATGGAAAAACCTATCCAATACTAGATAAGAATATCAACCTTTCGAAGGAAATTGGAATTTTATATATAGGTGGGGTAAATTGTGAGTTGTTGGAAATAGGGTTCAAAAGTTTGGAGGGTGATAAATTGAATGCAGTATATGATACAACACTTCAAAAAATCAAAATAGATTTCTCAGGAGATAAAATTATACAATTAAAATATTTCGATAAACTCTTTCAAATAAATCAAAAGCTCACTGACTACAACATGGCTGGCAAGGTTGAAGAATATTATTTTAACTATGATTTTTATTTGAATGAACTTAAAGAAACTACTTTAATATTAAAACCCATTGAAGAATATAGATAGCTGACACTAACATTAGATAAGACCTAAGACTTCCTTCGGTTGTCCTCCGCCTATCATTGGACGTTAGGCGAAATTCCCCAGATTTGGGGACAGAAATTGAAAAGGAAAAGGTATCAATTTCTCCCTTTCCAAATTGATTTCAGTCGCTAACGTCAAATTGAAGGGATTAAATTAAGATAGAATTTAGTGTAAAAGCTCAATTTTGTAAATAATTGATAATGAGTATATAAATTTGACGTTAGTCAGAATTGACTATGAGACTTGATAATCACCAATTACATGATCTACTGATAGAAAAAGATATTCAGGTTCTCTATCATGCAAACACCTTAACAACCTCAATAACCTATTTCCAACAAAATGGATTATTATCAAGAGGAGCCGTTGAAATACTCGGACTTAACCAAACAACTCAAACATCCGATGAGGCTGATAAGCTTCTTAACGTATGGAATGATGTCTTTTTAGATTCGACAGATTTACACACTTTCTTTGGACGACAGAATTATTACGGACCTATCCTTTTTGAGCTTGATATAAGTCTGGTGCTCAATCAACATTTTGAAATTTGGGTAACCAAAAACAATCCGATATACTGGAATAGAAACACCTTAGATTCTAACAGATACTTTCAGAATATTGACGAATTGAGGTCAGATTGGGACTTGTATCCGAGACAAAAGAAGATGATAACAATAAGAAATAATTCAACTCCAATATTGTTTGAACATGTTAGAAGAGTTATAGTTGACGATCCACGTGTCGTAATTAATGAACAAGATGGAACACAAACACATCTTTTTAATGAAGCTGTAAAATTAATTAATGCAAACATCTCTAATGGACATTCACTACAGGGTAAGTTTATTGTGAGAGAATGCGGAAACTGCTGGTGTAGAGATAATTACCTAAAACAGGTTCCCTCAATTGATTTAAAAAGACTATTTTTATAAAAGCATCGAACAACGTTATGGAACAGGAAATTCATTGTAAACATTGTAGTACGGTAGTTATTGTAATAGAAAACAGACTATTCTATTCCGAACAACAATCTCTAATGGATATTAACTGCCCAACTTGTAAATCAAGACTAAGCACCAAGTCAACAGATGGATGGTTCTTTACCCAGTCAAAAGAAGAATTTCTAAAAGATATCGAAATAGAAAAAAAGAAAGAGAAATTCCTATATCCAATGGCATAACTTCTGCTAACAGGTGCTAAGCCCAATCGGCTTACTTAGTTATTTGCATAGGGCTTTTGAATCAGACACATTTGAGATATTTAAAATGCTGAGCCGACTGTCCTTAGCTAGACGCTCTCAGTCATAAATAATAAGAAATGAAAAGATTTTCCGAAAGAATAGGAAAAAAACAGATTCGTCAAATGGTCCAAAAAGAAGATATCGATGAGATATTAAAAAACTATCTCTGGAATGGATTGCTGATTTATATTTTCGACAAATTTAAAGGCGAGTATTGGAGAAATGTTAGAAGTACAACTAAAACACTTTGTCAAAGATTATGGATGCATTTTTTCAATCAGAAAATGGATGAATACCCTATTAATGGTGGGGATCTATTTTCAATAATTAAACGTTTCTTCTTCGAATGTCAATGGTATGAAATTTATGATTTAATTGAATTTACAATAAATAACTACCAACCAGAAAATTGGGAGGAAGACGATAGTGTAGAACAACTCATTGACTATACAAACCATACCCTAAACCGAGAATTATCAGCGTATAGAATTGTTAATTATACAATCACAGAAATTACTTCCAATGAAGAAATAGCTTCAATTGAAGAATCTTTACAAATTGAAGACAGATTTAAACCAGTAAAAGAACATTTGAGAAGAGCACTCGAATTATTTTCTGATAGGAAAAGTCCAGACTACAGAAATTCTATAAAGGAGTCAATTAGTGCTATTGAATCAATGTCTTCTATTATTACAGGGAATCCAAAATCAACATTAGGACAGGCACTCAAGGAAATCGAAAAAATAAATGATTTGCACCCAGCACTTAAATCCGCATTTAGCAATCTCTATGGCTATACAAGTGACGCAGATGGCATAAGGCATAAATTATTAGATGAAGATTCTATTAAACAAGAAGATGCGAAATTCATGTTAGTTTCATGTAGTGCATTTATAAATTATCTTATTCAAAAAGAATCAAATACGCCTGAGAACAATGTGTAAAATGTTCATAGTGGTAAACGCCACCTCGCCATTTACACGAGCCGTTGAACCCAAACCACTATTATCATTTTTACCGATCATCAATTTCCCTCTCACACCGCCCAAACCAAAAAATATCCATCGATAGGCTCCACATGAATGGCATGGGTTTGATGGTGGTCTGGCATGATGATTTCACCGAAGAGTTGTGAGCTGTCTCCTTTGATTTTTAGGTTTTCTTTGAAGTCTGTACCGCGTTTGCCGTAGAGCTTGTAAAGGGCTTCTTTGGCAGACCAAAAGATGGACATCAAATTGAGGTCCTCGCCAATGATTTCTATTTCCGGTTCTGTGTAAAGTCGTTCTTTTATTCGCCACATTTTTTCCTGCGGTCGCTCTATATCTACACCCACCGGTTTAGTAGGGTGCATCACCACCGCCATAAAATGCTTAGAATGTGTGATGGACATCTCCCAGGGGGTGCCATCCAGAAAAGGCTTTCCGTTTTCGTCTTTATTGATCCCTTTGAAGTTGATCCCCAAATCTGCCGCCAGATGTCTGATGGCCACCCTGCTACACAGCAGCTCCAGTTTCTTCTGATGGGTCTTGGCCGTAAGGTACTCGGCATCGGTAAGAATAGTGGATGGAATACTGGCAAAAAGACTGCTTAAGTCTTCTGTAGCCTCCCATACCAAGAGGTGTGCACCGCTTTGACATTCCTTTTGAAACCGTACTGGCATAATCTATCTTTGAATCTCAAATATGACATTTAATTCCATTTTATGAAATTCAGCATTGAGAAAACGGAGTCATTTACCGGGCATAAAGACTGTGTGTATAACATTAGTGGGCATCAAGACCCCAATGTCTTTATTTCTTCTGCCGGTGATGGTCTTCTGGTAGAATGGAACGCCGGCATACCGGATATCGGCAAGCCGCTGGCACAAATGTCAAACTCTATTTACGCCCTACATTATGATGCTGAGAAGAATCAACTTTGGGTGGGCGAAAACTTTGAAGGGGTTCGGGTGATTGACCTCCATGAGAAAAAGCAGGAAGCTTCCATTGCTATGAACAAAACCTACATTTTTGATATTGCCACGTATCAAAATCAGGCTTTTATTGCCAGTGGAGATGGTATCATTACGGTGATAGATACCGAGCACATGGTATTCAAAAAGCATCTGAAATCTTCCAGCAAAAGTGTGCGATGCCTGGCCATTAACCCTGTAGAGAGGGAGCTGGCGGCAGGTTATTCAGATCATACCATTCGTATTTTTGATCTGCAGACCCTTGAACTCAAAAGGCAGATTCACGCCCATAGAAATTCAGTTTTTGCTCTGGCCTACAGTCAGGATTTTGAGACGCTTTATAGCGGAAGCAGAGATGCTCACCTCAAAAGCTGGAGTGTCACCAACGAGTATTCGCTAAAGAAACAGGTGGTGGCTCATATGTTTACCATAAATGATATCAAACTTAGCCCCAAAGGCAACCTTCTGGCCACCTGTAGCATGGATAAATCCATTAAACTATGGGACGCCAAAAGCCTGAAGCTCTTAAAGGTCATTGACAAAGCCAGGCATGCCGGTCATGGCACTTCGGTGAACAGGGTTCACTGGCTGAATGAAGAACAGCTGGTTTCTGCCAGCGACGACCGCAGCCTGTCATTGTGGAAAATCAGCCAATATCAGGCGTAAATTCTCGTTTTTTATTCAAAACAGGTAGATTAAAGAAAATCTCCCTGTATTTTTGCTTTTTACATTTCCTAAAAACACCTAAGAATGAAAATCACAGCCTTAGAGATAAAACAGCACGAATTCGAAAAGTCTTTCAGAGGATACAATATTGAAGAAGTAGATATTTTCTTAAACAATATTGCCAATGAATGGGAACGCACCAGCAATGAGGCTAAAATGCTGCGGATGCAACTTGAGATTGCTGAAAAAGAGGCTGCTAAACTCAGAGAGGTGGAAATGTCTCTGATCAAAACCCTTCAAACGGCGGAGAACACCAGTTCAAAAATTACGGAGCAAGCTAAAAATGAAGCTGAAAGCAAAATAGAAGCTGCTCAGCTGGAAGCTCAAAGAATCATAGATCAGGCCAAGCAAGAAGCTGCCGGAATCATCAGCGGTGCTGAAGAAAAGGTTTCTCAAAGCCAGCTGGAGTTACAAGCCAATGAAGAAAAGCTTACGGCAGAAATAGCAACACTGAAAAGCAGAAAAGCGAGTCTCATTACTCAATTAAAAGCTCTGACTTCTGCCACCTTAGAAGACCTGAAAGCTTATGATGCTGAAGAGTCTGCTTCTACTCCGGAGGATCTTCCTATTGTAGCCAACACCGAAGCCCTGGCCGAAGTGGTGAGTGAAAGTGAAGAGGAAGTAACAGAGGTCAAAGGTTTTGCCTCATCTGCGAATAATTTAGTCTTAGAGGAAGAAGCTGAGGAAGAGATCAAGGAAGAGCCAGCCGTAGTCGGCAGTCAGGATTTGACGGTTATTGAGGGTATCGGACCCAAAATAGCGGAACTGTTAAAGGCCAATGGCATAGCTACTTACAGAGATCTGGCGACACAGCCGGCTTATAAAATCAAGTCGATCTTAGAAGAAGCAGGACCAAGCTATTCTATGCATGATCCTTCTACATGGTCTAAGCAAGCCTTACTGGCCGACTCTGAAAAATGGGATGAGCTGGATGCTTTAAAAGAAGAACTTGATGGTGGCCGTGTAGTAGAAGATACAGCACCTGTAGCCGAAGAAAAGGTAGAAGAGCCTGTAGCCGCCGAGCCAAAGGCCGAAGAAAAAGAAGCAGCTACTGAAGAACCAGCCAATACGGAACATACCACCGAAGAAATGCTCGATAGAGTGAACAAGGTGAAAGCAGCTCTTAAAAAGGCTATGATGGAAAAAGAGCAGGTAGCTCCGGTGAAAACCATCAATGATGCCGCTGCTGAAGCCAAAGAAAGTGGCGGTTCTTTCTTCGATAATATCTAAGCATCACACACATGGGACAAATCTCGCTAGAGGGCATGGAGTTCTTCGCCTATCACGGCTATTATGACGAAGAACAAAAAATAGGCAATAAGTACTCCATTGATCTTCATATAGAAACAGACCTTAGTTCTGCAGCTGAGTCTGATCGGTTAAAAGATACCATCAACTACGAAAATCTGTATGAACTGGTGCGTGAGGTTATGCTCACCAAACACAGACTTCTGGAGCATGTGGCCTACGAGGTGATAGAGAAAGTGAAGGCAACTTACCCTTCAGTGCTCAAAATATCTGTTGGTGTCTCCAAGTTCAATCCACCGATCGGTGGCATTTGTGAACGTGCCAAAGTGGTAATCACTCGATAGTTTAACCTATCCAGGTCAAAAAGTCGGTCAGCAGAATCTGAAACCAGAATAAGGCCTTAGCGGTATATTTGGTCAAAAACTGCTGCGGCCCCGCCTTGATCCAGCTATTATTGACCATGTTTAAATCCATAAGATTTTTACGGTCTGGGTCAAGGCTAACACGATTAACTTCCTTGTCATAAGAGAAGCTTTTGAAAGCTCCGCGACCATCCCACTGAACTACTTCAGAACTACCATCTACAAAATCAATGGCTATGGTTTGAGGCATAATGAATTTGCCCTTATTTCGAATCTCAAGAAACGATTTCTCAGGAGACGAATAGACGGAGTCAACCTGATAGTCACATGAGTATGATTTCTCAAAGGACTGCGTAAAGTACCAATCCATATTCTCAGGCGAAACCTCATTCACTACAGCTTGAAAATCGGAAAGCTTTGGATGTTTAAACTTGAAGCGTTGATAGTAAAGCTTTAGGGCTTTGTCCATCACCTCTCTACCCAGATAGTTCTCCAAGGTTTTGAGCACGGTGGCTGTTTTGGTGTAAGTCATGGCACCATAAGTCCCTTTAGGATACTCCCATGCCGGTCGGTTTATTTCTGCCAGTTCCGGGAATTTCATGCCTACGTAGCTGGCTCTTGAAGACTCCGTATCGCCTACTTTAAAGCCTAGAAAATCTACCTGAGAGCCTTCTCCATAGTTTTCATCCATGATTCTGCCTTCCAGGTATTGGTTAAAACCTTCATCCAGAAAAGACTGCTCAAATTCATTGCTCGCCAGTATGCCCTGAAAATACTGATGACCAAACTCATGAACGGTAACGATCTCGGCTAACTTTAACCAGCTCCCTACCCCCCAATATGAGCCACAAGTGATAAACATTGGATACTCCATCCCTGCCGATCCACTACTGTGTACCGGAGGGTCTACCATAGTGAGGATAGGGTGGGGATATTTGCCCAGCAGTTTTTCTGTGTAGTCTATAGAATGTTTAACAGAGGTAAAGTATCTGCGGTACTGAGAGGCATGCTCCGGCTGCATCATGGCTTTCAGCTGAATGCCTTTGTAGGTTTCTTCGTGTACCACAAAATCGGGAGAGGCGGTCCAGGCAAAGTCATGCACATCATCGGCCTCATAGGTCAATGTCTGCATTCCTCCTTTCAGTTTCGTGGTATTTTTAAGTTGGCCCGTGGCCCCAACAATTAGCTTTTGCGGTAGAGTAATATTGACCTTGTAGGTACCAAAATCCGCATAAAACTCAGTATGCTCATGAAACTGGTGACAGTTCCAGGCCCATTGGCCAGATTTGTCCTTTTCAAACACCCCAACTTTTGGGAACCATTGACCTATGAGGTAGTAATCGCCTGCTCCGTAGCCAGTCCTGGCGAAAACTTTAGGCAGTTTGGCTCTAAAGCCAATATTTAAGGTCACTTTTTCACCTGGTAAAACTGCTTCTTCTAATTGAATAGTGGCAACGGTTCTATCGTTTTCATTTTTATCATCAGGCTGAATGTATTTCAGAGAACCTAGCAATGATCTACCCTTTTGATCTGATAGAGAGGTCAAATAGATATCACCATATCCGCCTTCTTCCATTAGTTTCCCTCTCAGCTTTCCCCCAGATTCTTTCATGAAGGTAGACTCTTCATCCTTGAAGGCATTCAGATATAAATGAAAGTGCATCTCATTGACCGAAACGTCTGAGGTATTGGTCCACTCCAAAACCTCCTCACCCGTCAATACCTTGGACTCATTGTCCAGAAAGACATTGATTTGATAGTTGGCAATATCAGGAGCCAGACCCTGGGCTTTTACAGCAAAGCCAGCCAGTAAAATGATAAGTGTTTTGAGTATGTTTTTCATCTGTGAAGTCTACTGAAGAAGTCTAAATTTACACAGCCTGCTTTAATTTTTGGGCGTTTACGCTGGTTTGTTTGATTATTTCCTCTTTGGATTCTCCCATAAGCAATGCCACTCTTTCAGCCACTAAGTCGATGTACGAGACTTCGTTTCGTTTTCCTCTGTAGGGCGTAGGTGCCAGATATGGGCTATCTGTTTCCAGTACAATATCCGTGGTTTTTAAATAAGGCAAAACCTTGTCTAAGCCACCATTTTTAAAGGTGGAAACACCACCTATTCCTAAAACAAAATTGAGACTGATGACCCTTTTGGCCTCTTCCAGATTTCCTGAGAAACAGTGAAAAATACCTCTGAGATCTTTCCAGCCAAACTCTTCAATTAGCTCACAGCATCTAATAATGGCGTTATGCTCGTTTTTCTTCGAGTTTCTGGAGTGAATACAAATAGGCAAATTGTACTTCTTGGCTAAAGCCAATTGCTTCAAAAAAGCGGCCTCCTGCTGCTGTGTGAAGGTCAAATCCCAATAAAAATCCAGCCCTATTTCACCTATCATAAAATACGAACCATTCTCCAGCTCCTCCTCTACTTTGGCCAGTTCAGCCTCCACATTTTCGTCAACATAACAAGGGTGCAGACCCATCATCGGAATACAATAGCCCTGGTGCTCATTTGCCAATTTCTTCATCGGCTCTATGGTTCCGCTATTACAGTTGGGCATCCATATTTCCTGAATGCCTACCTGACGAGCCCTCTCCAACATCTCCTGAAAATCTTCCTCAAATACCTTATCGTAGATATGAGCGTGTGTTTCTATCATCTATTCGTACTGATTTACCCACAAAGTTATCATTCAATTGAATATATTTCAGGGAAGCCGCCAGCCAATCCTGAAAGCTCCGTAAATTCGCTTCTTATTTAAATTTCTCTTTTGAAAAATACCACTCAGATCCCGGATCAAAGCATTCTGCTTACAGACAGCAGACACCTTTCTCAGCCAGATAAAACTGTTTTTGTGGCCATTGAAGGCGAAAGGCATGACGGGCACAGTTTTATCAATGAACTTCTACAGAAAGGGGTAAAGTGGTTTGTGGTTTCACAAAAATGGGCCGAAAAGAATAGTGATACGCTTCAGAAGGGAGAATTTATCATCTCAGAAAATACCACAAAAGAGCTTCAAAGTCTTGCGAAAAAACACAGATCGAAGTTCGATATACCCGTTCTTGGCATCACCGGGAGCAATGGAAAAACGATAGTTAAAGAATGGCTCACAACTGTTCTGACTCAGAGCCACTCTGTATGTAAAAGTCCGGGGAGCTATAATTCGCAGATTGGGGTTCCGTTGTCGGTTTGGCAGCTTTCTGCTTCCCATGAAATTGGAGTTTTTGAGGCCGGAATTTCACAACCGGCTGAGATGCAGGCCATATCAGAAATCATCAATGCGGAGATTGGTATTTTTACAAATATAGGCTCTGCTCACAATGAGGGTTTCAGAAGTCAGAAACAAAAGATCACTGAAAAGCTTCGTCTGTTTAGAAATGCCAAAACGCTGATTTACTCCATTGATTACCCGGAGTTGGATGAGGAGATCAAGATTTTCCTGAAGGCTGTGAATCCAAATATCGCATTAATCCCTTGGTCGCGGAATCAGAAAGGCTCTATAACGGTAGATATTGAAAAGCAGAATAAGTTTACCAAACTGGCCATTTACTGGAATGGTGAGGAGTATGATTTACATGTACCTTTTGTAGATGATGCTTCTATTGAAAACTGTATTCATTGTTTTTTCGGGGCTTTTGAATTGCTTAAAAAATTCAAAACGGAATCTGAAACTGCAGAGCAGATTCAACGTGGCTTTGATAGTCTGAAAGCCGTACCAATGCGACTAGAGCTGAAGGAGGCCATCAATAACTGTTACCTCATAGACGATAGTTATAATAATGATCTGGGAGGTTTGGAGATGGCTCTCAACTTCATGAACCAGCATCATATCTCCCGATCAAAATGTATCATTATTAGTGATGTGCTGCAGACAGGACTAAGCGAAAATGTCTTGTATAAAAAAATAGCAGATTTGATTGAAGGTGCGGGTATTGAGAAGGTTATAGGGATCGGTCCTGTGATCCATCGAAATCAAAATCACTTTGAAAATTTAGAAAGTTATCTAAATGTCGAAGAATTTATTGCGGAGCACCCTACCCGATTGTTTAGCAATCAACTTATCCTGGTCAAAGGTGCTCGTGATTTTGCTTTTGAGAAGATCGTTAATACACTGACCTCCAAAGTTCACGGCACAGTTCTGGAAATCAACCTGGAAGCTATCACGCATAACCTCAATTACTTCAGAGGTCTTTTGAAGGAAAACACCAAACTCATGGTGATGGTTAAAGCTTCTGCTTATGGCAGCGGGAGTACGGAGGTAGCCAGCTTACTTCAATACCATAGAGTAGACTACCTGGCTGTGGCCTATACAGATGAGGGTGTGGAGCTTCGCAAAAACGGGATAGAGTTGCCTATCATGGTTCTCAACCCACAGGAAGAGAGCTTCAAAAATCTTTTGAATTATGGACTAGAGCCAGAAATCTACAGCCTGGATATTCTCAAAAGATTCATTCAATACCTCGATTTTGAAAAAGTAGAAGAGCCGATCTCCATACATCTTAAGATAGATACCGGAATGAAGCGTTTGGGCTTTACAAAACCTGATCTGCCAGAGTTGATCAGTTTGCTAAAGGGTAATGAACATCTCAAAGTGGCGAGTATGTTTAGCCATTTGGCTGCTGCCGACGATAGGAAGCAAAGAGAGTTTACCAGCAGTCAGATAAAAGAGTTTAAAGAAATCTCATCAGAATTAGAGTCCCAGCTAGGCTATGAGACAATCAAACATATCCTAAATACAGCTGGAATCGTCAATTTCCCTGAGGCTCAATTCCAGATGACACGGCTGGGCATAGGCCTGTATGGCGTAGATAGCAGCCAAACTCACCAGGAGCAATTGATGAGTACGGCAAGTTTAAAAACTACTATTTCGCAGATAAAATCTGCCAAAGCCGGAGAAAGTATTGGATATGGAAGAGTAGGTATGGCCAAACGCGATATGAAAATCGCCACCATCGCCATTGGTTATGCTGACGGATATGACAGACGATTCAGTAACGGAAAAGGATACGTGATGCATCAGGGAAAAGCCTGCCCTACCATTGGTAATGTATGTATGGATATGTGCATGATAGATATTACTGATACCAATGCTAAAGTAGGTGATCAGGTAGAAATCTTCGGTAAACAAATTTCAATATTTGAACTGGCTGAAAAACTAGGGACTATCCCCTACGAAATCCTTACCAAGGTAGGTTCACGAGTTAGAAGGGTGTTTTTTAAGGAATAGTGGCTGCTATTTAGTGAACATGGCTTCACGTTCCTTTAATGTAGCAATTCTCCATTCAGCATAGTCTTTTGGACCTTACGGAATACGTTCAAGTTTTTCAGACCTGTTATCATTCAAAGATATTTTTTAGTCCTCTAAAATACATCGCTCTAAGGCCGTATGACATGTAACTCGGAGTTGAATAGGCTTTGAGTAGCAGGGAAATTTTACATCGCTTCATATTACAGTTTTAAAGTCAAAAATTCCACTTTTAAAGTGTACTAATTTTAGGGAAGCTTACAAGAGATTGAATGGCGGATTCTTGGTCTTTGAGTACTCTACAGGGGAAAGTGAGTCTGAATTTTGGCTGACTGCCCCACATTATCTTAATTTTTCTTTCCATTGAATCCCGTTAATCTTTCTTGGGTAAAAAACAATTTCTTTATCCAAAACAAATCCCGGATTCTTTTTAGAAAAACACACTCCAACAATGCCTACTTTACAGTTTACAAAGAATTTGGAATTAAAAGAATCCACAAAAGGATAGTATTGATATTCGTAAAACTGATTTGGTGAATAATGGACAAAATCTCTATTAGTTCTTAAAAATTCTGAGTAATATTTTCGCTTTTTCAAGGGTATCATTTTTCCCATTATTCGATCCGCGGCTTCAAAAATAGGAACCCCTGAACCGAAGTCTTGGAAATCCTTATACCTCTTGGTTGAAAAATTAAAAGTGATAAAATCCAATTCCGTATTAAAAGAACTCCTAAGTCGTAAAATTTGACTTCCGCTTTTGATAGGTATAAAATACTTTTCACCTTTTTTTCTAATCAAGACCACATTCAGAAATGATTGGTAATCTCCCTGATGATTCAGGTAATCTTGAATATTCTTTTTAACCTCGAACTCTAATTCGGACCAACTACTAAAATGTAATCTGCGAACTACATCTGACTTTATTTCGGACCAATACTTGCCATCAATGTTTGGATGAAGAAATATTGAAACTAGGTTTTTAACTGAGTCCACCTCAGGGAAAACCAAATTATAACAAAATAAAGAATTAAAACCATTTTCTTTTGGCCTCATTTCTGTTATGAAAGCATTGCTCTTATGGGACACTGAATCTTCTAAAACGTAGAAGGTTCGATGTGGTTGGCCAATTAGTGAAAAAGGTATAGCCAAGTAAACAATTAATAACTCTTTAGTTACAACTTTCTCTAATATTAGCACAAGTTGCTCCCTTGCTATTCGAATTACTTGTTTATTCATTTTCATATCTCTACAAAATTCTACCCCCTCCACACAGTCTTTAGGACATTGCTGAATTCGTTCAAAGTCTTCATACCTGACGGTCTAAATAAATATTTTTTAGGTTTCTAAAATATATCAATTTGAAAACTATGTTGTTAAGTTAACCCAGAAGTTGAGATAACTTCGAGTAGGAGTGGAATGAAAGCAATGCTAAACCACTTTCAGTAAGTCGTTACTTTGTAAATTTAAATCAACGAGAATTATTTCAACTAAGAGGACCAGCAGTTAATCATTAATTATGGCAATCAAATTATTTATCAAATCTATACTCTTTGGAACCCTCTTTTCCATGACCGTAGGCTGCACTAAAAACAAGGTTGAAAATTTTATGTCCATTGAACCCAATACTGCAGGCATGATAAAGATCTTGAAAGAATATTATCAGCATAACATTGTTCTTCAAGCTGTAGGTGAGATAAGCGGAATTGTTAAAATAAGAATTGGGAACAAGGGTAATAATACTAATTACAACCCTAACGGTAGTCGCCCGCCTGTAAATTATACATTAGGTCCGGGTAAGATTGATACGATCGTTACATTTACCGAAACCTATAACGATGAAATATTCATTTACTATTCTTCACTAAACTCGCCCAAAGGTTTATTAAAATTAGGAATCTATGGTACTGCAGATATCATCCCTAGAAAAGGCAACACTGGCATTTCCAAAATAGAATTCTGTCCGTAAAACACCACTAGCTTACTACAAATAACATAAAGCATATTACTCAGCTCTGCATAGTCCTTAAGACTCTGTGGAATTTGATATAAGGTCTTACGATATTATTTAAATTGAAATTATTTATCTCTAAAATAAGTCGGTCTTAAAACGGTGTGACATTAACCTGTAAGATGAAAAGACTTAGAATAGCGGAGAAATTAAAAGTCAAAAATCAATGCTTCCTTCAAATTGACCTTCCTCTACATCAACAGGTGTATATTCTACCAGAAGAGTTTTGTCATAAAAGTTAGACAGCCCTACTAAAGTGTCAATTTGGCCAGACAGAATAATTTCTTGATTCAGACATCTTTTAGGGTGTTTACAATCAAAGTTAATTTTAGCTACTCCATTAACTGATCCTTTCAGTGAAACTACAGTACTTGGCTTAACAAATAGCCTTCTTGTTCGAAACTTGTATTCTAATTTAGCATCAATAACCTCGAATTTATCCTTGACAGTTGTGTACTCCTTATCTTGGTAGGAACATGACGATAAAGAAAAGGCTACTAACAGAAAGGCAATGATATTTCCTTTGAAGAATCTTCTCATATAATTTCTTTATGGCTTTGAACTTCATCAAACCTTTTGACTCATTAAATCTACTTTCGAAAAAAGGAAAAGAAAGAATAAAATGGCTAGAGATCTCAAAAAGTCGTTTTAAATCATCTAGTCTAGTAGCATCTAAGAAGAAACAATTCCTTTTGTCTAAAGACGCCCTTCTATCAAGAACTATTTTTGAGATTAATGGGGTCTCCAACAATATTCTTAACCTAAGAACTACATTATCCCTCACAGAAAGACAGCTGTTTGAATAGAAAGAAATAGCAGCTATGAAAAACTGAACCCGTTTACAGTGGTAATTCTTGCTAAACATTCACAAAAAACACAACCTTCTCACCTTCAAGTATATACGACCATATAAAACCATAATTCAGGAACCGAAAATCTGGTTTTACTAAAATATTATATAACTTTTCATAGTTTACATATAACTATACGTATTTATCGTATAGTGAGGTGTTACCTTCTTTCAATAGTGGTGTATCAAGAAATACCATAAAGAACCCCTTCCTGATTATGGTTTTGGGATGCCCCCATTCTTAAATCTATTCAGGGATTTTTAAAAACTTAATTAACTACACCTCTAAAATGAAAAAACAAAGTTTACTAGTTGTACCCTTAGTAATGCTTGCATTTTCGGCTAAGTCGCAAACTTCAGACTTGCCACCAAATGCCATCCCTGGCAAATGTTATGCAAAGTGTCTTAAGCCCACTGTTTTTGAAGACAATGCTCAGCAATATGTCTCCAGAGAAGCGAGTACCCAAATTAGTGTAAAGCCTGCCGTTTTGGGCACCAATACTTTTACAGAGCTTGTAAGAGAAGGTAGAACCGATTATTCAGTGAAAGCTCCGGTATTTAAATCAGAAAACGTTTCATACGTTTCTAAAGAACCGGGTAAAAGAATTGAAATTGTACCCAACTCCGGTACCTATAAAGCTGTGCAGCAAACAGTCATGACCGCTGCACCTTATACGCGTTACGAAATTGTAAGCTGTAATAATAATGTTTCCTCTAACGCCAATAACGGCCAGCTGAATGCACCATGTTTAGACACAGTAACGGAGCGTAAACTGGTAAGAGAGGCCTATAACAGAATTGAGGTTATACCAGCATCTTTCAAAACTGTAGATGAGCAAATTCTGGTTAAGGAAGCTTCAAAAAGATACGAAGTAGTACCAGCCACTTATAAAACCGAGAGTAAGCGTTTTATGACAGCAGAGGCCTACAAGGTATTGACCGCCAATAATAACGTAACCTTTAAAACAGAAACAGAGCGTATATTGGTAAGACCATCATACACCCGTTATTCTGTAGTGCCTGCTCAATTTAAAACAGAAAAAGAAACCATTATGGTGAGAGAGGCTGCACCAGCGGCTTCCGGAGCTAAGCTACCTAAATACAAAACCGTAACAGAAAATGTATTGGTGAAAGAGGCTACTGTAACATACAGAGTAGTACCTGCTACATACAAAACCGAAACTAAAACGGTAGTGGTAAAAGACCCTGTGAAGAGTCTATCTGTAGTGCCGGCTGTTTACGAAACAGTGACAGAAAGAGTTAAAATCAAAGACTCGTACACTAAATACGAGAAAGGCAAAGACCCTTCTTGTCTTTCGTCTAACCCAGAAGACTGTAGCATCTTATGTTTGGTAGAAGTACCTGCTGAGTACAAAACCATCACCAGAAGAGTCTTAAAATCAGAGGCTAAAGTCATTGAAAATGAAGCTCCTGCAGTGACAAGAACTATCACTAAGAGAATTATTGACCAGCCTTCAAGAGTAGTAGAAGTAGAAATTCCTGCAGAATACAGAACGATTACTCGTCAGGTTTTTGATGGTTACGTAGATAATCCTAATGGAAGCCTAACAGGTGTAGCTGCATTTACAGACGGAGTTTCAAGAGCTCGCTACCAAACAGTTAATAAAACGGTACTTGTAAAAGCTGCCGAAGTAAAAGAAACAGTAGTACCGGCTCAGTATGAAACGGTTACCAGAAGAGTGGTAGACAGAGGCCCTTCTGTAAGTGAAGAAACGGTACCTGCTGTATATGAAACCTATACGGTGCAAGTGGTAGACAAAGCTGCTTCTGTGAGAGAAATTGAAGTACCGGCTCAATTTATCACCAAAACAAGAAGAGTTATGGATACTCCTCCTAGTACCAGAGAGGTTCAGATCCCTGCAGAATTTGCTACAGTAACCAAGTATGTTTGTAAAGATGGAAGCACTCTTGATGTAGACAAAGCAGATGCCATTAACCTCGCCGGATGTGGTGCCACGGTGAAGGCTATTGATGTACCTGCTCAGTATGAAACCATTACACGTTATGTGATTGACCAGCAGCCTACTACCAGAGAAATTGATATTCCTGCACAAACCGCCTCATATACCAAGGCTGTGGTAGATGCAAAAGCCGCTACCATCAGCACTGATGTGCCAGCCCAGTTTACCAGCATAGACAAGACTATCGTAGAATCTGTGGCTACTAGCTCTACTTCTGCAGTACCTATTCAGTATGGAACATATACTTTCGCTTCATTGAACAGCAGTTCAGAATACAGCGACTGGGTTGAAGTACTTTGCGAAAGCAAAATGACCACTCAGCGTATCCGTCAGATTCAGCTTGCACTGAGAGACAAAGGTTATAACCCAGGTCCTATCGATAATATCTTTGGTACCCAAACCAAAGCTGCACTATTGAAATACCAGGTTGATAATAAACTACCTCAGGGTAATTTGAACATTGAAACATTGAAATCATTGGGCATCGCCTACTAAATTCATTTCAATGATCGTTAAAAGGGAGCTCATGCTCCCTTTTATTTTATCAATACAAGCCCACTCCCCTATGAAATCCCTACTAAAGCTAAGCCTGTTAAGTTTATTATTAACTGTGCTTATTGTACAGTGTACTACTATACCTACGAATACAAGAACCGTCGTCAAAGATGAGCCACCAAAAAGTATTATCAATTATCATAAAGGATCTTATGAATCCTTCCTGTTAATGGCTCAGAATCAAAACAAACCTATCCTCCTTGAATTTTGGGCCTCCTGGTGCGGTCCATGTATTAGAATGGATAATGAGACGTACTCAGACAGAGCACTGGGACATTTTATCAATCAAAATTTTGTGATGTACAAAATAGATGCAGACAGTTTCGATGGCTTAGAAGCTGCCGGAAAATATGGTATTGACTCCTACCCTGCCCTTCTGGTTCTTAGTCCAGATGGTGAGTTAAAAGAGTATATCAAAGGGTTTTATCTCCCGAATTCCCTTCAAAGCATGCTGAAAAAACATTTATAAAATTATCGATCTTTGGAGAATGTATATTTTCCAATCAGAAAGGCTCGGTTTCAGAGAGTGGCAAGATGCAGATCTGGAGCCCATGTATAAAATCTGTGCAGATGAAGAGGTCATGCGTTATTTTCCATCTAGCTACTCAAAAGAAGAAACACTAAAAATGATGGAACGTTTTCGGTTAGGATTTAGCCAAAATGGATTCACTTTCTATGCCGTAGAGTTATTGGAAACCAAAAAATTGATTGGCTTTATAGGTCTCTCTAAGACCCATCTCTTTGAAAAAGAATCGCCTTTAGTAGAAATTGGCTGGCGACTAAACAAAGACTATTGGAATATGGGACTTGCTACCGAAGGTGCTAAAAAGTGTCTGGAATTTGCGAAGGATGTTTTAAAGTTGAAGCAAGTCTATTCGTTGACAGCTGAGGTAAATAAGCCTTCTCTCAGAGTTATGGAAAAAATAGGAATGAACTTCCTTAAAAAATTTGACCATCCCCGGGTAGAGGATGGTCACTTGCTTAAACCGCATCTATTGTATGTAATTAACCTTTAATCCACTTTTTTTCTGAGCAGATAACCTGGTGCATCAAAAGCGATCCCTTGGTCTATCATCATTTCGTTTTCACAAATTCTAAGACCGCCTTTCACCATATTATTCTCCTGAAAATCACCAGGCAATGTGTCAGTAATAATTTCCAGATACTTTACCCCGTTAATTTCGCTCTCGATAACACTGTACGCATCGGTGAAAATTACTTCGTCATCTTGTGAGACGAACACACCACCATCTTCCTTAAATTCAATTGAGATGTTTGGTACCTGCGGATCAGGTATCATGGCAATAACTCCAGTCAGTTGCCAGGTTCCTACTATCCACTGCTGAGCATCACTTAGGCTGGCAGGATTATCTGCCTGTTCATTGATACACTCAAAATCGGCTAAGGTTTCTGCATTGCTCACATTCTCTAAAGGCTCTGAATCTGTTTTTTCACATGCAGCTGACATCAGCCCTACCATCATTAAACTTAAAACTAGTTTTTTCATAAGTACTATTCGTTTTTGTGTTGTTTGCCTTAAGAATGACAGACAAGTTTAAAACGTTGTATACCTACCAGAAATTCATTTTGATGGATGATGTTCCATGAGAATGATCCGACTCTTAATTGATTGATACTGTGCCAGAACTTGTGGAAATATTCACTTCAACTCCTCCACCATTTAATTTACCAATCACTTTATTCTTTGACTCAGTACCACGAAAAGAACGCATACCGGCCACAGATACTCTGTTTCCTCTGATGTCTAGATCCATGCCTTTATCCATAGGCATATTGACATCAATTCCGCCTCCGCTGCTGTGTAAGATCAAATAATCACCTACTTCCTCAATATCAGCGGTGATACCTCCGCCACTGGTACTCGCTTTCACGCTTCCGGCAATTTCCTTTAATCGGATAGATCCTCCGCTGGTTGAAGTGCTTAAATCTCCTTCTACGGCCGTGATGTCAATTCCTCCACCACTGGTACGGGCATTGATTTGACCATACATTTGATACATGTGGATAGAACCACCACTCGTATGAATAGAGATATCTCCTGCCAGGTTTTCTACATCTATGCTACCTCCACTGGTTACCAGATCAATTTCATCTTCCAGGTTTCTGGCTTTGATACTGCCCCCGGAGGTTCTGCCATTAATCTCACCTCTTAGATTAGCCAGGTCCAGGCTTCCTCCACTCGTAGTGAACTTGAGGTCACCATCAAGGTTTCTCATTTTTATATTTCCACCACTTGTTAAAAGGTCGGTATTTGTAAATTTCGGCACATAAACCCTGAATGAAATCCTTAAACCATTTTTGTAATCTCCTCTGGAATTCTTCTTTGAGAAGCATTTTAAGGTAGAACCCTCCATACCTACTTCTAAGGTATAATCATCCAGTCTGGACTCTATCTCTCTTTTTGATAATTCCCCTCCTCTACTGCTTTTGATGTACACTTCCACCCGAGCTTCGTCTTCTGCATCTCCATAAACCACTATCTGTCCACCAGATGTTTTTACATCCAGATTTTTGACACTTCCGGCATCAAAAGATCTGACGACAAAAGGCTCCTGAGCCGCTAATTGAAATGCAAAAAATAATAGAATGAAGGGTAAAATGAGCTTTTTCATAAATCGTATTGAGCTTGTTTTGAGTAAATAGTCTTTGGTTTCGCAGATGAAAGACAACTCAGATGGGTTGCACCCCTATCCAAAATTATTCTCTTTCTTCAAAAGGCACCACTAGCCCTTTCTCTACATAATTACGTAAGCCGTCCAAAAGCATGGCCCAGCAAAAAGAAGAATATTTCATATGATCATTGGCTTCTGGCCAATCTCGGTGAAAGAACTTTAAATATGTACCTTTTTCGTGAGGTACAAGCTCAAAACCAAAGGTGGTAGGATCCCAGTCAGGGTCAGATTTGGTCATTTTGAAATAAATGAACTTGTCTTTTTCTAATTCTGAGACACGTGCATACCAATCATAGGGCTCTTCAAAAAAGAAATTATATTCTTCACCTCTAGCAGGAACACCTTTACACGTTTTGGGCCACCACTGCACCAGGTGCTTAGGCATAGAGACGGCATCGAAAACCTTTTTCAGTTCAGCCCGAATAATGAAATGATGGTAAATGGCATTCATAAGTAAGGATTTTAGAACAAGTAAGTTACACAAAAAAGCCGGCAAAGCAGTTCTGCTTTACCGGCCAGGATATATCAATTTGATTGACTAATATTATTTAGAAGGCTGAGTCTCGTTAGGATCAAGAAGATCATAGAATTGATCTAATTTTGGCATCAGAATAATTCTTGTTCTTCGGTTTTTAGCCATGTTTTCAGGAGAATTATTTGGCACAAGCTTATTAAACTCACCTCTACCAGCAGCTATCAGCCTGTTTGGATCAATACTGTAGTTGTTTTGCAACAATCTCACCACAGATGTGGCACGTTTTACACTTAAATCCCAATTATCCTTTAATACTGCTGTATTAATAGATCTGTTATCTGTGTAACCTTCTACCATCACCTCAAGCTCCGGTCTGGACTGAATGACTTTGGCGATTTTACCCAAAACCTCATTCGCTCGGCTGGTTAGGTTATAACTACCGGTTTGAAATAAAAGAGAATCTGAGATATTGATCATTACTACCGTCTTATCAACTTTGATATCAACGTCTTTATCGTCCATATCTAAACCAATACTCTTTTTCAAGTTAAAGGCCAGAGCTAGATTCATGGAGTCTACTTTACTTTTAGCAGCTAGTAAATGACGGATGTAATCGTCTTTCTCTGTCATCCGATCCAGCGTCTTCTCAATATTTCTATTAGCCTCTTTAGATAAAACAGTCAGGTCTTCTACCTGTACCATCTGCTTATCTCTACTACGCTGTAAATCAGCTACCTGATCTCTCAAATCAGCAATTTGCTCTTGACGATATTTCTGAACATTCTGAAGCTCCACATCCGATTTGGCCAACTTACCCTCCAAAGAAGAAATTTCTTGTCGGGCAGTCAGCAAGTCGTCGCTGCATTTGACCAGACTTCTATCAGAAACCTCATATTTGGACTGTAGGTCTACAAATTTCTTCTTGCTAACGCAGGAAGTAAAGAAGCCTGCACTTAGGAAGATGATGGAATAAACGCGTAAATTTTTCATAATTGTAGCTTTCGTTTTGTGTTTGATGGAGAATTAGTCTCACTGCACACATCATTAAAAGACCGTTCCATGATAAATGGAGACTGAAAAATTCAAGAGAAACCACAGTGAAATGAAAGCAGAAGAAAAAGCCCATCTTTCCTTGAGCCTTCGGACCTCAACCAACCGACCGCCTGGTCTTCTAACCTGCAACCTCTTGAACCATATTTGAAAAGGGGAAAATGAACTGGCAGATTGAAAATAAAAAAAAGGCTCATCAAATGATGAGACTTGGTGACCTCGACTAGCCGTCCGCCTGGTATTCAAACCTGCAACCTCCTGAGCCATATCTGAACAGGAAAAACAAACTGATTAATGGATAATAAAAAAAGGCTCATCAAATGATGAGCCTTAGTGACCTCAACTAGCCGTCTGCCTGGTCTTCAAACCTGCAACCTCTTGAGCCATATCTGAACAGGAAAAACAAACTGATTAATGGATAATAAAAAAAGGCTCATCAAATGATGAGCCTTAGTGACCTCGACTAGCCGTCCGCCTTGTCTTCAATCCTGCAATCTCTTGAACCATATTTGAAAAGGAAAAAATGAACTGGCAGATTGAAAATAAAAAAAGGCTCATCAAAATGATGAGCCTTCGTGACCTCCGCAGGATTCAAACCTGCAACCTCTTGAGCCGTAATCAAGTGCTCTATTCAGTTGAGCTAGGAGGCCATTTTGGGAGTGCAAAAGTAAGGACTTTCCACTCTTTCACAAAAAATAAAATCAGTTTTTTAACTCATCTATCTTATCAGGATTCAGGGTACCGTACTTATCCTTTAATTTTAGAATGATAGCTAAGGCTATGGCTACCTCAGCCGCCGCAATGACCATAATGAATAATGAGAACAGTTGTCCCTCGGCAACTGAATTTCCACTTCTTGAAAAAGCCACAAAATTGATATTAACCGCATTCAGCATCAACTCCACACCCATCAGCATCATGATAAGGTTCTTTTTAGTAATAGCTACCGCAAACCCTATGGCGAACAAAACAGCTGAAAGAATAAGAAATAGGGTCGTTGGAATCATTTCTTCGCAATATAAGAAGCACCAATTAATACCAATAAAAGCAAGACTCCGACAATCTCAAGAATGAGCACTTGCGTAGTCATCAGATTCATTCCTAAGTCATTTACCTGCGTTAGACTTGGGGCTGCTAGATTACCAAAATCGCCTACTTGAAGACTAAAAAAGATCAAACCCGCAGCTATAATCACAGCAAAAAACAAGGAAACCAGGTTATTGACATTCACTACTCTGAGGGCATCCTCTTTTTTCTCGCCTTTGGCAGATAACATGATCCCAAACATGATCAGAATCAAAATGCCGCCGACATACACCATCACTTGAGAGATAGCCACAAACTCAGCACCACTCAATAGAAACAAACCACCTACAGACATCAGTGAGGTCAATAAGCCGTACGCTCCGTATAGAATATTTTTTGTAAAAAAGAGGTATAGAGCTCCTCCGATAGCACCTAAACCAAAGACTACCGCTGCTGACCATTGAAGCCAAGTCCAATCCATCTGACTCATCAAATCCTCCATTAGTCTTTCTTTGGTTTCATTTTGGGTTTGAAAGCAGGCTTTGGCTTGTCAGACGCGGCCTCTCCTTCGCTTTTCGGTTTCATCTTTGGCTTAAAAGCTGGTTTCGAAGAAGGTGCTGCAGATGCATTTGTCTCTGAAACGCCATCCTCGGATTTGGGCTTCATCTTTGGCTTGAACGCCGGCTTTGCAGGAGGTGCAGCAGATGCCTTTGTCTCCGAACCACCATCCTCAGCTTTGGGCTTCATCTTTGGCTTGAAAGCTGGCTTTGCAGGAGGTGCAGCAGATGCCTTTGTCTCTGAAACGCCATCCTCGGATTTGGGCTTCATCTTTGGCTTGAACGCCGGCTTTGCAGGAGGTGCAGCAGATGCCTTTGTCTCCGAACCACCATCCTCAGCTTTGGGCTTCATCTTTGGCTTGAAAGCTGGCTTTGCAGGAGGTGCAGCAGATGCCTTTGTCTCCGAACCACCATCCTCAGCTTTGGGCTTCATCTTTGGCTTGAAAGCCAGTTTTGCCGATGGTGCAGCAGATGCCTTTGTCTCCGAACCACCATCCTCAGCTTTAGGCTTCATCTTTGGCTTAAAAGCTGGCTTTGCAGATGGTGCAGCAGATGCATTTGTGTTCGAATCGCCATCCTCAGCTTTAGGCTTAGCCTTCGGTGTAAAAATTGGTTTGGGTTTTGCGACAGCATCCTCTGAACGCTTACTCTCTGGTTTTGCCTTAGGCCTAAAAACTGGTTTTGGTTTATCAGAACCACCATCAGATGACTTAGCTTTTGGCGTAAATACTGCTTTTGGCCTCGCAGGAGTTTCCTTAGCACCTGAAGTGGTTGGTTTTGCCTTGGGCTTAAAAACAGGTTTCGGCTTATCGCCAGACGTCGCTTTACTCTTAGGGGTAAAGGACGGTTTTTTAGGAGCAAAAGAAGGCTTCTGTCTCGCAGGGGCTTCCGTAGCCGACTGGGCAGCTTTGGCTTTCTTCAATTCTTCTTTTTCGGCCATGTACTGGTCGTACAATTCCCTTTTCTCCTGTGCCTCAGCTTCAGTGAGATTGGCAAAAGCAAAATTCAATTGAGTAATGTCAATAACAGAATAGTCGTATTCACTATTCATGGTCAGACATTCGGTGGGACAAACCGTGGTGCAGAGTCCGCAAAAACAGCATTTTGCCATGTCAATATCAAACTTGGCAGCATGCAGACGCACCGGAGAACCGTCAGAGGTCTCCCTTATTATTTCGGGCGATTTAATCGCCTCAATATCAATACAATTTACCGGACAAATCTTCGCACATTTGTCGCAAACGATGCAATCATCGATTTCACAATCCAGCTGATACCTACCATTGTCAGGAACGTTTATGGTTTGATGAGGATACTGTATTGTGACATGACCTTTATCCAGTTCAAAGAAGTCAGAGTCCTGAATTTCTTTTTCGGCTCTTGAAAATCTGGCATCAGCAAGGTGCTTTAGTGTGATACTCAAGCCCTTTGCTGTGGTTTTGATTCCCCTTTTTATATCGCCGAAATAGCTCATATCACAAAGATATTCAAAGATAGCAGATTTCACATTAATCTACCAAATTGGTAGACTAAGTTCTTTAACCCAAATAATAAGATTATCAAGGCTTGAGATGGATCGTTTTGACCTCTTAACAAAACATACTTTTAGCCATTATCACAATGGGCATGACCATAAGTACCTTATCTTTGCCTCATTAAAGGATAAATACCTTTCACCGATGCAAAAAGAACTGAATTTAGTACTCCCACCAGAGATTGCTTTGGATGAGCAAAAACTTGAACAATATCTCCAAAAAAAGTTTGGAGAAAACCTTCATTATCAGCTGCAGAAACAGTCCATTGACGCCAGAAAAAAGAAGGTTAAAGTCAATCTGCGACTTCAAATCTCTGATCAACCCATAAATAGCGACCTTTCATTCAAGAAAGAATACCCTATTGTTTCAGATAAGCCCGTTGGAATTATTGTAGGTGCAGGGCCTGCAGGGATGTTTGCAGCCTTAAGATTGTTAGAAAAAGGCATCAAGCCAATTGTGCTGGAACGTGGGAAAGACGTCAAAGCCAGAAGACGTGATCTGGCGGCCATCAATAAAGAGCATGTAGTCAATGAAGACTCCAATTACTGTTTTGGAGAAGGCGGAGCAGGAACATATTCCGATGGTAAACTTTACACCCGATCAAAGAAACGAGGAGATGTAAGGCGAATAATGGAAATCCTGGTGGCTCATGGAGCCACTGAAAAAATCCTCTCGGATGCACATCCACATATAGGTACCAATAAACTACCCAAAGTGGTTGCTGAACTTCGAGAAAGTATTCTAAAAGCTGGTGGAGAGATACATTTTGACGCTAAAGTAACCGACCTGATTCTTGACAAAAATCAATTGAAAGGAGTTATCCTCGATGATGGAAGAAGCTTTGAAGGTCTGGGAGTTATATTGGCGACAGGCCACTCTGCCCGAGATATATTCTACCTACTTCATCGACATCAAATCAAACTTGAGGCTAAGCCATTTGCCATGGGGGTGCGTATTGAGCATCAACAACTGTTTGTAGATAGTTGCCAATATCATACTGATGACCGAGGCATATTGCCGGCGGCGGCTTATTCCTTAGTGGCTCAGACAAAATACAAGGGCGTACAGCGAGGAGTGTTTAGCTTCTGTATGTGCCCAGGAGGTTTTATAGTACCAGCCAGCACAGCCCCAGGTGAATTGGTGGTCAATGGTATGTCTCCCAGCAGAAGAGATAGCAAATACGCCAATAGCGGAGTGGTAGTAGCCATCAATGAAATAGATTGGGAGCCATTTAAAGAACATGGGCCTTTAGCAGCCCTCGAGCTTCAGAAGTGGGTAGAGAAAAGAGTTTGGGAGAAAGGTTTGGAGGGTTTACTAAACAAGACATCCGAAAATGGACAAGAAACTGAAAGCAAGATTATTGATAGTCAATGGGCACCGGCACAGCTCATCCCCGATTTTTTAAAAGGGAAAGTTTCTAAAAGCTTAAATGAAACCTCATATCAGCCGGGCTTAGTCTCTCTGGATATGAATGATGTCTTACCCGATTTTATGGCTGAGCCACTCAAAGAAGGTATCAGACAATTCGGTAAACGGATGAAGGGGTACGACGGTTACGGCGGGCAGCTCATCGGCTTGGAAAGTAGGACCTCATCACCTGTGAGAATACCTCGCGATAAAGAGAGCCTAGAACACCCTGAAACTAAAGGGCTTTTCCCTTGTGGAGAAGGGGCGGGTTTTGCAGGAGGTATCATTAGTGCTGCTGTAGATGGTGAAAGATGTGCTGAAGCTTTGGTAGCAATTTATGCCTAAAATAAGCACTTGACATTCCTCTCTTTACCTCCTAATTTTGGAAACACTCAATGTGAACAAGCTTGAATATAAATGCACTCGTCAACACCCTAGAAGATAAACTAAAACAGCCTTTGCCGGGGCATGATAACTTCTATACCAAAATAAGGGGTTCCAGTCTGAAGCAGGACATCCCCGATATCAATACGACCAAGAAAAGTGCAGTTCTGATTGCTTTTTACCCTCATGAAGGAGAAAGTTACCTTCCTTTTATTCTTAGGCCTCCCTATGATGGAACTCACGGCGGCCAGATGGCTTTCCCTGGTGGACGTATGGAAGAAGTAGACGAATCTTTTACTCGTACAGCACTTAGGGAGGCTGAAGAAGAAATAGGTCTCAAAGCACTGGATGTTAATATCTTAGGAGAGCTTACCGAAATCTACATTCCTCCTTCTAATTATTGGGTAAAACCTATTGTAGGAGTGCTGGACTACAAACCCGTTTTTTTCCCTGATGAACGAGAGGTAGACCGCGTATTGGAGGTTCCGTTGTCCAGACTTATGAACCCAAATGCACTCACCGAACGAAAGATCAGTGTGCGAGGTACCAGACTAAAAACGCATGGTTTTGAAGTAGAAGACCAGTGGATATGGGGAGCCACTGCCCTAATGATTGGAGAATTATTGGAAGTATTAAAATAAAAAAGAGGGAGATCTCTCCCCCTCTGCACTCAGTGCCGATTTAGCTGGCTTTTTCTATAGTAGTTCGTTTCATGGTTGACCTGAATAGTGGTTCGGCATCACGGAGTAAAGCTGTTTCCGGCAGTCGACGAGCAGATCTTCTGATCATCGATTTCTGCGGTTTTACTTTCTCAATCATGCCGTATTTCAAGGCCAGTTTTGTCAGGATAGCGATCGTTTTATCGATTTCCTCGTAAGTGTGTCTTTGATTTAGTATCATTCTTATACGACCTTCGGTTGGTTTCACAGCCGGGTACATAATGCTTACCGCAAATACCCCTTCGGCATATAAATCTTTCTCAAAGGCCAAAAGTTTGTCAATATCTGGTATATAAATTGGGATAATGGGCGAAGATGAATCACCAAGATCAAAACCGTGCTGCTTTAATCTCCTTCTCATATAGGCGTTTTTCTCATGCAAACCTTGAGCATGCCTCGGCTCTGTTTGTATAATTTTTAGAGCTGCTAAAATCGTTGCGGCAGAAACAGGTGGTAACGATGCCTGAAAAATGTAAGGACTTGACCTAAACATTAAGAAGGTACGATGAGCCGCACTCATGGCACAGAATCCGCCAATACTGGCACAGCTTTTAGAAAAAGTGCTCACATAAAAATCCACTTCATCCAGCACGCCTAGTTCGTCTGCCAGCCCTTTGCCATTTTCACCATAAAATCCGAAAGTATGGGCTTCATCCAGATATAAATAAAAACCAAATTCCTTCTTAAGCTCTACGATTTCCTTGAGCGGAGCCAAATCGCCAGACATAGAATAAGCACTCTCAATTACCAGGAAGATATTTTGATATTTTGCCTTTGCGGCAACTAGTTTCTTCCTTAAGTCATCCAAATTATTATGCTCAAAAAACAGCTTATTCTTGCCAGAAAGTTTTATTCCGTCTAGGATGGAAGCATGATTTTCTGAATCAGAAATGATAACGTCATTCTTCTGAACTATGGTACTGATCATTCCTAAATTAGCCGTGTAGCCTGTAGAAAAAAGTAAAACTTCCTTTTTACCCAGCATGGCCTTAAGTTCTTCTTCTATCTGGAAATGCAATTCAGATCGGCCGCCGCTCATGGCTGATGTGCCGCTTCCTGCACCATATTTTTCAAGAGCTTTTTTCCCGCTTTCAAGTAAACGGCGATCCCTGTTTAAGCCCAGATAGTGATTAGTACACCAGATAATCTTTTCTTCCTGATTTTTTTCTTGTGTGCCTACCAAACCGCTGGAGTCACTGGAGTTTTTTATATACTTATCAAAAGAGAACGAATTCGTGGATTCCATCTCTTCTCTTTTTTGTTCAAAAGCCTTGCTGAAGTTCTGTAGATCGTAGTGTTGCTTTTTTAATTCTTCTATAAAGGTGTACCCGATTCCGAATTTCATGGTTATTGTTTTTGAGTTAGTGTTCAGACATTTTTTTAAAAGTGTAGTGCGAATCAGCCTTACGTATATGCATCTACAAATAGTTTGCCGTACTGTGCCCGAACACTCAGCCACAAGAGACAGAATACATTGATTTATAGATCCTTACTACCGCTTAATCAATTATCTATCGCTTTACCTCCGTTAAATCATTTTCATCATCTTAGAAAAGTTAAAATTTCATTGATACTTACAATTACCTATTTCATACTTTCTTTATTACTTTTTGTTGCACCAATAAGGACTTAAAGCCCTCATGGCGAAATCTCTTTTTGAGTTCAAAATCTTCTCAAAAGTCAAAATCGACCTTTTTTTGTGAAAAAAAATTGACAAAATTATTAAACGGTACTATCAAGAATTTGGCACAGGGTTTCACTTGAGGAATCGACGGCAAATAATAAGTAGTGAATTCTATTATCTTTGAGTATCAGGATGAAAACAGAAGAGAAAAACATAAGGCTTTCTATCGTAGATGATCATGAAATCTTTCTGCGTGGAATCGAAGGTATTCTAAGAAATGAATTTCTGATACAACAGACCTTTACCTCAGGCAATTCACTGTTGGAGGGCTTGCCATTACAGGATACTGATGTTTTACTGTTGGATTTACAACTCCCTGATATTGAGCCGGAAGTATTGCTTCGCAAAATCAGAAAACTACAGCCTGATTTGAAGATTTTATACCTAACGCTGGTCAGGGGGAACAGACATTATAATAAACTTAAGCCACTGGGTTTGCAAGGCTATATATTAAAAGACAGTCCTGTAGAAATGCTCAAAGAAGCCATTTTAACTGTGGCTAGTGGAGAAGAGTATTTCGGTGATCGATATCAAACAAGTCAGCAAAACACGGTAACCACTCCTGAAAATAAGATCAAGAATTTGCTGAGTAAACGAGAACTTGAGGTACTGAAATTAGTAGCCCAGGAGTACTCCAGTGCCCAAATTGCGGAGCAACTTTTCCTTAGTGTTTCTACTGTAGACAGTCATCGCAAAAACATCATGATCAAACTGGGCGTTGATAATATCGTAGGCTTAATCAAGGTGGCGGTGCAGAATGGGTTGATTTAATCTAATACCTCCAAGACAGCTCCTGCATCCGACTCAAAAACAGAACCCGGCTCACTTAAAAAACGATTTGTCCGTGCATGAGTCTCTACCGGAATATTAACCGTTTGACCGTTTTGAAGAGTAACTATGCTACACGGGTCTGGCAGTCGGCCATTGTCCCAGTTTTCAGGGGTATGCCAGTCTGAAGAAACAGCACCAATAAAATTCATAGGCCTGTAGTTTGTACAAGGCTTTGTGACAACCGGAATAATGATATCATGACTTATAGAAAGCGGTGAATGGCTAACCGTCAACTTTAATGATTTTAATAATGGTGCTGAGACACCCCGGGGCTTAAAGGAATCGTCAGAAGGGCTATAGGTTCCAACACTTGAAGGGAATGTACCCACATAAGAGGGATCATACCAAGAAGTAGCCACAGAAAACGCTGGTTTAGCCGCGGCATGAATGATATCCATTTCTTTTATTCCTTGAGACATTCTACCAATCTGTGGTTTAATAATGATGCCCTTGTTTGTAAACCCAGAAGTGAAAGCTGTTAAAGAGTCATTTTGATCGTAGTATACACCATCGTTGACGAAATCATTAAAAATGTTCGGCATCGTACCCGATAACTGCTTGATGTATCCTTCGTTTACCTGATCTGGTGGGTTTACCATTGGACTCGGCATAAGCTTTAGACTACCCTCTAACTCCAACATTCCTGTACGACTGTTATTAAATAAGTCTTGAAAACCAGAGGGATTAAATTCGATAGCAACAGGGCACTTTATATCGGCATAGCCATTGTTAGTGAAAGCACTACCTGATTGTACAATACCAATTCCAGTATTTGTGATATCCAAAGTACTTTCATTCAAAATATCAGAACGGGTGTAAATTCCAATAACAGCAGCGTGTGAAATATTAATCTGACCACTCCCTATATTCAAAAGCGGACTATTGGGTGAGTCAAAAAATATTCCGGCAGAATCAATGTCAGTGATTTGAATAGTTCCATAGTTTATCAAAGAATCGCTGTGGTAGGTTTTAAAAATTCCGTGTTTGCCTGCTTCTCTGATTTCTACTATACCTTCGTTTATAAATCGTTTTATACCACTTATTGCATTGTTTCCTGAGTTAATTATTTGAACTCCTCCCCCAATTACATTTATCAATTTACTGCCACTTATACCGTGGTTTAAACTATTCTTGACACGTATTACGCCAGAATTTAGGTTATCTCCGGAACTAAGTCCCAAGCCCGTACCGGGAGTGTGGTCAATCTCAATTCTTCCATTATTCTGAAGACCTTCAGTAGCCACAATTAAACCGTTAGTTCCTGAAGAGTCAATTTCAATCTCACCGGAATTTACCATAAACCCAGACAACCTAAAGCCCTCATCTACAGTATTATTAATGAATATCTGCCCAGAATTACGACTGGTATCAATGACATCTTGCATATAAATACCCTGCATTCCGGTACCATTTATTTCAATAATCCCCTCATTATTCAATGGTGATTTTAAGCTCAAGCCAGGAGTATTCGATGTTACGTTAAGGACCTTTATATGACCATTGGTACCATTATGGATATGTGCTGCGTTTTGATGATCAGAATAACTAACCGTTAAAGGATCATATAAGGATTGATGTGATGAAGATATTTCTAAAATTCCATCATTAAAGAAAGGACTGGTTACTTTCCTCCGTTCGAGTGATTTCCCAAAAGTGCCATTAGAAACCTGAACTACGCCTCGATTTTCGAACCCTCCTATATTAATTCCGGTATTACAGGAATCAACGATTATCATATCCTCAGGGCCATTCTGAAGGAAATCTGAAACATATATACCGGTTGCACATTTTACTGCACTAGCCGAACCATTATTGATCAGGGAATCCGAATACAATCCATATTGATTGGATTGACGAACACTAATCAATCCCTCATTATCAATTTTCTCTGTCACATAAATCGCAGACATCCACGGTTGATTAACGTAAATTTCACCGTTTCCGAAATTTTGTAGAATAGAGGAACTACCATCTCCGAAAATTCCAGCATTCTGAGATTGATTTACAGTTATTATACCAGAATTTTTGAGGGTATCGTCAATAACTATTGACTCCAGAGCAGAATTATTAATGATGAGCTCGCCATGATTCTCCCAAGGGCTTCTAATTATAATTGGGTTACCCTGAACATTATTTAACCTTATTCTGCCGTTATTCTGCAGATTAGCCATGAATCTATAAATACCTTCGGCGTCATTTGAGGTGTTTATTTCAGAAACACCTGAAACCCAAATTTCACCATAATTAGTCGTTGTGCTAAGATTGAAAAGGTCTAAACCAACTTTTTTGCAATTAATTTTAATTTCACCACTGGCATAATTATTTAAGGTACCATTATTATCTAATCCACCATTGGTATCCGTAATTTCAATATATCCGTAATTATCAAGAACACAGTTAGATGTTGAAATGAAAAGACCAAAAGTGCCTTTATTTCTTATATAGACCTCAGCTCCAAGGAAGTTTAGAAATTGAGCACCATTGAATAGATTTATACCTTCGTCATTTGAAGTTGGTGAGGTAGGAGTCCTCTGTATATCGAATGTTCCAAAATTAATAACTATTGAGCCGAAAGAAACATAGACTGAAATACCTTCGGAGTCCAGCATAGAGACTTCTCCGTAATTATAAAGTTTAGAACTATCGGTGATTGTAAAACCTATGACACCGTTATTTGAAAGGTTTAAAGACCCATTAGATTTAATGTTCAGAATGGCATCATCTATTCTAACGGAGGAGTAAACAGGTGTACTAAAATCAAGTAAAACAGAATCAGAATTAATTACGACATCATCTCCAGCTACTGGGAGTGAATTACTGTCCCAATTGTTGGCATCTGACCAGTTTAAACTTCCTGCTCCACCATCCCAGGTGATTGTTGAACAATGACCTTGAAGGTTATGTAGGAATATTAGAACCAGGAACACTAACTTTTTCATAAGTCTATTTTAGATTCTCAAGAACGGCACCTGCTTCGGCCTCGTAAACAGAACCGGTCTCGCTCAAAAAACGATAGGTTCTTGCGTAAGTGCCACCAGGTATTCTGACTGACATGCCTGATGGTATAGTAACTGTACTACAGGGATCGGGCAAACGTCCATTATCCCAGTTTTCGGGCGTATGCCAGTCGTCCGAATTACTTCCCGTAAAACTCATAGTGTAATATTGAGAACAGGTTTTCTTGATTACCGGAATGGTAATTTCGTGAATAAGAGACATGGGAGAATAACTAACAGTCAGTTTAAGACCAGACAAAGAACTAGCATTTACTCCTCTGGGTTTGAAAGACTGATCTGATGGGCTATATGTTCCAACACTTGACGGAAAACCTCCCGTATCTAATGGATCAAACCAGGAGGTGCCCACTGTAAATGCGGGCTTAGCTGCCGCATGAATAATATCCATCTCTTTGATATCTTTTGATATTACACCGACCTGTGGTTTGACAATTATTCCTGAATTTGTAAAACCAGTAGTATTAGCCGTCAATTTATCTCCCCTATCAACAAAAACACCGTTATTTAAAAACGACTTAAAAGTATTTTCTCCCGTATTTTCACCCTGATCTATCAGGCCATCATTGAGATTCTTCTCACTATTTGTAGAAGGATTCAGATCTTCAATAAAAGTAAAACCGGAAGCTAATTTTACGGTACCGGCTCTGGCGTTGTAAAATCTTGTAGACAGATCAGACCTTTCAAAAATTATAGACTCTAAGCCATCAATTTCCATTTCACCGGAGTTGACGATATCTACATCCTTAACTCCAATACCTGTATTATTGGTATTCTCAATTAAAAGTTCACCCGAATTAATCAACTCCAAATTACTCAAAGAACTTCGTCTGGACGTATTTGAAGAGGACATCCTATTTAAAAGCTCTATGTTCACACCATAAGAAAAAGCGTTGTTTATGTGGGTTTGACCATGATTTATAAATGAAACTTCAGAATTTATTCCTGTATGACCGACAGTATCAATCTCAATTACACCAGTGGTATCATTCAGGAAGGCGAAATTTGAGAATTCCAAAAGCATACCTCTCAAATTGGCCACGCCTAGTTCTATAGTGCCCTTGTTAATTAAATCTGCGGGAAAGTCTAAAATGTGCATGGCATTACCGGAAACGTTCCTTACAGAAATATCCCCTTCATTAAGAAACCCACCCCCTTCAATCAGAATAGCGTCATTAGAAGAATACCTAATACTTAAGTTACCACCGTTATTATGAAAAAATGTAGGAGTAGACATGGCATTTAGTTGTAATGCACTCTGAGAGGTATTAGAAATATTCAGGGAGCCAGAATTTATAAGGGTATCGGAGGTATAAACTCCTTCTTGATCGGTATTGCTGATATTTATGGTTCCTAAATTGGTTATCTTTTTAGACGCAGTAATACCCTGGTCAGAAGTATTTTTGACATTAAGAATGAGTGTGTTAAACATTAATCCATTTGTAACCAACCCATTACCCAAGGTGGTATCAATGGTGATAGCCGCCTGATTTGACAAGGTTCCATCTACCACCATGCCGTCGTCATGAGTATTTATGACTGAAACATCTCCTGTATTTGTAAAATCTCTTTGGCAATAGATCCCTTTTCCGATTGTCTCATTGACGGTAATTTGGGAAAGATTAAGGATTCCTGATTCACTTCCGTGATTAAAAATACCATTACTTAAAACATTATTTATTTCTATAATACCTGTGTTGGTCAGAAAGCTATTATCCTGTATAATACCAGAACCATAAGCATTGTTTATGAGCAGGTTACCATTGTTAGTCATAGGATTATGCATTTGGATTCCACTCGAACCGGTATTTTCGATCACGAGTGTTCCGCTATTGATAAAAGAATTAAAAGAAATGCCATAAAACCCAATTCCATCTACATTCTTAATCTCTAGCAGACTACTATTTTGAAAACTACCATCTACCATTACAAACCCGGCTGGATTCAGAGTACCAGTACCACTAAGTGAATCTATTCTAAATGTTCCCTCGTTATAAAAAATTGCATCTAACCCCATAAAAACACCAGAGCCCTTACCATTTACAGTCACCTCTCCACCGGTTTTATTATTAAAGTCTGAATCGATTAATCTGACGCCTCCACAGTTTTCCTGAAGTGAAACTGACCCCCAGTTATCCCAGGTACAGGATAGCCTCAAGGAAATAGCATCTGCGGGTGCTTTTTTTACACTAACATTAGAGCCAGCTCCATTATAAAAGTAGCAGTTCGAGAAGAGATAAATCCCTTCTATGGCGTTATCACAAGGCTGAGCTGCATATTCAATGAAAATATCTTTCCCGTTAATAATGGTGGCACTGGTACCATATACCGCATGACCAACTGGATTAATAATTCGAATAGTTCCAGAATTATACAGTGTGGCGGCTCCCAGAGCTAAACCAATATCAGAACTACCAGTAATATTTAACGTTAATCCAAAAAGCACATTAAGCTCCCGGCCAGAATTAATTTCCAAAGACTTTATACTAGCACTAATATTCAAAACCACTGAGTCAGAAGAAATTATCACATCATCACCAACAGCGGGTAGCGTATTCGTATCCCAATTAGCCGGATCTCCCCAATTATGCGTACCAGCACCGCCATCCCAGGTGATGGTGGCTGAAAAACAATTGAATGAGATTAGAACAAAAGCCAGTAAAAAAAACCTTTTCATACTCTACTCCTCGCTATCTTTTACTCCACTATAAGTCAACACACTGCCACTTGTGTAGCTCAAAATAAGGTCGATATTATCTCCTGAAAATTCTGCATTTTGAAATTTATAACTCCCTTTGATCAAACCATTCTCTTTTGTCAAGACAAATGGCTCCATAACTTCAGGATCACTGTATCTTAAGACTTCTGTTTCGGTAGTGACGATATACACTAATTTCACCTCCGTATCGGTGATTCTGGTTACCACTACACGAGCAGAGATCGTCTCACTATCATCGTTGACATATGGAAGAGAAAGAAAAGCAGTGCCATCAGTAACACTATTTAAAGTGTAATCTCCGGCCACCTGATCTGACAGAGGTAATTCAGGCACCTCTTTTTCACAACTGTATAAAAAGCCCGCAGTTAGTAGCAGAAAGGCTAACTTTATTGTTTTCATAGTTTTTCACTCGTTTAATACGAAGATCAAGTTCGTGAAAAGGGGCTCTATCTGACCACAAGAAAAAATACCTGGTACCTAAAAGGAGACACTTGGGACAGTTTTCCATTTTATGGCTTCACTCCTGCTCAAAAACAGCGTAGAATTCCATTTTTTTGGAACGACTCACAGGTAATTTTTCACCGTTTAGAAGCTCTACTTCAGCATTTCTGCCTTTTTGGATACTGCTCACCTTCGCCAGATTTAGCAGATACTGGTGATGTATTCTAAAGAAAGCGGTACCCAGTTCGTCTTCCAGACTTTTTAGAAGTTTATTCACCTTGACGATATCTCCTGAGGTCAAATGAATTGCAGCATTGGCTCCTAGAGAACTTACATATAAAATTTCCTGAGGGTCTATTCGCTGAATACCGTCTTTGGCATGAAAGGTCAAGTAGGACGACCTCGCCTCCGGCCAGCGTTTCTGGATGAGTTTCTCCAAGAGGTTTCGTAGTTCATCTGTACTTACTGGTTTCATCAAATAACCAGCCGCCTGATGTTTAAAAGCTTTCAGTGCATACTCGTCATGGGCCGTAGTAAAAATCACCTCTATTCCCGAGAGGTCGACTTCCTGGAAGAGTTCAAAGCCTCCTTTCGTTGGCATTTTGACGTCCAGAAAAAGGAAATCAGGCTGATGTTTTTGCAAGACTTCACGGGCTACGTTTACCGATGTTGCAGTAGCCAGAACCTCAATCGGTAGCTCGGTCCAGCCTAACTGTGCCTGCAGCGTCCTTATGGCATGAGGCTCATCGTCAACGATAATGGCTGTGAAGTTTTTCATTACTTAAAGCTACTCTATTTGTGCATCAATTTGATTGCAATCTATGTTCATGTCCCACCTTATTGATCAAATTTCGGTATCTCAAAACGCACCTCCACTCCGTTTCCTTCTGCCCGATTGCCGACTTTGAAATGTATTCTCTTTTTGTACAATTGCGATAGCAACTCTATCTTTTCATGGATATTTTTAAGTCCATATCCCTTTGTTTTAGCTTGCTCAGGTAGGCCATGACCATTATCAATGATGATAATTTCTAATGCGTCACTAATGTTTGATTTGGCCTCCAGAGTAATCTTTCCGGGGTAATCCAAGTGAAGCATTCCGTGCCAAACGGCATTCTCTAAGACCGGCTGCAGCATCATTCCCGGTATATCAAAATCTAGTAAAGACAGGTCTCGCGGTCTTATGATCTCATAGGTAAACCGTGTATCAAAACGTAATGCCTCCAGTTTCAGATAGTCTTCAGAATATTGCAATTCCTGCTCAAGCGTATTGAAGGCCTGATCTGAATTCCTGAGAGTATTTCGCATCATTCGGGCATAAAGAGCCAGATATTCAGAGGCTTGCTGCGGCTCTTTTGAAATGATAAAATCATTGATAGAGTTTAGCGAATTAAACAAATAATGCGGGTTCATTTGCAGCTGCAAAGACTTCAACTGTGCTTGCATCAATCGTGTTTTATTCCGTTCGTTTTCATTGAGTAGCCTTTGCCCTGCAAGCTTATCTTCACTTTGCTTTAGCTTTTCATTGAGAAGGTCATTGACTTGTTTTTCCAGACGTTCCTTTTCTTGCAATTGAAGAATAGTATGCTCATTCAATTTTTGCACATTTCGCTCGGTACGCGAGTTTTTATAAGCGATAGCCAAAAGAAAAATCAAGGACTCCAGCACGTAGCCCATTTCTACATAATTAAAATCCATCACACCTGATGAGGGAATAAAATAAAAGCTACGCGGCTTGGGTCTGTCATAAACGTAAACTCCGAAAATCTCAATAAAAGTACCTGCCGTGATCAGGACAGAGCCCAGAATAATAAACCATTTGGTCTGGTCTTTAATTTTGAGAATGATGCGAACCGCCATATAGGTAGAAACCGCTAGCGGTAAAAAGTACAGCAGATAAAAATACTGGTCAAAAAACTGTTTTGCAGTAGAGCTCAGCAGGAAAAAGGCATTGAGCATCACCACAGACATGGTGAGTACATTGAAAATATTTTTTGCGGTATTGAGGGTTTTATCTTTTTGTCTTGCTTCCAAAAAATCCATCCCAAACTCTGCGTATAGTACATAAATGAGTCCTTGAGGTATAAGATTCAGACAGGTGTAGACCCACGGATCACCACGTGTAAGCCAATGAACATTGAAAAAGTTATCAGCGAAAAAAAGTAGAAATATAATGATACTGCCTACATACCAGGCATAGGTTCTGAAGCTCCCTTTTTTGAGCATAAAGAACTGAAAAACGGCGTATACCAGAATCACGCAAAGGATGGCAAAGACAGCATAATGGATATTGCGGGCCCTCTCGTTTTGGGTCATCATCAGAGGAGTAATCTCTTCGGTGCTATCGCCCAAAAACAATATGGGTTTAACAAAAAACACTTCATCATTTCTGTTTTTCAAGCGAATAATGAATCGATTATCTCCTTCTTCAATATGCACAGGCAAAAGAAACCGATTTTCTCTTTTTTGAAGGAGTGAGTCATGTTGGTAGGTACCACCAAAAAGCAGATTATTGACAGAAATGTAATGAGCATCACTTACAAAAAGTAAAGCCTTCTCTACCTTCTCAGAATTATAAACCAACTCAAAAGAAAGACTATCTCTGTATTTTTGATCAGGAAGCTGATCTGAACTGAATAAATCGGGGTATTGCTCTGAAAGACAATGCTCACAAACTTCAAGGGCAGGCACTTGTGCCTGTAACCGGCAAGCCGTTAAAAACAGCAGAACCAATACGCCTGTGAGTGTTTTCATGGTATTCAAAGAACGTGAATTTAAGGCTTTTGAACTATTCCACTATCCATAACCTGTACCCGAAAACAGATAGGCGGTCAAGGAAAATCAACGCTAAATAGCCCAAGTCATCATCCTTCTCTCTAATTTAGGAATTGCGATAGCACCTAAACCCATGAAAAAAGTCCTTTTTCTCTTAACTGGCTTCTTAATCTCCGGCACTTTGGCGGCTCAGCAGAGCCCGGTGGAAGAGCTCGATTCGCTCTATTATGTGGCCAGAAATTATGATGATGCAAAAAAAGACTCACTACGTATAGTTGGTAAGGAATTAAGACGACTAGGAGACAAATTTAAACTACCTCAAGGTGAACTATATGCTTTGCGTTTTGAAGGATGGGCAGACGAATATGACGGCAATTACGATCTGGCGATTGCCAAATATCTGGAACTCCGGGAAAAGGCATTGCTCGCCAAAGATGACTTTTCATCGTTTATGGCTCTAAATGATATGTCTGGGGTTTACATTCATACCCAGAGATATGAAAAGGCCCAAGAGGTGATTATGGAGGGGATTCAAACTGAAGGCCTTCGAAAAAATCACCCAAGAAGACTCTCTACTTTTTATAATAATCTGGGTATTACCTACAAAAAGATGGGCAATCGTGACAGTGCGGCCTATGCCTATCAGCAGTCACTGGAGATCAAAAAGGAGCTCAACGACAAGCGAGGTATGGCAGATCTTAGAATAAACCTTACCTCCTTACTGGTAGCAAAGGGACGTTTTGAAGAGGCCGAAAAATACACTTTACAAAACCTGGACTACTTAAAGGACAAAGACTTAAAAGCTGACCTCTGGATAAACCTAAATAATATGGGAGGCATCAAGATCGGTCAAAAAAGGTATGCCGAAGCTCTGGATTATTTGAATCGAAGCCTTGTATTGGCCGAAGAACTGGGATCATCAGAACGCGAAATGGAAACGCGAAAGCACTTGGCCATACTTTACGAAGAAACAGGCAGGCCAGCACAGGCCCTTGAGAATTTTAAAAAGGCCGATGCCCTTCAGGAGGAAATTGTAAACCTGGAAACAAATGCCCGAATCAGCGAACTTCAAGAGCAGTTTGAGGCTAAAGAACGTGAAGCAGAAAATGCCCTGCTTAGTACTCAACTTAGCAGCGAATTGCAAAACCGCCGCTTTCTTTTGGTAGGCTTGGCTTTGGCTTTGATCAGTGTAGCGGCCATTGCCTTTGCACTGCAAAAAAACCGCAAAAAGAATAAGCAATTGGCCCATCAAAATCGCCTCATTGCAGAGCAAAAAGATAAACTCACTGAGCTTAACACTGAGAAAAACAATCTAATCAGTATTGTTTCGCATGACCTCAGAACACCATTCAATAGTATTCTGCTTTGGAATTCCACATTGCGGGAGAACCTCAGTACTTCAGCATTTAAGGTGGCAGAAAGCAGTGAGATGATTGAGAAAATGGCTCAGTATGGGCAGGATATGATAAATCAGATTCTGGATATAGAACAGCTGGAAATCAATAACCATCAAATAGACGTGCAGTCTGTGCCTATTGCTCCATTATTAACTGATCTTATCAATGACTTTGCTCCTGCTGCCAAGGGCAAAAACATCCAAATAGTCGCTCAAAATCAGCTTCCGATTGGAACAGAATTCCAAACTGACCCTACATTGCTTCGTAGGGCTTTAGAGAATCTTATTTCTAATGCTTTGAAATATTCTAATAGCCATAGCAAAGTTTGGGTGAGTGCTTCTCAAAGTAGAAATAAAATGCGTTTTGAGGTCAAAGATGTGGGCCCGGGAATCTCAAAAGATGAACAAAAACAATTGTTCAAAAAATACGGCAAAACCTCCGCCACTCCCACAGCTGGTGAAGCTAGTACGGGCTTAGGACTTAGCATTGTAAAACGTATCATGGATGAGCTCGGCGGCCGTGTCAGTGTAGAAAGTATACCAGGAAAAGGCAGCACTTTTAGACTGGAGTTTACTCTTGGGTAAGTAGCAATAAAATAATTAGCTTTTGACCGCTTTAGAAGGTCAAAAACGAAAAGACAATTACCTTCAATGAGCAGCTTAGAAGAACAATTACGAAATCCGGTTTGGTATTCTTTGAAGGAGAAACATGAGGAGTTTCTTTTAGAATATGAGGATGTGCTGTTTTATCAGCCTGAAGTATGCACTTTCGGGGCATTTTTTGATGAACAAAGGACTCTCCAAGCAGCTAATACTTATAGCAAACTCACCGATCGTTTCTTTTACGTTTCTGAGCATCAAACGCCTCAAATTGATGAAACCAGAATAGTACTGGAAAGAAAGATAGATGGCTGTCAGATGGTGCCCAATCAATTAAGCGAGGTTCAGGAAACGGAAGAAATTCAACTTCTGGATGATTCTCACAGGGAGCAGGTTTACAATCTTATTATGATGGTGATGCCAGATTACTATCAAAAAAGAACCTATGAGATGGGTAAGTTCTACGGTATTTTTAAAGAAGACAATCTAGTAGCTGTGGCAGGCCAACGAATGCAAACCAACAGGTTTATTGAGGTAAGTGCCGTGGTTACTCATCCTGAATACACCAGAAGAGGCTTGGCTCGCCAATTGATTGCTCATAATGCCAAAGAGATCATCAAAGAGCAAAAAACGCCTATTTTGCATACCAATAAAGGTAATTTTGCCATTCCACTTTATGAAAGTCTTGGTTTTGAACTGACCCGAGATATGAACTGGTGGCTTTACCGAAAGAAGTAAGAAAATTGTTTTATTCCACCCATTAAAATCTGTCAATGAAACATCTGGCCCAATTCAATATAATTCGTCTCAAGGATGAGTTGGACTCGCCCGTCATTAAAGAATTTCGTGATTTTCTGGCTCCTGTCAATTTGCTGGCAGAAGAAAGTCCGGGCTTTATCTGGCGACTCAAAGATGAAGGCGGAGAAAGTGCCACTGACCTGGAAACTCCCTATGAGGACAAACTCATTTTTGTGAATATGTCGGTTTGGAAGGACTATGCATCATTAAAAGAATATACCTACAAGACTGTCCATAGCTATTTTTTAAAAAGCAGAAAAAAGTGGGCGAGTGAAATTCAAGGGCATAGAGCTGTGATGTGGTATATTGAAAGTGGTCATATACCTACCTTAGATGAAGCCAAAGCCAAATTAGAAAGTCTTAACATCAATGGCTCCGGACCTGATGCTTTTAGCATGACAGAAATTTTTGACGTGAATGGTCAAGCCCTTAGGAAGTAGCACACACTTGTCTATTTAAATAAGACCATTCTCTTTCTCCAAAATAAAACCCTTACCTTTAATGAATAGCCATAAAAACATAAGCCATTCACATGGAGGTCATTAACTTTATCTTAGGCATTGATCCTAATTATATCATCATTGGTCTGCTCGCAATTTTCTTTACTCTGGAGCAAGTCCTTGATAACCCATTTCAGTTTAAAAAAAGAGGAAAGCATTTTTTGCATAACCTCCTCCTGCAGATTTCATTTTTCCTGATGAATCTGTTTTTCTTGTCTGTACTTATCTCAGCTATAGAGTGGTTGAATGTTCAGGAAATTGGCCTCCTTTATTTGGTGGAATTGCCAGACTGGCTACGCCTGTTATTGGGTGTCCTTCTCTTTGATTTTTCAACGTATTGGCTTCACAGAGCATCGCATAAAGTGCCGTTCCTTTGGAGACTTCACCGAGTGCATCACAGTGATTCCAGCATGGATTCTACTACCACTTTCAGATTTCATCCTGTGGAGCTGGCTGTGGTGTATCAGGCGGGAAATATCGCCGCCGCCGCTGTATTCGGACTTGATGTGACTACACTAGCCCTTTACTACTTTATCGTTTACATTTTCTTCTTTCTCGAGCACTCTAACCTCAATTACCCCAACTGGCTGAATAAAACTCTCGGACTCATCTTTGTGATGCCAGATCACCACCGGGTGCATCATCATCAAGAGCAGTTTTATACCGATTCTAATTTTGCCGATATCTTCATTCTATGGGATCGGCTGTTTGGTACGTTTAAGCTAATTCCTGTCAACCAAATGAAATACGGCCTGGTGGAATTTGAAAAAGACGAGCAACAAACATTCTGGTATTTGATGAAAAGCCCGTTTATAGATATCGAAAGGAGAACGGATAAAAGCTAAATTGTAATCCAACACAAGATATTCCGGCTAAACAGCTCCTCTACTCAAGAAAATTAATTGAAACTCAAATTTATCAATATTTGAGGCCCAACCGTTATTAGAATTAATTACTCAAACACTTCAACTATTGAAAACAATCAACCTTCGTCTTTCATCAATTTGCCTACTAATAATTGGGCTTTTGAGCACTTATAACTCTTTTGCTCAATCCCCTTTTCGGCAGAAATTTGAATCAAAGGATATAACTCATTTTTGGGAAACTTATGATTTGATTCAATCAACGAAAGACACCTCAAAACATCGAGAAATTCTAAACGATTTATACCTGAACAAAGCTTCTGAAGGTCTCAATGGACTGATTTCGGCTAGAAATTATTCTGAAAACGAATTCCTAGATGCTATACGTTCATATCCGTCTTTTTGGGCTTCAATAAGATCAAATACAGAACAAGTTGCCGATTATGAATCTGAAATTGAAGAAGATATACAAAAGTTAAAAACGGCTTATCCCGATTTGAAACCAACTACTATCTACTTTACCATGGGAGCATTCAGAACCAATGGTACAGTTTATAATGGCGATGTTCTCGTAGGCAGTGAACTGGCTTTGGCAGATCAACATACTGTCATAGACGAATTGCCTGATTGGCGACAACCCTTTTATAAAGAATATAAACCCCTGCAAAATCTGGCTTTGCTGTGCACACATGAATACATACATACCCAGCAAAAAGAAATGGTATATAACCTTCTCTCGCAGTGTTTGTATGAAGGCACTGCCGAGTTTGTTTCATGTTATGTTACGGGAAAAACCTCCAGTCTTCCGGCCATAAAATTTGGTAAAAAGAATCAGGCTAAAGTTGTAAAGAAGTATGTCGAAGACCTTTACCTCAGATCAAACGATTATAATTGGCTTTGGGGTGAAAATCGGAATGAATTGGAAGTCAGAGACCTGGGGTATTGGATTGGCTATGAAATAGCCGAGAGGTACTTCAATAAGTCTTCAGATAAAAAACTAGCAATCAAAGAATTGATAGAACTTGATTACACGAATGAAGATCAGGTAGAACATATTGTTGATCAATCAAGCCTACTCCCTGAAACTATTGAAAGTTTATATCAATCCTATGAAAAAAGTAGACCAAGGGTTATCAAAATAGCTGAATTTGAGAATAGAGCTACCGATGTAGACCCGGGGATCAAAAGTATTACTGTATATTTCTCCGATAAACTCAATGGCATTCAAAATGGACTGGATTTTGGCCCACTAGGTGGAGATTTTTATCCGGAAGTTGACAATAGTACTCGTAAATGGGGCGATGATCTTCAAAGCTATTCCTTTGAAGTGAATCTTCAAGCCAACAAGCACTATCAGCTCGTCATAGGCTCAAATTTCAGACTTGTAAATGGTATTCGACTTAAACCTTATTTGATTGAGTTTAAAACGAAATAGTCTATTGATTCACTGAGGTGAAAGAAACCTTAAGAGACCCACTTCATCAAGAATGACGAACGGTTTTATTGCTATGTAGCACAACATCAAATAAGTATTCTTGAATCCGAACAAACGAAAACCAATTCGAGAAATTTCATATTTTTATACCTCTTATAAAATTCATTAAACCCCTTAAAATGTCAAAAAACACAATTAGTCTATTGATAGGAATTGGAATTGCCTCCATACTGGCAGGAGTCTATGCAGCTTACCGCAGTGGTGAATTTATGGATGCTGTCAGCGGGATATTTATTGGCATTTCTTTGATCGGCACTGTCTTGATTGAAAAAAACAAAACTTCTCAAGGTAAGTAGCAAATACAGCCCTGTCAGCCTGATTTGTCTAACTTTTTTGTTCAACTTTTATACTGTCAATAAGGGCTTCAAAAACGAATTCTTAGACAGCCCAAAAAAGGTTTGGAGCTTCTAAAACTATTTTCTTAGCTTTCTGTAATAGTCGAACTCGAAAAGTAACATTTACAGGCATAATGGGAAGTCCTCAAGACTATTGAGGCTCTCCATTTTTCTAAGTAAAAGAAGAACAGGAGCATGAAGAATAATCTTAGAAATATGATATGTTTAGATATTTATTTATCCAGCCTCTCAGAGAAAGAATATCAGAAAGCTATTCAATATATCGATAGACCAACCACTGAGTCGGCCCCATTACTCAGCTGGGATATTTTCAAGAACGGTTATGACCGCAAAATGGCAGAGACACTGAGACATCATGAACTAAAGCAGGTTCTTTCTTTTGCTCGTCAGTATCATTGGAAAAACGATTTAGAGGCTACTTTTGAAGAGACCGATTACGAGGCATTAATCATTACTGACCACCGCCAAAACATTATTTGGGTTAACGACGGCTTCTCCGAAATGACAGGTTATTCTAAACGCTTTGCACTCAATAAAACCCCTCGATTTTTGCAAGGCGAAATGACCTCATCTGCTACTAAAAGTAGAATCAGAGAGCAAATAGCCGCCAATAAACCTTTCAAAGATGTGATTGTGAATCACCGTAAAGACAATTCTACCTACACCTGTGAGGTAAAGATAGTACCCCTCTATAATGAACACACCACCCACTTCATCGCTTTTGAAAAGCAAGTGGTTTAGGTACCTTTTCAGAGCACTGTTTAAGCAATTTCATTTTAAGTTATCCAACGGAGGCATCCGTTGGTCGAAAAACAGAGGCTAAAGTTCACAAGTGTTTGTAACTTTAGTGCATGGAGGCTCCAGCCAGGCAAACATCCAGAATTGACGAAATAGATGCTCTAAGAGGTCTGGCCTTATTGGGTATTCTGGTGGTCAATATCTTTATTTTCCATGCCCCATACAGTTATTATGGTGAGTTCTATGGACATCAAGAAGGCATAAATGAGCTGATCATGAAAGTGGTGAGTCGCTTTTTTGCCGGCAAATTCCTTTTCATTTTTGCTTTTTTATTTGGCTTCGGAGCTGTGCTCCAGCAGCAAACCTTGGGTCATCAGTTCCCCGTTAAATTCAGAAAGCGAATGTTCGTCTTGCTGGTTTTTGGGCTACTACACACTCTCTTTTTCTGGTTCGGAGATATCCTCTGTTCGTATGCATTACTCGGTCTTCTACTCATCCCCGTAATGAAGCTAAAAGATGACCGTCTATTGAAAGTCTCAGTTCTCTGTTTCTTGTTTATTCCGCTATATTATTTTGCCGCCATTCTGTTTGACTGGTCTATGGTGCATATGGGCAGACCGATGGCAATGGATAAATTCATCGAGATCTTCCAGACAGGAAGCTATATGGAGATATTAAAACTAAGAATGAAGGAGTCTCTGGCTTTCCTTCCGGAAAACCTCGTTTGGTATATCCCTAAAACGTTTGGTCTTTTCTTATTAGGTGTTTACACAGCTCGTAAAAATCTTCTTCGGGAGCTTAAAAAATTCCCTCTGCCATTCTTAATAATTGGTTTGACCTTACTTCTTTCATCTACCATCTGGCAGCTGTACAAGGTGGATTTTTTCCTGCTCTTTGACCTGGAAGGTTTCCCTATCATTCGGCCATTCCTGATTGCCATGAATGAAACCTTCGGTGTCTGTATGGGCTTTGGTTATACTATTTGCTTTCTTTTGGCCTTTCAGAAAAACAAAAAGCTGGCTTTGTTCTTTGCTAAGCCCGGGCGTATGTCATTGACCATTTATATCGCACAGTCGTTGATCTGTGTGCTACTTTTTTACGGATTTGGTTTGGGCCTGTATGGCCAATTAACACCCTTAAGCCTAGTAGGAATTGCCACTGCTATTTATCTTTTGCTTACACTATTTAGCACCCTTTACCTAAAAGTGAAAAGGCATGGCCCATTGGAAATTGTCTGGCGGAAGCTTTCAAAGAATATTTAACAATTTCATGATCTGTATTTCTGCTCCTTTGTCGCAATTGAAGTAATTTCATCGGTTGAAAGAGTTATCTCTTTATAGCCATGAAGACCTACCATTTGATGAAAAGCTTTTTACTTTCCTTTTTTCTTAGCCTTGAACTCATTTCTTCCTTTGCACAGCACGGGCATACCCACTTAAAAATGGGTTTACATCATTGGGAAATACCCAGTAAAGACCCTGATCGTATCATTTTGACTTTTAATGGTGACCCCTCTACCAGCAGAGCTGTTACCTGGCGAACAGACACCACCGTTCATAATGCTGTGGCACAGATAGCCGAAGCCACCGTTAATTCAAAATTTGCAGAAAGTGCGTCCACTGTTCAGGCTCTTTCGGAGCCTTTTGACCTTGGTATGTATAAAGGAAACACCTCGCTGATGGTATATCATCATAGTGTCACTTTTACCGATCTGATGCACGATAAATTCTATGCCTATCGTGTAGGTGATGGGGCGGATCACTGGTCAGAGTGGATTCAGTTCAAAACCGCTAAGGAGACTTACTCCTCTACGCAGTTTGTGTATTTTGGTGATGCTCAAAACGATGTACTCTCACACTGGTCCAGAGTCATCAGAATGGCCTACCAGAAAGCACCGGAAGCTTCTTTTGTAATTCATGCCGGAGACCTGATCAATACCGCCCACCGTGACCATGAATGGGCTCAATGGTTTAAAGCTGGCGGATTTATTCACAGTCAGTGGACCGCTATACCTGTAGTAGGCAATCACGAGTTTAACTCACTGGAGAACAATGAGGCACGCCAACTTTCCATTCAGTGGCGACCTCAATTTACGCTACCTGTAGAAAAAGACCTGGACCCTGTACTACATGAAACGGTATTTACTGTAGATTATCAGGATGTAAGGGTAATAGTACTCAACTCTACAGACCAATTGGAAGAACAAACCGCTTATCTGGAACAGCAATTGAAAAACTGCTCAGCCAAATGGAAGATTATCACCTGCCATCATTCGATCTTTTCACCAGCTAAAGGGCGAAATTTTCAGTTTGCCAGAGACCATTGGAAACCGCTGCTAGATCAATATAACGTGGATCTGGTGCTCAATGGACACGATCACACCTATGCAAGAGGTCATGTACCTACCCGTAGTACAGATTCCAATGATAAAGACAACCTGAGCACAGTCTATGTCACCTCAGTGAGCGGTCCAAAACAATATTCTCTGGACCCTGAGCAAATGAAGTCATACACCGTAGACGGGTATGAGTTAGATAAAGCTGCTGAGCAAACTCAGTTTTTTCAGGTCATCAACATTGATGGAAATCAACTGACCTATAAAGCCTACACTGCCGTAGGCGAAGAATATGACGAGGCAGTGATTTATAAAGACTTTGCCACAGGCAAAAAGAGATTAGAATAAGTACGAAACCAATATTTGGATAAGTATCCCGTAGAAAAAGGAAAATAATGCTCGCTGATGTGCTTCACCTTTATTTCTCACCTAAAAGAGGCTTCACGATCTTTGAAAGTGGATTTCTTTAAAAAGCAAAAGAGTATCTTTTTTATTACTAATTCAAAAACTTAGTTCGGAGTCACATCTAAAACAGCTCCTGCTTCAATATTCAAAACAGCACCTTCATCTGTTTCAAGGCGGTAGGCTCGGGCATGATATCCGGACGGAAGGGTACACTTTTTAGTGTTTGGAATAATAGCAATACTACAAGGAGAGGGTATTTGGGGCACGCTCCAGTTGAAAGGATTAGTCCATTCCTGAGATAAATCCTCATTAAAGGTAAGCGAATGATGATTTACGCATTCGGGAGTCTTATCCACTAAAACATACAATTCAGTACTATTCCCATTAATGTCTATACTGAACCATAAGCTATCGGCATTGACTCCTTGTGAATTTGGTATAAAAATGTTGTTGCCGTAAATATAGTCTCCGGCTGCTTGTGTTAAGTTTTTATCTAAATACCAAGTAGCAGCTGGAGCATTTGTAGGAAAGCCTCCTTTATGGGCTACTGTTTCCACTGCTCCTGTACTCATTTGCCCGGCTATTCCCCAAAGAGCCAAGCCATCATTAGTCCAATTTTTAAGGGAGGGGCTGCTTCTGGAATTAATGTAGATGCCTTTGTTATTGACTTCCGATAGAAAACTTGGAGCCATTCCTTCTTGATTCGGTAATTCACTGTCCTGGAAAATAAAACCTGAATTATTGATCTTTGGAGTTAAGGAATTACTTGTATTTTCCCAAGGAGAACCCAGAGCAATGAACCCTTTACTAGCATTGTCAAAGTTGTAAGAATTTGCTATCCCTAAAGAGTTTGTAGAGTCAAGAAAGATAATACCGTTGTTCTCGAAGTCTCCTTCTGTATTTATTCCGGCTATTTCACATCTAGAGATAATCATTATTCCATCATTGATACAAATAATAGGGTCACTACCCCCACGTCCTGTATTTGGCGAATTCAAACCATAAGTTCCTGATGAGTCAATAGTCAATATGCCTTTATTATGAAACTGACTATTGAAAATGCCTTCTTTATCGGAACGATTTATTGAAATACTACTAAGGGGTTCGGTAAGAACTACTCCAGAGTAAAGTCCTCTCATGTTGACCTGTGAGATTTCTATTGAACCAAAATTATGAATGGTGTCCCTTATATTGAAACCATCGTCATCAACATTCATTAGTTTCAAAAGCCCGATATTCGAAAGTTTTCCCCGAACATAAATTCCATCCTCCCCAGTAGAATTAATTGAAATAGTAGCGTTAACCCCGTTCTCTATAAAAGTATCTGCACCCATTGTGATACCATCCCCTCCAGATGTGTCGATCTTTATCAATCCGTCAGAGGTATTGATCAATTTACTAGATGATCCTGTACTCATTCCAGCATGAGCACTTTCAGAAACTAGTAATTCTCCTGAGTTTTCCAGGTAAGCCGAAGAAGCCAGATATACTCCTTCATTGCCTGAAGATAAAATTCGTATCAATCCTGCATTCTGAAGACTATCCCTAACTTCAACACCAATTTCATCTGTATTAGAAACATTAACTGAAGACCCATTTTCATTTCTAAATGATCCATTACTTGTAATGTAGACGCCTACTTTATTTGTACTATCGATTATTATTTCTCCCTTATTCTCTAACCTATCATTACAGCGGAGGGCATTTTCATTTAGCTTTTTAAGTGAAATAAAACCTGAAACATCATTAATGAGAGATCCATTCATTATCTCAATGCCGTCTTCAACACTTACTAAACTTCCTGTATAATCCCTTTGATTTTCAATGATAATATTTCCTTTGTTTAGGGTTGAATCATTTGAAAGTATGTTTATTAAGAGCCCTTGAAGTTTATGATTTGAGATGCCAATACTTCCGTTATTTCTAAATTTCCCTTCAACAATAAAACCTTCAAACTCTGTGGAATCAATGATTACTACTCCACTACCGAAATTGGTAAAATCACCATTTGTACTAATACCATATTGAGGACTATTTTTGACGTTAAGAGTTCCTCTATTTAGTAACTGACTACTTGAACCAAGCTTCTCCAAATATGTATTCCTAATATCAATAGTTCCTTCATTTTCAAATACACATTCTCCAGAGTTAGCACCCATTACCAGGCCATCTTCAATTTGAACATTGCCAATTGCTTCGTTATAAAACTCACCTACTTCCCATAAATTCAGTGAAGTGGTGCAGTTCCTAATTTTCAGTTCTCCCTTGTTTACAAACACAGAGGGCACTCGAGCAAAAGGGCTGGACATTGTCTCCATACTTACTGCTGTAGTTGTATTTCTTACGATTAATTCTCCGTCATTTCTTACAGAACTGCTTTCAATAGTAAAAGCAACCCATGTACTATTACTACCATCAATAGTGAGTTTAAAGCCAGTTGCAATAACTAATTTCCCGTAATTTCCTCTCGCACAATCATCGCTCGTGAGTTCAAGCGACTTTACAGTAACATTCACATCCACATTCACAGAGTCACTATCTATGAGCACTTCATCGGTGGATGTAGGTACAGTATTGGAGTCCCAATTATCAGGTGAACTCCATTTATGGTCATGTGCCCCTCCGTCCCAGATGATAGTTTGAGCATTTGTAAGAAGAGCTGTAAATAAAAAAACTATTGACAGAATAGTTTTAGACGACAGTGGAGTATGATTCATTTGATCAAATTAAAGTCACACCCTTGTGGAGCCAAGTATGTTTTGTATTTAGTAGCTGTGGTTTTGTAATTGGCACACTTCTTTATAAAGAGGCAAGTCGACTAGTTAAGGTTCACCTCTAAAATGACACCAGGTTGCGTCATTCCTACTGATCTTTCAGCGGCATCGATTGTAGCTGAGCTAATTGTGTGATCAATGAGAATCGTTACCTCTGTGCCTCTAGTTACAATAACTTTAGAGCATTAATAGGCCTTGTAAATGGTTCGTTTTAAAAAAACTGGTTTAATAGAGTTTTAGGCAGATAAAATTTAATTCTGATATAGATCACCACAGACTCCAAAGACGGAAACAAAGATTTGGATAAGCATCCCGTAGAAAAAGGAAAATAATGCTCCCTGATGTGCTTCACCTTTGTGTCTCATTAAAAACAACACAAGAATGACACAAAAAACAGCACTCATTACCGGCGGCAGCCGAGGGCTAGGTAGAGATATGGCTCTTAACCTGGCCAAAGATGGCGTAAATGTACTCTTTACTTATTATAGCAATACGACCAAAGCAAATGAAGTGGTAGAAGAAATAGAGGCTCTGGGAGTGAGAGCCAAAGCTTTTCAATATGATGCCGCTAACTTAGAATCCGCTAAAAACCTGATTGACCAGGTCAAATCATATCTTCTGGAAAGCTACGAGGATGCCAACTTTGATTATCTGATCAATAATGCCGGCACGGGCACTTTTGGGCTTGTAGAACAAACAACTGAAGAGCAATTTGATGAAATGGTGAATATCCATCTAAAAAGCGTTTATTTCCTGACACAGGCTGCTCTTCCTATGCTAAATGACAGTGGTAGAATCATCAATATCTCCAGCGGTTTGGCACGATTCAGCATGCCGGGCATGTCTGCCTACGCCATCATGAAAGGAGGTATTGAAGTATTTACCCGCTATCTGGCTAAAGAACTGGGTTCCAGAAAAATAACAGCAAATGTGGTGGCTCCTGGGGCCATAGCCACAGATTTTGCCGGAGGCACCAATAGAGATAATGAAGAAAAACGCAGTATCATCTCCAATCTCACCGCCTTAGGTCGTGTGGGTGAGCCTGATGATATTGGTGCTGTGGTAGCTTTTTTATGCTCCGCAAAAGCCGGCTGGGTTAATGGTCAACGCATCGAAGTTTCGGGTGGAATGTTGGTTTAAGCTATCTCAATTTCTCTATCTTTAATCATGAGCAAAACGCTTCATTTTCTCAGTATCAGCGATTACCATAAATTCGCCAATCTGGCGGCACCTCGGCATCCGCTGATCAGCCTGATTGATTATAGTCAACTTCGTTATCCTGAGGATATCAAGGAATATAAACTCATCACGGGTTATTATGCCATTGGCCTTAAAAGGAATGTGCCATATAAGTTTTTCTATGGACAGCAGGAATACGATTTTGACGAAGGTCTGATGACCTTTATGGCTCCAAAACAGGTGATGCACATGCAGGAAAATCCCAATATCGGCGTGGCGAAACCCTCGGGATTTCTACTGCTTATTCATCCCGATTTTCTTTGGAATACTACTCTGGCTGCCAAAATAAGCTCATATGAGTTCTTTGGATACTCCATAAGTGAGGCCCTTTTTCTCTCTGAGAAAGAGGAGCTCATGATTAAAGATTTTATGCAAAATATCAGACGGGAGTCTGATGCCAACCTCGACCGTTTTAGTCAGAACATCATTGTCTCTCAATTGGAGCTGATTCTAAACTATGCAGAACGGTTTTATGAACGCCAATTCTTAACCAGAGGAAAGGCCAACCATCAGGTATTAGAAAAACTGGAGAACACTCTCACCAGACATTTTCAGGAAGAAAAACTAGTCAATACGGGTTTGCCGACTGTAGACCAAGTAGCAGCAGAACTAAACCTCAGCCCCAACTACCTTAGTAGTTTATTGAAATCACTTACGGGTATGAGTACGCAGCAACATATTCATCATAAATTGATAGAAAAAGCCAAAGAGCAGCTGTCTACCACCAGCCTTAGCATTAGCGAAATTGCCTACGATCTGGGCTTTGAACGCCCCGCATCGTTCACCAAACTTTTCAAAAACAAGACAGAGATGTCGCCGCTGGAGTTTAGATCTCGGTTTAATTAGAGGGACTCTTGAGTTTTAGTTGTTAATTTAAAATCCTCTGAAATACTCACACATACAAGCCTCTCAAATCAAAAACAACCTACTTGAATAACCTTTTGAGCTGTTTTACGGTATTAATTGACCAATGATCGGGTTCATTTCATCATAGGAAGAGCCTCATTTCTCCACCTGTTTAATGGTCCACTCAATATTCCAGCGTTTAAGGTAATCTTCAATCGGTCCGAGACCGACCTCTTTCCTTCTTTGGTTTACATATTGGGGTTCCCATATTTGAAAGACTTCTTGTTGACCAGTTTCACTATTCCGGGTGATCTGTGAACCATAAATTTGAGGTTTTCCATTTCTCATGTTTATTCTGTCCACCAGTAGGGCTAAATGACCACCACTCGATTCTCCTTCTAAAACTGATTTTTCAAGAAGGGGCAAGTACTTTTCTTGAATTTCAATAGGAGCATGCTGAATAACCAACCATAAGGCCATATTGGCGTGCCCACCCACTGCACTTTTACCAACCCAGCCCTTATCTTCCAAAATCTCAAAGACTTCTTTCTCATTGAGCTGGTCTTGTTCAGAAATCAAGCCCCAAAAATATGCCATCTCTTCTGAGTCTCTCCCAAATTTCTCCTCAGCATCAGTTAAGAGCTGTCTTAGCGTTTGGTCTCGAACATATATACGTCCCAATTGCTCCTGCAATGGTTTATCAAAATCCTTTTCATAAGCAGTTAGATTCTCTTGCACTTTGGCCAAAATCTCACTCCACCTATGAACTTCATGTAAACTTCGTAGATCCTTGTCTACTTTGATATGTTTCAGATTTTTCCAGCCTTTATCTGCTGAAAGGTTTAAATATTCTATTGACTGTAGCGTATCCCCTGTCAAGGCCCAGGAACAGGCAGCATTATAATATTCGTTAGAACTACCCTCATTTATTTTAAACGCCCGTTGGTAGGCTATGGCAGATTCCTGATACTTTTCCTGATTGTAATATTCTCCTGCCTCCCGAATCAAACCTTCAAAAGTTTGGGCATGAAGAGACAGAGTAGAAAGACTTAATAAAATGATGAATGCAGATTTCATGTGGTAATTGTGAATTTGTACTCTAAATATACCCGATATGACCTTCGCAGTAACTCTAAGATCCTTTCTTTCTTGTGACTTTAATATTTCATGAGCTCACCCCCTGAATATGATATTTGTTAAAGAACAAGTGAAATCATTCGAATTATTTAACTTACAAAACTATAATACCTTAACTATGGATATCCTCAAAAAAGCCACTGAATGGGCGAAAGCCGAATTATTTTCTACTCCATTTTTCGTCCTATTCGGTTTGGGCTTTCTGGCAGCCAGCCTTGGCTTTTGGCAGCTTGGCAAAACAGAAATCGCTCGAGCTTACATTATTCCTACGGCAGTGGCGGGAGCTCTCCTGGTAACAATAGGGCTTGGATTGTACTTTACCAATAAATCCAGAATCAAACAATTTGAAATAGCCCACTCAGCCGACGCCTCTGCGTTTATACAGTCTGAAATAGACCGAGCAGAAGCTACGCTCAAAGAGTATCAAAACATTGTTTTCAGAACAATTCCTTTAATTATTGCCACCTGTGCTCTCATCATTTTTTTCGTGGATAAACCCATCTGGCGAGCCAGCATGATCACTACCATTGCTATGATGGCCGTTATTTTGCTCATTGATGGAACAGCTCAAGCTAGAATAGCCGAATACAAAACAGAGCTAGACAAAGTATCATCGCTTAAACCGTGAGAACGAACGATCTACCCTCACGTTAAACTCAAAAGACATTTTCCAATTCAGATCAGAGCTAAGCTGCATTCTTAGATAAGAATGATTTGCCCCTTCGAAATCATACTGCTTCTCAGATTAATACTATGAATGCAGAGGACCATCGAAATTGATCTACACAATACGCCAAATCTTCGTTTAGATGAATTTAAGAAGGGGTTTTCGGGTAAATTGAAAACGTTTTCCAGGCCATTTGGTTGGTAAACCAAACAATTGAAAAAGCAATTAAAAAGAACTAACCTTGACTTCCTCCATTCATTCTCCTTACCTACGCTCTATATTTTTCTCCTTACTTCTGGTCATAAGTTGTCATGTTTTGACTGTGGCCCAAACCGGGAGTGAACATGAACCCATACGTTATATAGGGGGTAAGCATATTGACCCATTTAAACATGAAGCGGGTCTTAGGTATGCCATAGGTGTTGAGAATATTCAAACATTCAGAGCCAATAGATCTCACCCCGAATTGGCCGATAATTTCGGCTATACCTACAGCCATGCTTCAAATCTGGCCTATTGGAACGGTATGTTTTATCAGCAATATATCAGCGGTGAGTCTGATGAACATGTAGCTCCGGTACAAACTATGCTTACCACTTCTACAGATGGCCGTGACTGGAGTTTCCCGCAGGTGATTTTTCCGGCTTATGAGGCACCAGAGGGAGTGGAAATCCCTGAAGGTTCTCATGGATATATGATGCACCAGCGTATGGGCTTTTATGTAGCTCCTAACGGTCGCCTGCTTACGCTGGCTTTTTATGGTCATACCGATAATCCTTTCCGTGAAAATGGAATAGGCCGGGTGGTACGCGAGCTCTATAAAGACGGCACTATGGGTCCCATTTATTTCATCAGATACGATAGTATGACTGACTGGAATGAAACCAATACAGCTTTTCCGTTTTATCAAAACGCCACAGACAAGGGCTTTCTGGAGGCGTGCGAGTCTCTACTAGCAGATCCTTTGATGACCTTGCAATGGTATGAGGAGGATAATGGAGACGATGGTTTCTATGCCTTCAAAAAATCTGAACAAGCTTTTAACTGGTATCATAGAAATGATGGGAAGATTGTAGGACTTTGGAAGAAATCTTACGCCGCACTTTCAGAGGATGGCGGCCACACATTTTCTGATCCTGTAAAGGTGCCCACTTTTGTGATGTCTGGCGGTAAAGTCTGGGGACAGCGAACAGAAGATGGTAAGTATGCCATTTCTTATAATCCAATAGACCAAACGCAATACCGATTCCCGATGGCCATTAACACCAGTAATGATGGCATTCTTTATGATAATTTACTGCTGGTACAGGCTGAGGTGCCTGCCAGAAGATTTACTGGCCGCTGGAAAGACTTTGGTCCTTGCTACATGCGAGGAATCTCGCCAGGAAATGGCAATCCTCCGGGCTCTGATATGTGGATGAGCTACAGCATGAACAAGGAAGACATCTGGATCAGCAGAATTCCAACTCCGATCAAATACAAAGTAGAAGGCGACGTTAAGGACGACTTTGATAACATGACTACCGGTGGTGCTATCAAAGACTGGAACATTCATTCGCCAGCTTGGGCAAGAATTGAATTAATACAGGAAAACACAAAGAACAAAGCCATCAAACTCAGCGATAGCGACCCATACGATTATGCCAGGGCAATCCGAGTTTTTGAGGAAGGCAGCCGTGTCAAAGCCTCTTTTAAGGTCAAGGTACTGGAACAAGCAGAGGCGGACTTTGAAATAGAAATAGCCGACCAATTTGGCAACAGACCAGTTCAATTAATTTTTGACCTGGATGGACAAATAAAAGCCAAAGACGGCAACTCGCTAATATCTTTGAGACCTTACCAAAAAGGCGTTTGGTACACTCTTAACATTGAAGAAAACACAGAAGGACTTGGTTCATATTCCGTTTTGGTAAATGGAGAAAAAATAGGGAACGACTTATCCGCAGCCGTAGCTATCAAAACGGTAGAACGAATTTCATTCAGAACGGGAACATATCGTGACTTACCAAATAGAACTACCCCAAATGAAACTAATGACCCTCCCCTGCCGGGAGCCGATGAGAAGCAAAAAGAATCTGTCTACCTGATTGATAATGTATCCGTAAGTACCAGTCATTAACACATAGAAAGAACTGAACAATTCGACTTTTCCTTTTCTGTCCTAAATTGAAAATTCCTGTGAATTAGTTGCAGGACTTCATTTCAGTCAATTAAAAAATCAAACGCAGTTCAAGGACTAAAAAATGTAATTTAATTCGATCTGAGGTGAAGGGTTTACACTCTAATAATGCCTTACAGATTCAAGTCCAGTTTCATCATTAAATCAGTTTGATGGTCATCGCCAAGCATGAAAATATGTTTGTCAAATACCTTAAAACCGTTTTTCTCATAAAACCTGATGGCTCTCGCGTTTTCTTCCCAAACGCCTAACCAAACATAAGCAAGACCTCTTTCCTTCGCTAGCTCAATTGCCTTTCTATAAAGTAGTTGCCCTACTTTCTTGCCATGAAATTCTTTCAAGACATAAATCCGTTCTATTTCCAGAGCATTTGGGTCTTTAATTTCAGTTTGAGACGCCCCCGTATTTATTTTTAGATAGCCTATGGCCTTGCCTTCCAACTCCACAAAATAAAACTCAGCATTTTCATCCATGAGTTCTTCGGTCAGTTTTTCGGCAGAAAACTCCTTTTCTAAATATTCCGACATGTTGGCCTCGCTATTCTGAGAAGAAAACGTTTCTGAAAACGTTAATTGAGCAATCCTTTGCAACTCTTCCAGATCAACTAATGCTACCTTCCTAATTTTCAATTCTTTATACTTTATAATTCACAAATAATCCTGAGTACATTGAGATAGTCTCAAATACAAATTCATCTCTCCATCTTCTATTCTTTTTAGAATGATACTGAAGAAGATATATCAATTCAAAGGACTCATTTCTCTGAGATAATTCTAAATCTACCTCAGAAGTAAATCTTCCCATCTTTTACTAACAAACCCAAAATGAAGTTTCTTCCCGTAAGGAGTGATTTTTTTCGTACGGGTTGACTCAAATGATTTAATATTCCCAGCCAATCTAAATTTCGTTCTCTTTTTTAAACGATCAAATAGAGATATTGAAATATAAAAAGGCGAAATTGAGGCATGGAATTTCACCCGGAGTTACCTAATAAGGAGCTTAAAATTAAATTCGAAATTGACTTATTCAACAAAAAGCTAATTCTCAAATGAAGGCCCTATTAGAAGTTAAATCTCGGTGATCTTTTAGAGAAACATGACTGTTTTGATATTGATAACTTTGATTTTTTTGAATCCGATATAATTCCTTTGATCATTTAAAATTTCCCCAATTTCCCATACATGAAGGCACTTTTCAAAACCTGGAAAACCAATAGAAATATCTACCTCTCTTTCCTGGAAAACTATAGCACAGAGCAGCTAAACCTTATCCCAAAAGGTTTCAATAATAATCTGATCTGGAATATTGCTCATGTGGTGGTAGCTCAGCAATCGTTGATTTATCGGGGAGCAGATTTACCCATGAATATTTCGATGGAAATGGTAGAAAAGTATATGCCTGGCACTAAACCTACTGGTAATACATCAGCAGAGGAAATAGCCGAAATTAAAAATCTCTTAATTGCTCCGCTGGAGCAAACGGAAAAAGACTATCAACAAGGCCTTTTCAAAACGTATAAAGAACGTCAAACCAGCACTGGCTTTCATCTCGGGAATATTGAAGACGCTTTGAACTTCAATAATTACCATGAGGGATTGCACCTGGGCTATATGATGAGCTTGAGAAAGTTTATTAAGTAAAAGCCATGAACTATTAATCAAAAACGTACAATGAAAATCATCTCAACCAACATTGGTACGCCCACCACTTTTATCTGGAACGGTAAAGAAGAAACCACGGGCATTTACAAAAAGCCTACAGGCCAGCCGATTTATCTTACCCGAAATGATGTGGTCGGAGACGAGGTATCCAACAGACTAAATCATGGAGGCTTTTATAAGGCCTGTTACGTGTTTTCTGCTGAGCAGTACCCTCACTGGAAGGCTCAATATCCCGATTTGGACTGGAGCTGGGGTATGTTAGGTGAAAATCTAACGGTAGAAGGTTTTGACGAAAGAGAGCTTTTTCTTGGTGAAACCTACCGTTTAGGCGAAGCTCTGGTTCAAGTTTCTCAATATCGTGAGCCATGCTATAAACTAGGTCATAAGTTCGGCACACCTCAAATGATCAAGCAGTTTATACAGCATGGTTTTGGAGGCACCTATTTAAGTATCTTAGAAGAAGGCCATGTCAATGTGAATGATGAATTTCAGTTGGTAGACCGTCCAAAAGAACTTCTCTCTGTCCATGATTTATTCAAGCTCGTTTTCGACAAGGATAGAAATCCGGATCACTTAAAAATAGCCATTCAGAGCCAAGCCATTCCACGAAAGAAAAGAGTCTTTTTAAGCCAGTTTGTCTAAAAGAGGCATAATCAAGTCAAAGACTTGGTCAAAATTACCTTCATAAAATAGCCATTCCAAGTCGGAAGATTTTAGCGGAATTCACTTTTCTTTCTTCATACGAGACTTCAAAACGGGTTACTCAATAAGTAATTATTCACTTTTGCAACATTGTTGCATTTATGAAATTTAGAGCTAGCTTTGTGCAGTCAACATCAAGCACAAATGAGAAAAAGCAATTACGAAGTCATCATTATCGGGGGAAGTTTTGCCGGTTTATCTGCTGCCATGGCCCTTGGTCGTTCATTGAGAGATGTCCTAATCATAGATGCCGGTGAGCCTTGTAATAGACAAACACCTCATTCCCACAATTTTCTAACTCAGGACGGTAAAACGCCAAAAGAAATAAGTGAACTTTCAAAGGAGCAAGTTGCTGCCTATCAGACGGTCAACTTTTATGATGGCTTGGTAACAAGTGCTCACAAAACCTCTGATGGCTTTGAAGTGTCAACCAAATCAGGCGATCAATTCTTTAGCTCCAAAATGGTCCTGGCTACAGGAGTAAAAGATCAAATGCCGTCTATTCCGGGCTTTGCAGAGTGCTGGGGAATCTCAGTGGTGCATTGTCCCTATTGTCATGGTTATGAAATCCGGAATAAAAAAACAGCTCTTTTTGGTGCGGAGAGCAAGACTTTACACCTGGCTCCCATGTTGCATAACCTAACAAAGGATTTAACGCTCATTACCAGCAATCCTACCCATATTGACGAAGAACATTCTCAACTTTTAGCCAGGAATAACATTTCAGTTATTAAAAAAGAAATAGCCGAATTAAGTCATGAAAACGGCCAATTAAAGAGCATCGAATTTACTGATGGTTCTCAAGAAGAATTTGAAGCCGCGTATGCCGCTATTCCCTTCAGTCAACATCACGATTTAGGAGAACAGTTAGGTTGTAATTTCACCGATACAGGCCTCATAGAAGTAGACTTTACGAACAAAACGAATGTACCCGGTTTATTCGCTTGCGGAGATAACAGTCTAATGATGAGATCAGTCGCTGCGTCTGTGTTTGCAGGTAATGTAGCGGGAGCTGTAGTTAATGCAGAACTCTCCAATGAGGCTTTTAGGGCTTGAAAGAATTGACATGTTATAAGAACCGACCTCTTAGGTTTACTTTTATGAAAACTGCTAATTAGTAAGGACGCAGAATCATTAAATCGAAGGAGAGATTTAGGTATAATTGAATAAATTGCTTCTCAAAAAAAAACAACACTTCATGAAGCTGACTCAGAATCTGTTCATTTTGGCCATCTCTACAATTGCTTTTCTAAGTTGTTCTGAAAAGCCTACTCAAGTCATCGAGGAAGAAATTCAAACAGTTGAGATAAACTTAGAAAATAACTTTCTGACTGAAATCACTTTGGATAGTCTGGGTGATTTTCAGTGGTTAAATAAGCCAGATACATTTTCAATTAAAGACGGCAGTTTATTTATACAGGCCGAGTCTAGAACAGACTTTTTCAACAATCCGGAAGACCTGACAAAAACAGCATCTGCTCCCCTATTCTATCAAAAACTGAAGGGTGATTTTATTGCTACGGCACTAGTAAAACCAGACTTCGGTGATCAGTGGAATGCAGTAGCGTTAATGATTCATCAGGATACGGATAACTGGATCAAGTTTGCTTTTGAGAATTCTGATGCCACGGGCAAGGGCATTGTCACGGTAGTCACCAAAGGAGTTTCTGATGACGCCAATGGGGTCAGACTTAATGATGAAGACCAGGTTTGGCTCAAAATTGCTCGTAAAGGAAATATCTTTTCTATGTTATGGTCGTTGGATGGAGAAGACTACAAAATGGCAAGGCTTACCACACTTCCTGAGGTAGAAGAAGTCAAAATTGGTCTGGAAGCTCAGAGCCCTATTGGTGCCCCTGCCCTGCATGAAATCAAATATTTTAATATCGAAAGAGAGACCGTAGATGACCTCCGCAAAGGGGAGTAATCGTCTGGTGTAAATCAAAGATTCATTCTCATGAAAAAGTCGGGTGTCCTCATATTATTACTTCCGGTTTTAATGTTTGCTTCATGTCAAACAAAACAGCTGGTCAGCCTCAAAGTTATGTCGTATAATATCAGACATGGAGAAGGACTAGACCTTCAACTTGATTTGAGTAGGGCTGCACAGGTTATCCAAAATGAAGCCCCAGACCTCTGTGGTCTTCAGGAGATAGACCACCACTGCACTCGATCAGATAGTGTAAATCAAACTGAGTACCTGGCTCAGCAAACAGGCATGAAAGGTACTTTTGGTGCATTTATGGATTTCCAGGGAGGTCAATATGGAATGGCAACGCTTGCCGGTTTGCCTCTGGTTTCTACCATGGTTTTGACCCTACCTGAAGGTTTACATGAACCAAGATCAGCCATCTTTCATGAAGTGGAGATAGCCAAAGGCTGTTCTTTGATTTTCGCCAATGTCCATTTCGATTGGATTTCAAGCCAGGAAGGTTCTGATAGTCGCCTGAAACAGGCAAAAGCACTATTGAATTACATTGACAGCTTAGACAAAGCCGTGATCATCACCGGCGATTTTAACTGTGCACCTGACTCACCGACAATGCAGTATTTCTATGATCAAGGATTTACTTTCATTAAAAAAGGAGAAGATCATTTAAGTTTTCAGGGAGAAGAAAAAGTGGAAATAGATCATGTCATTTATCGCAATTCTAAGACTCAAATAATCAAACCCAAATCTATACGACTGCTCAATGAACCACTGGTTTCAGATCATAGACCTTTGGTGGCTGAATTGGAAGTTGAGTTTCATTAAATCACTAAATCACTTCACCAATGCTAATTGAGCTAATAAACAATGTCTGAGTTCTGGGAAAACCATTTTAAGGCTAAGAAAGAGATGTGGGGTCAAAAAGCTGCCCACTCTGCAGAATTGGCGTTTGACATCTTAGATCAGAATGCCAAAACCTTATTAATTCCTGGAATAGGTTATGGTAGGAATGCCAGAGTTTTTGTAGAAAATGGTTTTGAAGTCACTGGAATAGAGATTTCAGAAACAGCAATTGCTCTGGCAAAAGAGCGTTTCGATAACCGTCTAAAAATCTTTCATGGTTCGGTCTCTGATATGCCTTATGATAAGAATACCTATGATGCCATCTATTGCCATGCAGTCATTCATTTACTAGATAGCAATGAACGGATTCAGCTTCTGCAAAACTGCTATCGTCAGCTGAGAAACGGGGGTTTAATGATTTTTACTGCCATTTCTCAATCTGCCCAGCAATTTGGCAAAGGTCTTGAGGTCAGCGAAAACCGATATGAAACTCATGCAGGTGCTCCTATTTTCTATTATAGTGAAGAGCATATTCGAAAAGAATTCAGTCCTTTTGGACTTACTGAATACTCTGAAATACAAGAAGATCAACCGATGTTTTTTGTGATATGTCGTAAATAATCCGATAGTCATTTTTGGTATACTTCTCTTCAAAAACTGTGTTTCTGTAGCTGGTAAATAGATACAAATCGGCTTTTTCCTGATAAATCGGTAATTTGATGATCAAAATACCCTCGACAATGAAAAAGTTATTTTTCCTTTTATGCTTTAGTTTATTTTTTGCTTGTCAATCTGAACCTTCACAAAGTGAGAGTGAAAAATCGTCTTCTGCCCGCGTAGCCATGGCTCAGATTTACGGACTCGCAGGCGACAGAGCCGGCAATCTAGTCAGAATAGAAAACGCTTTAATTGAGGCTAAAGAAAAGGGTGCGGAGTTAGTTGTTTTTCCAGAAACGTCTTTGTTTGGGTGGGTAAATCCTGAAGCACATGAGCGAGCGGCTCCTATACCTGGCAGAGATAGTGACTTCCTGGCTTCATTGGCTCAAAAATATGATCTACATCTCTGTATTGGTTTGGTAGAAAAATCAGGTGAACAGCTTTATGATGCCGCCATATTAATTGATCCTAAAGGTGAGATCCTGCTTAAACACCGCAAAATCAATGTTATCACAGAACTTATGGATCCACCTTACAGCAAAGGCGATAGCATATCAGTCATTGAGACCAAATTTGGAAAACTAGGTTTACTAATCTGTGCCGACTCTTTTGATCAAAATGTTATTCAAAGAATGAAAGCCAAGGATCCTGACATTTTACTCATCCCTTATGGCTGGGCTGCTAAAGAAGAGCAATGGCCGGACCATCACCAAGAGTTAGTGGATGTAGTCACCAATATGGCTAAGGAAGCTTCAGCCACAGTCATCGGGCCCAATGTGGTAGGCCAAGTAGCCCATGGCCCTTGGAAAGGACTCACTTACGGCGGTTTGAGCGTAGCCTATGATTACCGAAAAGACTCTCTTATTATTGGAGCCGACAGAGAAAGAGATCTTATTATTTTTGATATCAAGCTTTAATAAAACACCTATGGAAAAAGCATTACAAACGATGATTGATAATATGCCTGAGAAAACAGGCAAATCACTGGATGAATGGAAACAGATTTTGAAAGAAAAAGCCTTCACTAAGCACTCAGAAGGCGTAAAATACTTGAAAAGTGAACACGGCGTCACACATGGCTTCGCCAATACCATCGTTACTTTATCAAAAGATTCTCAGGAGGCTCCAAACGATTTAGTTGCAGAGCAATACAAAGGAAAAGAATCACTAAAGCCAATCTATGATCTTTTGATAGACTTTGTCAAATCACTAGGTGAAGATGTCACTATTACTCCCAAGAAATCAACAGTGAGTGTGATTCGGAAAAGACAGTTCATTCTGATTAAACCAGCCACTAAAACACGAATAGATTTAGGCTTTAAACTCAAGGATAAACCCACCACTGCACGTCTGGAAAACTCCGGCCCGTTTGGTACCATGTGTACGCATCGAGTAAAATTAGAATCACCTGACCAAGTAGATGAGGAACTCAAAAGCTGGATCAAAGAGGCTTATGACGCATCTATTTAGTTAAATGCTCAAATTATGTCTACCCAATTTATTGAAGTTTCTCCGGTGCTTCCGAGTCAGGATATTGAAAGAGATGTCAAGTGGTACTCTACGCAAGTAGGGTTTAAGCTGGTACAGAAAGATGAGATGTATGCAGTTTTAAGACGGGAAAATATTTGCGTACACCTACAATGGCATGCTGATACTGAAGATGATCCTCTTTTGGGAGGTTCAGTCATCAAAATATTTGTAAGAAACATCGAATCCATATTTGAAGAATTGGTCAAAAGGGGGACTGTTACGACAGACAAACTACAAATAAACACCCCTTGGAAAACCAACGAATTCGGCTTTTTTTGATCTCAATAAAAATGCTATATTTTTTGTTGAAGACCTGGAATAGGAAAACGGATTAATTACCTTTTATTAATTATTATTTATTGTTTTTCAATAAATTTTTATCAATTTAGTGGCATCATTCTAAATTAAAGGATATGTCACGTCAAAACGATTTCATCTTCAAGGCCCTCAAAGTCATCAGCTGGATCATCTTTGTAGGCCTTTGTATTGAAGCGGGCGGTCTGCTCACCAATTTCGCCTTTAGCATCTTCAAACCAGAAATGGTATCTCGACTATACCAAAAGCTGGATCTAAGCATTTTATATACGCAGAGCCCTTTCTCCTTTTTTTCTATGTATACGCTGGCTATTGCGATAGCTTTGCTCAAATGTGTTTTGTTTTATCAGGTTATCTTATTGGTGAGTGCTTTAGACCTAAGTCAGCCATTTAATGAGAAAGTCGGACTTCAAGTAGCTCAAATCAGCTATTCTACATTTTCTATTGGACTCCTGAGTCTTATAGCCAGGCAATCCGCCAAAAACCTCCTTAAAAGAGGACTGGATGTGGAACAAATGAATCAGTTTTGGTCAGATGGGCAAGCCTTTATATTGATGGCGGCGGTGATTTATATTATTGCTGTAATCTTCAAAAAGGGAGTTGAATTGCAAAATGAACAAGATTTAACCGTCTAGAAAATAGCCTATAACTCATTAATCCTATGAAAAAGATCCCAATCACATTCTTAAAGTCAACGGTTGTTTTGATTGCTTTAGCAACTTTGGCCTTTTTGATATTTTTTCCTCCACGAGAAGGCCGAGCTCAGAATCTGAATCTGTTACAGATCTACATGGATCCGGTTATTATTTATGCCTATCTGGCATCTGTAGCATTTTTTATCGCACTGTATAAAGCGTTTCAACTATTGGGCCTAGTTGACCAAAACAAGGTTTTTGAACCTGAATCAGTAAGGGCACTTTTAACCATCAGAAATTGTGCACTCGTACTTGGGGCATCCATATTAATTTTGGCCATCGGTATAAGAATTTTTCATGCAGAAGGCGACGATCCTGCCGGATTTATTGCCATGAGCATCATATTAGGTTTTGCCACTTTGGTGGTAGCCACCGCCGCAGCCATATTCGCACGCGTTTTACAAGGTGCTATTGATCTTAAATCTGAAAATGACTTAACCATCTAAACTATGCCCATAATTGTAAATCTGGATGTGATGATGGCAAAACGTAAAATGTCCTTAAATGAGCTTTCTGAAAAAGTAGGGCTTACTCTTTCGAATCTATCCATCTTAAAAACAGGGAAGGCCAAAGCAGTACGTTTTAGTACACTAGAGGCGATCTGTAAGGTACTAGATTGCCAGCCAGGCGACATCCTTGAATTTGTAGAAGAGGAATAACTTATCACCAACGAACTAAGGTCTAAAAGGCAAATACCATCGCTTTTTGATAGACATGATTCGTATGAAAATAACCACTGCTATGGACAGCAGCATTGATATCTGGGACGACAGAAAAAGAGAACAAATCAAATAAAGAACTGCACCGGCTAAACAGGCAAAAGCATAAATCTCTTTACGAAAAATAAGGGGTGTTCTGTTAGAAAGTACATCTCTAATGACCCCTCCAAAAACTGCCGATACTACCCCCATCATTACCGCCAAAAGCGGTGAAAGGCCTAAAGCCAGCGTTTTCTGCAGACCTAAAATGGTATAAATGCCTATCCCGATGGTATCAAAGAGAAAGACCCCTTTCTTCATTTGAGAAATCTGACTGCTCCAGACATAACTTATGGGCACAGCCAATATGATCAGATAGATATAAAGCTCGTTTTTCATCCAGCCGACAGGGGTGCTTCCGATGAGGAGATCACGCAGGGTACCTCCACCTACTGCAGTTACAAAACCCAGAATAAATACTCCAAAGAGGTCAAGTTTTCTCTCTACGCCAGCCTGAATACCACTGATGGCAAAAACCAGAGTACCTGCGTAGTCAATTACAGTGATTAGTTCCATTGATGATCGTAATGCTCCGGCAAAGGTACATGAATGTCCGTATTTGACGAGGCTCATTCTTACTTTCAAGCCTTTACTTTTACCATAGACCTAGAGCAGCCAATACTACAACCCTACTTCTATTGTCTACAGATTTCTTTTGACAAACGCTGAAAAATTCTACCTCTTAAACCTACGAATTGAAATGTCTCAAAATCGAGATGGTTCTCCTGTCATTTAATTCGTTTCATGCCTACCTTAGAACCACAAACTTTCTGCTCATGATCGCAATTATTGGTGGAGGAATCGGAGGGCTTACTTTGGCCCTTTCACTCGAGCATCTAGGTATTGATTACCGAGTATTTGAGCGTTCGCCTGAAATTAAGAATGTAGGAGCAGGTATTTGGCTAGCCCCCAATGCCCTTCAGGTAATGGACGGCCTTCGCCTGCTTGACTCCATCAAAAGAAAAGGTAATTCCATTGACCATATTACCATTGGTAAGACAGACCTCTCCCCCATTACATATCAGTCGCAGGAAGCCATAAAAACACATTTTGGCTATTCCTCCATTGCTATCCATCGTGCTGACTTACAGCATATTTTATTGGGTCATATCCCCAATGAAAAGATAGTTCTCGGTAAAGAATTCAATTCATTTACAGAGCAAACAAATGGTCGGGTGTCTACACGTTTTGAAGATGGTAGCACCTTTGAAAGCGATTTACTCATTGGTGCAGATGGCCTTCACTCAAAAGTAAGGAAACAGTTATTTCCGGAAAGTCAACTTCGCTATGCTGGTCAGACATGCTGGCGTGGGATCGCAGAAGGCTTTTTTGATAAGGACTTTGATCATCATATTTACGAACTCTGGGGAGAACAGATACGCTTCGGTATTTCAAGAATTTCTCAGGGTAAATACTACTGGTTTGCCGTGGCAAAGGCTCCACAAAATGGCAAAGACCTGGAAACAGGGCTGAAGGAAAATCTAATACAGCAATTCAAAGATTTTCATCCAATTGTTTCAGAATTATTGCGTTCTACTCCAAAAGACCAAATCATTAGAAGTGATATTCATGATCTAAAACCGATGCCAAAATGGTATAAAAATAAGGTTTGTCTGATCGGTGATGCCGGGCATGCTACTACTCCCAACATGGGTCAAGGCGGTGGTCAGGCTATTGAAGATGCCTATTTTTTGAGTAGTCTATTGACCAAAAATATGAACGAAAGCATTTTTGAAAATTTTCAGAAACAACGTTTCGGTAAAGTCAATAAAATCGTTTCGCAATCATGGTTGATCGGTCAAATGGCTCATTGGAAATATGGTCAGGGGCTACGAAATTTTATTCTTAGTAGTAGTCCCCAAAAGATTGCCGAGCAGCAGATGATCAAGCTCTATACGCTGCAAGAACCCATATAACTACTTCAAAAATGCAGCTGGATATTTATAATGAGCAGTTTGTAGCCGGTTTGTTTAACCGAATGTCACAAACTTATGGCCTAACCAATTATCTCTCTTCTTTCGGTTTTACTGAACGATGGCGTAGGCAATGCGTCAAAGAAATCGACTGGTCTCAAAATATAAAACAAGGTTATGATTTCATGTCAGGAATGGGAGAAAGTTGGCCGAACATAGAAAAAGAGCTTAAGAGTGAGCATAAGATAACAGGCGTAGATTTATCACCAGTTATGAATGCCACTGCCGTTCGAAAAAGTAAGCTTTACAAAAGAATGACGATAGAAATTGAAGAACAGAATATCCTTGAAAATAGGCTCTCGTCAGAATCTGCCGACTATATTATTTCCACTTTTGGACTAAAAACTTTTTCCTCAGATCAGCTTAAAATTTTGGCAAAACAGATCAATAGAATTCTTAAAAAAGGAGGACAGTTTTCTATGATTGAGATATCAAAACCTAAGAACAGACTGCTTCAATTACCCTACATTTTTTATCTAAAATACCTTATTCCGTTGATTGGAAAACTTTTCATGGGCAATTCTGCTGACTATAGAATGCTGGGAGTGTATTGCACAAATTTTGGTGATTGCACTGAGTTCTCAGAATTTCTTAAAGAAGAAGGACTCCGGGTCAAAATGAAATCTTACTTCTTTGGCTGTGCCACAGGAGTGGTGGGTCATAAATAAACTTTCTCAATTTTTCTGCTTTAGCGACAAGTCATTTATATGGCCTTCAAAGCAAGAACACCCAGACAAAAGGCTCTCAAACAGCAGAAACAAGCTAAAAAGGGCAATTTTACATCAAAATTTAGAAAGCGATACAGAGTATAAGTTCCACTGTTTCCGTACTTTTGTGCGATTTTGGGATGAGCTCAAAATCATTGAGATAAAATATAAGCATAATTTATATGAGTTTATACAGCCAATACCTTGAAGAAATCGAGGAAAGAAAAAGTCAGAATCTTCATGCGAAGCCCATTGATGGAGCCGATCTTCTTACAGAAGTAATCTCGCAGATTAAAGATGTAAATCACGAGCATCGGGCAGATTCACTGAATTTCTTCATTTATAACGTATTGCCAGGTACTACAAGTGCCGCTAAAGTAAAAGCTCAGTTCCTTAAAGAAATTATTCTTGGAGAAGCTACTGTTGAAGAAATCTCTCAGCCTTTCGCTTTTGAGCAGCTTTCTCACATGAAAGGAGGACCATCTATCGATGTCCTTCTAGATCTAGCTTTAGGAGAAGATCAAGGCATTGCCAACCAAGCTGCTGATGTACTAAAAACGCAAGTTTTCTTGTACGAAGCAGATATGGCTCGTCTTGAGAATGCTTATAAAAATGGAAGTAAAATTGCCACTTCTATCTTAGAAAGCTACGCAAAAGCAGAGTTTTTCACGGAGTTGCCAGACCTAGATGAAGAGATCGAAATAGTGACGTTTGTGGCTGGCGTAGGTGATATTTCTACTGATTTACTTTCTCCGGGAAGTGATGCTCACTCCAGATCTGACCGTGAGTTACACGGGCAGTGTATGTTCGAACATAATAAAGAACAGCAGCAGGCTCTTCTTAAATTACAAGAAGAACATCCTGATAAGCGTGTAATGCTCATTGCAGAAAAAGGCACCATGGGTGTAGGTTCTTCCAGAATGTCTGGTGTAAATAACGTAGCACTTTGGATCGGTAAGCAGGCCAGCCCATATGTTCCATTTATCAATATCGCTCCTATCGTTGCAGGTACAAATGGTATTTCGCCAATCTTCCTGACTACAGTAGGTGTAACAGGTGGTATTGGCCTTGACCTCAAAAACTGGGTTAAAAAATATGATGCTGATGGCAAATTAGTGGTAGATGAAGATGGCGAGCCGGTGCTTGAGCAAGCTTATTCGGTAGACACTGGTACGGTATTAACTATTAACACCAAAAGCAAAAAATTATATAATGGCGATCAAGAACTGATGGATATTTCATCAGCGTTTACGCCTCAGAAAATGGAGTTTATGAGAGCTGGTGGTTCATACGCCATTGTTTTCGGTAAAAAGCTTCAAACTTTCGCTGCCAAGACCCTAGGAATTGACGTTCCTCTGGTTTTTGCCCCTTCTAAAGAGATTTCCCATGAAGGTCAGGGTCTTACGGCAGTAGAAAAGATATTCAATAAGAACGCTGTGGGTACTTCCGGGGCGGTATTGCATGCCGGCTCTTATGTAAGAGCAGAGGTTAACATCGTTGGTTCTCAGGATACTACCGGTCTTATGACCTCACAAGAGCTTGAGATGATGGCAGCTACTGTGATTTCTCCGATTGTAGATGCAGGATACCAGTCTGGCTGTCACACGGCTTCAGTATGGGATAAGAAGTCTCAGGAGAATATCCCGAGACTGATGAAGTTTATGAACGACTTCGGTCTTATCACTGCCCGTGATCCTAAAGGCGTTTACCATTCTATGACCGATGTTATTCACAAAGTATTGAATGACATTACCGTAGATGACTGGGCTATCATTATTGGTGGTGACTCGCATACGCGTATGTCAAAAGGAGTTGCCTTTGGTGCCGACTCAGGTACGGTAGCATTGGCCCTGGCCACAGGAGAAGCTTCTATGCCGATCCCAGAATCTGTAAAAGTGACTTTCAAAGGAAAGATGCAAGACCACATGGATTTCCGTGATGTGGTTCATGCTACGCAATCTCAGATGTTGAAGAAATTTGGCGGTGAGAACGTATTCCAGGGTAGAATTATAGAAGTACACATCGGTACTCTTCCTTCTGACCAAGCCTTTACTTTCACAGACTGGACCGCTGAGATGAAAGCGAAAGCTTCCATCTGTATCTCTGAACCAGACACCTTGATCGAATCTTTGGAAATTGCCAAAGGCAGAATCCAGATCATGATAGACAAGGGAATGGACAATGAAAAGCAAGTTCTTCAAGGTCTGATTGATAAAGCCAATAACAGAATCGAGGAAATCAGAACTGGTAAGAAACCTCCTCTTACTCCTGACGAAAACGCCAAATACTACGCTGAATTCGTTGTAGATCTTGATATCATTGAAGAACCAATGATTGCTGATCCTGACGTCAATAATGAAGATGTTTCAAAGCGTTATACTCATGACACTATTCGTGAGCTGAGCTTCTACGAAGGTGAAAAACATGTGGACCTTGGTTTTGTGGGATCATGTATGGTCCATAAAGGGGATATCAAGATCGTAGCCAAAATGCTGAAAAACCTTGAAGCAGAGTATGGTAAGGTTGAGTTCAAAGCCCCTCTGGTGGTGACGGCTCCTACCTATAATATCATTGATGAACTAAAAGAGGAAGGTGACTGGGAAATTCTTCAGAAATACTCTGGTTTTGAATTTGATGATAATGCTCCAAAGAGTGTTGCTCGTACCGAGTATGACAATATCCTTTATCTGGAGAGACCGGGCTGTAACCTGTGTATGGGTAACCAGGAGAAGGCAGAGAAAGGTGATACCGTTTTAGCAACATCTACTCGTTTATTCCAGGGTAGAGTGGTAAAAGACTCAGACCGTAAGAAAGGAGAATCTCTACTGGCCTCTACGCCGGTAGTTGTACTTTCTGCTATTTTGGGCAGAACACCAACTCTGGAAGAATACAAAGTGGCCGTAAACGGAATAAAGCTTACGCAGTTTGCTCCTCCATTAAAGAAAATGACTACTGTACCATTGCCAAGCCATCAGATTTCATTCTAGGGCAAAGCGATACTTATAAAGCAAACGGCATAAGACTAGCTCTTGTGCCGTTTTTTTGTGCTTAAACTTTATCATGGAGAAATCAATGATACCCTATCCAAAAAGCCTAGTTCCGAGTTGTGGAGTCTTTCGTACAGCTCTTTGCGTAGCTTGTTTAGAGCATTTCAATGAAAAAAAAGTATGACGACTCAAGACCAATCAATTGACCTCAAAGAACTGGAAGGCCGGTGGTATATCCTACAGACCAACTTCCCTATGTGGCTGAAGGGAGATAAAATCAACCCTACCTTTAATTACTCTATCGACGTCAAAAGTGGTAAACCAATCTTACTGGATAGTGTACGCTACCAGAAAAAAGGAAAGCAAAGAAGCATTGAAGGTAAAGATTACCCATTGAATATAGCCAATTCTGATTTTGTCTGGCGAGGTAATGGTCTTCTCGGTCTATTGAAAAGTGAATGGAGTATTTTACATTTTGACACCGTTCACCAATGGGCTTTGATCAAGTTCAAGAAAACACTCTTTACTCCCGAAGGTTACGATGTGATTTGCAAAAGCAAAAGTTTGAACGCAGAAGCCTTAAAAGAGGTCAATAAACTACTGGCTGATTTAGGAATATCACTTCATCAACTTTGATATCATACGATTTCAAAGAACTAATTTTGAGCAAACCCTGCTTTTTTCATTTTCGTATTTTTAAGCCATGAGATTTGAGGGAAAACATACAGAAACGATCGAGGTTTTAGAGATCAATAACTCTAGTCTAAATGAGCTGAACAGCTCAAAACCTAGCGAACTATCCCTTCTTTGGTTCAAATCTGACTTAAACCAGCTTACTGTTGATGGTGAAACATACACCCCGGAGAGAAACGAACTCATCAGCTTTACTGAATTTCATGAGATCAAAGCTCAGCGAATTGAATCTGCGGTGCTCATTCGCTGGAACAGGGCATTTTACTGTGTAGTAGATCATGACTCAGAGGTTGGCTGTAAAGGTATACTCTATTACGGGGCTACTCAGGTACCACTCATTAAACCTTCTGCAGAGGAGCTGGAAATACTGGAAACAGTGTATAAAATGTTTCTGATTGAGATGAAATCGAATGACAACCTGCAGCTTTCTATGCTTCAGATGATGCTCAAACGTTTTCTTATTCTGTGTCTGCGTATTTACAAAAAACAAGTAAGTACCTCTTCACTCTCTAAAAACACTGTAGACATTATAAGAGAATACAATTTCCTGGTAGAGCAGCACTTTAGAACAAAACACTCGGTAAAAGACTATGCCGATATGCTCTATAAATCCCCTAAAACATTATCCAATATTTTCAAAAAATACGGGGATACCAGCCCTCTACAATTCATACAAAACAGAATTATGCTGGAGGCCAGAAGACTACTCTTCTACTCAGATCAAACCATTTCAGAAATCAGTTATGGTTTAGGCTTTCCCGATATCCAATCATTTAGTCGCTTCTTCAAAAAACAGGAAGGCATTTCCCCTCAAAAATTTAAAGAAAGGGAAGAATTGACAATAAGCAAGGCAATTTAGCATAACAGGCTCTTTACTCACCGCCATACTTTTGTACTGTTATCTTATTAAACAAAATAAACAACAGACAAAAATGGAAGTATTGACAAAAATCAAAGTACCAACCAGAGAAGAGGTAGATTCTACATCGCAAGGAATTTTTGACACCCTTAAAAGCAAACTAGGAACAGTCCCCAACTTATATGCTACCATTGGATACTCAAGTGATGCACTATCTGGCATTCTGGGTTATTCTGAAGCAGCAGGAAAGGGAACTTTTACCAACAAAGAAATTGAGGCTATAAAACTTGCTGTCTCAGAAGCCAATAACTGTGCATACTGTAAAGCTGCTCACACAGCATTGGGTCAGATGAATGGTTTTACTGAAGACGAAACTATCCAGCTAAGAGCCAGAACCATCAATAATGCTCGATTAAAAGCTTTAACAACAATCGCCTTTGAAATCGCAGCAAAGGCTGGTCATGTTTCAGACGAAGTAAAGGAGAACTTTTTTGCTCAAGGTTTTGATGAGAAAGCACTCATTGACCTGGTAGCTGTGGTAACGGCCGTAACCTTTACCAATTACGCCTATGGAGTATCTCAAATTCCTGTAGATTTTCCTCCAGCAAAGAATATTTAACACATCTACTGAAAAAGCTATTTGAATAGAAAAGCCGGCAATATTTGCCGGCTTTTTAGCATTTTTGCGTACTCATTTTAAATAGAGAAAATGGAGTACGACTTAAAGCAAATCGGAAATAAGACAATTGCAATTCTCAAAACCACAGACGAGAAAATTGAACAAACAGAAGATATTCTGGACCTATTGATGAATTGCCGATTCTCAGGTGCTGATAGTCTTATCATCTATGAAAACCAGCTTTCCCAAGAGTTTTTTGACTTAAAAACTAAATTGGCCGGTGATATTCTTCAGAAGTTCTCGACTTATGACTTTAGACTAGCCATAATCTGTGATTTTGATAACAAGGAAAGTAGCAGTTTGAAAGCGTTTATTGCTGAGAGTAATCGCACAGGAAGAATCAACTTCGTTAGTTCTGAAGAAGAAGCTTTGGGTAAACTTTCCTAAGCGATACCTTTCCCTTTATACAAAATAATTATTTGGATTAGCACCCCCATAACTATGAGAAACACCATCTCAATTTTGGTAAAGAGATCCACCGTTTCAAAGGTTTTATCACTTGTTAGCTTCTCCTTTTTACCCTCTCTGAGTTGAATTTTTGACAGCTCAGTCAAATTATTCTTCACTCGCTCAAGCTTTGAAATGATAGAGGCACTTCCAGGAATTTCTGATGGATTTAGAGTAGACTCTAATTCTTCTATATCATTCAGGTTTGTCTTGAGGTGATTTAAGGCAATTCTTTCATTTGGCGTTATTCTGGTTAATTCATAGCGACTGATCAACCCCTCAATATTCTCATTCATTATCTCATTCTCACGCTCAAAAAAAGAGGCGTTTCCTGTTCTTAGGGCAATCTCTTTTTTATGAACAATGGTGGAAATCTCAAAAATCAAGTCGTTAACTACTATACGGTCTTCATAAATCGTTTCTACCGAACTTCTAATTCGATTAAAATTACTTCTATCAACCAGATTGGTGGTAAGCACAATAATAAATACCAGAAGGATGCCCAGCACCCATTTTATTTTTTCAAATAGGGACATTCTTAAAATGGTTTGTTGACTAAATAGCTTTTTCTAAAGATATGAAAGCAATTTAACTTTGAGAAGAAAAAATTGAACATAATAATTGAATACAAAACACTTCAATATTAAAACCAACGGCAGCCTAAATGCGGTATGATAATACGTTAAATTACGTTATGACATTAAGCCAAAAACATCAAATAGAAACCCCACGCCTACTGCTTTTATCTGGCACTGAAGAGGTACTTAATGCCGCCATTAAAGGAGATCCTTTTATTCGAAAAGAATTTGGAATAGAAGTAGCTCATAATTGGAGCATTTTTGGAGTTGAAGCTCTAAAATTTGTTCTGGAAAAATTAAAAGAGAAACCGGAATCTGAAAACTGGTGGACCTACTTTCCAGTTTTAAAAGAAACCCAAACGCTCATCGGAAGCGGCGGTTTTAAAGGTGCCCCTGATGAAGCGGGAAGAGTGGAAATAGGTTATGAAATTGCGGAAGCATACCAAGGGAAAGGTTTGGCCACAGAAATGGCTTCTAACTTGGTAAATTATGCATTTGGCCATAGAAATGTTAAAAAAGTAATAGCCCATACTCTGGGAGAAACCAATGCTTCCACTTCAGTTTTAACCAAATGTGGCTTTCATAAATCCGGAGAACTCACAGACCCTGAAGAAGGAATAATTTGGAGATGGGAAACCAACCGTAAAATTGAAAAAATATAGAATTGTAAAATTTTAATCTTAATTTGAACTAATCAACGAAATTATACACTATAATCACCACTCCAGACAACATACCAAACTATCAAACTCTTAGTGAGTATTGTAGAGGCATTAATATTCCTGATGCCCGACACCCTATTTTTGATATCAGGACATTTGAGGAGAATATGTCTACGGTCAATAATAAACAAAAACCCTTTAGACATGTTTTCTATTCTGTAGCACTCAAAGTTGGCGGGTCTGGCAAGGCAGTAACCAGTCATTATCGCGATTTTCCCGAGGGTTCGGTAATATTTTTCAATTCTCCCTTCCAAGTCATTTCTTGGGATATTGAGCCAGATTGGCAAGGCTATTATATCATGATCACACAGGATTTCCTGAAAGAGTATAACCTTTTCGACAGGCTATTAGAGGACTTCCCATTTCTAAAAATGGAACTGGCTGTTCCTTTTTCAATTAGCGTAGAACAAGCGAAAGAGGCCTTAGCCATTTACGATAAAATCTATGCTGAATACCACAGTGATCACGAGGATAAGTTTGACCTAATCGCCTCCTATGTTCTTCTTCTATTGAGATTAACTAAACGTTTTTTGCATCATGATCATCCAGAGAAGGAATACAAAAAAGCAATAAATCAAGCAGATGTGAGTATTTGGAACAGATATGAGGAGTTACTGCATGAGTACCTAAGGACAGATGTAGAAAACACAACAAATGAAAATACGCACTCTCCTTTGTTTTATGCAGAAGTGATGAATATTCATCCAAACTACCTAAACTCTGTAGTAAAATCAGTTACAGGTAAAACGGCTATTTACCACATTCATGAAAGACTCATAGATCTGGCAAAAACATACCTGAGACAAACCAATTATTCCATCAAAGAAATCGCCTACAAATTACATTTCGAGAGACCTAATAATTTTAGCTCATTCTTTAAAAAATACAATTCCGTCTCCCCTGTAGTATATCGCAACCAATCAAACCTTTGAATTTTAGAGATGTTTCTTTGAAATTAAGAACCTTCCAGGCTTTTGGTTTAACTAAATTTACATAATACAATCTTTGATCCACGAAATATACTGTTTGATCATATAAGATTTACACGAAAATACTTTACAAAAATGTCTGAAATTGATTCTTTACAGAGCACTGTAAGAGACGTTTGTTTGGCCTTGGATAGAAGAGACTGGAATGTTGTTAGAAGAATTCTTGACAATGAGATTTACTGGGACTTATCTTCTTACACTGACATACCAAGTACTTACTATAGTGCAGAGAGCTTAATTGAGTTTTGGAAAGATTTGGCGAAATCAGTTATACGAACACACCACACTTTGAAAGATTTTGTGGTGACCAAAACCCAAAAGCAAGCAAAAGTTATTTGCCAAACTGGAATTTACCAAGCCTTGGACGAGAGTGCTAGTAGCATACAGTCATTACACGGAAAATATAAGTTTGAACTTCACTGGGACCGGGATCAGTGGAAGGTCAATTCTATAACCTTTCTTTTTGACTATCAAAGATCTAATGATGATCACGACAAGATAGAGTTAAAGGATGTAATGAAAGAGTTCCTTCTAAATGAAGTCTATATGGCCGAGTCGTAACATGATTTTGAATAACCTCAGTAGAATCACAAATTATTACTCAATCCATTTCTAGAAGTACATCCGTAATCACCGTTTGACTACCTGGTTCTCTATGCACTTCTAATTGGAGTCTTCCATCATTGCTATCTTCTCGCATCACATGATACTTCACCCAGGTACCTTCTGAGTTGACAATCGCATTTTTCTCTCTTCTTTCAAATGACAAACAGGCCTTCTCCTCCTTCGAATTATTTTCCAATTTGACATAAAAGCTCCCTAAGAATCCATCAGGACAACTTACTTCAATCTGAATAGTATCATTCTGCCAATCATTGAGATCAGCGGTTGATTTATCATTTACTGTATAGCTTACTCCCTCAGCCAACTGGTTCTGTTTGTTACTCTGATCGCCAGCTGTTTCATGAAGATGCAAAAGTATTTTACTACTATTTTCACTATTGGGCTCTTGAGAGAAATGCCTTTTCAAAAAAGACTCGTCCACCTCATACTCAGGTTGAAACTTTTCAGAGTTCATATAACTCAAAACGCTACTTTTGAGATGTTTGGAAGTTATCAAGGTATCATTCAACAAATCAAAACCACTGACAAAAAGCTTCCCCTCCCCTACTTTAAACTCAAATAGCAGACCTTCTTTATTGTTTCTATGGAAGTCATCAACTAGCTGCACTATTGGCTTATACGTTCCCTCCATTTCATTTAGAATAAAAGCTTTGGCCTTTTTATCAAAGGGCTCCCATTGCCAGTTACTATGACTTTCTGTTGGAAAACCACTCAAAGCATCATGACCTTCTTGAATCAGCATACCCAAACTTGTTTTTCCCTGACCGGGAAAATACGTGTAAGACCAATAGAGTGGGTAATAATTAAAGGAAACAGAATTCTTACTAGTGCCTAGCTCATGAGCATTCAGAAGAACTTTATGTCCCTTTCTCAGCATTTCCAATACTTCTTCATTCACTTCTTCCGCGATAAGCACCTCACCATTCTCTTCTTTTATCTCTTCAGGGTAAACCCAAAATGACCATTCGTTTCGGATGGTACTATTGTCAATAAATACTTGAATGGTAAATCTTTCAGGTTTTTGAACATTCATTAAAGAGTAAGTCAACTCACCAAATTTGGTCAACTCAGCTTTTGGCAGGTCTGCGTTTTCCCATGTCCTGCTATAAAAAACTCGACCTTCTTCATTAACAATCTGAGCTACCAGCGTAGCATTATTAATAGCTGTTTCACCAAAATGAGAGACCTCTACCGCAGCCTTTAGTGTCTCTTTATTGCTCCACACAAACTTTGGAATCCGTATCAAAGGAACTGTAGCACTATGATGCTGCCTGAATGTAGCAGGTGTGGTAATGCCTTTGCTGTCATAAAAAACATCAAGCCAGCCCACCAGAGCCTCACCTTGTCCTTGGTAATCTTGCATACTCAGAAGCTGAATACCAGCACAACTTTGAGTTCTTAAAAAGGACTCAATTTCATATTTGTACATGATCTGGTTCAGAGCTCCCGTAGCTTGCTGAAAAGCCTCATCCTGGTCCGCAATTCCATTCTTCTTCGCTACTTCTCTGAATTGCTCTAAATTCCTGGCTTTAAGCGTTCCAGTGTATTTCTCAATTTCTGACCACGCCGGATATACCGGCCATTGACCAATCTCATGAGCCAGAATCGGGATATCCATTTGGCTGTAAGCCTTCTCAAAGTCCCAATCTGTGTGAGCTCCGTTTAGACCACGAGTCCATCCTACATTATCTATTAAATGTGTTACCGTAAAATCATCTACTTCTGTGATTTTTCTGGCTGTAGAGCCTGCATAAAGCCTTCTGCCATCTTGTTTTTTCAGTGCCGCCAGCCAGGCTTTAGTTTGGTTAAAATCGGAGCTGCCGAGTTCATTTCCAATACAAAACATGATAAACGAAGGGTGATTTCCATAAATGTCTACCACTCGGTTCATCTCTGCTTGTACCCATTCATCTCGGCGTTTATTATAACCCAGGCCTAGAGGGTGACCTTTCGTTTCCATTTCGGGTCTGCCTTTGGCTATCATGTCCTCATTCATCCATGAGTCTACCCAAACAGAGGCCTCTGCCTGAATATAAATACCAAGTCGATTTGCTGCCTTAAATGCGGCCTCAGGTGGGCACCATGAATGAAACCTCACATGATTCAGACCATAGTCCTTATAAATTTTAAAGATCCTTTCCCAATCCTCAATTTGGGTTGAAGGATAACCCGTTAACGGGAAATGAACATTATCCAGATTACCTCTCAAAAAGATGGGCTCACCGTTAATGGTCACATGAGTACCATTGTGCCCCACTTCCAAGAAGCCAAATTCAGTGTAATAGTGATCTTTAGAGTCCTCGGTTTCAAGCCCTGCACTTAACTCATAAACCTCAGGATTAAACTCACTCCATTTCTGTAGCTTATCCTGGGCATCAATAGAGACTGCATAAATGTCTTCTCCTTGAGAAATGTCAAATGACACTGTCTTTCTCAATACTTCCTTTTCTGAACCTAGTTCTTTGATCGAAAAAGTCAACTTAGCCTTTTGAGACTTTTCTGAGCTCACTTTTACTTTCAAATCAAGTCTATCTTCAAAAACTCTTGAGAAGGTTTTGACACTGGAAATATGAGTTGGCTCTCTTGAAATTAGCTTTAAATCGCCCAAGAGACCATTCCATATGGTTTGAGTAGATTCACCATACGCATGGCCTTTGTCGCCAATATTATAAATCATTCGGTTATTGACCTCAACCTTCAATTCATGCTCCCCGGCACTAAGTTTACCTAAATGATGAAGATGAGGTACTCCCAAGGCATCCTTTTGATCAACTTGTTGACCATCAATATAGACTGTCGATTGCCACAGCACTCGCTCCAGAAATAAATCAATCTGCTTACCAGACCAGTGCATAGGAATGTTAATTTTCCTGGAATAAGTGGCTGTACCTATATATTTATACGTTGGAGTCAAAATCCCGATATCAGCTCCTTCAGTTTTGAAACCAAAGCCGTGATCTGTCAATGTGCCCGGCAGAGGAATATCGCCAGATTTCAAAGGCGGCTCTTTCCCTTCATGATCTTTTCCTAAGTCTACATGCCATAAACCTGAAATACTGATTTCATTTTTTTGCTGAGCAAAGCTCAATTGACTTGCCAGCAGGAGTGCTATGACCCCTGAAAATTTTAAAATCCTCAATCTAAAATTTGTTTAGAATCCTTACCAAAGGGTTTGATTTCTTCTTTAATGCTCCACTCCTATTTCAACAATAGTCATCGGTTGATCACCTACCGTTCTCAAAGCCTCTAACTTTAAGAATCGGATAGATGTCTCTTCAATCTTGGTCTCCTGCTTCACTGGATTATTGAAAATATTTGAGAATTCTCCACGACTCAAGACTTTCCAGTTTTCACCATCCAAACTCCCTGAATAGACATAATTCAGCACCATTCCTTCTTTATTACCTGATGATGGGGGTACCATATCAATGGTGTTTACACTCAATTCTTCTCCAAAGTCGACAATCAATTCCTTCGTACCAACTATTGCTTGCCATGCTGTGCCAAGATCCTCATCGATAGCTTTTTTGGCCTCATTTTCTTCCACTGACCATTTTTTTGGTGAGTAACCAAATTTCTTAGTCAATGTCTCCCTTGCCTTACTGCCATCATAAGTTTTGGCTTTAACCGTACCACCGCCACTGAAGTCAAAAGCCCCTTTGAAAACCGTCGATTCTTTGGTGGGTTCAGAACCATCCAAGGTGTAATACACCGTTCCATTACTTTGAAAACTCAGTTGACCGAGCGAATCTCTTTTGACTTCTGGAGCTACTAATCTCACTTGTTCTTTATGAACTGATATTTGCGAAATCAAAGGTTTAGCACCCGCTTTAGTCACTCTGAATCTTATTTTTTCAGTCGTTTGTAGAGGACCTTTCCAAAGTCTACGGTTCCCTATAGATTCAGCTTTAGCAAATTCAACCCATTCACCATCTTCAAAACGGTCTAGTGCCCAGCCCCAAATCCTCTGACCTAAAGGAATATATTCCCTAATATTTACGACGTTAAAGGTTTTAGCCTCCGTGAATTCAATGATAACTTCTGTCTCGTTCCCGCCTTCTTCTGCCATGTAAAAGCTTTCAAAATCGTCATCGAGCACCTCATCAATTGATTCTCCACTAGGCGAAGTGGCTACAGCCCCTTCAGCCAGGTTTGTATCAAACGTTTGATCAATGATTTGTTTAAAGCCTTCCAGAGCAGCGATATCCGTATCAGGTATCAAGCCCCTTTTATCGGGTGTTAGGTTAAGAATGAAACTGGTACCATGACCTATACTTGCGTAATAGGTGTCCACCAGTTTTTCAGGTGATTTCACTTTATCGTTCTCAGCCTCATGATAAAACCAGCCTGGTCTTATGGAGGTGTTTGTTTCTGCTGGTAGCCAATATTGACCTTCACGTGTACCGTTCAATGACTCCCAATACTTGATTAACCCGGGAGCAGGCTCAGTTCCCTCTTCCAGACTTTCTGGTGTGTATCTATGCCAACATGGGTCACCTGAAAAGCCCTGCTCTGTACCCACCCAGCGAACATCTGGTCCTACATCTGAGAAAATAACGGCATTGGGTTGCAGTTTTCGAACCAAAGCATAGGTATTCTTCCAATCATAGTAAGTAGTTCTATCAATCTGGCGTTTCTCATTGGCACCGCCATAATAACCGTCTCCACCGTTAGCACCATCAAACCAAACTTCAAAAACATCCCCGTAATTGCTCAATAATTCGGTTAGCTGAGCTCTGAAAATATCTATGTACTCTGGTGTACCGTAAGCTGCATTATTTCTATCCCATGGTGAAAGATATAAGCCCAGCTTTAAACCATGTTTTTGACATGCATCAGCAAACTCCTGAACAATATCTCCCTTGCCATCCTTGAACGGAGACTTTGAAATATTGTGCTCCGTGGTTTTGGTAGGCCAAAGGCAAAAACCATCGTGGTGTTTGGCTGTTAAAACAAGACCTTTCATTCCTGCATTTTTAGCAGTTTTCACAATCTGATCTGCATCAAAATCTGTGGGATTAAACAAGTCAGGAGATTCATCTCCAAAACCCCACTCTTTATCTGTGAAGGTATTGATGGTAAAATGAATGAAGGCATAGAATTCCATATCATGCCACTCCACCTGACGATCAGAGGGGACTACACCAAAAGGTTCAGGGCGTTTACCGGATTGACCTCCACAGGCTGAAAGGATAAAAATTAAGGAAAGTGCTTGAGCCAGGGTTTTGAGATTAAGGGAATTCATTATTGGTTTTACGGGCTAGGCCGCAAGTAAAGTATTGAGGTAAGAGCTAATTCAAAGTACAATATTAAAATTTTTTAATAATTAATTTCAAGTCTTTCTCAAAAGTCGATTAGAGCTTTTAAATCATCGATCAAAGTTCAAACTTCTATTGCTTCCTCTTTAAGAGTTCTTTTGTAAATTGTCTCATATTTCAACCCTTCACAAATGAAAAAACTACGCAAAGAAGACATTAGTCAAGAGGTTTTTGACCTTTATGATGCCTATGCCCATAATAAGCTTGACAGACGAGATTTTGCCAACCGTCTTTCAGGTTACGCCATAGGTGGTGTGACCGTTTCTGCTTTAATGAGTTTCATGATGCCGGATTACATCAATGCGGTACAGATCAAAGCTGATGACCCCAGAATCAAGTCTGAGTTCATTTATTATGATTCACCAAAAGGGGGTGGCAAAATAAAAGCACTCCTTTCTATGCCGGCTAACATGTCAGAACCTAAAGGAGCCATTGTGGTCATTCATGAAAACAGAGGACTCAATCCGCATATTGAAGACGTGGGCAGAAGAGCCGCTTTGGCTGGGTTTGTGTCCATCGCCCCGGATGCTCTTACACCCTTAGGTGGTTACCCGGGCACTGATGATGAAGGACGAGAAATGCAGCGGAAAAGGAACCGAAATGAAATGCTTGAGGATTTTATTGCCGCTGCTGAATTCATCAAAACCCACGAAAAGTCAAACGGAAAAGTAGGTGCCGTAGGCTTCTGTTTTGGAGGCTGGGTGGCCAATATGATGGCTGTCAAGATTCCTTCTCTGGCTGCGTCTGTCCCATTTTATGGCGGGCAACCCTCAGCAGAAGAGACCAAAGCCATTAATGCACCATTATTACTTCAGTTTGCAGGTCTGGATACACGAGTGAATGCGGGCTGGCCGGCTTTTGAAGAGGCATTGAAAAAAGAAGGTAAAAGTTACGAGGCACATATTTATCCTGAGGTTAATCATGGCTTTCATAATGACACCACGCCCAGGTATGACGAAGCCGCGGCAAAACTCGCCTGGAGTCGCACGGTAACCTTCTTTGAAGAGCATTTGGTATAAATGTACGCTCTCCTACTTCCGGCTCATTCATTATTTCGATGGTTCGTACTGGTCAGTTTGCTGGTTTCTATTATCATGGCTTTTCATGGTTGGAAAACCAATAAAACATTTGGCAAACTTGACAATTCCATCCGGCATTGGACAGCTACTTTTGCTCATATTCAGCTATTACTTGGTCTTAGCTTGTATTTTATCAGTCCTCTGATCACCTATTTCTTATGTGATTTCCCTGAAACCATTCATCAACGAGAATTTCGATTTTTTGGAATGGAACACAGCTTAATGATGTTGATCGGTATCGTGGTCGTTACCATTGGTTCTGCCAAGGCTAAACGGAAACCAACGCATGCAGAAAAGTTTAGAACGATTGCCATTTGGTATTCCATTGGTCTTTTGATTATTCTGAGTTCTGTACCCTGGCCATTTTCTCCATTTACTGCTCGGCCATATATCAGACCATTCTGATATTTTTGCCAGAGCCGACCAGATAACGCCAATTCTTTAGTAGGTTAGCAAAAACTTCATCTAACCTAAAAACATGTCTATTTATCAGAAAATGGGAAAAGTCGGCTCACGATTTTTTTCTAAAGCAACACTTTTCAAAGTCGGATTTAACCTTTCTCCCATGTACCGCCGTAGTACAGGCAGAATAATTGAAGTATCTGATGACTTGCTGTTTATCAAAGTCAAACTGCCTTTAAGCTGGAAAAACAGGAATTACGTCAACTCTATTTTTGGCGGAAGTATGTTTAGTGCTGTTGACCCTATCCCGATGGTGCAGTTGATAAATCTGATAGGTGAAGAGTTTGTGGTATGGGATAAATCGGCTCAAATACGATTTAGAAAACCTGGAAAGCAAGACCTCTTTGCAGAGTTCAGATACACCAAAGAAGAACTTGAAGAAATCACTAGCCGAGCTAGAAAAGAGAACGAAATAGAAATTATAAAAACTACCGAGCTTACCGATATAACCGGCACTTCGGTTCATTGTGTAGTGGAAAAAACAATCTATATCGCCCGTAAAGACTTTTATAAAGAAAAGCTCAAAAAAAGAGCATTGGCTAAGACCCAAAAAGAAACCATGGAATAATGACGTTCGAGCTTTTTGAAAGATACTTCTATGATCATTGCCTTAGTAGATAATACCTATCTCATTCTCGGGTCCTTGAAATAAATTCAAAGAAGTCAGTTCTGGCTCAAAGTCTTTATCTTAGACTTAATGAAAAAAAAGTTGACCGCAGGGGCTTTGGCATAGCCACACCCGTTAACATTTCTACAGATGAGCTTGATTCTCTTATCTTTGCCCTTGAAGAAATAATGGCCTAAGCCAACTACCTACCCACTAGTATGAACAAAACTGTGCACGTCCTTAACGGAGATGCTCTTTTAGAGCAATTCCCGGAGGAAATAAAAGGAGAAATTCTTGTGGCTCGTGAGTGCCTCATCGATGGAAACATTTGCGGAGATACGCTCGATGAGTTCTTTGAAAATAGGGCCAGATTCATTGAAGAAAACTTCGGAGATTCCAAGGAATATTATTCTAAGAAAGTTAAAAGTCAGTTTTCGGCAATAAGGCAGCTCAGAAATGCAGAAATTAACCTTTGGTTTGAGGATGATCTTTTCTGTCAGGTCAATTTTTGGTTTACCATGAGCTTAATTGACAAGTCTAACATGGTCTACCTCATCAGACCCGAAACCCATAATGCCTATGGTTTTGGGGGATTGGATCAAGAGGAACTAATCAGTGCTTTAGGGAATAAAACACTGATAAATACTCCTTCGAAAGTAGCGAACTTATGGGAATGTTATCAAGCCAATAATCTCATTGCTCTGCAAAAACAAGCTGACGAACTTGCCACAGACTTTCCGTTTATCGCCGAGGCTGTAAAAGCTAATATTGAAAGAATTCCGAGTGAAAATGATCCTGGCAGACCAATCAGAAGTCTACTGAAAATCATGAAAGACTTAGATACCGATGATTTCGGGCCGGTTTTCAGAGAGTTTTGCGTTCGGGAGTCCATCTATGGTTTTGGTGATATGCAAGTTTTAAAACTTTATGATCAAATAATGAGGGATAGAAACGTTTGATAATCAACAATCACTCAAACGTTAATGAAAACCCTACAAATTTTCCTCTTCTGCTTCTGTCTCAATAATATGGCAGCTTTAGCACAGGAATGGAAAAACCCGGCTGAAAAGTATTCAGACGTTCACAAAAAGTATCGTCAGGAGAGTTGCCCTATCGAGAGAGGCAACATTAAAAACTTTATCTACTTTTCAAAAGACAGAGCCTCCATAAAAGAGCATCCATTTTTAAGGCACTCAGCTTTTAAAGGTGCTCAAATTATGTATTCATGGAGGGACCTAGAAACAGACAAAGGAGATTATGATTTCTCAGAAATAAAGGAAGACCTCGCGTATTTAAATGGATTTGGCAAAAAGCTATTTATACAATTACAAGACGCCACATTCTTTAATCAATATTCGGCAGTGCCGCCCTATCTCCTAACTGAAGAATACAATGGCGGGCAAACAGGACAAATAGAAGAAGGTGAACAAAACGGCTGGGTAGCCAAACGATGGAATGCTGCAGTTCAGGAACGATTTGCAATTTTATTGCTTGAACTCGGCAAAGCTTTTGATGGAAAAATAGAAGGTATTAACCTTCAGGAAACAGCTATTGGTGTTGATCACTCATCAGATCCTTCTTTTAGTGAGATTAGCTATCTTGAAGCTATTAAATCCAATATGAAAGCATTAAAAGCAGCTTTCCCCATCTCCACCACAATGATTTATGCCAATTTCATGCCTGGTGAATGGTTGCCGTGGGAGGACAAAAACTATTTGAAAAGTATTTATGCTTATGGCGAAGCAATAGGGGTAGGTCTTGGAGGACCAGACCTCATGATCACCAGAAAAGCACAACTCAATCATGCTCTGGCACTGATGCATGAAGGGAATTATACTGTTCCTTTAGGTATAGCTGTTCAGGATGGCAACTATATTGGCAAAACTGGTGCAGATAAAGACTATCAGGAAGAAAAAGACATGGGCAAGAAAGGAAGAATAAACCAAGTCCCTGTTTTACATGCTTTTGCTAAAGACTTCTTAAAAGTTGATTACATTTTCTGGGTCTATCAGCCTCCTTATTTTGTAGAAGATGTTTTACCATGTTTTGTAAATGACTAAAAATCTTTTCTTACACCACTTTTCAAACTAACTTGAAAAAAAGGTAAGAGATGAAATTTATAGTTACGTCTATAGGTACCCGTGGGGACATGGAACCTCTTCTGGCCATTGGTGAAATTTTGAAAGAAGAAGGCCATGAAGTCACCTGCCTATTTCCGGAACAATTCCGTCATCTGGCAGAAGACACGGGATTACAATTTGCTAGTCTGGGCACTGCTTTCATAGAAATGCTGAACTCGCCGGCCGGTCAAACCGCCATGGGTGGAGGGCCTTTGAATTGGAAAAAAATCAAGGCTTACGCCAGCTTGATTAAAAGACAGCAGAAAATCAATAAGGACATGATCCTCAAACAAGAGGAGGTTATAGAAACCATTCAACCTGATAAAATTGTGCATAATGGTAAAGTCATGTATCCTGTGCTTTGGGGACTTGATAAGCCCAATAGAACAACCTTGGTTAGTCCTGTGCCCTACATGCATTATGTGAAAGACCATTCTCATGTGGCTTTCAATAAAAACCTCGGACCTTTTTTGAATAAACTGACCTATGACCTTGCCAACTTTGGTCTGGTTAAGACAATATACAGCTCCGTAAAATGGCTGGCTGGTGACCGAAAAGTCCGTCAAAAAGACATTCAGAAAGCACTTTTTGAGAATCAATGCATTTATACCATCTCACCCTCGTTGTTTCAAAGACCCGATTATTGGCCAGATAACAGACAAGTTTTGGGCTATCATGAACGCAAAAAGACCAATCACTGGAAACCTTCAGAAGAATTAGAAGAGTTCATTCACTCAAAAGACAAAATCCTCTTTGTGACTTTTGGGAGCATGCTGAACCAAAATCCTGAACAAAAAACGGAGGTCATATTGAAAATTCTAAAAAAGAACAATATACCGGCAATCATCAATACCGCTGCCGGTGGATTAATAAAGCCAGAGGGCTTTGAAGACTCTGACGTTTTCTTTGTGGAGCAAATCCCTTACGATTGGGTTTTCTCAAAAGTATATGCCGTCATGCATCATGGAGGATCAGGCACTACACATACAGCCTTAAAATATGGCTGTGCCAGTATGATTATCCCTCATATTATTGACCAGTACGTTTGGAATAAAATAATTCATTCAAAGGGTTTTGGCCCGCTGGGCAAAGAAGTAAGTAAGATAAAGATCAGCAACCTGGAGCTTCTGGTTTTAGACCTTTGGAATAATCCAAAGTATAAAGAAAGTGCTCAAAAAGCAGGACACACTATGAGCCGGGAAAACTACAGAGAAAAGCTTATTTCTCAGTTATTGAAGTTCTGATTAGCGTAGTCAAGAACTCAAATAGTACCGTTTAATCATTATTTGGCTTTTATACTTATAATCAGTCTTTTAAGACTTATATTCATACAGTTAATCAAGATCCCACTCCATGAAACAAATTGACATTTCAAAAGGAACACTACTACAGGGATTAGGTGAGTACAACACCAAAGTTTACAGGGTTCATAAAGGACTTCTGAGGAGTTACTCTGTGGATTCAAAAGGAAAGGAGCACGTATTTATGCTAGCCCCAGAAGGCTGGCTTGTGGGCGACCATTGTGAACCAGACCAACCTTCAGAATTGTACATTGATGCTCTGGAGGATTCGATCGTTATTCCTTTGCAAAAAGAAATTAAAGGAGAGATTGACTCAGTACGTGTAAACAAGCGATTTGCTACACTCCAAAGAAGGATTATTTCATTGATGAGTAAATCTGCTTTGGATCGCTACATGGAGTTCCTTGAAACATATCCGCAACTCGCCAATAGAGTTTCTCAAAAAAACATTGCTTCTTACCTGGGAATTACCCCTGAGGCTTTGAGTAAAATCAGACGACGGATCACACATAACGCAAAATAAATTTGTCATTGAGCCTCATTTCTTAACCTAGTTCAACAGAAAATACTCATTTGCTTCCGAAATTTGTGTCGACGAAAGGTTATTTCACGCAAACCAAATAAAATACTTTAACTATAACACGTGCCATGGAAGCAGCCATCATTCAGAACTATCAGGAAACTACATTCGTTAAATTTGCCTTACGCCAGTTTGGCCTCTTGCCCATTGAGGGTATCATTTCTCACATAGAAAGTAAACTCCTTTTTAACGAGAATAACCTTCATGGATCATTCTTAATTCTTAAGCTAAAAGTTAATAGTCTTAAAACTGGAAACAGGTGGAGAGACCAGGTGGCCAAAAGTTCAGGAATGCTAAACATTACGGCATTCCCTGATATTATTTTTAAGAGTTCCTTTTTCGTGACTCACAGAGATCAGTATTATGTCACAGGAGACCTGACCATAAAAGGAATCTCTAAGAGAATTCGTTTCCCGTTCAGACTGGAAGATGGGAAAGTGAAAGGTACTTTTACCATTAACCGACACGATTTTGAGCTTAACGGAGTTTTTCAGACCGCACTAATGGATCAAAACATAAAAGTGGAGCTCAACTATCAACTTCCATAAAATCTCTGCTCAAGGTCATATTTTGAGCTTATACTTCATCAATTTTGTGAGGCAGAAAAGTCATAATTTAGTCATAGTAAAACTAAACGATGACCTCCGCTTCGAATGCTTTTAATAAAACCCCTTAACGACCTCAGCATCTACCTGAATCATTTGATTCAGGGTAGACTGTGGTTAAAAGTTGTCATTGGTATACTGGTGGGTGTACTGGTCGGCATCTTTCTAAACCCTGATTCCGGGTTTGTTTCTGACTCCTTGAGCCAGTCGCTGGCAAATTGGTTAAATCTGCCTGGCGAAATCTTTATGAAGCTGGTTCAGATGGTCATGATACCACTCATTTTCGCTTCTATCATTTCTGGACTAGCGAGTAATGTCACCGACAACTTGAAATCGTTTGGCTTATGGCTATTGATCTATTTTATATTTACCACGATTGTTGCCATTTCTATAGGTACACTCATGGCTTATATTTTTAATCCCGGAGAATATGTAAGCTCTTTAGGTGGTTTTTCGAGTGCTGAGACCTTACCTCAAACCGCTACATCACAAAGTTTGGAGTTCAATATTCCAAAAACCATCTCGAATCTCATCCCTGTCAATCCACTTGAAGCCATACTCACCGGCGAAATGCTAAGTGTGGTCATTTTTACCATCATCATCGGTGTAGCTATAACTCAGCTGGAGCCCGGTACAGCATCTCCACTGATGAGATTTATAGAAGCTCTTCAGAAAATCTGTATGATTGTAGTTGGCTGGGCTATGCAGATAGTTCCTTTCGCCGTTTTCGGATTAATGGCGGCTCTACTTTCTAAAACAGGCTTCTCCATCATTATTGGTCTCGGTTATTACATCCTTGTTGTTTTGGTTGGCTTATTGATACTCACCATTTTCTACCTGATTGTTTACTCAGCGGTTAAACGGGAAAGCCCTTTTAAATTTCTGGCGAAAATTAAAGATGCTCAGCTTCTGGCTTTTTCTACAGCCAGCTCAGCTGCCGTGATGCCTTTAAGTATGAAGGTAGCCGATGAAAAACTCGGGGTATCGTCTAAAGTCAGTGATTTTGTGATTCCGATTGGTGCTACCATCAATATGGACGGCACCGCACTTTTTCAGTGTGTCACCGTGCTCTTTATGGCTCAGGCCTATGGTATTCATTTGGGCGTACCAGAGGTTTTACTCATTACCTTTACCATAGTGGCGGCCTCTATCGGTACGCCTGCTATACCGGGTGGTGGAGTAATTATCCTGAGTACTGTTTTGCAAAGCAGCGGTATTCCCGTAGAAGGGCTTGTGGTGATTATTGGCATTGACAGAATACTGGGAATGTTTAGAACCGCCGTAAACGTTACAGGAGATTTAACTGCAACAGCCATTTTTAATCAATGGTTTGGTGACCCCGACTAATTAGCAGCATGTACTGCGGCTCTATGATTTAAGCCCCATTCCAGCATCGTATCCATTACATTCACAATGGACCTACCCGAAGGCGTAAGTATATACTCTACTGTAACCGGAGTGGTATCATAAACTTTACGTTCTACCACGCCATTCAGCTCCAGCTCCTTTAGTTCTTTGCTAAGCATACGAGGCGTGATTTTAGGAATGTTTTTCTGAATCTCGGTGAAGCGTCTCTTATCAAATAATAACGAACCTATAATGGGCAGTTTCCACTTGCCGCTGATCACATTTAGCGTATCATTGATAGCCACCACATAATTTATCGGGCAAGCCTTGGCTGCCTTAAATCGCTCTTTAACAGACTCTTTCATCATTCCTACTCAATTTATAGCACAAAGTTAATAACTATACTTTAGTATACAACTATACTTTAGTAAGTGCTTTTCAAGTATCTTTGCCTCAACAAAAAATAAACAACAGATGATATTAATAACAGGTGCTACCGGAGGCTTAGGCTCCAAAGTAGTTTCATTTTTGAAAGGGAAAACAGATGAGGAAATCGCTGTAATGGTGCGTGACAAGTCTAGTGAGAAAGCCCAAAAATATGCTGCAGACGGCTTTACAGTTAGAGAAGCGGACTATGAAAACTCAGAGGCTTTAGAAAAAGCTTTTGATGGTGTAAACCTCCTCTATTTTGTCTCTGGGAGTGATATAATGAATCGTGAACCACAACATAAAAATGTGGTAGAAGCTGCCAAAAAAGCTGGTGTAAACCACGTATTTTACACGAGTGTAAGTATAAATGGGCTTACAGAAGAATCGCCTTTATATAATGCCATGAACACACATGCTCTTACTGAGCAATGGCTTCGTGACTCTGGAGTGAATTATACCTTCTTACGTCATAATCTATACGCAGATGTTATTCCGATGTTTGCAGGTCAAAAAGAAGCTTTGAAAGCGGGTAAAACAGTGTTGTTCCCTGCAGGCAAAGGAAAAACAGCTTTTATAACTAAGGCCAATCTAGCTGAAGCAGGTGCAAATGCATTGCTTCAACCGAAAGCCAAACTAAATGGAGCGTATGAACTTAATGGAACTCAAAACATTGACTTTGACCAAGTAAGCTCATATCTCAGTGAGGTTTTCGGAGAGAAAATCAATTATGTATCGCCAGATGCAGAGCAATTTCAAAAGACTTTGAGTGGCTTTGGAGTACCTCCTGAGGCTATTGGCATTAGTCTGGCATTTGGGAAAGGCACCGAAGACGGACTCTTTGAGGCAGCTGAGACAGATATTGTAGATCTGCTGGGTCGCGAGCCAGATTCTGTTCAAAGCTATTTGAGCCAGGCCTACGCTTAAACACTTCTTAGATTATTGGGTAGGTCTGTCAGGCAGATCTACCCATTTTTGTCATGACACTCCAGAAAGTCTTTCACCCTGCGTTTGGAGATCATCACCTCTGTGTCATTAGCCAAAGAGGCTACCATACAGGTTCCTTTTTTGCGATAGCTCTTTATCTCACTTAGATTTACTATCGTAGACCTATTCGTTCTGAAGAAACCATATTCATGGAGCCTGCCTTCCAGGATACCCAGAGTGGTAGCTACATACTTATAGGTGCCATCTTTGAAGTAGATATGCGTATAGTTCACATCCGCTTTTAGACGAAGCAAATGCTGCGGCTGAGCATAATAATGCCCACCAATCCTGATTTTCAATGCTTGCTTCATCTTCTTAGCTATTATCTTTTAAAACAAAACTGTAATGAATTTTGATATGCACAAGTTTTAAGACTCCGGCACCATTGAAGGCCGTCCCCCAACTTTCCTGAAACTCACCACCATAACTCTGGTCAATATCAGTCAAAGATTGATGCCTTGGCAAAACACGAATCCAGTAACTATTGTCAGGATAATTAAGCCAAAAGTCTTCATCAATTTCAGAACTCCAGCAATCGTACACATCATTGGCCTTGGCTCCGGTAGTTCTGGTTTGTATCACATCAATGTTCGATTTCACACCTGAGACTGTATTGACCTCCGTTTTATAAACAGCAGCAAACAGATCAAGTACAGTATTTCTGTCCAGAGCACATATTTCTATTTCCTGGATGTATATATTGTCATTTTTATTATTCAATGACAGATACAGAGGGGCATTCAGAGAATAAAGTGTATTGCCATAACCTTGCACGGCACCATCTGAGAAAAACCTCATCTGCCCTACCTGTGGAGAAGCTGCATTATCGATTGGGCTCACTACATCCGGGAAAAAATCAGCTGCAGGAATTGTCAAGGTAAAGCCCAATGCCTGATCTCCGATCTTATTATTTTGATTTAAAAAAAGCGGTGTAGGAGCATCCATTTGAAAATTTGGATTGATAATTTCATCTGCAATAATCACCTCAAAATTGAGCGAGTCTCCGATTAGCTTCTCTTCTATTTCAAAGTTGGCGGTCTTCAGATAATGACTCTCCACGGTATCCGCAATAATGGTTTGACCTCGGGTACTATCAGGCAAAATCGTTAGGCTTTGCCCACGGGCAATGAAGGCACAACAGACAAGGACAACTAGAGCAATAATTCGATTTTTCATGGCTATAAACTTTCTTATATCTCAAAGTTCATCAATCCACGCTGGCAAGGGTATCGTGTAATTAGGGATATTTTTACCGTAAAGTTGAAACTAGATGGGATACCATGAATCTTCTATGAATTGAAGGATAAAACCTCAATTTTTGACATCCAAAACAGCACCCGATTCCGTTTCAAAGACACTGCCCGTTTCAGCCTCTAATCGGAGTGCTTCTGCATAATTATTTGACGAAACTTTTGCTGATATTCCGTTAGGAATAAGAACAATATCACAGGCATTTGGAATTGATTCTGCAGACCAATTTTCTTTTAAAAACCAATCGTCGCTTTGGCTTGCATTGAATGTATTCGTTTGTACCGTTGAACAATAAGGTTTCTCATTCAAAAGCACAGGCTTTCTTATTTGCGAAGTACAGATATCTAAATAGTCTATGGTAAAGTAAACGGTATCTGCAGCATCTGTTGCAGCAACCTGATAGTCCATAGCTATGCTATCAAAAGTGCCGTTAACAGTAGTTTCAAAGGCATTACTGTACCATGAACTCGGTACTGGCAACACGCTTTCTATACCGGCATTATAGATAAATCCATTGGTTAAACCGTGAAAAAAAGGAGAACTAATGAAGCCTAAGTTTTGACTCACTTCTGAAGAGTGAATGCCATTGAGGCTTTCTATAACTCCATGATTCACAAAGGCATTCATATTCTCAATATTGGCAGAGCCGTCAAAAATAAGTTTACCATAATTCAAAATCTCACCAGTAGCAGTTAGGGTATGCCCTACCCCTAAAAATAGAGTGGCACAGGAATCATTGAGCAATAGTCCCTCTATACTCGCCATGGTTTCATTACCAAGCTCTGTATTTCTTAAAAAGAAGTTTCCCTTATTGGTAAACTTCTGGCTCTGATGATCTGTAAGCTCAAGTCCTCTGGCATCTGCACCGTTTATAGTGATATCTACCGTTCCCAGATTCAGGAATTCTGTGCGGTCATTCAGGAAAGTGCTCTCGTCTCCTGAATAAGTGCCGGTAAGCCGACCGTCTTCTTCATTGACAAAAGTACCCGAATAGCTCTCGATCAAATAACTATCGGTATGACTTTCTAAGTGAAGGAGTCCATTATTATACAGTTCACCAAAACTTCTAATAGACAGACCAATACCTTCACCAGCAGCGTTTTTCAAATGTATCTCACCTTCATTCCTGGATGAATCAAACTCAACGTATACGCCGTAAACAGAAGTAGTATCAATGTAAATATGCCCTTCAGAGGCATTGAGATACTCTTTAAGGTTGAGCCCGATGGTGGTATTCTCAATAAATATCTCACCTTCATTAATTCCTCCTCCGTCACCATAGAATCCCTTAATCACGCCTTTACCATTGATATGTATTTGTCCCTGATTTAAAGCCCCCCTCCCACTGCTAATAAAATTATAGGTATTGCCATCATCAATAATGACGCTATCTGTGGTAATGACGCCTTCACTGGTATTGACAAAATCTACTAGAGAAAGTCCGGTGGAGTTTTTAGTAGACACGTAAATGCTGTCATGATTATAACCAGACCCAATTCTGGAAATATAACCATTATCTCCAAACACGTATATTTTACCTTGATTGTAGAGGCTATCTACATTATTTACTCCGCATAAGAACTCCAGTCTGGCACCTTCTGAATTCCAAAGTATGGATTCACCGATACTATTATCACCATGCCCGTAAAACGACTCTTCACCACAGTCTTCTATCCTGATTCTGTCATTATTCAGTATGATGCCCCCATCGCTCTCTATTCCATTTGAGCTGCAGTTACTTATCTTGATGATCTGATTATTGATTAAACTGTCGCCATCATAACCAGTGGTAAAAATGCCTTTATTACCCCCAAAAACCTCTATTACTCCATTATTGATAAGAAGTGCATTATTTACAATAGCCGTATTGATACTATTGAGAATAAAAACATCGGCACCTTGGTTCACCTTAAACTTTCCGTTATTGGTAATACAATCAAAGTTAGAATTACCTCCAAATAGGATACCCCCAGCCCTCACAATTACCTCTGTATTTATACTGGTTGATAGAGCTCCACCCAGAATATTAAAAACTCCGTAGACATTAATTTTATTAGATCCTCCGGAAAGCAGGTTTAGCGTACCACTTACGTTAAAGTTACCCCCTACGGCTACGGTTATATTTCCCGTACAAATCACGCTATTGATATGCTCTAAAGTAGAGACAGTAACTGTATGTCCAATGGGAATAATGGCATCATCTGTAGATGTTGGTTTCACACCGCCAGACCAGCAGGTACTTTCATCCCAGCCACCGTTCACACAAGTATATTGAATACTGGCCGCCCGTGAACTCATAAAAACGAGTGCAAAGAGTAAGGCCAAAAACAGCGATATTTTAGTCTTCATAGGGTAATAGATTTGTCTCAAAGACTGCTCCTGACTCCACTTCAAGAAATCTTCCCGGACCTATTTGTGGTATAAACTCCAGATTATTGATTTCAACTTTATAGCCTGTCGGAACGAAAATATCCTCATGACCCGAAAAAGAAGCTTTTTGACAATGGCCCGGGGCTCTATTGCCACGCCAGCTGGTATGATCTGTCCATGCGTGATCAGTCTTGGTTCTTAAAATTTTTGTTATTTGTGGCTGTGGGCATATGGTCGGTCTTTTCACCGGAACAGCCAAAATCACTTCCTCTGAGCCGCTAAGATTAGCGGTAAAATAGACACTGTCTAAACCTATGGCACTTGACGACGGAGTAAAATGATGTTCAGTTAAATGCCAGGCACCGGCTACAGCTGTCTTCTCCCGGTCTGTGTACCAATCTTCGCTGATATTCAGGCTCCCGGCCTCTGTATAGTTTAAATTCAAAGTTTCTTTAATGCCGTCAGAGAACTCTCCGTAAAATGGTGAGATGAATAAGCCTTTATTCCAGACCGGAAAACCCAGGGCATCCCCATCATTAAATTTTATATTTCTGAAGGCATCACCATGGTCTATCATCAATCCTGAATTTGTGATGACATTTGTGCCAATCAAGGAGAATACTTCATCGGAGAAATACTCCACGATACCTTCATTATTATCGATAATAGATAAGGTACTTACAAGGATATGTCCCTTAGGCTTATTGGTGCCGGCAGCCATACTCATACCGCATGACTTTAGGTTTAAAAAACCATGATTCTCTGCTTCTCCGGCAAAAACGAGACAGTTTTGAGCATTTTCGGCAATCACATCTCCATAGTAAATGACGGGACTGGTTGTGTTTGAAACGTTAAAAAGAGTACCCGTATTTCTCGTATGATTAGTCAGTTTTACAAGCGAACCTTCAGTAGAAATAAACTCACCAGAGACGTTAATTCCATTTTTAAAGGCATCCTCCAATTCTAATGTACTGGTATTGGTAAATTGACTGCCGCTATAAACCCTAAATAAAGTGGCGTTTTCCTGACTTTCGCCACTGAGATAGAAATAGGAATTATTGACAAAAGTACCACCATCCTGAATCGCAACGGTCTGTGCTTCAATTTGGCTCAGGAGTAGCGAATCGTTATTGGTAAACGCACCACCAATGATATTCAAAGCTGTACCTACAGACTCATGAATCTCAAAAACTCCATTATTGGTGACCGCACCCTCCTCTAGTCTAACTATATTTTCATCCGTGATTAAGCTGGCATCTACCAGACTTATCTCTATTTCCCCTGATGTTTCATTGACAAACGTAGCACCCAAGCCATCGATAGAAACAGCATAACCATTCATATCTTCTATCCGGAAGGTACCTTCATTGATAAATCCATGACCATCGGTCAAGGCCATACCTGAACCTCCATTTCTGATGTTCAGGGTTCCTTGATTAGTAAAATTAGTCCCACAGGTAATCCCTAATGAAACAGTATCTAAGTCAATTAAGGCCAAGCCTTTTGACAATAAAACTCCTTGATTATCTATAGCATGATTGACATGAAACATCACCAGACTATCCTCATTGGTGAAGGTGCCATTATTCACAAGCCCATCACTTTCTCCTCCCGCAGTAATCTCTAAGAGTCCATTATTGGTTAATGTAGAATTGTTCTGAATCAAAGGTGGATTTCTGCTGTACGCATCTTCATAGATAAGGCGTGTCACGCCATCCAGAGCCATAACGCCATCATTTAGAATTCCGAAATCATTAAAGTTTTCATCACAGTTCAGCAGGACAACCGAGTTTTCATTGCTTTGAAAAGTTCCTGAATTATTGAGGTGAATACCCTGCGTTTCTTTGATGTCTATCTCCCCAAAATTTTCAAACAAGGAGCCATTAACGATATTCTGAAAGTCATACCATAAGGCTGACATTTCTATACCACCGGTATTGGTAAACCTGGCTTTACCACTATTCACGATCCCATTCCCGGTATCATCATGCGGTGTGCCATCTTCCATGAGCATGAGCGTGCCATTATTCTCAAAAACGCTTGTATCTGCGTTCAATCCCTCATTTCGGATAAAATCAAAGCTGATTCCTGAAATGGTCATAGCACCGTTATTGACAAAGCCCTCCGTATTGTCCTCATTCAGAATCCCGTAGCTACCCGAAGGAATGGTAAGCTCACCATTATTGATAAAGGAAGAGTGGATTTTGAGTGCATAATTATCAAGACTGGCGGTAAGGAATCCGGTATTTATAGTGCCAGAGGCTCCAATAACAAATTGCCCATTATTGGTAATGGCTTTCTTTGCGTTTTCAAAGGTCAAAACACTGTTCACAGTGAAAACTCCTTCATTTTGAATCCCGAATTCTACGGCATCAATACTTAAGGAATCGTCAACCGTAAAATCTCCCTGATTCAAAATGGCATTTGGTCCGTCAATAGCACCCGTGGACTGCCAATTCACCACCGCATGTTCACTATTGAAGAGACCATACCCGAAATCGCAGTGCCCGGTGCTGGTAAATTGTGAAACAGAACCAGCCTTACCAGTATTGACAAAACTCAGGGAATCTGCAGAGGAAACATTAAGGTTACCACTGTTGAAAATCCCTGCGACGTTATTTTGGTTAAACAGGCCATACTGTAAATTGGCCAGAATGGTAGCTTCACCCTTGTTTTGAAACAGACCTGAGGTATAAAATGAGGTGCTTCCGGGTGTAAAAAAGCCTGACAAATACTTTATTTCCAGTTTTCCTGTAGCTTCATTAACTACTGAGCCAGTGTTGTAGATTCCGTTAAAGAGCAATCCTTCTATAAAGACTTGCCCTGAGTTTTGGAAGTTGCCACTATTCACCAAACCACGGTACCCGCTATTGGAAACCCCAATAATGGCAAGCGAGTCTGTGGTGTAGAAAGTACCGTCATTTTCGATTCCTTCATGACCGACATTTAACAGCATTTCACCAAAATTATTGATAAGACCATGATTCAGGATAGCCAGAGAATCTACTGTGCCACTAAACTCAGCGGTATTCGTTATGGTAAGGGTACTGCTGGCATCTACCTCTATACCTCTGTCAGTCAGCCTTATTTTTAAACTTCCGGAAGGTCTGACGATCAAATTTGAGGCCTCTGTCAAATGACCGGCAAAATGATCATCTGAGGATCTGAGGCTCATATCTCCGTACACCTCTATCACAGAATTACTCATCATTAAAACCTGGTAATCGTCTACAGGTGAAGAGGCATAAGTCAGTAAGGAAAACCTCGATGAGGCCTGCACCACCAGATTCGCCTTAGTCATGATCAAGTACCCCACGGTACGATTGGTGGAAACCGTGATCACCTGAGCCGGACTACTGATCAGTACGGTATCTGAGGAGTTGGCTCCGGGCACGGTTAAGGTACTCCAGTTGCCGGGGTCTTCCCAGCTAGTCCCATTTCCGGCACCTGTCCACTCATAATACGCTGCATTTACTAGAACAGGGCAGCTCAAAAAGCACAGCAAAAGGAAGAGTTTCTTTACGGCTATTGTCATACCTCAAAGTTCCCAATTGATCACTCCGCCCGCCATCGTGTAATTAGGGATTTTTTTACCGTTAAATGGAGAAGTGGGGGGTTGGGGGGTGGGCAGTGGGCGGTGAGCGGTGGGCAGTTTGCAGTAGGAAGTAGGCAATAGGGAGAAGGCAGCAGGGAGTGAGAAGTGGGAAGTTTACTTATCAATGCAGATAGCTGACAGCCGAAAGCCGAAAGCCAACCGCCCATAGCACAAAGCTCAAAGCCCAAAGCCAACCGCCCATAGCCCATAGCCAAAACAACAAAAAATTGAACTCCACGAACATCTTTTTTACGAATTCGAAGAAGCTTGGTCATTTAGCTATTTTCTCTGAACGGAATGCCCGGAATCGTCGTAACTGGACTGAAAAGCTATTAAAACATGAAAAAATACAGCAGACTTATCATCAGTCTGGTGCTATTTATTTTTGTAACTTATATAAGTTTCACTGATAATTTCGTCACCAGAAACGTACCCGATTGGCTACTTCTAAATTCTACCCTGAAACGCATCTTGGTCGTTATCATGGCCGCCTGGTGTACGCTGGAGATTATCCACGTCCTCAAGAAAAAGCTCCTTTCTAAATTTGATCTGGACAGTGAAGACAACCTCAAATCACGGAAAGTACATACGCAGATCAATTTGCTCGGCAAAGTGGTCAACTTTATGATCGTTTTAGGGGCCATTGGTCTCGTGGCTTTGAATATTCCTGAAATCAGAAAAGTGGGCGTGGGCATTTTCACCTCTGTGGGTGTCGCGGGTATTATTATTGGTCTTTCGGCCCAGAAGATTGTGGGAGCCTTACTGGCCGGTATACAGATAGCCATCACTCAGCCATTCAGACTAGACGATGCTGTGGTGGTAGAAAACGAATGGGGCTGGATAGAAGAAATCAACCTCACATTTATAGTCGTCAGACTCTGGGATAAACGACGTCTGGTGCTGCCTACCACCTATTTTCTGGAAAAGCCTTTCCAAAACTGGACCCGCACCAAGGCCGATATCATTGGTTCGGTTTTCTTATACACCGATTACCGAATTCCTCTTGATGAACTCAGAAAAGAGCTGACTAGACTACTGAAAGGCTCACCGCTTTGGGACGGAAATGTAAATGTGCTTCAGGTGACTGATAGCAAAGAAACCACCATGGAAAGCAGGATTTTGGTGAGTGCCAGAAACTCGCCTACGGCCTGGGATTTAAGGGTTTATATCCGTGAGAAAATGATTGAATTCATTCAAAATAATTACCCGATGAGCCTCCCAAGAACCAGAGTGGCTTTACAATCGAACGAAACAGAATCATCGCCGCAAGGCTCATAAACGTACATCAACAAAACACAAATTTTTAAGCTTTATATGGATACAGACAAAATCATCAGTCAAATTTCAACGGTCATTATAGAATACGGCCCCCGGCTTTTAGGTGCCATTGCGGTACTTATCATCGGCTCTTGGGTGGTGAAAGCCGTGACATCCGGCATCATGAAAATGCTGGATAAAAGAAACGTGGATGAATCACTAAAACCATTTCTGAAAGGACTCATCGGCACGCTGTTAAGAGTGATGCTTGTACTCAGTGTCTTGGGTACTATGGGGATTGAAATGACCTCCTTTGTGGCAGTGCTGGGTGCCATTGGGCTGGCCGTAGGTATGGCTTTGTCGGGTACGCTGCAAAACTTTGCTGGTGGCGTGATGATCTTATTATTCAAACCTTTCAAAACCGGAGACTATATACAGGCCCAAGGCTATGGGGGTACGGTGAGAGAGATTCAGATTTTCAATACCATTCTGAAGACACCCGATAATGTTACCATCGTGATTCCTAACGGTCAATTATCAAATTCGTCATTGAAAAACTACTCTCAGGAAGAACGCCGCAGGGTGGACTGGACCGTGGGCATTGGTTATGGCGATGACGCCAATAAGGCCATGGAAGTCATGAAAAATCTATGTGACGCAGATGAACGTATACTTAAAGATCCTGAGGTTTTTATAGCTCTTTCTGAGCTTGGAGACAGCTCGGTCAATTTTGTGGTGCGTGCCTGGGTTAACTCATCAGATTACTGGGGAGTGTTCTTTGATATGAACAAGAAGATTTACGAAACCTTTGCACAGGAAGGGCTCAATATCCCATTCCCGCAAATGGATGTACACGTGCACCAAAACTAATAACAGGCATATTTCGTCCTATTTTCAGAAGTGAAACACAAGATGTTTCAGGTCTGTTAAACGGGCGGCGTTCCTATTTTGTGCAGGAAATACCAGAGGCAGGAGCTTTGACTTTCTGAATGACTTTACATTCAGGAGCAGGGCTGCTGCCTTTTCTATTTTCACACTACCCTACCCTTTTCTTTTCCTCTAGTATAATCTTTTACGGTAACATTTTTTCCATCAGAGAATTTGTCATTGTTCATGCCATTCGAAGCTTCATTTTCCATCACGCACTTATGATAACACATTCATTTTCAAGCATGAACAGGCAGACCACTTAATAACCTAGGCCTAAAAAAAACATATACCGTTTAATAATTAATACAGCTTTTTCAAATCAATTATTCATAAATTGTTTTAACCCTTTTGGTAATAGGTTATTAAATCATACCAATTAAAACCATGCAGCATCCTTATCCAAAAACAAACGTTAACTTTTGAATTACCCACAATTACAAGACACTTATTAACTACAATATGTGATTACGAAATCTCATTTTCCACCAGAATAGAGTCAAACGGCGACTTGGACATTGCCAAATTTTAATACCAGTATGCTATGAAAAAAGACATCAAAGAAATAATCGAATCTTTACAAAATAATGAGAAAAAGTACTATGTCGACAAACAGGGTTACATTATGGAGAGGATAAATCCTGCTTATGATGAAAAAACAGGATATTATATAAATGATAATGGAGAATATGTCAGAGAAACTAATGCGTTAAATTTTGACCAAAAAACAGGTTTGTATGAGGATGAGAAAGGAGATATTCGAGAAAAGAGTTTCTTTTTTAATGATAAAACTGGTTACTACAAAGAAAAAGACAAATACAAAAAAGAAGGATTTTTTGGGAGAGATTACTCTCAGAGAAGTAGAAATGAGAACAGAAGCTCCTCTTTTGAAACTGAAGATGACATTTCTACAGTTTTCTTCTTGGTAAAATGGGGGATTATAGTATCCATTGCTGTTTTCGTATTATTGGTAGCAGTTTTCCTTGCACCATTAATTTTATTGGTTTGGTACATAGTCAGAAAAAGAGAAACACATTGGGTGGCTATTCTGGGAATGTTATTTTCTGCCTACCTAATCTATGATTTAAACATCGGAGGTGTGATTACCAACTCGATGATGAAAATGCAAAGAACTGGAGAAGAAAAGTATATTGCCTTGATATACTTTGTAATTTTTGCAACTACCCTTGGTCTTTTTGTAGATAAATACAGTTCGATAAAAATCCCGTTTGTAGAAAATGGAAATTTTTTCGAACGAAAAATCCTAAGGGAAAGAAGACCTTATGTAGTTGGATTTTGTGTCCTATTGTTAGCCGTGTTTTCAACCTTCCAATTTAAAATATTTACAAATGGGAACGGTCACAACAATCCAAATATGATTGTTTACGAGTCTGATTTAAAAGATCGATCTATTGAAATCAAAGTATCAAATTTACGAGTCAGAAACAAACCATCTCTTGACGCTGATCGAATAGACTCTATGAATCCAGGAGATCATTATCCATTAACTGGTAATAGAAGTGTTTCCAAAACTACGGTGCAAATAAAAGGCCAAAGTATAGATGATTACTGGTTTGAAGCTTACTTAGAAAATGGAGGCACTGGTTGGGTTCATGGATGCTGTATTTCGATAGAGTAACATATGTTATCAGAATTGACAAATACAGCGACTCCTAGTTCATTTACCAAAAACGTCAAAAGATCTTTGCATCATGAGAAATAGTCTTTATCCAGGTATTCGGCTTTACTCCTAAAAATTTCTCACAACATGGACAAGCATACTTAGCCATATTTTCAGAGGTGAAACACAGGTTGGTTTCAAATCTGTAAACGGGCGGCGTTCCTATTTTGTGCAGGAAATACCAGAGGCAGGAGCTATGACTTTTTGAATGTGTTTACATTCAGGAGCAGGGCTGCTGCCTTTTCTTTTTTCACACCACCCTACCCTTTTCTTTTCCTCTAGTATATTCTTCTACGGTAGCACTCTATCCATCCCCCGATGAACGTAAAATCTTCTTTTTTTAAGATGCAAAAAGTTAACTGCCAAATAGCCCCAGCCTCAAAAAACACCTACCGTTAGATAAGTTAAACACCTATCCTGATTTAATTCTTTATAAATTGAGACAAACCCATTGATGTAAGGACTTTGAGTTAGAAAAAGCAAATTCATGCCACAACCCCATCCGACAACAAATGCTTACACCTGGGTTTACCTGTGATAATTAGACACTTAAACGAAAAAACTTACAGTTGCAATTAACGACATTCCTTTTTCCATAGGAAAAGAGACATTCGTTAACCCGCATGTTAGGCAACATTAGAATTAGAAATGGCAAGAAAATCTGAAGAGACATTATCGAATTGGACAAGACCAGCCAGTGATACTGAAGAGACTAAACTTCAGAATGCTTTGAAAATGGTAAAAGACGCACTTTCAGAAGACGAAACAATAAAGTCACTCGAAACGGAAGTCTTTGGTCAAGGTTCCTATGCAAATGATACTAATGTTCGAAACAACAGTGATATCGACATAAATGTACGATTTACAGGTGGATTCTATTTCGATTTACCAGAAGGAAAAACAAGGTCTGATTTTGGGTTCGATTCAGAGATGGAATATTCAGCAATGAAGTTTAAAAATGACATTGAACGAGCCCTAATCAACAAATTTGGGTCTGAAAACATTGAACGGAAAAATAAATGTATTACCGTCTTAGGGAATTCTTACAGAGTTGAAACTGATGTTGTTCCAACTTGGAATTACAGAAGATATGACACTTCGACTAATTATCACCTCGGAGCTAAATTTCAAGCTGACGATTATAGTTGGGTAGTAAATTATCCAATACAGCATATTGACAACGGAAAGAAAAAAAATGCAAGGACCTCAAGAAAATTTAAGCGACTCACGAGAATCTTTAGAAATTTAAGATATGACATGATAAACAACGGAGAATCGGTTAGTGAAAATATAACTTCCTTTCTTCTTGAGTGTCTTGTATGGAATGTTCCGGATTCTTATTTCAATGATTACTCTACTTGGACTGACAGACTTAAAGAATCAATTCGTTACTTATATCAACACACAAAAACAGATGAAACATGTGGTGAATGGGGAGAAGTATCAGAGCTTTTATACCTATTTAGAGCACGGAAATGGTCTAGGCAAGATGTTAACGAATTTATGGTTCAAGCATGGAATTATTTAGAATTTAAATAATGGTAACATATAATATTAGAGTATTCGCATTTACGATTTTAGGCTTGGCATTTTTGACCTACGGACTAATCTTTCTGTCTACTCAAAACCTTGACAGTATTGATTTTAACAAGGCTTTGGCTCACGTTTCAACCACAATTTCAATCAATGTTGTTTTATGGTCTTTGTTTATAAAATGGATGTGGAAATGGAAAATATTTTATCCTTGGCTTGTTCCATTTCCAAATTTATCAGGCGAATGGGAAGGAGAACTTAAATCGAATTGGAAAGAAAAATCTCTCGACCCAATTCCTACTGAAATAAAAATAACTCAGACATTTTTTAATGTTCAAGTAAAGATTAAAACAAACGAAAGTAGAAGCCATATTATCGGAGCTTCATTTGATATTGAAAAAGACCGTGGATTAGAACAGCTGATTTACTCCTATATAAATACACCCAAATCAAGTGTACGGGATAGAAGTGAGATTCATTACGGTTCGACACTATTAATGTTTGAAGGTTTTAAAGTCAATGAAATGGAAGGACAGTATTGGACAGACCGAGAAACTACAGGCGAAATCAAACTAAAAAGAAAAAACGTTGCCTAACATGGTGAATAGTGCATACCCTGCGGGATACGCACAATACACAGACCGTAATACATAAGCAAAAAATAAATGCAGAGACTAAAATCTATATCGATTGAGAATTTCAGATCTATTGGAGAAGAACCAGTAGAAATAAATTTTCCCATAGATTCACCATTAATCATATTAGGAGAAAATAATTCAGGTAAGACTAATATTGTAAGGGCAATTGATATTATGTTTGGCGAGTATCATCCAAAATATAAAAAACTGGATGACTACGATCACTTTCAAAGAAATCCTAAAAATAAAGTAGTAATTGATGCTGAAGTTTCAGGGTTTAACAATAGGTTAGGTAGACAAGGAGAATTCACTTGTGGTGGCTTTAGTTTTACATGTGTAAAACAAAAGGAGAATGAATTTGCAGCTATTCAAGCAGAAGATGGAAATAAAAATATCTATGTAAGCAATTTGATTAGGGAGGAATTACTTTGTGTAATTGTCAATGCGGAGCAAAACTTATCTTACCAATTAAGTTATGCTTCTAAATTCACACTACTATCAAAGGTTACAAAAGCCTTTCACGATAAACTAACAGATGACGAAAACATAGTAAAAACGCTAAAAATTTTGTTTGGTCACATTAAGGACACCTTTATGGATGTTCCTGAATTCAAGAGGTTTAGTAAAAATATGTCTACCATTGCTGGGGAGATGATGTCAAATATGTCACATGCTCTTGAATTTGACTTTTCAGCATATGATCCAAGCAATTATTTTAAAACACTAAAGGTCCACCCTACCGAAGGAGGCGAATCAAGAGCAATAGAGGAACTTGGCACTGGTCAACAACAAATTCTTGCATTATCATTTGCCCATGCATATGCAAAATCATTTTTGAATAACGGATTAATATTTATTCTCGACGAACCTGAAGCACATCTTCATCCTTTAGCACAAAGGTGGTTAGCTAAACAAATGTACAAAATGGCTGTGGATGGGTTGCAAATAGTAATTACTACACATAGTCCATATTTTATTGATTTGAATTTTCTTGATGGTATTTATGTAGTCAGAAAAGAGGGTCAAACTTTAGTCAAAAATACAACTAGAAATAAGCTCACTCAATTGTGTATTGATACAGGAGCAGTTAAAGCAACCCCTGATACAATAGTGCCATTCTATGCATCTCATAGCAAACCTCATATACTAAATGGACTATTTAGTACTCATATAATCTTAGTCGAAGGTGAAACAGAGGAAATGACTCTTCCAATTTACCTTGAAGCAGTTGGACTTGATACACTGAAAGAAGGAATTGCTGTAATTGGAGTTGGAGGTAAAGGAAATTTAGCTAAATGGTGGCGATTTTTTAAAAGCTATGAAATTATGGTATATATATGTTTTGATAATGACCACAAAGATGATAAGAAGGAATTAAAGAGAAAGGAAGCCTTAAAAACTATTGGAATACCTGATGAAGAGATTGAAGAACTAATAGCTACAGACGATTGGAACATAGGAGACAACTACTGTATTTTTGGAAATGATTTCGAAACTACAATGCGAAATACATTTGTGAATTATACAGTTATTGAAGGGGAAGAGCGAGAGAGATTGGGTAATTCTAAACCAATAGTTGCCAAAGCTGTAGCTGACAGATTACGGCAACTTGAAGACGATGATGAAGGTTGGAAGTATTTTAGAGAATTAAAAGAAATGATCGACATTCAAAGCTTTTTGGATGAAAGCCTATGAATAACATCAGATCATATCTTTCTGTTCCTCAGAGAGACGATCGATATCATCATCCGATGTATTTTATTTCAAAACCAAACCTTGATTATTAGATTTGAGAAAAAATGATAGTCAACGCTTCTTGACAAACATATATTCACACCAAACACCTTTGTCTATCACTTTATTGAATATATGATTCACAAAAAGTTTTAATGTGCATCCGTGTACATTACCGTGAGCGGTAGGCTAGGTTTACTTCATGCCTTTCCTAAGCCAGCCCTATTCCTCCAGATTGAAAATCACCCTCCATATAGTTTCAACTTACTTAAGGCTTCAGTCAAAATCGTCTTTTAAAACTATTTTCTCCTTGATAATTATGTAGAATATCTTTGATAGCTCTGCTATTAAAGGTTTATCCTGATGAAGAAAAAAATTACAATAATTTTACCCCGACAAATGGACTTCATTATAAAATAAGCCAATAAGAAACCCAGGTCTGAGCCTATATGATTTTATCCAGAAAATCATTTTCGTATAAAGACATTACAGTGATTGAAAAAATCACGCTAAAGCTACCATTTAGGTATGAGGCATCTTTTCAAAACGAAGGATGCTTTTTGTTTATGAAAAACGTAAACTCACAAGTCACCTCTGTAGCTAAAACCAAGACGATAAGCCATAAAGAGGCACTTTTACTGAAATGTGGAGCTTATTTTGTGGACTGGGTGAACAATGAAACTGATGAACAAGTCGAGGTTATTGCATTTCATTTGCCTTCCTCCATTCTGGCAGAGCTATATAAACAAGAGTTACCCATTTCGGCGTCAAATGCTAAAGGATTAAACCACGTTACACCTATTGCAAAAGATCAGGTTCTACTTCAGTTTATAGATCATCTGGAATTCTATTTTGAAAACCCTTTACTGATCAACGATGAACTATTATCCTTAAAAATTAAAGAGTTAATCCAATTACTTCTACAGACCGGAAAATTCCAAAGCCTAAACGACTTGTTTACAAGCATTTTCACAAGGAATAAAGTTGATTTAACAGATCTGGTTCATAATCATTTATATGCTACTACATCAATAGAAGAATTAGCCAAACTCTCTGGTATGAGTCTTTCCTCTTTTAAAAGAGCGTTTCAAAAGCAGTTCTCTATGCCTCCCGGAGAATACCTTAGAACCAGCAGAGTGAAAAAAGCCAAAAGTTTACTCGTCACCACCACTTTAGATATTTCAGAAATTGCATTTGAAGTTGGCTACAGCGACCCTTCCTATTTTACAAGACTTTTTAAGTTGAAAACGGGAGATACACCTACCAAGTACAGGAAAAAGTACAAAGTGACCTAAAAGTCCTGTTTTTAGAACCATTCATCCTCACAGAAAAGCACACTCCGTCTGACTTTTGTAGAAAAAAACAGAGCTTATGAAAAAGTCAGTCAAAAACATCAGTATATTCTTAGGCGTATCTATGCTTGCCTTTGGCACCTTGAAATTCATCAATCCATTTAAACTGTGGTACAAAACACAAGTGGTCACGAGTGAATTGCCATTTCAGCAATTTAGTTATTGGGCTGGTCAGCTTGGGGAAATTTTAAGCGGACTTGCTCTAATCATTCTGGTACTTTTTCAAAAAAGAATCCCTAAAAAGTCATTTTACTTGGGCTTTACGTTGATTAACGTTTCCATCGCATTTATGATGCTCGTTGCCATTTACGTTCATACTCATCCAGATGTCCCAAATGATGTTTTACCCTTAAAAATAAAACCTCCTTTTATACCAGTTCTCTTTATGGTTTTAGCTATTTTAAACAGTTGGCTGAATAAGAGTAAAATCAAAAGATAAGCTTTCAAACACGTAAAACTCTATTGCACAGAAGTCTAATAGTGAAGGAATAATTCAGACAATGGGCATATGTAAACTGTCATTTCAACGATACTTTCCCTTATGAATCCCTAAACAGGAACGAACAAGGTAAAAACAGAACCTTGGCCCGGGGTGCTCTGTACCTCTATTTTGCCTCCCAGTTCACCGGCTATTCTATGGACAATACTCAGACCCAAGCCAAAGCTCTGCTCGCCTGCCGTAGTTTGATTTGAGGTGGTTTTATATCGATCAAAAAGTGTTTTCAGTTCTTGCTCCTCAATTCCCGAGCCTTGGTCTTTGATTTCAAAACATAGGAAATTGTTTTGTTCATAACTTCTCAAAATCACCTCAGTACCGGCCTCCGAGTACTTCACAGCATTTGACAATAGATTTTCCAAAGCTCTAAAAAGTAACGATCGATCTGTCAAAAGCTCTTCCAGGTCTTGCTCTACACGGACCTTCAGGTCAATCTTTTTAGTATCAGCCAAAGGCTTGAAACGACTGACTAAATCTTTAAAAAGCAGAGCTAAATCCACTTTTTCAAGACGTACTGGATGCATTTCATCTTTATCGATTGTTAAAATCGATTGGATGGTTTTCAATCCAAAATCAGCCGTTTTAAGAATCATTTCTTCTGATTCTTTGAGATCATTTTTTGAACTTTCTGATAAATTTTGAGCCCAAAGCTTAATGGCCGAAAACGGACTGCTCAAATCATGAGAAACCACTGACATCAGGTGATTTTTCTCAGAATTCAGTTGCGTAAGTTTCTCATTTTGAGATAAAATGAGAGCATTTTTCTTCCGGTTTTTTTGATAGGCAAAACCAATAATCCCAGCCAGCAAGGCAAGAGCTAACACACCTATCAGAAGTAATAGTTGCCTGTTTTTCTGAGCCTCAAGCTGAGCCGAAAGAAGCTCATTTTCCTGTTCACGCTCTTTGGCATTATAGGCCTCCTGCAGTTCGGCAATCTTATCTGCCGTTTGCTCATTGAGCAATTCATTTTGCAATTCATTGCTTTTCAAAAGCTCTTCATAGGCTTTTTTGAAATCTCCATTATCGTAATAAAATACAGAGAGGTGATTGTGGCTCCGCTCTTTTTGCATTTTAAAATCCAACGAATCTGCGAGCTGCATAGCGTTCAGCAGCACTTTTTCAGCTTCTATATTTCGCCCTAAACCATGCAGTGCACCTGCCTTATTGATCAAGTTATACCATAGGTCAGTTGAAGGTTCATTTTTAAGGTATTCCAGATTGTCATTGCTCAGTTTTAAGCCCTCATTGAAATTTTCAAGCCGGACATAAAGAGCTGCCAGATTGATTTTTGAATTTGCGATTCCGGGCATATCCCCAATGTCTTCTTTGATTTTCAGAGAGCGATTATAATAGACTAGAGCTGAATCTGACTTTTGCTCTTTCAGGTAACATTGGCCAAGGTTATTATAGATTACGGCCAACCTCTTCGGACTAAAATCTGAGGGTTCATATCTGGCCAGGAGCTGCATTATTTGGTTTTTGGCCTCCAAATGTTGCCCGGCTATCAAATAGGTATAAACCAGATCTGAAACTGCAGAAAGCTCATCATCAGGATTTTGCAGTTCCCTGCTTGCCTCCAGAAATCTCAGGTACCAATCCAGGGCTTCTGAGCGATTATCTTCGAAATCAGCATAAAATCCTTTCAAGCGTAGGGCGTATGCCTCTGCTCGAGGATAACCTGAAGCCGCCAGTTTTGCAGACCAATGTGGAATAGAATCCTTATTGGCAATATCCAGATATTTTATCGATGAAATATAGTGATCCCATTCCTCTGGAGTATTTTGAGCCGCAACTTTAAAAAAGCAGAGCCAGAAAAAAAGCAGACTAATCTTCTTCATGTAATATTCCGTTTTGCAGAGCAAACTTTACCATACCCACGGTATTGTTTACTCCAAGTTTCACCAGAATATTCCTTCGGTGGGTATCTACAGTGCCTTTACTCAAAAAGAGCTTCTCCCCTATTTCTGCTGAGCTGTACTCCTGACATACCATTTTCAAGATTTCATATTCGCGTGGAGAAAGGAGCTCGGCCAGTTTGTTTGCGGGTGTGGTAACGGTGTTTGACCCGGAACCAACCTCCTCAAAATGATGATCAAGACTAAAATAGGTTTCGCCCCTGGCTACCATTTCTATGGCCTTCTTTAGTTCTTCTACCGCAGCATCTTTAAGGATATAACCTTGAATCTGGTGTTTTTCTAGTTTTCGAAATACTCGCGTTCCTCTGATCATGGTCAGGTATAAAATCGGAAGTTGAGGTCGAAGCTTCCTGATCTCTATTAGAAGTTCCTCCGGTTGAAAAAGCGGCAACTGAATATCTAAGAGCAAGACATCAACATCTAGGTCGTGTACCTCGCGAAGCAAAGATTCACCATTATCAAAAGAAGCGATGACTTCAATATTTTCTTCGGTATTGAATAACCTTTCCAGACCTTTCAGGAAAATCTCATGATCATCAACGATGGCTATTTTTATCAAACGAGTAGTCTGTTTATCAAGTCAAAGACCAAGATACACAAATAGGGCATTAACCTAAAATTACCTACTTACAGTATGTTTTGGTGTATCGACTTTTGGGAGCTTTGAATTGTCAAATACCCAAAGTCATGAATAAAAACATCACACTAATCTCTGTTTATGCACTTTTAATGAGTGTATTTCTTTTTACCGCTTGTGAAAAAACCGAGCCCGAACCCGCCCTTACAGATCAGGTCAGTGGCCAATATGAGGTAGATTATTATCTCGTGGGTAGTACATTAGTTGCTCTACCTGTAACAGTAGACGGCATTACCGCTACTGCCAAAATCGACATAGTTAGAATTTCGGAGACCGACGCCAGAGTAGTTTTTACCTTTATTCAAACCGCAGAGAGTTTCGGCCTATCTGACGAATCTACGAGTATTGTCCCTGTAGTTCCCTTAAGTAAAAACAGTTCGGGCGAGATAACCGGCTCTGATTCAGACGGAAACTCTCTTAGCCATAAGAATGGTGAAGTAGAAGTGATATTGAAAAATAGTGATCCTTCGCAAACGCTGACCATACATGCAATATCAAGCGGCTCTTGATTTAAAATTGCTTTAAATTCAAACAAGTGTTCTTCTTTTTTTGCCGACAGGCATCAGCATCAACTATATGCCCATAACTACTCAAAAGATCGGTTTTATGAGAATACATTTATTCATACTATGTGTACTTATTGCAAGTAAGCCTCTAGCCGCTACCGTCACCTGGATCGGAGCCGGAGACGGCATAAGCTGGGAAGATGGAAAAAACTGGGACACAACCATAATGCCGCAGACATCTGAAGATGTCGTCATTAATTCAGACTCGGTGGTACTAAATAGTAAGGTAGAAGTTAAATCACTAAAAATGAGCTCAGCAGCTCTATATATCGTCTCAGGAGCCGAGTTAAAAACGAATGGGTTCTCAAATGCTAACTGGGCAATCCACATGGGTAATTCAAATATGTATTGTCTGGGTTTTATTTCAATATTCAACGCAGAAAATGCATTTGGAGTCAATGCAAATTCATACTTTGAGCTAAAGCATTCTGCCAGATTAAGAATCTCGGGAGGCTCCGGTTTTAGCGGACTCGCTATCTCAGGAAATTCAGAAATGAAGCTTGAAGAGGACTCCTCATTTATGATTGAGAATGCGGCCCATCAAACGGCAATATATAATTATGGTAAAATTGAAAATTATGGTTTCATTCTTTTTAACAGTCCCAATGCCGGAATTGGAATATTGAATTCCTATGATGCTGATTTTTTAAATTATGGAGACATTGAAATCTCAGTTGTCACGCAATATGGTATTGCAAACTATTCATTAGGCCCACATAGTTTTACCAATCAATCTTCGGGTAAAATAGACCTTTTTAGTCGGCTGGTTAATTCTGGTAATTTCATCAATTCAGGTCAAATAAAGCCAAAAGGAATCACAGGGGATTTGATAATAAATTTTTCCAGCACAGCCAGCTTTATTAATTACGGTTTATTAAAACCGTGTTTAAGTGAAAACAGATATTCTATATACATATATGACTCCGGGTATTTTGTTAATGAAACCGGAGGGGTAATTGAGGCTGACACCATTTGTGGTAGTAGTAATCTCAGAGGTACTTTTCTATTTACATTTGATTCTGGCGTTTTCGAAAACTTTGGTCTTGTAAATCTTGACCTCAATGATGAGGCTAGTGGATTGTTGTCAGCAGGGTCAATTCAGAATTTTGGCCAAATACTGATCAATAATGCATGGAGCACTGCAATCAAAATCAATCATTCAGGTTCTTTTTATAATGATGAGTTCGGTGAAATAGACGTTACCGGAAGTCTTAACAAGGCTATAGGAACCCAGAGGTGGGCTTTCAAAGGAGAGGGCGATGTTTCAAATGCCGGAAAAATAGTGATAAGTAGTCTTGATGAAATTGGCATTTGGCAAGATAATGACACCATGATCAATACTGGCGAAATACATGTTTCAAATGCTGCTACCAGCGTTAAAATCGGGTTATTTGATAAAATTCGTAATGATGAATGTGGTTTGATAACTTTAGACAAAGGTCTGGAAGTCTCGTCGCATCCATTAGAAAATAAGGGAATTATCTACGATATGAATCACAATGTGGAACCCACAGATGTTATCAATGAAGGTCTTATTTATGAGGACCTGACAGGTACAGCTTCGGTGTCTTTGAAAAACTATTTCCCGGCACAGGCAGACAACTTCTTTTCTCTTTTTCCTGACAGTTTATTTTCAACAGAAACCTTGTCTCCGGGAAGCTCTGTTGGTTCTTTCACCCAACATCCTGGGAGCTCTCCTCCTATCTTTTTTTGGACCCCTAAACAGAATGTAAACATTACTGACGCCTACTTTTTCGAAGTAACCCGCAGTACCGGCTGTTCAAGAATTCTACAAGTGAGTAGAAAGAGCATACCGGTATGTGGTTTTAGAAACGACTGGTTGGCTTCTGGCGTTTCTACTGATTTCTTTGACCGAAATAACTGGCCCCTAAACCTTGTACCAGGTGTATGTGACAATATTACTGTAGATCAAAATTCCGGAAGAATGGTTTTACCGGCAGGAACAAAAGTCCAGTATAACCGTATTTTGTTTGACACCGGTGCGGTAATTGACATAGAAGCAGGAGCCGTTTTAGAAACTTTTGGGCAATAAATAAGATACCCCTATCTAAGCCAAACAAAGGTTAATTTTCAGAGGCGATACACATGATGGTTTCACCGGTATTCACGGGTGGCGTTCCTATTTTGTATAGAATAATACCGGAGGCGGGAGACTTAACTTCATGAATGACTTTCCCAAATTCATCCTTAATCAAGGCCACTGGCTGATCCTTTTTTACTTCATCTCCGGCTTTTAAGTCACTGAAAATTATGCCCTGGTGTTCTGCTTTGATGTAGGACTGTTTGTTTAAACGTTTTACAGTATGCTGCTCTACGTTTTCCAGCTCCACCATATTCATATAATCCAAAATACGGTAAACGCCATCTTTAATTTTTGCCACAGCTTCCTCCTGTACATTGCCGAGCTTACCACACTCGATACTCAGGGCTACTTTACCAAATTGTGAAGCTTCCTTAAAAGCGTATTTCGAGGAGTCAGTAGGCTGCAGCGTGTAAGGATAAGACACTACATATTCAAAACCGCTGGCCTCCGCCATATTGGCCGCCGTAGAGGTTTCGTTTGGTCTGTTTTGGTTATTATAATAACATACAAAGGGCAATAGATCCTCATTGGCATCGCCACCATGTATGTCCAGAAAGCCATAGCTGTAAGGTATCACCTCTTTACTGATAAAGGCTGCTATTTTTTGTGTTACAGAGCCATTGGGGTCACCCGGGAAGGCATTATTTAAATTTACCCCATCCAGATCACTAACAAAAGGCGATCTGCCATAAAACGAGGACTTATTAGCCAAAGGCAATATCACCAAAGAGCCCCTTAACTCCTGAGGATCAATTTCTTCCAGGAGTTCTTGCACTGCAATAATCGGGGGATACTCGTACCCATGAACTCCGGCTACTATGGTAAAAATGGGGCCTCTTCTTTTTCCTTTCAGTAAGACCACCGGCAGGCTGGTTTCGCGTTGGTCTTTATCCACGAATTTAACCTCAAAGTCCTCTCGGCTTCCGCGTTTATTGAATTTGATTTTGTGTAATATCTGCTCCTGGGCTTGGAGTCCACCTAGCATAAAAATGAAGAGAAGAGTGGTAAGTGATTTTTTTAGGCTTAGCATGTAGTCGTTATATTATTCCTGAAAATATGGGCTAATATAAGCGATCCTTGTTCCTTTTGCCAATTTGGCTGTCGGCAGTCAGCTTTCGGCTTTCGGCGGTCGGCTAAAAAAAAATGACTTCCATCTCCCTACTTCAAACTTACTTCTCCAAAATCGGCTATCGGCGGTCGGCTATCTGCTATAAGCAATCGGCTTTGGGCTAAGAGTCGTAAACTGCCCACTGTTCACTGCTCACTGCCTACTCCCTACTCCCTACTGCCTCCTCTACTCCCAACTTCAAACTCCCCTCTACCCTCTTCAAACTCCCTACTCCCAACTTCAATCTTCCCTCTCCCCTTCCGCCACTATCTTCAGCAACTCCATCCCACGTTCATTCGTCTTTTCCATATCCTTAACCACTCCGAAGGCCGACATAAAAAAGGCACTCATAAAAGAGGATTTCAGGTGAAAGTCTTGGGTCACTTTAACTTGATGGCCTACTGTTTCAAATCGGTACTCAAAAACCGGCTTAGCCTTAAATGGCTTCTGGATATCACACTCCATTTTTATGAATTTGAAAGGCTCTACTTCCTTGATTTCCTGATAGCCTACATCTTTACCTCCGTTGCCCAGCCAATGATACTGTGCTCCTACCTGGCCATCAGACCCTTTGACTTCCACTTGCTGAGTGGGGTCTGCCTCCAGAAACGGCGACCATTTCGGGAAGTTTTCCAGGTAAAGCACCTCATTGAAAACTGTTGCCATTTGAGCATTGATTAAAACTGACTTCTGTATGTTGATTTCACGTGCTTTTTGGGCAGTGGTATATACAAGAATTGAAGCGATCGCAACGGCGATAAGTATTCCTATAATTGTCATCTTTTTCATGTGTTTAAGCATTATCCATTGGTAAAATATTTCTGATCTCTACACTACCTCCCATATGTAAAATGGGACATTGACGAGCCATCTCCGTAGCCTCTGCCAGAGAATTGGCCCTCACCACCATATTGCCACCCAAGGTTATCTTATTCTCCAGGTGAATACCTTCAGTAAGCTCATTTTGGGCATTGAGCTGCTGACCTTCAAAACCGAGTTGGTATGTATTGATCAGTTTTTCTTTTAGGGCTAGCTCACCGATGAACTGCCCCCATGCCTGATGCATTTGTTTCTCCTCCTCTGCAGTAGGATTTTGACGCTGATCCGGCGTAAAACGGAAGAGCATCATAAACTGTTTTTCGTTTCTCATTATTTTAACTTTTAAATGAATGATGAGTTAAAATTAGAGGCCCGAAATGGCAATAATCTTTGCCTATGGCAAGAAAACAGGAATGCTAAAGATTTCTCAAAACCTTACGATAAAGGCTCAAATGAAGGAAAATGATGGTCGCCGGAGCAAAGGCCGGGATAAAATAGAACGGAAAACGAGCCAAAACCTCCACACCAGAGAGGCCGGTATCTATGCTTAATTTGGTAAAATAGACGGCCATGGCAGATGTCAAAAGTATGTCTACCAAACCAAAGGTATTCCAGATGAGTAGAAGTTTCTTCGAAAACGATTTCTTTTGGGCAAACGCCTTAGCCACAAAAATACTGGAGATGGCAGTGATCATATCTCCCAAGCCCGCGATTAAGGCAAAGGGTTTGGGCAATTTTTCAAAGTAGAACAAGACCAGAAAGAAAACACCTATTAACCTGAAAATATGCACTCTGATGAGGCGAGTCGTTTCTATTTCGGGTAACCAGGTTTTGTAAGTTGGGGTGTTTGATACAATGAAAAGATAGAACAGTAAAAGGGGGATGGTAGTCACAAGGACAATTCTTGGCGGCAGCCTCAGTTCTTCAAAAAAACCTTGAGCACCGATCATCACAACTACCACAATATAAACCAGATAGAAGGCTAATAATTTCCACCTTAACGACTCTATGGAGGTATTCTTCACTAAGTTAGTCACCATCAATATGGGAGCAGCAAAGGCCAGAATAAAAAGTAGATTTATGAAATTGGTTATCTGATTATCAAAGAACATCTGACTGCATTATTTCTTTTCTGATTCTGCTTAAAGAGGTATCCGTAATTCCCAAATAGGTGGCAATATGTTTTAACGGCACATTCTGAATGAGATCAGGCTTATCTTCCATTAGTTGAAGATACCTCACTTTGGCTTCGTCTGCAATGACCGAAACTGTATGATTCTTCAGCTCAAAATAATTCTGAACCAGTCGTGTTCTCCCCACCTCACGAAAAGCCTCAATATGAAACAGCTTCATAAAGTCTGCAAAATTAATTCGCCAACATTTGCCACCGGTCAATGCCTGAACAGACTCCTTTGAGGGTTTCTTCAAAAAGTAAGAGTGCCAATCGATAAGGATATCTCCTGGACAAAAAAACTTGGTGGTGATATCATTACCTTCGGTATCTATGCTGTAAGACCTTAGAAAACCCTCTTCAATAAAGAAATAGTAGTTGGCCTTTTTGTCTTGCTGTATCAGCAAATCATTTTTCTTATACGTCACCTCGTCAAACTGCTCCAGCACCAAAGACAACTCTTCAGCATTGAAGTTTTCCGGTTTAAAAATGGAATGGAGGAAGTGGGTTGGGGTCAAATCATTACTTTAATCAAGACAAAAATAGACCAGCGGCTCAGATCTGAAAGTATTTCAAGAAAAGTATTGTTCTCAAAGCATGAAATCTTTTATGAGCTGTGGGCTCTAAAAGGCTCAACTCTACCTCTCACCTATAAAGACTGATACAAATTAAAACCAATCCAGCTTCGCTGACGAGTAAGGCTATTCAGGAATGAACTCAGCCTGTAATCAATACCAAATTCCAGCTTAGCTTTTGGATTCAGGACATAACCTAGAAAACCCAGCCCTCTTATTTCAAGATCATAGGCAGATTCCTCCAGGCTATTCACATATTCATTACCTAGTTTGAAAAAGAATTCTTTGGGATCCACTTCTTGACCGCTGAGGGGTATTTCAGACGAAAGTCGATACCTCAAACGATAAACAGCGGGTTCTTTGCCACCAAAGGTTTGATCTGCTCCAAATCGATGTGAAAGCTTCAGAGCAGGATAACGACGAACGATAATAAACTGCTGAATTAACCTGTTTCTCAGCTCATCGCCATTGGGCAAACGCAATAAATAACCCATAGCTATGGTACTGCTAAGTCCCACTTTTCTAGAGCTCAGTAAACTCAGGTCTGTTTGTAGATAGTTCTTCTCATCTTGTAACGATTGTCGACCTTCCGCCTTGAAATTCAAGGACCAATCTCTTGGCAACTTCTTATTGAAATTTAAGCTTGGCAGCAGCCCCCAGCTGATGTTTTGCTGAGCACAAAGAGAGTGACTAAATAATACCAATATGCAGCATACAAGCTTTTTCATACTAGTAAATCAAGTTATCGGTCATCTGAAGAATCACTTCAAATCGTCTGACGTAGGTCCCGTCCTTTGAGAAAAGGTACTCAAAGAGTTTATATTCACCATCTATTTTGGCAGCAACTTCAAGCTCATAATTGACCGTAAGCTCATGATTAATTTCACCATTCACATTTTTAAGTAGTCCGTTTTCATCACCTATCCACTGCTCCTGAGCTTTTTTGATCTTGTATTTTCCTAAATCTCTTTCCAGATACTTTTGAATATGCTTCAAACTATTTGAAGGTATACTTCTCCATTGAACAATGAATTCAACATCCTCCAGCTTGCCATCTGCTGAAAATTCAATACTATACTTTCTCCTATTTTTTCGGGCTTTAGCCTCAAAAGAATAGCCTTCTAAGCCTTCCTCTTTAAACCATTTGATACGCGACTTACCTAAAAATTCATCAGTGAACTCAACAGCATTTTCTGGCACCTCCTCAGGAAGCACACCTATTTCTCGCTCATACTTTTGCTGAGCCACGCCGTGTAGATAGCTGATCAGAAATAAAAGTAATGCGAAGTATCGCAACATTTGATTCAAACAATTCAATGAAGCAAAGTTAGGAGTTAAAAGCTTAAATAGAGGTCTCAAATCATACTCTGTTCTTGGCCTTAAAATAAATTCCTGTACCGATTATCTAATTTCAGGTTCATCATATTTGAGCAACATAGTTCTCTCACTCTCAACAAACTAAGTTAGACTGTCATTGATATTGAGAACATGAAAACGATAAATCGCGACGGCAAACATTACATTCTACTCAATCACGGCAGTATACAGCTTGATACCTCTCAAATTAGATACATCGAGGGTGATGGTAACTACTCTCACCTTTACCTTAAAAATAAAGCCCCGATTCTCTCCTCTTTTACCATGAAGTTATTTTCAGATGAATTAGAGAGAAATAGTCAGTTCTTTTCCCCCAGAAAAGGTCTTTTACTTAACCTTAGTTTTCTACAAGACATCATACAAGAAGACCGAAGTTATACCGCAATAATGAAAAATGGCGATGTTTTGAAACTGTCCCGAAGAAGAGGAAAAGCATTGATGAGCTTTTTGAAAGAGCAGCATTAAAAATGCTGTCAAACAAAAGAGGTGATAGAGTGTAAATGATCAATTCAATAAGAGATTCACACCCCATTTATTAGGATATCAACGGCACCATAAAAGCTAAACCAAGTGCCGTATTTTTTAATACGATACCGTAAAATAAAACCCGTTATTCTTTTCAAGACCAATATTGTACATTGGATCAAAACCTGATCAACATGAAAAGAATACTTCTCCTGCTCTTTCTTATAATACCTTTTCTAACCAATGCTCAAAGCACTGAAATCAAACCTGGTGTTGTGCTTCCGCAAATGACAACAGCACAGCGAACCGGATTGGCAAGCCCCATGGATGGGATGCTCGTTTTTGATTCGAATACTCAGAGTTATTGGTTCAGACAATCGGGTAGCTGGGTAGAACTACCGAAAGGAGGAAGTACTTCAAATTACTGGCAACTTGACGGCCTGGGCGGCAATGAAATTAAGAATACTAATAGTGGTGGATTTTGGAGTGCAAACCCAACAGGTTTAAACATTAATTCAAACGATACCAGCAATCCACCTACGGCTCCTGTCAATGGTGACGGAACTAGGTTGATGTGGATTCCTTCACGATCAGCTTTTCGAGTAGGAACGGTTACCGCCGGAAGTAAATCATGGGATGCTGATTCTGTTGGTCTTTTTTCTCTCGCATCAGGGTATAATTCGAAAGCAAAAGGAAAAAGTGCTATTGCTATGGGTTCCTATAATCTGGCTTCGGGAGAAAACTCTATAGCCATTGGGTATTTTAATAGAGCAGCCGGACGCAGTTCTGTCGCCTTAGGATACGGAACATCTGCCTCGGAGTGGTATTCAACATCAATAGGTTTTGAAACTTCTGCCTCAGGCGAATATTCGACGGCAATGGGAGTTAAGACAGTTGCATCTGGGGATAGATCAACTGCAATGGGAGACAATTCTTTAGCGTCAGGTTATCGGTCAACGGCGACCGGCTTTAGCACCACGGCCTCAGGTGATGCTTCCACAACTTTCGGTTATGAATCTGTTGCTTCCGGGGATAGATCAACAGCAATGGGTTACCAAACTGTAGCGTCAGCTGCATTTTCAACAGCTCTTGGAAGCCGTACCTCTGCGTCTGGTCATAGTTCAATAACCATGGGTCAAAATACAGTGGCAAAAGCCGTTGGTGGAACATCTGTGGGTCTATGGAATGATGATTCTGATATAGCTGGTTCATATCCTGGAGTTATTTCTGATAGAATTTTCCAAATTGGAAATGGCAATTATTCAACACGCTCAAATGCGATGACTGTACTTCGCAATGGTTATATCGGTACTATGAACGTATTAGAACCTCAGGCCAACCTGCATTTAAAGTATGCCGGCTCTAGCAATTGGGATGCTCATTTAAGACTTGAAGCCACCAATGGTGAACATTCAAACATTGTATATGATGCCGATGGCCTTAAGTTCAGAACATTTGGTACAACTGACGATTTCCATTTCAGAAATTCTCTTAACACTCATATTGCTACCATTTTTGAAGACGGCGACATGGATATTGATGGAACACTTACCCAAAGTTCAGACCGTAGGCTGAAAAAGGAAATTGTAGCACTAGAGAATTCTTCTCAAAGATTATCCAATCTGGAAGGAGTCAATTACTACTGGAAAGATGAACATAAAGACCAGCAACTTCAAACGGGCCTTATTGCCCAGGAAGTCCAGCGAATATTCCCTGAATTGGTGAATGAAGGAGAAGATGGTTATTTGTCCGTCAATTACATTGGACTTATCCCTCACCTTCTGGAGGCTTACAAGGATTTACAAAAAGAAAACTCCATCCTTAAAAACAAGGCTTTAGATCAGGAAAAGCAAAATGAAAAAGTGAACCAAAAATTAGCTCGCCTTGAAAGCCTAATTGATCAAATAATAAACTAATGGCTTTATCATTAGAAGATTAAAGGTTCCAAAAATTGAACTGAACAGTAACGCAAGAAACTCCAAACCATCCAATATCTATCGAAATGACTATTTTGCTTCTTCAGAAGCAAAGCCCATGAAAATTGCCCTTGTAGACGACCATGAAATCATTCTGGAAAGCCTCTCTATGTTATTGGAGTCTCTAAGAGAGGTGGATGAAGTTCAAACTTTCCAAAATCCTGAAACGGCTTTAAAACACTGTTTAGCCTATGATTACGACTTGGTTATCACAGATTTTAATATGCCTGAAATGACAGGATGTGGCCTTGCTCTACAGCTCCGCAAAGAAAAACCAAACGTCAAGATTTTGATGCTGACGGTCAATGAAAACTTTGAGGCTATTCGTGATGCTTTTCAAGCTGGGGTATTGGGTTATATCATGAAAAAAGCCAAAAAGGCAGAACTCAAAGAAGCTGTGCTCACTGTGGCTTCCGGTAAAAGGTATGTCAGCGATTCTGTATTCTCTGAACTACTGAAGACACCTCAAACTGAAGACGCAATTGATACTGACGATCAACAATCACTCTCAAGTAGAGAAATTGAAATTGTAAGACTGATAGCACAAGAAATGTCTACCAAGGAGATAGCAGAACAACTCTTTGTAAGCAAAGCGACTATTGAAAAACACCGCTATAATATTCTGAGAAAACTAGATGTCAAAAACTCAATTGGCATTATAAAATACGCTATAAGGCATCAGCTTTTAAACTAAAGGAATAGCAATTTGAACAGTAAATCTGTCGGTCTTTTGAAATTCAATGTCCCCTCCATATTCACTTACTTTATTTCTGATATTTCGTAAGCCCTGTCCCTCTTTTAAAGGTCCTGTTGAAAGTAAACCATCGTTTTCAAAGTGCAAGAGCACATGATTGGCCTCCAGCTTCATTTCAAGCTTGACCCTGGAAGGACTCGAGTGCTTCTGAAGGTTTGTGGTGAGCTCCATCACAAACTGATACAAATGATACTGTAGAGACTTGGAGATGGTCATGATCAAATCATCTACTTCCACTTGAAACTCAGCCTGGGAACCAGCTGCTACAGAACCCAGAAGTTCTTCCGTAGCTACCTTTAAGCCTTTATCTAAAAACTCCAGTGGCCGAAGCTCATGTGCCAAACCTCTTACATCTTCATAAAGACTTTCCAGGTTTGAAACCAGAGGTGAATAAAACGCCGAAGGAAGTTCCTCCTCTCTGGCTTCCACCTGCCATTTCAAGGCTGAAATCTTGGTAGCTATATGATCATGCAGCTGATCAGACACCCTTCTACGTTCTAGCTTTTTACCTTCATAAAGGGCCTCTTCTACCTCACGGTTTCGCTCTTGAAGATTATCGTTTAATAAGGCAATCTTTGACTTGCTTTTTGCCTGAAGCCAAAGAATAATACCACCGGCCAGCAACAGAACCCCGAGAACGGCCAAACTATATTTGAGGTTCTTATTTTCAAGCGTTTTGATGACTTTCTGCTGCTTTTCAAACTCATATTCACGGCTGAGTTCGGCATATTTTTCATTGACTTCAGTACGCTTTAAACTATCCTCCAGTACCATATACTGCTCTAGCGTAAGCAGAGCATTTTCGGTATCTCCGGTTTCTTTTTGAAGTTGATATAGATCAAAAATAGCTCTGTTCACCATCTCCAGAAAACCGAAATCTTTGGCCGCTTTCAAAGCCATTTGTTGAAAGTCAATAGCCTTCGTGGTTTGTCCCTTTTTTAAACTCGCCCTTGCCCAATCGGTATAAATTTGATAGATATTGAAATAGTTGGGCGGGTCCAGACTTTGAGCATGATTTAAGGCCCTTTGTCTATACTCCTCGGCTTTTGAGCTATTGCCCATTAGCTCATAAACTTTGGCTTGCCCTTGAAGGTTATTTGAGATTTGATTCTCCACCTTACTTTCAGGTAGTAGCTGCTCCACTTGTTTGTAATAGTCCAGAGCTTTTTCATAATCTGAAAGCTCTTTTGCTCTGAAAAGAGTATTATCTCCAAAGAAATCCAAAGCCCAGATTAATATACTCTTGTCCTCTACCTCCCGTGAGTATTTTGTTGAGGTTTCAAACAATTCCCAGGCCTCATCCGCATCTCCGTTATTTAGCACACAGTAAGCCAGTAAAACATAAGTATATGCCAGATGCTCTCCGGTATAATTTTGATTTTGCATCAGCTCCACTGCTCTGTGGTACTGGTCAATGGCTTTGAGATAGTCCCCTTTCTTTTCATTGATTCTGGCCTTTGCTCTCAGCAAAAAAGCCTCAGAAACCGGCCAAATAAAACCCTTTTGAGCTTTTTCAAAGTCACCTAATGCTTCGTCAACCTCAGGTAAGCCGCCATAATTCAGCTTTTCTATCAATTCATTATGGTAGATGGAAAGCAGTGAGTCACGGTTTTTATTCTGATCCTGAGTTTGAAGAATGCTAATGGCCGTTCGTAGTGAATCTCGTGAATAGCCCGTCTCAGCACTTAAATCTGAAGAGATAGCACTACCCAAAATGACCCATATGAAATATCTACACGCTTTCATGGCGAATTGAAATTGAAGAAAAGCCTTCGATAAAAAAAGTTCAGATCGCGAAATACATGTTTTCATGTAGTCACTTTCAATGTTTTCTGGTATTTACCTTGGGCAGAACAATTGAGAATTTTGAGGTAGAAACTTTATAACCATGAAAAACTTTATCTCAATTGGCGGTAGAATCATTCTGCCTGAAGACAATATCGTTTTGCTGGAGGGTAATGAAAACTACACAAACGTCTACACCAAAACCGGTGAAAAGCATACAGTAGCCACCACACTTAAACAACTGGAAAACCGTGTATCTAAGGCCTTTTACCGAAGCCATAAAAGCTTCATTATTAACCTGAATGAGGTAAGTTCATTTGATGAAAGTGTCATAAAGCTCAAAAACAACAGAAAGGTACTGGTCTCAAGAAGAAGAAAGCAAGGTCTACGTGAACAGATGAACTTAAAGCGACTTAAAGAAGCTGGAATTCTTAACTAAGCAAGGCCATGAAACTATTAGCGAAACCTATACTACTTATCTTTTTGCTACAGCAAGGCATAGGCTCTGTGGCACAGGAGAATAACTGCGGTACCACACCGTACAGTAAAGAAAAAATGAAAGAAATGGAGCAGGTGATTAAGACCAAAAGCATCAGCTCTGCCAGCCCTCTCACTTATCTGCCAGTGAAACTCCATTTGGTAAAATCAACAGGAAGTGCCACCACGTTTTTCCCAATGAAGAATTTTATGACCCAGTTTGCCAGGCTTAATGAGGAATTTCTGGATATGGGATTTCAGTTTTATCTGGCCGATAGCATCAACTACATTGATGACTACCGTTTAGATGATCTTGACGGAGCGTATAACTATAACGACTCCCTGGCTCTGGTAGAAAACAATGTCAATGACGCCATAAATGTCTATTATGTCAATGAATCCAATGTGGGAGGGCGTTCAAACTTCATCAATGGCGATAAATTCTATAACTGGATGTTTGTGCTGAATTACGTCTGGCAGCAAGGTGAAACACTAATTCATGAAATGGGTCATTATTTTAACCTCTACCATACTTTTGAACAGTTTTATGGACATGAACTGGTGAATGGCTCAAACTGTGATGTAGCGGGAGACTTAGTTTGCGATACTCCGGCTGATCCTTACCCTACCTATTATGATCGGTCAAACTGTGTTTACACGGGTAGTTCCACAGATGCTAATGGTCAATTTTATTCCCCAAATACGTCTAACGTTATGTCTTATTACTCTGGTGGCTGTAGACAAAACTTTACCAATGGACAAAAAATGCGGGCACAGGCCAGCCATCTGGCCAGACTGGATTTGATAGCCGCAGCCGGGAATCAATATGATTTCTCATACCCTTCAAACGATACGATTAGTATTACCAATGTCAGGGCTTTCGAACTATACGGAAGTGTACGGGTGAGATGGAATTGCTTTAGCTCTCCTATTGGTTTCCTTATTGAAAGAAGCACCTCACCCACTTCAGGCTTTAAAACCATAGGTGGCGTTCAGAATTATATCCGAGAGTTCGTTGACACTGACTTTGAAGAAGGCATTACTTATTACTATCGCGTAAAAGCGGCAAACTCTAAGGACAATTACAGCAATATTGCTCCGTATGAAACTCAAAGTATGTCATACAGCATGCCCCAAACCTATTATGCCGGAAGTCATGATGTACGCTATGTACGCTTTTATAATAGTCTGGGTAATATAGCAGCTAGCTTCTACGCTACAAAAAGTCTGGAACCATACGAAGATGTTTCATCCACTATCAGAAACCTGAATACCGATGAAAAGTATCGTATTTATTGGCTTGACTATTACGACTTTAGTTCAGACCGAGATTCATTTAAAGTCTGGGTAGACTTCAATAAGAATAAGATGTTTGAAAGTCATGAAATCATTGCTAAAGGTAATGGTGCATACAGTTCAGACTCCGTCTTATTTGCCCCAGAAACTCCTTCTGGTTATTACCGGGTCAGGTTCAGAACCAATAATAAATCGTATGCTTTCGGTCCTGACGGGCGACAACTATACAGTGACACCAAAGATTTTACCTTATTTATCAATGGGGCATGTGCCGAGGATCTCCCGGTTACCAGTTATAATTATGGTGATTTTTTTGCCAATGGCACAATTCATACCGTAGACTACACTCAGCTCTACCCAGATCCTTATGCTGGTTATCCTTTACATTTACATGCACCTTCTGTAGAGATGAATCCGGGTTTCTATGCAGATGGTTATAATACTTTTAGTGCCCAAACCGACGGATGCCCTTAAACAATTGCTATGAAACATTTCAAATACATACTGCTTTTGGTTGTTCTATTTTCCTGTGAAAAAACTTCGCCTGATCCTTCAAAGCCCGATCAAAATCAGGAAGATGAACAACAAGAAAACATCAGTTCAATAGATGATCTGGTAGCTCAATTGATGAATCAGTATGATTTACCGGGGGCCTCATTAGCCATAGCCAAGAATGAAAAATTGGTTTACCTCAAATCCTATGGGCTAAGCAATACGTCCTCAGGCCAGGCCATGATGCCTGACCATATCATGCGAGTAGCCTCCACTACAAAACCGTATACAGGCATGGCTATCATGAAGCTTAAAGAACAAGGTAAACTTACTCTTGAAGATAAAGTCTTTGGTGATGATGCCCTGCTCGGCAAAAAATACGGCACCCGTGCATATTCTGAAAACCTTCAAAACATTTCCGTAGGCCAGCTTTTACATAACACCACCGGGGCTTTTGTAGATGCTAATGGCTACGACATGATCAACAGAAATGAACAGCTATCAGATGCAGAATACATGAACTGGATGCTGGACAATTCCTACTCTCCTCATAAACCTGGTGAGGTGTATTACTATAATAATGTCAATTTCTTTGTGGCCTCTATTTTGATTGAGGAGCTTTCAGGAATATCCTATTTTGACTTTGTCAAACAAGAAATATTAGACCCCATTGGAGATCAGGAAACCCGAATGGGCATTAATCAGAATTCTTATGAGAACGAAGTCAATTATTATGGTCAGGGAAACCTAACGAATAACGTCTATAATTTTAACCTGGAACGGTATAAAGGAGCTGGTGCAATGCTTGGCAATGCTCGCTCTCTTCTCAAATTTGCCCTGGCCGTTGATGGGAAGGATGCTAGAAAAGAACTTCTCAGTCCCGCTCTTCTCAACGAATTCAAAACAGTGACCAGTCTTCAGGAAAACTGGGGCCATGGACTGGGAATTTGGGGGCAAAGAACATACATGTATGGAGCATTACCTGGCACACGATCTGGCTGGCTTACAGAGCCCTCATCGGGGATGAGTGTTGCCCTCATATTCAATGGCAATGCCGACTACACGCAAGCTGAGCCTTATCAGGAATTTGTTTTTGCCGTGCAGGACCTTCTGGTAAACCTCGTTACTATCCCAAGAGCCTATAAGAATATTGATCAGTTTTAGATTTTTTGACCAATCACACAGTAAACCAAACCACTTACACAATTTGCCCACGTAGTATTCTCAAATTCAATAGCTTAGTTTAACTCGAACCCAAGAGAACTAACTATTAATGAAACCAATACTACTGTTTACTTTAATCCTCTTTTCAAATTTCGCATTCTCGCAAACCGTCACCTGGGATGGTAGCGGTGATGGAGTAACATGGGAAGATGCGGATAACTGGGATCTAAAACTTGTACCGTGCTCAACCTGTGACGTAGAAATCTTTAGCTCAGAGGTGATCATAAGCTCTAATGTGTCCATAAAGAGTCTCAAGTTACAGCCTAAACCTGGTACAACAATTCATTCAAACCTTACCGTTCAGGCTGGTTTTTTACTTGAAGTTGAGAATGCTGCTTCAGAGGGTATTGAAATCAGTAATAATAGCAACCTATTATTAAACGGACAGTTAAGTGTTTCAAACTGTCCAACAGGCATTCAGAACTATGGTACTATTGAAATAGCAAACAGCGGAATTCTAACAGTCTCAGGAAATTCCTTTATGGGTATTTTCACTTTAGGAACAATAGACATTGAGGGTGTCTTAAATGTCAATGATTCATTTTATAATGAGAACATTGTCGATATCTATGGTACTGTAAACACACAAGGAGCCTCATTATTCAGAAATCATTTTAATGGATTTACAGACGGGGTAATTCATATTTACTCCAGCGGAATTTTTAATTCTGTAAACTCCACAGCTGATGGTATTCATAATTCAAGGAGTATAATTAACGAAGGTATTATAATGATTGATAATGCCTTTGGCAATGCGATCTCAAACAATAATATTGGGGGCAATGCATTGTTTACAAATGCAGGTGACATTGATATTTCAAACTGCTCCACTGGCATTTTTAGTAATGGAGCTTCCTTTATTAACGAACTCACCGGTTCTGTTTCTGTAGTATCTTCAAGCAGGGGAATTCAGGGAGAAGGTGTCACCAATAATGGCAACTTTTTTATATCAGGTGCTACGTATCCATTAGAGGGTGGGCTAAATAATGCAGGCTATTTTCATGCAACTAATTCCACCTATGGCATTAGAGGTACGGCAGCCATCGAAAATCAAGCAACAGGTACCATTAAAAGCAGTATGATAACAAATAGTGGAATTGAAGTCTTCAATTTCCACTTGGTCAACGAAGGGATAATACAAATTGACACCTGTGGTGATCTGGGTCTTGATATGTATAATCTGGCAGACTCATTGATTAACAAAGGCCAGATTTTAGTCAATAAAACTGTGGGTATTGGTATTAGAACATGGGGCACACAAAACTCCCCTATTCATAATTACCCTGGGGCCGTCCTAAAAACGTCTAACACCACTGCCAGCGGGATGCGTTTTGACAGTGTTATTGATAACGAAGGTCAGATAGAAGCTGTAAACTCTCAAAATGCGGGAATCGAATTATTAAATTCACTTACAAACAAAGCTAGCCTTTCAGTAAATAACGTTAACAGTACGGGGATCTCTATTCAGTATTTCACCGGTAATAAAGTTTTCAATAACACCAATACAGGGATCGTAGATGTTTCATTTGGCTCAGAAGGTATTTCAATTGGTGGTGGGAGCTTCATGAATTTTGGTCAGGTTCAGATAGAGGGAGTATCCACTAACGGTATCACTACAAACTCTGAAAATCTAATAAATCATGGGACAATAGAAATCGATGATGCAGGGGAAACTGCCTTTGCTCAAGGAGGCTTTTTTGAGAATGCCAGCACCGGAAATGTACTTATTTCTGATTCGGATGTTGGCTTCCTTAATTCTCACTCCATGATGAATAAAGGCAGTATTGAAATTTCAAATGGAATGAGCACGGGTTTTGAAAACAATGCTCAAAGTGACACCCTTTATAATGAGGGAACTATACTAATCTCTCATATAGGTGGAGTTGGCTTTGATCATAATCCTTTAGGCGTTGACAATCTTTTACAGAATGAAATTACAGGTAAAATAGAAATTGAAAACTGCTCTTCTACAGGTTTGTTTATTGACGCTCACCTCGTTCATAATTTCGGATTGATAAAGGTTGATCAATGTCAGGTAGGGATTGAAGACAATATCTTTGACCCGAATCCATCCACTAATCAATTCTCAAATTTCGGATCAATCCTGGTCACAAATTCTGTCGAGGAAGGATTCATAACAATTCGAGAATTCTATAATCGTCAGGGTGGAATGCTGGAGATTTACAATTCAGGCACGAACGCTATAGATACAAAAGGACTTACAAATGAGAATTTTGCCTGGATCAAAACTGACGGCCCTATTTATGCTCATGTCAGCATAAAAGATGATGTAAATGATGGATTTATCATACAAGACACCAAAGTTCAAAACTCCATTTATAACACCTTTTTAAACAACGGTGTTTTTGTAGAGTATAATCGTCTCTTCCCTTCATCAGGATTTAGTTCTTTTGTGAATAACGGACATGTCATTCAACCGCCCGCAGGTTTTATTTCTCCCGGAGTTAGAGAATTTTACGTTTTACATGCAGGTACATCACCCCTATATAGTTTACATCATGGTATTTGGGCCAACGCAAGTCATACATTATTAGCAGGAAATATAGACCCAAATGACGGCAGCCTTCTTCCTACAGTTGATAGTCCATCAACCGACTCCCTATATTTTAGCTTCTCTATATCAACAACCTCGGAAGACATACCCGTAAACATCAATAATGAACCCGTATGCAATAATGTTTACAAGAACTTACTTTTTCATGGAAACCAAGACGATAACTGGCAAAACAGGCTCAACTATTCTCCACAGGTACTTCCGGGCCCATGCTCCAATGTCACCGTCAATCCATATCGAAATCTGACAGTTCCAAGCTCTACAAAAGCTAGGGCTCGTACCTTACAATTTACAGCATATGGAGGGCCAAATGCCAGTTTTGTTACTGAGTCTGGGAGCGTTCTCCTATTAAATCCGGCCAATTAGTTTATGAAACGACTGTTGATACTCCTCTGTTTCCCATTATGTCTTTCAGGCCAAACCATATCCTGGACAGGAGATTTTGGTGATGGTATTTCATGGGAAGACCCTTTCAATTGGTCGCCAAACCGTGTACCTAATTCCAGTGATGTCGTCAGTATAATTGGTGATAGTGTATTGGTGGAGTCCGATGTGATCATAAAGCAGTTAATAGTAGGCTCAAACGGCATTCTGCATCAGGTATCTCCAAACAATAGTATTGAATTTGTGGTTCTTCAATCTTCAGGACAAGGCGTTGAAGTTGAGAACAACGGAAAACTTTACGTGAGTGGAGAATTTGAAATTCTAAATTCTGCTAATCATGGCTTATACCTAGATGCCCTTTCTACGTTCATAGGTATGCCCGGTGGACAATTAATTATAGATGACTGTAATCAGGATGGTATTAAAAGCCTGAGCGGTGCCACTTTCATAAATAACGGAGCCACTATTTTAATCAAAAACCATAACGGTGCAGGGATTGATCTTACCTCATTCTTTAACTCGGGTAAAATTCAGGTAGCTAGCGGGGGAGTAACGGGAGCTATAATTTCAGGTAGTATTGGCGAGAATAGTGGTATTTTTCAAGTAGACGGAGGACTAACCATTCAAACAAGCAGCCTGTTCACCAATACTTCAAATGGCGAAATAAAATGTACCGAAGATGGAATGGCATTAAGTTCTAATTTCGATAATTATGGCGACCTTGTTCTTGAAAACTTTTCAGGCAATAACCTCTATTTTAGCTCCAGTGGTAAGGTTTTCAATAATTATGATAATGTCATTTTTAGAAATGCTAACTCAGACAATGTCTTTTTGGGTACGGCAGCCACTATTTATAATCACTCTGGAGCCTCGTTCAGGTATTTACCTAATCTTTTGCCTTCTCTATCTCCAGACGTTTTTGGGATGGTGATTCAGGATGCCGATACTCGGTTTATCAATGAAGGCCTGGCAAGTTTTGACATGAGAGATAAAAGAGAAGGCATAAAGGCATTAAGTCGTGGAATGATCATAAACTCAGGAGAGTTTAACATCTCCAGGTATTACCAAAAAGGCTTAATTTCAGACCCTTATGGATTGAATGACACTCTTCTACTAAATACAGATCAAGGCGTCTTTATTATTGACGAGGCCGTCGTTTCTAATGGTATTGCTCTTGAAATGAGAACACGAAACAGACTTTATAATGAGGAATGTGCCGACCTCATTATTCAGGATTCTCTGTATCTGAATGGTATCGGCTTAAGAGTAGAAAATGAAGGATTAATTGAAATAGAAAATTTTGAGATCGCTTCAAATGTGACATTTAATAACGACGGAGCCCTGTATATAGCTGATACCAGTCTGGCTGATGGTGTTCCTTTAGGATTTCTGAATGATTTCAATAATAATGGACTTCTCTATCACCCACTTCGAGGTCCTATTGAATCCAGCCAATCTGTCACTCCTCTTTTTGCAGATTTTAACGGATCAAATATCTACCTCCCGGGTCAGTTAACGCCTATTTACGTTATTATTGATGGAGTAGCCTCGCCCTCTTTAACGTATAATGAAAATACCAATTCCTGGAGCCCGGGCTCAAATGCAAATATGCAGGATACTATCCGTTTTGAGTTTAAAGTGAATAGCACCTCTCCATGTAGCAGACAGCTTTATTTGCCTTTCATACCATATGAAGTATGGGACTGCTCCTCAGCACCTCCTGCTTCAGTCACTTTTACCGGAGCTATTTCTGAAAAATGGGATGTATCAGACAACTGGTCAAATAACCATATACCCCGCCCATGTGATAACGTGACCATTCCTGCAGGGGAAAATTGTCAGATTACAACTGGTACTACTGCTACCGCCAAAACTATACTGGTAGAATCCGGAGCCGTCTTTCAAACCAATAATAATTTAGTGCTGACGGTTGACCCCAATTATCCTTAGATACTACTAATGAAATAACCGGCATTTAGGACTTACCTTTGCCCAATGAATACTTTTGATGATTTCAAGATCAAAAAGCAGTTGAAGAACGCTTTGGATGAATTGGGTTTCATTGCTCCTACTCCTATTCAACAGGAATCTTATGCCGCCATCATGAGCGGTTCTGATTTCGTAGGTATAGCCCAAACCGGAACCGGAAAAACCTTTGCCTACCTCCTACCCATTCTTCAGGATTTGCCGTATGCTGAGCAACCAAACCCCAGAGTTCTGATTTTGGTGCCTACCAGAGAACTGGTATTACAGATAGTAGAACAGCTAGAGAAACTCACAGCTTATCTGAGCGTAAGAGTATTAGGCGTTTATGGAGGCACTAATAATATGAAAGCCCAAAAGCTAGCAGTGATGGAAGGTGCTGATATTATAGTAGGAACTCCACGTAGACTCTATGATCTGGCGATTAGTAATGTCGTGAGACTAAAATCTATCAAAAAGCTGGTTATTGATGAAGTAGACATCATGTTGGATTTCGGGTATAAAACGCAGTTGAGAAATATATTTGAGCTATTGCCCTCGAAAAGACAACAGATTCTGTTCTCCGCGACAATGACAACTTATGTTGATGAACTGATTGATAGTTTTTTGATTAACCCTATCAAAAAAACTGTTGCCATTAGCGGTACGCCTCTCGAAAATATCAGTCAATCGGCCTATGCGGTGCCTAACTTTTACTCAAAAGTAAACCTGCTGAACCACCTTCTACAGGACAACGAGACATTCAATAAGGTGCTCATTTTTGTAGGTTCCAGAATAGAAGCGGATAGACTTTTAGAATCCTTTGACTTTGAGCATGAAACCTCCCTGATTCATGCTGGCAAAGAGCAGAATTACCGGACAGCCTCTATAGAAAACTTTGAAGAAGGCTCCAGCAGAATTTTGATTGCCACTGATGTCATTGCACGTGGTATTGACCTTTATAAAATCAGTCACGTTATCAGTTTTGATACACCTTTTTACCCTGAAAACTATATGCATCGCATCGGACGTACCGGTAGAGCGGAGGAAAAAGGTAATGCTCTTTTACTTCATACGGAGAAAGAAAAAGAGCAGAAGGAGGCCATTGAGGAATTGATGAACTACGAAATTCCGGATATAGCATGGCCCGAGGAGGTGCAAAAATCAAGTCAACTTACACCAGAAGAAAAAGATCAACCAGTTACTCATGACGGGCTTTCAAATATCAAACCGACCAAACAAACCGGTGCTGCTTTCCATGAAAAATCAGCAAAAAACAGCAAAGAAAAAAAGGAACGCGTAGCCTACGAAAAGCAACTCAAACAACGCTATAAGAAGCCCATCAGGCGTGGCGATAAAATTCAGAACATGAAAAAGAAGAAGAGGAAGTAGGAATAATGTATTTCAGCAAGACAGAAAGCTTTCCTAATCCGCAGAGCTATTCAATGTACTTTATTGAAAGCACGAAACAGACCCCACCCATTTGATTTGGATGTGTATGCCAATTGACATGAAAAGATGATTCCCTATTGAAAAGATCAATTTTATTTTTGAAAAGCTTTAAGCCTGAATTTGACGATTTTGGGTCTAAAGCACTTTCTAATTGCCCCTCCTGAAGTCCACCTAAATTGTCACAAATCTCTAACAGCCAGCTTTTGTTGTTTACTTCAGTAACTGACAAATGAATCCTTCTCTCCGGAACGCTGCCGTGCCATACAGCATTCTCGAGGATAGGCTGAGTAGCCAGCGGAGGGAATCGAATATCCCCTGTTTGAACCTCCTCAGAACAGTCAATCGTAAACTCAAGTCGCTGACCCAGCCTTATGGTTTCAATTTCCATGTAAGACCGGGCAAATTCAAGTTCATCTTCAAGTGAATGAAAATTAGATGAATTGATTTTCAGAACCTGTCTGAGATAAGTAGACAGTTTGAGCACATAGTCTTTTGCATCTTTATTTTGATTAGTTTCTATTAAGTTTCGGGCAGCATTGAGGCTATTGAAAAGGAAATGGGGATTGAGCCGAGCCTGAATGGCCATTCGTTCTGTTTCAAAATACTTTTGTTGCAGTAGCAACTTCTCATCCTGATCTCTCCGGATTTTGGTAGCCATGGCAAAAGTAAAAATGCAGGTATCAATAAAGCTTCCAGTTTGCACTGTAAAGAAAATATTGAGGAGATAAGGTAGGTTGGAAAAGTCAATGACTCTGAACTTCAAAAACGCCATAATACCCCAAAATAGCATGATACCCATGGCCCATCGAATATAATTCCGCCATTGAGAGCAACTTTTAAAAAAGAAAAGGTAAAAGACCGGAAAAATGGTGATCAGGAGAATCAGATTAAAGAAGGATTCAAGCCAGATTCCCAGGAACATGTCATGTGTTATCAGCAGGTATGCATAAGCCAATACAGCCAGGCTACACATGATCAAACTGAAATAATATATCCTGCGATAAAACTTCGGATGCTCTTTATCGATATCTGTAAGCCCTTTTACAAAGCGGAGCCATGCAAAAAAAGCCAGCCAATAAATGCAAACATTCACATGATGCCGAATAAAAGGGATATACTCACCTATTTCAAAGAGATCGGTGGAATTGGCATTCGATAGTAGTCCATAAACAATAAGAAAAATGAGATACCAAGCATAATTGAGAAAAGAGACGTCTCTCAATCGGCCATACATGGCCAGTGCGAAGAAAAAGAAGATCAGAATACCCCCAAGCGTGAAATAATGAAAGGAGCTTCCCGCTAGGCGACTGTTATTTCGTTCACTTACGGCTAAATTTCGGTAAATGGGTTTGTAAATATGAAAGTGAGACTCATGAAAACGATCTTTCACCCAAAAAAGCCATAAGCCAGGAGCGGCTTTAGTTTTAATGTACAGCGTAGCATGTTTCCCTGACTTTATACTGAAAGGCGAATAATGGCCATCATGCGAAAGACTCCTTTTACTAGCCGACATGAATTTGCCTCCATAGGTTTTGGTGGTATCATTGCCCTGAATAAGCCATACTTCATACCAGTCTTTATTCCAGTTATTGAGGTAATAATGCTCTAATGTATCCTCATTGAAAAGCTCGGCTTTTATCCAGAAGGTTTTTCTGAGATCAACCCTTTCTTTTAACTGACATGGTCGCCATTTTTGAATATCTTCAACTTTATCACCCTCCCCACAAAGACAATAAGGCAAAGTCCAATTATGAATCCCCCGCCCATCAAGCACCAGGGTGTCTGGCTCAAAATTAGCCCGGGCACTTATTGAAAGTAGAATAAATATGTAAACGAAACTCCACCTCACAAGTTCAAAAATAAGGGCTATTCTTCGTAAGTGATTAAGACTTTGATGGGTTTGCTTAGGATACTAGAGCTGCTGCTTAGATTAGTTACTATCACACTGCTATCATTAAAGTAGTAATCAAATGCATATCCGCTTCTGGTTGTAGCATAAGATTCGTTTATATATCTGGTGGTACTAGTTTCTATAATAACATCTATAGATAAAATTTTGGTGGCATCTAAGCCATGCGACAAAATGGCTAGGCCAAATTGGACAGAGCTGGTTGTGCCCGTCAATTTTTTGAGTTTTATTTTTGGGGAGCTTTCACCTAATTGTGAAAAACCATGAACATCTAAGGCACTGGTGGGGTCCGTAGTATTTATACCTGTATTTCCGTTTCGGAGGACAGTCATAGCATTATTATAGTTGGCACCTGTAAAAATATTATAACTACCATTGCCAATTTGAAACAACCTATCAGTTAATGACCTTATACTAGGGTCAGGATTATCTGAAACATCATTATACCTACCAATAGCAGTTGCATCGGCAGCCTTCGCTGTTGTATAATACCCGAAAGCTGTTGAATTATCACCTGAAGCGTATGAGCCGTTGCCAAAAGTTGTAGATATATCTCCCACAGCCCTGGTATAAGAACCCATAGCTGTGGATAAATCACCTTGGGCAGTCGTATTTGAACCAAATGCAGTCGCCCTTCCTCCTAAGGCCATAGTATTGCTTCCAAAGGCAGTAGAGGTGTTACCCGAAGCAGTAGAAAAGGAACCCATGGCTGTTGAATAATCACCTTTTGCCTTTCCACTACCAAGGGCAGTTGAAATGAATCCCTCAGCACTACTACCATAACCCATAGCAACGGAATTGGAACCTAAAGCTGATACATTATAACCAACTGCGAAGGATAATTCACCAGAAGCTTTGGTATCCCTACCCATAGAAATGGACATGGCACCAATAGCTTTGGAATTCAGCCCCACGGCAAAGCTGGAATAGCCAATACTATCTGCATTCCAGCTTTTTGAACTAAATGCTACTGTACCTGCTCTAAACGCTGATCTTGAATGAATCCACATCAACCTTGTTCCATCACCTTCAATAGGGGCGGCGGGAGGATTAGAAGCGTAAGAAACGCTCGGGCCTCCACTCCAAAACCCACCGCTATTTGTGTTCTTAATTTCATTGCCATCAAGGCCGTCCAGCTGCCAATAATTGGCCGTGCTTCCACCCTTCGGGAGTTCTGTCCAGACGGTTTGCTGGTAAAACCAATAGCTATTGGTACCTGTATCATAGACCATCATGCCGTTTACTGGATTGGCCAGGGTGGTCCGCTGGGCGGTGGTCAGTTGTGGCAAGACTGTGCCGGGGGTGATAGTGGTGCTTTGGGCAAAAAGGCTGCCAGTGAATAAGAAAAGTAGTAAAACAGGTATATTAGCTTTCATCCGTTATCTTTTATTGGCAATCACAGATAAGCGTTCCGGAAGGGTTGAAGATCTATTTGGGTAAAATCCTACACCCTTGGAGTTGAAATCACTCTTAAGTCCAATCCCGGTTACCAAGAAAAGAACGCTAAAGGACTACCAGTTTTTTAGTTAGTTTTTCCGAAAGTAGCGGATGGTAGTTTTAGTAGTCGCCATTGATGACCTACTGGTCAGTATCACAGGATAGATGGTGAAGATTATTGATCCGAATAACCAATCAGCCTTTCCAGAACCCAATCTTTCCGCATGCGGGAAACGGGAACTATGGAGCCATCGAGAAGCTCCAGACAATTGTCAGTTTTGAGGAATCTTTTTATCTTCTGAATATTGACCAAATGAGAATTATGCACCCTTAAGAAACTGCCATTTTCAAGAAGTTTTTCTATCTCTTTGAGTGGGCGACTACACACCACTGGATGTTCACCTTGGTTTAGCCATATTTTGCAGTAATTTCGGTCAGCCTCGCATCTCGTGATGTCTTTCAGAAAGACAAACTCATACGAATCAACAGAAGGGATAACCACTCTGGCTTTTTCATCAGGAATTCTCTGAAGAATCTCTTTTACGATTTCCAGTTGTACTTTAGATTGTTCTCTTTTACGAATCCTATCTACACAAGCAATGAGGTCTTCATCGCTCACAGGCTTTAGTAAATAATCAATGGCCGAATATTGAAAAGCCTTTATGGCATATTGATCATAGGCCGTAACAAAAACTACTTTGAAGTCATATTGACCGATTTTCTCCAAAACCTGAAAACCCGTTTTCCCAGGCATACGAATGTCAATAAAAAGCAAGTCAAAACGGTTATCCGGTGCAAACTCCAGGAAATCCTTTGGAGAAGAAAAAACAGAAATCACCTCAATATCAGAAAAATGCGTGCAAAGCATGCGTTGCATGGCCTCATTACAATGGGCCTCATCATCGAGTAAAACGGCTTTTGTCAATACATCGCAATTAGATTCTACTGTAATTATAATGAAGGATGAGCAGAATAATTGAATAAATGCCGATTCAAAATCTTAAAACCTACCTAAACGGATTCTTTGAGATATCAAGAAACTCAAAATTCTTCAGCGAAAAGAAGAATCTTATCAACAAGAAAGCAAGGGCACTATAGAGTGCAGTTTTAAAAAGTATGAGAATAGTCATTAAGAGAGTTTTCATGTTATTGTCATTAAGGATGCATGACAAAGTTCTCCAATGTGTTAACTGACGGGTATCGTGTAAATGGTGAAAAAATGACCGTTAAGTAGAATATTTCTCGAAAATCGACACTTTTATATCTAAATAAACTGTTAATAGACCGATAACTGATTTAACTCATTTTTTTCTATTGTCTTCTCATCGTTCCTTTGTGAAACAATCGAATACAGTATAGTACAACCGTTTTAATGATAATTCTACTTTTTTTTATTGCCCACTGGTATTTATCCCTGTTTGCCCAGACCTTCTTTTTACATAGATATGCTGCTCATAAAATGTTTACAATGAGCCCTTTTATGGAAAAACTGTTTTACACATTGACCTTCATATTTCAAGGCTCTTCTTTCTTAAGCCCATATGCTTATGGTGTGATGCACCGCCTGCACCATGCCCATGCAGACACTGAAGAAGACCCTCATTCACCGTCTTTCTCTGCTAATCTTTTTGATATGATGTGGAAGACCAAGAATTATTACAATAACATTCTCCACAGAGAAGATGATATCCCTGAGAAATTCAAAAAAAATGTACCGCACTGGCCATTTATGGAGAGACTTGGAGATAACTGGCTGGTAAGAATAGGCTGGGGACTGGCTTATACCTTGTTCTACATTCAATTTGCAGACCACTGGGCCTGGTTCCTCCTGTTACCGATTCACTGGCTTATGGGACCGGTACATGGCGTAATTATCAACTGGTACGCTCACAAATATGGTTACAGAAACTTTGAGGTTTCTGATACGGCCAGAAACCTCCTACCGTTCGACTTCCTGATGATGGGAGAAAGCTACCATAATAATCACCATAAATTTGGCGGAAGAGCCAATTTCGGTATCAAATGGCACGAGTTTGATCCTACTTATCCGTTTATCAAATTGCTGAATGCAATGAAACTGATAAAGCTCAAACCGAATAACGATTCGAATTACATGTAATATTTATAACACTTCATAAACGGAACGCCTGCGAACTATGTTTGCAGGCGTTTTTTATGTCTTCTATGTAATTAAAGTCACTGTCAGTGTTCTTTAAAAAATGCAGTTTTAAGTATTCAAAAAAGGATTGTTTCAAACTTAAAATCTGCAGATATGAAAGACTTAAATGCTATAGGCTTAGAGCATAAAAAAGCCACCGAATTAGCTAAGAAACTAAACGAGTTACTGGCGAATTACTCTATCTATTATCAAAATGTAAGAGGTTTCCATTGGAACATTAAAGGCCCAAAATTCTTTGAATTACATCTAAAATTTGAGGAATTATACGATGACCTTAGATTAAAAATTGACGAAATAGCTGAACGGATCCTTACGCTAGGTTATACACCAGATCATAATTACAGTTCATATTTGAGTCAATCAGAAATCAAAGAAAGTCCATTCGTTTCTGATGGCGATCTGGCCATTGCCTCAATCTTAGAATCCTTCAAAATCATCATTATCAAACAAAGAACCCTCCTGGAGCTATCTGGAGAGGCTGAAGATGAAGGCACTAACGCTTTAATGAGCGATTATATCAGAGAGCAGGAAAAATTGGTGTGGATGTACTCCGCATTTCTGAAATAGATAAAAGTGCCTGGGAGAAGCCCAATTGGGCGGTACTCCCAGGCCTTAGTTAAACCAAACAGCATAACCTTTTCTTCTCAGTTCAAGAGCAAGTTCTTTCTCCATCTTCAAGGCTTCCGACCTTGACATTTTATTGATATTAAGATGGTTATATAAGCTTGGTCTCAGCATATTGCCGTACTTTTTCACAATGGAGGCAGAAAGGTCAAAACCTTTTTTACTTCTTGTGCCTAATTTATGTTGCTTGAGCCGCTCGGCAGGGGTTTTGCTGGTCATGCCTACATAAAGACATTCCAAAACACCATTAAATTGCGGATTCGCCTCTCTGAATCGCTTGTTTTCAGTGAAGACCTTCTTTGATAATTCTATAACATAGACCTGATAAGGCATCCTTACACTCCGTGGCCACCAAGGTTTACTAGGGTTTGCCCCTGCTGTGGCTGCCCTCCCAAAATCGGCATAGCCTTAGAAATCAGACTTCTCACCTCCTCGTTTTTCAAAGAGGCTTTATGATCTTCTTCAGAATCCCAAACCTCTGTTACCCACACGGTATCAGGCTCCTCAGGAGAAATACTGATGAGATATAACTGACAGCCTTTGGCCTTAGAAACTAAAGCTGAGGCCTCCAATAAAATACCAGCCAGTTCTTCACCTTTGCCCTCTTTGGCGTTCAGACTTCCATGTAAAAAATACTTACTCACAAAAGTTTAGTTTTCTCAAAAGTAACCAATGTAACCTGAGTCACCATTTCATAGTCATTGATTTTCTTACTTCGCAATAGATCAATGCAACATCATGATGAAAAAGCTCTTTGTCCTAAACCTACTTTTCGTATTTAGTCTTTTGGCTTGTGTAAAGCAACCTGTTAGAACCAATATTCATATTGCTGAAGGCAAAAAAATCGCTGAAAGTACGCAAAAGGTATTGGGTTCAAACCTTATGAAAGCCATGAGGGATGGTGGTCCAGCTCAAGCTATTGAATTTTGTAATGAACAAGCCTATCCGCTAACTGATAGTATGGCACTAACCCTCCATACAAAAATCAAAAGGGTTACAGATAAACCAAGAAATCCTCAAAACAAGGCTAATAAAGCAGAACTCATTATCATCAAAGAAATGAAGAAAGCGATGGCAAAAGGAAAGGAAGTAAAAGCAGTAGGGTTAGAATCTCCCAATGGCACAAGAAACTATTACCCTATCATCACACAAGGCCTTTGCCTAAGTTGCCACGGCAAAAACCTCAATAATGACCTCACTAATCAGCTCAAAAAACTTTACCCAAATGATATAGCTCGTGGTTATGAAGTTAACGAATTAAGAGGATTATGGGCGATAGAAGTAAACAGGTAGAGTTCATCTTTATCCAACCTCTCTCTTCCTTAAGTTTTGAAGATGGCTCCATAAATTTACCATTGGGTCATGCCCGGTAACGTATTCAGAAAGCCAGCTTATCGCGTGTCTGATGTGAAGATCATCAAACTCATCACTCATAAACTCCAGATAACGGAGATACATCTGACAGTCAAAATAACTGTATACCGAATTGGTAAATTCCTCAGTAGAAGAAGAGACTTCTTTAAACATCCTGAGTTGATCCTTGATCTTATTGACCAGCATAAACCTCTGAAGTCCTGGATATAGGGCATTGACATTCACTTCATGCTGATACATCCCAGGTACCTGAAGCAAAAACTCTCGTAATATTTCGAAAGATCTGGGGTGTGCTACTTTTAGTCGGTAAAACTCTTCTTCAGCATAATTGAGCATCATGCTGCCTGTACCATTGGCTACTCTATCAGACCTTCTTGCAGAAGGATAAACTACCGCTTTCACTATTTTCCCACATTGCTCACCTCGGGCAAACTTCTCCAGAAAAGTTGAATTTGAAGAATCTACGTTGAGCATTCCGCCTTTTTCAATATACGCCTGAGACGTGCATGCCATGGCTGACCCTAAAGATAGAACAGCTGCAGTGATGCCCGTCCATCGCTTCATCTCTACCAAATATCTTAGTGAAAGCTCATATTCAATAATTTTTCTATCCTTGCGGGCATCTGAAACCGGATGCTCAATATGTAATGCTCCTGCTTTAAAATCAGTTTCATTAAAAAAAGCACTGATTTCCTTCAAATATTCCTGATTCACGGTACAGTCTGCATCCAGAAATACCATGACACCTTCTTTGCCTTCTTTCTGGAGGTCTAACAAAGCCTTATCGGCTAATCTTTTTCGAGAGAAATCGACGTGATGTTTGTCGGCAGGTATCTCAAAATCTTTGAATACCTCCACCTGAAAATGACCATCATAATTGGCTATCCACTCTTCTATTTCAGTAAAAGCATCCTCATTGATTTTGCGGATTGAAGACTCGTCACGTTCTGAGCCGTTCACAAATACACTGATGTTAACTTTTCCCAAAGGAGGGGTACATTGTGCAAGCGAGTTCAATGTTTTTATGACAAAAAGCTCCTTGTAGGCAGGAATACAGACGTGTAGTCTGTCGATAACTTTCATGTGATCAGGTTACTATTGAATTTTAATTCATTCCAAAAAGACAAATTTTCTTTGGATTACACCAAGCACTTGATTGATTTTATCACTAAAAACTTATCCTACGTATATACATTAACCCTATTTAATCTATTATTTATAAGAAACTTACCCCTAACGCTTGACAAAGTTTTGTGAGATGATCGTTTGGTCATTTTAATTTTTTCCACAGCAGATATGACTCAAAAGCATTTTGAAAGCCAATTCATTATATTTGCCAAGACACCCCTACGATTACTGTTTTCTGTAAAATGAGTGAAAAGAATAAAGCTTACGACCCAACTCAACAAGACGAAGTATTAGATGACATGTTTGAGGACTACTTTCTGGAGTATGCCTCATACGTAATTCTGGAAAGAGCAGTACCAGCCTCTGAAGACGGCCTGAAGCCCGTTCAAAGGAGACTGATGCATGCATTGAAAGAAATGGACGATGGCCGTTTTAATAAAGTGGCAAACGTCATCGGTGCTACCATGCAATATCACCCTCACGGCGATGCCTCCATCGGAGATGCCATGGTGACCATAGGCCAGAAAGAACTCTTGCTCGATATTCAGGGGAACTGGGGTGATATCAGAACGGGGGATAGTGCCGCCGCACCTCGTTATATTGAGGTAAGACTGTCAAAATTTGCTAATGAGGTTCTCTTCAATGAAGACACCACAGAGTGGCAAATGAGCTATGACGGTCGTAAAAGGGAGCCCGTGACCCTACCGGCTAAGTTTCCGCTTTTACTCGAAATGGGGGTTGAGGGTATTGCGGTAGGACTTTCTACCAAGATGATGCCTCACAACTTTATTGAGCTTTGTGATGCATCAATAAAATACCTAAAAGGTCAGCGTTTTCAGCTTTATCCCGACTTTATGACTGGTGGTATCATGGATGCCAGCAATTATAATGATGGTGCACGTGGTGGAAAAATTAAGGTACGGGCTAAGATCAGTGAGCTTGACAAAAAGACACTTAAAATCTCTGAGATACCTTATGGTACGACTACCGGAGGCTTAATTGACTCTATCATAAAAGCCAATGACAGAGGGAAAATTAAAATCAAAAAAGTAGAGGACAATACCGCCAAGGAGGTTGAAATTCTGGTGCATTTAGGCACCAACACCTCTCCGGATATTACCATAGATGCACTCTATGCATTCACCAACTGTGAAGTCTCCATCTCGCCAAATGCTGTTATCATTAGAGATGATAAGCCGCATTTTGTTAGTGTTAGTGATATTCTCAAAGACTCTACGGAGCAGACCAAGCACCTGTTAAAAAGAGAGCTTGAGATTAAGAAATTTGAACTCATGGAAAAGCTTCTTTACAGCTCACTGGAGAAGATTTTCATTGAAAATAGAATTTACCGTGATATTGAGGAATGTGAAACTTTTGAGGCAGTAATTGAGACAATTGACAAAGGTTTAGAACCTTACAAAAAGGATTTTTACAGAGAGATTGTTAAGGAAGACATTCTAAGACTAACCGAGATCAGAATTAAGCGTATCTCTAAATATGACAGCTTCAAAGCCGATGAGTTGATGATCAAACTCAAAGAAAATCTGGCTGAAGTAAACCATCATCTGGAGAATCTTAACGACTACGCCATTGCCTTCTTTGAACGCTTAAAAGAAAAGTACGGACCAGGCAGAGAAAGAAAAACAGAACTTCTGGAGTTTGGTGAAGTAAGAGCTACCATTGTGGCAGCCAATAACCAAAAACTATATGTAGACCGTGCAAATGGCTTCATTGGGTATGGCATCAAAAAAGAAGAGTACGTCATGGACTGCTCAGACATTGATGACATCATCGTATTTAGAAAAGATGGTACTTATAGCGTCTCCAAAATACAGGACAAAAACTTCGTAGGAAAAGACATCATTCACTGTGCGGTATTTAGGAAAAACGATGAACGTAGAATCTATAATGTGATCTACCTTGATGGTAAAAGTGGCAAAACCTACGCCAAGCGTTTCAATGTCACCAGCATTACCCGTGAGAAGGAATATAACGTCACCAAAGGCACACCAAAGTCTCGTGTTCTGTACTTCACAGACAATGAAAATGGTGAGGCAGAAGTGGTGACTATCAGCCTAACGGCGGCCAGCACGGCCAAAAAGAAACAGTTTGAATATGATTTCGCAGAGCTTCTGATCAAAGGTCGCTCGGCACAGGGAAATGTAGTTACCAAGTACCCTGTCAGAAAGGTAGTTCTAAAGGCTGCTGGAGTATCAACTCTTGGCGGAGTAGACATCTGGTATACACCTAACTTAGGAAGGCTCAATAGAGACGAACACGGCGACTATCTGGGCAATTTTGAAGCGGAGGATAAGGTGCTGGTCATTTATAAAACGGGCGAATATGAGCTCACCAACTTTGAACTGACCAACCATTATGAGGCTCGCCAGGTCATGCATATTACCAAGTATGAAGAAGAAGGTATTATCTCAGCCATATACTATGATGGGGATAGCCGCATCTTCTACGTGAAGCGATTTGTGATAGAAACCTCTACCATGGATAAGCGTTTTGGTTTCCTCACAGATCATCACCGTACTGAGCTGCTGGGCGTTTCTTATGATGAACTGCCGAGAGCTGAGCTGAAAGTGAAGAAAGATCGTAAAACGGCAATAACCAAGAAGGAATTTAAGATTGATGAATTGGTAGGAGTTAAAGGCTGGAAGGCTCTGGGTAATAAACTGCCTTTCATGAAAGTAAGTGCTGTCAATTGGTTAGAGCCGGGCGTACCTGAGCCAAAAGAAGATGCTGAAGACAACCAGGATGAACCGGAAGAGAATTCTGAAAACATCAATGAATCATCTGAAACTCAGGAAGTACAAAAAGCAGCAATGGAGCCAAAGGCAAAAGAAACAGAGGATAAAAAAGCTGAAACTCCAAAATCAACCGAAAAGCCAAAGGATGATAATGACAAAACTCAACTAGGTCTATTCTAGCCAAATGGATTAAAAACTCCTGAATTATTTAAATTTTTTAATAATTCAATATGGTCATTCGAGTCATTTAAAGGATAAGACCTCACAAAACCCCGCTTCATCGACGCGGGGTTCTTTGTATGTATTTATTGTTCTACATTTGAAATGTATTAATTCATGCAGCCACTAATTCCAACACAAATTTGAAAAAGCTATAACGACATTGCGTGCTGCATGAATTAATACAAAACAGGTTACCACCTTCTGTAAAAGACACTATTAGACCATTTCGATACGATCCGGAATCGACTGAGCTTCATCAGTCTTTCCGGATTTTTTCTTTTTAACACTTTCATAAAGTTCGCCTTGGAGGCTTGCTCCCAAAATCTAACTATATTGTTCCTTCTTGAACCATTTGCACTTCCATGAAACCACTTTACGTTCTCCTCGTTGTTTTCATTTTGGCTCTAATCGGACTCAAAATTTATAGTAAAGACTATCAATTTCAATTAGCTGGAAGAATTGCCTTAGCGGTTATGTTGGTCTTTACCTCAATCGGGCATTTTGCTTTTGCAGAGGGTATGACAGCCATGATACCCGAGCCCATACCATTTAAATCTCAGCTGGTTTTTCTCACTGGACTATTAGAGATTGCTTTTGCTATTGGCATCCTTGTTCCTAAATACCAATATTTAGTAGGAATTTTACTGATCGTCTTTCTGATCCTGATTCTACCCGCCAATATTTATGCAGCTCTTAACAAGGTCAATTACCAGACGGGCACTAAAGATGGGCCGGGTCTTGAATACCTCTGGATCAGAGTGCCTCTACAGCTGTTATTTATTATTTGGACCTATTTTGCTGTACTCTTTCAGCAGAAAAGCTGACCTTTGTGGCTACTTTAACCAATCTCCTTCTGTTTAATGCCCTGTAAAAAGTCCTTAACAGTTCTTTTTATTTTTCTCTCTGCGGTCTTTGCACGTGCACAGGTCACTATTGATCTTAAACTTCAGGTGCCGCTTTTGATAGAAAATGAAGGCATTTATTTTGCGTCAGATTTTAACGACTGGAACTCAGGAGACCCTGATTATAAGCTTAGAAAAGTCAACGATTCTACTTACAGCATCTATCTGGAAAATGCTCCAAGATATTTTGAATACAAGTTTACTCAAGGTAGCTGGACCACCGCCGAAGGTACACCCGCCGGTGAGCCCTTCCCCAATAGAATTTATTCAAATGACGGCCCGGAGGTCAGCTGTGAACTCATTGGCTGGGAGCAGCAAATTGAATACGGTATAACTATCCCCTATCTTCCGGAGAATACTCCCGAAGATGCCAAGATTTATATTGCAGGCAATTTCAATAAATGGTCGCCTAATAGCGATGCCTATCTTCTTAGAAAAAATATAGATGGCGGTTATTATACCAGAATTTACACCGATCTGGAGGAGATCGAGTTTAAGTTCACCAGAGGTAGCTGGGAATCTGTAGAAGCCAGGCCCAGTGGCAAAGCCCGACCAAACAGGAAAATCAACCGAGCTACCATTGAAGATTCGGATAATTTATCGTTTACCATTGAAGGATGGGAAGACCTCAACGGCACTTTCAGTATCTACTCTTTCTATGATCTTCTCCTGTTATTCTCGGTTTTTCAGGGCATTCTTTTAATGATAGCCATCCCTACGCTCCAGTCAAATAATACGGGAGCAAACCGCTGGCTGTTGGTTACCATTGGCTTGTCTTCTTTCTCAATTTTATGTTACGTACTCAGTAATTATAATAGTACAGTACAAGCTTTTCCTAAGATTCTTTTCCTATCAGATTTCGTCCTGTTTCTATATGGTCCTTTGTATTATTTCTACCTCAGACAGCTCTTATTTCAGGCCAATAGCCTTCCTTCAAGGTGGTATCTACACTTCATTCCGTTTCTGATTCAGCTGCTGGTTTATCTTCCGTTTTTTCTGAGTTCAGACAATAGCATGCTAGATAGCATCATGAATCAGGAAACCACTCTGGTGATCATTTTCCTGGTAACTGGTTTTGCCGGCTTGCTCTGGAACCTTTACTACTGGAATCTATTCAGGAGGTCTATTCAGCTCTATAAAGAACAGCATCAAACGAATTTCTCTTTTGAACAAAACCTCAACTATCTGAGTACTGTTTTGGTCATACAGTTTACTTGTTTATTTCTTTGGGTAGTATTCTTCCTTGTCTTTGGCTTGTCCAATTTATTTAAGGTGGATGGCATCACGCTGCAAGAGAATTTTATTGATCTCATTTGGTTAGCTTTCTCAGCTATAACATATTTCATAGGGTATTTCGCTATAAAACAGGCTGAAACCTTCAAAGCTGAACCACGTAAAATCTCGATTTTTGACGATATTTTGGAGACACCTATTGCACAGAAAGTGCAAACCCTTTCAAACGAAAAACCTACTGAAGAACCAGATGAATCTATTTTGACCACCATCAATGCCCTGGAGAAAAACCTGGAAGAAAATAAACCTTTCCACAATCCAAAACTTAGTTTAAGCGAGCTTGCTCAGCAAATTAACGTACCTCCGCATCAGCTATCCAAAGCCATAAATGTCCATTACCACAAGAACTTCTTTGAACTTATCAATGGATTAAGAATTGATGAATTCAAAACATTGGCTCAAAATCCCAAATACCAACATCTGACACTCTTGGCATTGGCGTATGAGGTCGGCTTCAATTCAAAAACAGCCTTCAATAGGTCTTTTAAAAAGACCACCGGGCAAACCCCAAGAGAATATTTCGATAAAGCTGTAGCTAATCAAAAACTAAAGGAGGAATAAACAAAGAATCTCCCGACAAAATCAGGAGACTCTATTTTTGACAATTGCTTTTTTTACCTAATACTATATACTACTTGCTTACTTTTTATAGCCACTGTGGCCGGATCTAGCAACTCATAAAACTGATCCAGTTTTGGCATTAATATGATTCTGGTTCTTCTGTTTTTAGCTTTATTATCAGCCGATGTATTCGGAACCAATTTGTTGTATTCTCCACGACCGCTGGCAATCAGACGATCAGGATTTACCTTATACTTGTTTTGAAGGACACGAACGACAGATGTCGATCTTTTTACGCTTAAATCCCAGTTGTCATCCAGTATGTCTGTTTTAATCGGGGTGTCATCTGTATAACCTTCTACCATTACTTCCAATTCTGGTCTTGAGATGATTATTTTCGCTATTTTACCTAGTACTTCCTCTGCCCTAGGGGTAAGTTTATAACTACCAGACTTATACATCATGGCATCAGATAGGTTGATAAACACCACAGTTTTATCCACTTTAATGTCTACGTCTTTATCATTAAGATCAAGGCCGATACTCTGTTTCAGGTTAACAGCCAGAGCTAGGTTAAGTGAGTCTACTCTGTTTTTAGCCGCGAGCAGTAATTTGATATACTTGTCTTTTTCACTCATCTGTGCCAATGTTTTGTCAATATTTTCATTGGCAGTTTTAGAAAGCACCGTAAGTCCTTCAAGTTGAACCAGCTGCTGATCTCTATTTTTTTGTAAATCTGCAATCTGTTTTCTTAAATCGCTGATCTGCTCCTCACGCAGTCTCTGAGCACTCGTCCCTTCTGAACGCGAAGCAGACAAGTCTCCCAGCAATTTCATATTATCCTGTCTGGCCAAAAGAAGCTCATCATTACATTTTTGGAGATTCTGATCAGACAAACTCAGTCTTGATTGTACCTCGGCGTACTTCTTTTTTCCAACACAAGAAACCATTGAACCGGCAATAAGCACGGAAACAACAACTATTTTAACTCTATTCATTTTTGTATCATTTTAAAGGTTCATTTGACCCCGAACCTTTACCTCTTGGCTAAGAAGTTGATTCGTTTGTCGAATTATTTCGATACAAAGGAATAGCGAGATTCTTTAGTTGAACTTAAGCCTACCTTAAATTTGGCTTAAATTTTAAAAGTCACCGTAAAGCGGTTAACGGAGCCATTGGGAGAAGTATATTTTATACCCGCCTTATGATAGTTTAAGATGCGTTGAGTTATTCTTAGCCCAAGACCTGAGCCAGCTTTATGCTGGGAATTTGAATGCCGTACAAAAGGCTGAAATAAGCGGCTTTGTTCATAATCAGACAGTACTTCCCCGTCATTTTCTATGGATATGATCAGGGAGTCAGAAGCATGGTTTGAAATATGGACAGAGGCCTTGGGTGTCTCGCCATACTCTAGTGCATTTCTAAGCAGATTATTAAATGCAATCTGCAAGAGTGATTTATTACCCATGACCTCAAGCTGGACATCCTGATCAGGCAGTTCTTCTATCTCGAAATTAAGGTCAGCCTCTTTTCCTGATTTTTTCAATTGATCGAAAGCCGTGAATATCAGTTCATCAATCCGAACAGTCTCTAAATCGGTTGGACTTTCACCTTTTTCTAATCTGGAGAGCAAAAGAAGGCTTTGTATAAGGTCGCTCAATTGTTCCACATCTTCTGTAAGACCATTGAGGTATGTCATGATTTCAGGCTGATCAGAGAACTTGCTTCTCATCCCGTCTATTCTAACCGTTAAACGAGCCAATGGCGTTCTTAACTCATGGGAGGCGTTGGCATTAAATTCTCTTTGAGCTTCAAAAGCAGCCCCTATTCTGCCAATCATCTTATTAAAAGCCTCTGTCAAAGCTTTGATCTCCTGAAGACCCGTTTCTTCCGAAATTCTATGCCGAAGTCTATTTGCAGAAATTTCAATGATTTGATCTTTCATAACGTCTAAAGGCTTCAGTAGATTTTTGATGACGTACAACACCGTAACCCAGATCAGAGAAGTGCCTACCAAAAAGGTGATGATCAAAATGAGGAGTAAATAATCGAGTTTTCTTTTTCCATAAACGTCTTCGGCCGAGTTTAGGACATAATAGGTTTCATTTTGATAGAAATGAGAAATGCCAATTAGCTCTCGCTTACCCACCTTTTTATAGAGAAAACCATCCTCTCTCAGCTTTATCAAATCAGAGTCATCCCACTTAAGTTCTTCGTCGTCAAGACTAGAATATATCAGTGCAAACGTTTCATCGAATACAAGTACTTTTTCATTGAGCAAGCTATTCAGCGTATTTCTATCAATCAGCTTTAGTAACTGATTATCGACTTCCTGAACCTCCACCAACAATCTTACTGTATTCAAAGCCCGGTCCTTTAATCGTGAGATAAACTCATCCTCTCTGAATTTAGCCGAACTAATAAAGATGGCAGTACAGGTCAAAGCCAGAATCAATGAAAAGACGGAGGCCACCGTCACAGATATGCGTCTGCGTAAAGTCATTTATCTTCCCTTAGATAATATCCAAAACCTGGTTTCGTATGAATTAAGGCTATGGCATGCCCTTTGTCAATTTTCCGTCTTAAGAAATTGACATACACCTCAATTGTATTCAAGCTGGTTTCAAAGTGAATATCCCAGATCTGCTCCGCAATGGTCTGCTTTGAAACTACTCTGCCTTTGGCCTTGACCAGAAACAAAAGCAATTGAAACTCCTTTTTGGTTAATTCAATATTCTTTTGAGCTCTAAAGACTTTCTTTGTCCCTAAATCAATCTCCAGGTCAGCTACTTTCAAAACCTCAGATTGTACTTTCTCAGGCACACCTCTTTTTAACACAGAGTTTATTCGAAGGATAAGCTCCTCCAGATGAAATGGTTTCACCAGAAAATCATCCGCACCAGCACTATAGGCATCCTTTTTATCTTCAATGTCACCATAGGCTGTCAGCATAATCACCGGATTCTGGTATCCATCTTCCCTAATTTGTTTACATACATCCAGTCCATTCATACCCGGCACATTGATATCTAGTAAGAAAGCATCATACTCCTCACTTTTAAGCTGACGGGCAAAAGTATTACCGTCATAGACGACGTCACATTGAATATCTCTACTATTGAGAAAGCTTTTTACCTCTCTACTAAGTGTTAGATCATCTTCAAGAAGCAATGTTTTTAACATAGTTCAACTCTTTGAATAGATTCCATAAACCAAATGGAAACGTTTTTAATATTAAATAAACTTCAAGAGGTAAATAGCAGAGATCAAAAGTTAAGTCTTTACAGTGTTTGGCACACAGACATTAGTGATCTGTAACAAGCAGTGCCACAATATTAGAGAAGAGTTTTTAAATAATAATTAATACCCTTCGGAATTGTTTTTAATTAACTGCTGGCAGATAATTCAAGTGCTTAAAAAGTATTGATCTATTCTATACTCTATCGACCTTAACGGACATCTATTATTCGGTCATTCTTACATCCTTAAACATATACGGATTATCACTCACCCTTAAAGCTTTGCCACTTGCAGTAATGATGTTTTTCAATTCTACTACTTTGGTTTTGATAAAGGGAAATTCTTCCGTAAAACTTTCATCCCTCATTTCGGGATTCATATCAGAGAATATTGCTGGACCCTTATAATTATCGGGAGCATTTGAGTCGTGTATCCTCAGATTTTCAATCGTTATCTTCTCGGGCATGTAACAGGTATAGCCAAAATCATGTTTGCCTGTATTATATCCAAGAATCAGATTGACCTTGTCAAATTCACCATTACCTGGCACAAACAGGCAATTACGTATAATGAACTCACCTTGCCAGGTACTTCCATAATCTGAGCGTAGATTGATCAATCGACTACTTTTGATTGTGCAATATTCAACCAATAGCGTACCACTACCGATGGCATTAATGCCCATATGCCCCAAGGTAGAATTCCTGATGGTGGCATTAGCCACACCTTTATGAGCGTCAAAACGAGAGAAGGTACAGTGATCAAAAAGCATATTTTTACAATAATTGGAGCCTAGTATACCCCAATAGGTTTTATCATTAATATCATTGGTTTGACTGCAATTGATAAATGAGACATTCAGAGCCCGACCTGCAATGATGTCATAAGTCCCCATCGTTACAGGAACACCCGCTGAACCGATGGTAACATAGGTTTTATGACCGGTGAGTAATGTATTTTTGACGGTGACATATGTGCAATCACTAATATTCAGGAAACCACTGTAGGGTGCACCTTGTTCACCTTCACCTTTCACAATATGCACCAGACCATCTACGATAACATTAGATCGCTCAATCGCCAAATTCCTGCTGTAATAGGTATATTTTGATACGGCCTGATTGGCAATTGTCGTAAAATGACCACCTTTTATGGTCAACGGTTTCTCATCTATTGGCAATGCCTTGATCTCTGAAATCTGATCAAAATCCCAAATGATGGGAGCATTCATATCAATATTGCCCTGAGCATCTACTACAAAAATGTCGGTTTGGGGAGATCCATTATTTTGATTCGGGCCAAAGCGAATATAGTGTTTAACGGCATCATTGGTTACCGTGACCAAACAAGGCCCTGGCAAATCAGCTTTAATTTTCTGCTGTCCTTTTTTCAAACTCTTTATATCATGGAGTGAAAATGGTTTCTGATCAGAGCTGACTTTAAAAACAGGTGCAGTTCTGTTTTCTACCTGCCTGTCGTCAATGATAAAAAAGGCAGAACCAAAATCGGTATCAGTCCTTATTTCAGCGATTTGCTCTCTCCCACCAATGTAATACGTAAAACCTGCATCAGCTTTGACCGGCAAACCATGTTCATTCGCAAAAGCATGGGTGGCAACAATAGCCTCTATATCATCTGTTTTACCGTCTCCTCTCGCTCCAAAATCGCTGTATCGAACAAAACCTCTGTCAATAAATTGTTCAGTTTGCTGTCCGTAAGCCGTGACAACCATGCATAGCAAAATCAATACTTTTCTGATCATGTATGGAATTTAAGGGTATTTCTAACGGAAAAAAAGCGAAGATCATTAGCCTATTAGTTTCCAATATAATCTTTCAACCCAAGGACTGTTGGACTCAAGACTTCAATCTCAGTTAAGGAAAACAAATAAAATTGGAAGAGCTAATCGACCTGAATTTTCCAAACGACACAAAAACCCAATTCCCTGACGTATTCCTTGGATTGATCGAACACAAAGGAAGCTTTTTAAAATATTTTAGTTTCATTACGCCAATTCATACGATATTTAAGAAACTGGCATATACCCTAAAAGGAAGTTCCAGAGTAAATTAAGTATAAAAACAACCTTAACAATGATGAAAAAAAGTATGATAGGCCTATTGGCTTTATTTGCCTTAATGGCCTGTAATGAGAATTCAAATCAGGATAAATCAGAAATTGAAGAAGACAATTGGATTTATCTATTTGATGGCACCAGCACAGAAGGCTGGCGTGCCTATAATGGAGATTCACTTCCTCCGGGCTGGACCATCGCAGACAGTGCCCTTACCTTTGATACTGAATTGGGTCTGGAACAAGACTACACAGGTGGCAGAGACCTTATTTATGCTGCAGAAGAGTTTGAAAACTTTGAACTTTACTTGGAGTGGAAACTACCCAAAGGCGGAAACAGCGGTATCTTTTACCACGTGAAAGAAGGATACGATGGTCTGCCGGAAATTGCCCCTGAATACCAGCTAATAGACGATGAAAACTATGCAGAAATGCATGACTTAACGGCGTATAATACCAGTCTGGGTTACACTGAAAACCCGGAAGAATTGAAACCTCTACAGCAAACCGGCTCTGATTATGCCATGCACCCGGCAGATGCTTCAAAGAAAAAACTAAACCCGGCAGGTGAGTGGAATAGCTCTAAAATTGTCTTTACTCCTGAGCGAGTGGAGCATTGGTTAAATGGTGAAATGCTACTATCGTTTGTGCCATGGGATGAAGACTGGGAAGCCAAAAAGAACTCAGACAAATGGAAAAACAGCCCTAACTACGGAATATTCAAAACCGGATATATCGGTCTGCAGGACCACTCCAGCCCTATTTGGTTTAAAAACATCAAGATTAAAAAACTTTAGAACCTCATGAAAAAAAGAGAATTTATAAAGACCAGTGGCCTCGGACTCCTAGGTCTAATCTCCTCCCCAGCCTGGCTTAATTCATGTACCACAAACAGTGCTGGCAGATTAAGAACAGCCCATATTGGTGTTGGCAATATGGGAGCCGAAGACTTAAAGGCCATTAGTTCACACCCCAAAGTAGATGTAGTGGCTTTATGTGATGTGGATGCGAATAATCTTGCCGCTGCAAAAGAACTTCATCCGAATGCCAAAATCTACGCAGATTACAGAACTATGATGAGTGAAATGACCGATGAAATTGACGCGGTCGTAGTTTCTACTCCAGATCATACCCATGCCCCTGCATCTATGTTGGCTATGGAAAACAATAAACCAGTATACTGTCAAAAGCCTCTGACGCATTATGTGCATGAGTCAAGAGCCATGAACAAAATGGCTCAAGAGAAAGGACTGATTACTCAAATGGGTATTCAGGTTCATTCTTTTTATGACTATAAACTGGCCACTCTACTGATTCAAAGTGGAATTATCGGTAAAGTGCATACGGTACATGCCTGGTCTCCAAAATCATGGGGTTATAACGGAGGCGAACCTGAAGGCGAAGATCCCGTACCGGAAAACCTTGATTGGAACCTCTGGCTGGGCACCTCAGCAGAAAGGCCATATAAAGAAGGATATTATCACCCGGGCAACTGGCGTAAATTGGTAGACTATGGCTGTGGAACCTTAGGAGATATGGGAGTACATATTTTTGACTCGCCGTATAATGCTTTGAAACTAGATGTTCCCAGAACCATCAAAAACGAATGCCGTGAACCAGACGGTTTCGGGTATCCTGAAAACAATACCGTGACTTATGAATTTCCTGGAACAGACTTTACCACTGAAAGTTTGAAATGGATCTGGTATGATGGCCCGGGAATGCCACCTGCCCAAGAAGATTTGATTATTCCGGGGGAATTAGCTGAGACAAATCAAACGGAAGAAGAAGAGAGCATGGAGGATAAAATATCTCTTGATGCCAATGTAGCAGCTGAAGGTCAGCTACCAGAACAAGGTGCTATGTTTATTGGTACTGAAGGCCGTTTACTTCTTCCACATTTTATGCAGCTACCTAAGAAAATTGTCAATGGTGAATACGTGGATATTTCTAGTGAAATAGAAGCTATTTCTAAAGAGCAAGGATTAGGAGAGCCTATCCGCAATTACGATACTGAAGGACCAAAACATTACCACCAGTTTGTAGATGCCTGCCTAGGCCAGGGAGAAACCACTGCACCTTTTGCGTATGCTGCCAAATTAACGGAGACTATTCTATTGGGTGTGATTGCCGGGAGATTCCCGAATGAAACACTTCACTGGAATGCCGAAAATGCCCGTTTTGCAGAAGAAAAAGCCAATCAATATCTGGCTGGTGATTATCGTAAATTCTAGAGAATATTGAATCGTTTCAGCTCCGTCTTGATAGAGCTGAAACTTTCACTTCTAATACCTCAAAGGAGCTGCAAATCACCTTCGCCTTTTCAATTATTAGAATGTACCATATAGTTGCTCTAAAAAATAGAACAATTCAAAGAGCATTTGAACAAAAAAGAAGTTCCACCTTATAAAATGAAACCCATAAAATATTGAAATAATGATAGTTATATCCATTTCAAAAATTGTACTATTATAGCAAATCGGAACGACTTGACTTGACCTCTACCCTACCTTTGTATCGTGAAATAATCAATTCGCGATGCCAAAAAGCTTTAATCTATACCTCATAATTTTAACTGTACTACTGGGTGTTTCTTGCGAAACGCCAGAGCAGAAAAAAGTTAATCCTTATCTACTGGGAGCAGACCTTTCTTATGTCAATGAGCTGGAAGACTGCGGAGGCCAATTCTATAAAGACTTAAAACCTCATGACGCTTACACCTTGTTTGCTGATGAAGGCAGTAACCTAGTAAGATTAAGACTTTGGCACTCGCCAGACTGGACCGATTACAGCACCCTTAAAGACGTCAAAAAGTCGATCAAAAGAGCCAAGGCTAATCAAATGGCAGTACTACTGGACTTCCATTACACTGATAGCTGGGCGGACCCTGCTCATCAGATCATTCCAGCGGCATGGGCTCATATTACTGATACAAAAGTATTGGGCGATAGCCTGTACAATTACACCTTCAAAGTTCTGGAGGAACTACACAAAGAAAATCTAACTCCAGAATATGTACAGGTAGGCAATGAAATCAATACCGAGATTTTAATGCAGAAGCCTAGTGCCGAAAATGGCCCTACCAATTGGGAAAGAAATGCCGCCTTATTAGACAGGGGACTGCAAGCTGTGGCGGATTTTAACCAATCTAAGGAGCAGAACATCCAACGCGTGTTACATGTGGCCCAGCCTGAGAACGCCAAAGAGTGGTTTGCCAATGCATCAAGTCAAAACTTGAAAGATTTTGAATGGATAGGCCTTTCATACTACCCCAATTGGTCTGAATACGATCTAAAGGAGCTGGCCGAAACCGTAGCTTTTTTGAAAAATACCTACGGAAAAGAAATCATGATTGTAGAAACGGGCTACCCCTACACTTTCCAAAATTTTGATGAGGCCAATAATGTCCTTGGCGAAGGCAAAGGACTTGATGGCTACCCGGCTAGCAAAGAAGGTCAAATGAGCTTTATGATTGACCTCACCACCACTGTCATAAATGCCGGTGGAAAAGGAGTAGTATACTGGGAGCCAGCCTGGATTAGCACACCTTGCAAAACGCAATGGGGTACGGGATCTCACTGGGAAAACGCAGCCTTTTTTGATGCAAAAAACAGTAATGAAGCCTTACCTGTTTTTGACTTCTTTAGTCACGACTATCGAAACAGTACAAACGGACTCAAACACGAATAATAACACCTAAAACCTATACTTAAATTTTAAACATAAACCTTATAAAACGAATGCGACAAACCTTTGATTACACATTGAAAGCACTCAGCAAAAGCTGGCTGTTGTGGGCCTTGGTCCTCAATGTATTTAGCATGCAGGCATTTGCCCAAATCGCCGTATCTGGGACCGTGCTTGATGATTTAGACAACACAGGGCTACCAGGGGTTACCGTAACCATAAAGGGTAGCACGGTAGGAACTGCTACCAATCTGGAAGGTCAGTATTCTATAGAAGTACCTTCTGCTTCTTCAGTGCTGGTCTTTAGCTTTATTGGTAAAGAAACGCAGGAAATCACCGTAGGAAACCAAACTCAGATCAACGTAACCCTGGCAGATGACAGCCAGACGCTGGAAGAGGTGATCGTGATTGGTTATGGTACGCAGAAAAAGGAAGACATGACTGGCTCTATCACCTCAGTAAATGAAAGAGATTTTGTGCAGGGGAATGTCTCTACTCCAGACCAACTGATCACTGGTAAGCTTGCTGGTGTGCAGATCACATCTGCCGGTGGTGCTCCGGGTTCTGGTGCTACTATCCGTATCAGAGGTGGTTCATCACTGAATGCCAGCAATGATCCTTTGATCGTCATAGATGGTGTGCCTATTGACAATACCGACCTTTCAGGCTCGGCAAACCCTTTGAGCTTTATCAATCCGAATGATATTGAGTCGTTCAACGTATTGAAAGATGCTTCTGCTGCCGCAATTTACGGTTCACGTGCTGCCAATGGGGTTATCATTATAACGACTAAAAAAGGTAGAAAAGGGGCTGCTACCAGAGTAAACTTTAACAGCCGTTTCTCTTCAGCATCGAATATCAATCAAGTAGATGTGCTCTCTGCCTCTCAATTTACCGATGCCGTTAACGCATTTGGTACAGATACTCAGAAAAGCCTTTTGGGAGCATCTTCTACAAACTGGCAAGATGCTGTTTTCAGAACTGCTCTTACACAGGATAATAATCTCAGCATTACAGGTTCTCTTGGTTCTATGCCTTTCAGAGCTTCTGTTGGTTTCTTAAACCAAAACGGTACGCTGAAGACTTCAAACCTGAAAAGAACCTCAGGTTCAATCGGCCTTTCTCCATCTTTCCTGGATGATCATTTGAAAGTAGATGCCAATTTGAAATTTGCGAACAGCAGATCTCAATTCGCTGACGAAGGTGCCATTGGTACTGCTGTAAGTTTTGACCCGACTCAACCCATCTATGCCAATAATGAATTTGGAGGTTATTTCAACTGGATCAACCAAAGTGGTGGAATTGAAGCCCTTGGGCCAAGCAATCCATTGGCTATGCTTGAGCTGAGAGATAACTTAGGTATCCTGAATCGCTATATCGGTAATGTAAGTTTGAACTATTCATTCCACGGTTTACCTGAATTAAAAGCGGTAGTAAACGCAGGTTTTGACTTGTCAAACACTGACGGAAATGACGTTACAAGTCCATTGGTTTCTGCCAATTCATTCAATAATGGCGGTTCTACTGCTTATTACAAGCAAAACAGAAATAACCAGACCTTCCAGGCTTATTTGAACTATGCCAAGGACTTTGGCCAAAGCAAAGTGGATGTGATGGGAGGTTACGAATACCAGAACTTCATTCGTGAGAATGATAATGGTACTTCATTTGGAAATCCTGACGTGCCTTCCAGAAATACTTATTTCAAAACAGAGTATCGTCTGGCTTCACAATTTGGTCGTGTGAACTATGTACTCAGTGACAAATACCTGGCTACGGTAACTCTAAGAAGAGACGGTACATCCAGATTTGCACCGGAGAACAGATTCGGCCTGTTCCCTTCAGCGGCTTTTGCCTGGAAAATGAACGAGGAATTTGGACTAAATGACGTCCTTTCTGACCTTAAATTAAGGTTAGGATGGGGTGTAACAGGTCAGCAGGATATCGGCTCAGGTGATTTCCCTTACCTGGCGGCCTATACACCTGGTCAAGGTTTGAGATATGAGTTTGGCGGTCAGTTCTATGATGTACTCCGTCCAAATCCGTACGATGCTCAAATCAAATGGGAGGAGACTACGTCTTCAAACATCGGTTTAGACTTCGGTATCAGGGCAGCCAGACTATCAGGAAGCGTAGATTTCTACTTGAAGCAAACCAAAGATTTGATCAATGAAATTGATGCACCTGCAGGTACTAACTTCTCAAATAAGGTAGTTACCAATATTGGTTCATTAGAAAATAAAGGGGTAGAGTTTACATTGAACTACACGCCTATCGCCACCAGCGATTTCAATTGGGACGTAAACTTCAATGCTACCTACAACCAAAACAAAATCACTGCTCTTACCAGAAATGAAGATCCTTCATACATCGGAGTTCTGACTGGTGATATCAGTGGTGGTACCGGTTCTTATGGCCAGATCCACTCTACAGGATTCTCCAGATCTTCTTTCTATCTTTTCCAACAGGTGTATGATGAAAATGGCTCGCCTATAGAAGGGGTGTTTGTAGATAGAAATAACGACGGCGTCATTTCTGAATTGGACAGATACCGTTACCAAAACCCGGACCCGAATTACTTCCTTGGGTTCTCATCAAACATGCAGTATAAAGACCTGAGTTTAGGCTTTATCATGAGAGCCAATATCGGGAACTATGTCTTCAATAACGTGCAGTCTGGTGGTAGTAGCTACGCCAGCATGACAGGTGCAGGTGATTTCATCTTTAACCTGAACAGCAATGTGCTGAATACCAATTTCAGCAGCACCACTGGCAGAGACAGATTATTGCTTTCTGACTATTTCGTAGAGAACGCTTCATTCCTGAGAATGGACAATATCAATCTGGGTTATGATCTGACCAACGTACTAAAGTCAGGTAAATTCCAGGCTCGTCTTGGGTTCATTGTGCAGAATGTCTTTACGGTGACAAACTACACCGGTTTAGATCCTGAAGTACAAGGAGGTATTGACAGAAACATTTACCCTCGTCCGCGTACGTACAGCTTGAACCTAAACGTGAATTTCTAATCCAATAAACTGAATAGAAAGATGAAAAATATATTAAAAATAGCAGGTCTGGTGATAGGAGCTTTGAGCTTCACAGCCTGTGATTTAAACACAGAGCCTTACGTAGGTGAGGTTTCTGATTTGGTTTACCAAAACCCGGACAATTACAAAAAGGTTCTGGCTAAAATGTATGCCGGTCTGGCTGTTTCTGGTATAGAACCTCAAGATGGAAACGTAGACCTTAAAGGTATTGACGGCGGATCACAGTCTTATCTGCGTGCCTACTGGTATTTGCAGCAGTTTACCACAGATGAGGCTATCGTAGGCTGGGGTGACCCTGGTTTACCTGATTTACACGCTTCTAGCTGGACAGCCTCTAACCAATGGACCTCCAATTTCTACAGCCGTGCACTGTATCAGGTAACTGTAGCGAATGAGTTTATCAGAGAAACTTCTCCTGAGAAACTTGCGGCCAGAAATATCGCAGATAATGGTGAGATCGCTCTTTACAGAGCAGAGGCAAGATTCCTTAGAGCTTTGGCCTATTACCATGCCCTAGATATGTTCGGTTCTGTTCCTTTTGTGACAGAGAACGATCCTGTAGGAGCATTTTTGCCTGAGCAAATCAGCCGTGCAGAACTCTTCTCTTATTTAGAGGCAGAACTAAAAGCTCTGGAAACAGAATTACCATCTCCGCGTGCCAATGAATATGGCCGTGCAGATCAGGGTGCCGTATGGATGACGCTTGCCAAAATGTACCTCAATGCTGAGGTGTACACAGGTACGGCCAGATATAACGAAGCGGCAGAATACGCCAAAAAGGTGATTGATGCAGGTTATAGCTTAGCTTCAGACTATCAACTGAACTTCCTGGCAGATAATAACACTTCACCAGAGCTGATCTTTACGATCAATTACGATGGTAACGAGACAGCTACCTGGGGTGGCACTACTACCATTATTCACGCTCAGGTGGGTGGTACTATGAATCCTGACGATTTCGGTATTGATGGTGGATGGAGTGGTTTCCGTACTACGCCGGAGTTTGTAAGTCTTTTTGATGCCGACCAAAACGACGGCAGAAGACTTCTTCACTCAGATGGTCAGTCTTTGGAGATTGATGAAGTAGGGACTTTTGATAATGGCTACGCCATCACTAAATGGTCAAACAAAACATCTGACGGTGGCACAGGCAAAAACCTAACGCATACAGATACTGACTTTGGTGTATACAGATTGGCAGACGCATACCTGATGTATGCTGAAGCGGTAACCAGAGGTGGAAACGGTGATGCTGCCTTGGCATTAGATCTTGTAAATCAATTGAGAAACCGAGCAGGTGCTCAGCCGGTTTCTGCCCTGACCCTAGATTTCCTTCTGGATGAGAGAGGACGTGAGTTATTCTGGGAAGCCCATAGAAGAACAGACCTGATTCGCTTTGGCAAATTCGCGACAGGATACAACTGGGCCTGGAAAGGTAACGTAAAAGAAGGCCGAGACATTGAGACCTACAGAACGGTATTCCCGATAGCAGCTTCTGATATCGTGGCTAACACCAATCTAAGCCAAAACTCAGGTTATTAATCTTAAAATCATTAGTACAGAAATGAATAAATTAATCAATAAAATCTTTCTCCTGTTCGGGGTACTGACCGTGCTCAGCTCATGTGAGAAAGAAGAAATAAGAGCGGTTTTAAATCCTGATGCTAAGCCATCAGTGAGTTTGTCGTCGCAGTCACTTCAATTAGACAAAGAAAACGCAGAGGCCAATGCCTTAACCGTAAGTTGGGATACACCAGACTTTGGTTTTAGTGCAGGGTCTCAGTACCGCGTTTTAATTGACAAAGCCGGCAATAACTTTGCCGAAGCACAGGTATTCACCACCGGAACAGAAAAAAGCAAAAGCTGGACACATAAGCAGCTGAATAACCTTTTGATCTCTATGGGAATAGAACCTGATACAGAAGGTCAGTTAGATGTGGCAGTTGAATCCATTCTGAGTGATGCAGTCAGTCAGCGTTCAGATATTGCCAATCTAATGGCTATGCCTTACCTGGATAAGCTTGACCTTAGCTCTTCCTGGGGTATTGTAGGTTCAGCAGCTGTCAATGGCTGGAATGGCCCGGATATGCCTTTCTATAAAACGAGCGATGCAGGCGTTTATGTAGCTTATGTAACCTTACTGGATGGTGAAATCAAGATCAGAGAGAATAACGACTGGGCTGTAAACTATGGTGATACAGGTGCAGATGGCGTTCTGGACAGAGACGGCGATAATATAGCCGTAGAGGCCGGCACTTATGCCGTTACTTTCAATGAAAACGACCTGACGTATACCATTGAGAAACTTTCTTGGGGTATTGTAGGCTCTGGTGCACCAAACGGTTGGGATGGCCCGGACCTTGAATTCATGTATGATCCTTCTTCTGACCAATGGAGAGCTATTGCAACGCTCCTTGACGGTGAGATCAAAATCAGACAAAACAATGATTGGGGACTAAACTATGGTGATACTGGAGCAGACGGTACGCTGGATAGAGACGGTGATAATATTGCTGTTTCGGCTGGCACATACCTGGTAACACTAAACCTAAATGACCTCACTATTCTTATTGAGGAAATTGACATCCCGGGAATTGTGGGTTCTGGTGCTCCAAATGGCTGGGACGGCCCGGATGTAAGCCTTAGCCCAGATTTCTCCAGAGAAGGTGTTTGGGTGGCCTATAACGTAGAGCTTACTGACGGAGAAATCAAGTTCAGAATGAATAATGATTGGGGTGTAAACTTCGGAGATAATGGTGCCGATGGTACCCTTGAAAGAGATGCCGACAATATTGCGGTATCAGCAGGTGTATACGACATCGAGTTAGATCTGTATGACCCTGCCGCTCCTACGTACACCATTACGGCTAAGTAATGAAAATTGGTTAAAATAGATAGTTGAAATACCGGTGGGTCATCAGACTCACCGGCTTCAATTTCCTTCAAAACCGCTACCACCTATTTTGCACAGCAAAGAAATTATCAGCCATCTAAAAGGCTGAATACCTAAAAGTTAACCTTATAAAGTCAATAAGATACGGGTGTTTGTCATTCGGCAAACACCTGTCTCCTTGTTGAAAATCAAACCTGATTTAGATGAAAAGATTAGTTGTCTTAGTTCTTCTCATTGCACAGCAAAGCATAGCTCAAAAAATAGAGCATTTAGAACCCAGCAACTGGTGGGTAGGCATGAAAGAGAATAACCTGCAGCTTATGGTGCACGGCAAGAACATTTCTGATTTTACCCCAAAACTCAAATACAAGGGAGTGAAGCTCATTGCTACGCATCAAACGGAGAACCCAAATTTCCTTTTTATCGATTTGGAGATCAGTGCCAAGGCCAAGCCCGGGACTCTTCAACTTACCTTCATTAATGGAGCTGAACAATTCACTCAACCCTACGAATTGAAAGAAAGAGCCTCGTTTTCGTCAAATAGAAAAGGCTTTGACACCAATGACGCCATTTACCTCATCACACCCGACAGGTTTGTAAACGGCGACCCATCAAACGACACTGTAGAAGGGTATAAAGATGGCCTGAACAGAGCAGAAGAATACGGCAGACACGGCGGCGATATTCAAGGTATGATCAACAGTCTGGATTATATAGCAGACCTTGGTTTTACGGCCATTTGGCCGATGCCCCTGGAAGAAAACCAAATGGATCAATGGAGCTATCATGGCTACGCCATCACCGACTTTTATCAAATAGACCCACGTTTTGGTGATAACGATTTATATGTAAAACTCTCAGCTGAGGCCAAAAAAAGAGGTGTCAAACTCATCAAAGATGTGGTGCTCAACCACTGTGGTAGTGGACACTGGTGGATGACCGACATGCCCTCGAAAGACTGGATTAACTATAATGGCAACTACACCAATACCAATCACCGCAGAGAGGTATTGAGAGATATTCATGCCTCAGAGGCCGATAAAGAAGTATTTACCAGAGGTTGGTTTGTCAAAAGTATGCCAGATATGAATCAGCAGAACCCGTTCATGGCCAATTACCTCATACAAAATTCAATCTGGTGGATAGAGACTGCTGACCTTGGAGGTTACCGTGTAGATACCTACCCCTACTCTGATGTTGATTTCTTAAGCAGATGGAGCCAGCGTATCATGACCGAATATCCTAATTTCAATATCACGAGTGAAGAATGGAGTACTAACCCGGCCATAACATCGTATTGGCAAAAAGGTAAACTTAATGCCAATGGGTATAATTCTTACGTACCCTCACCGATGGATTTTCCACTGCAAGAAGCACTGGTAAAAGGCCTGAATGATGAGATCGGCTGGAATACAGATATGAACAGGGTCTATCACTCTCTGAGCAATGATTTCCTGTATGCTGATGCTTCAAAACTCTTGATTTTCCCTGATAACCATGACATGAGCCGCATTTATACTCAGCTAAATGAAAACGATGCTCGTTTTAAAATGGCCATGGTTTTAATGGCGACCATGCGTGGAATTCCTCAGATATATTACGGTACGGAGGTACTCATGTCAAACCCAAACTCAGATTCTCACGGTGAAATCAGAGGTGAATTTCCAGGTGGATGGAACGATCATACCGCCAATGCCTTCACCGGAAAAGGTCTTATAGCCAAGAAAAAAGAAGCTCAAAAGCTAATCAAAACTCTTTTCAATTACCGCAAAAACACCCCGGCTCTCCATGATGGCAAGCTATTACATTTCGCTCCTGAGAATGGTGTTTATGTTTATTTCCGCTATACGGATAGCCAAAAGGTGATGGTGATCTTCAATAAAAACCCAAAAACTCAGCAACTAGACCTAAGCCGCTTCGCTGAAATGTTGGATGGCATTTCTGAAGGGAAAGACATTCTTAGTGGTGGAATAGTGAGTTTAAAGGAAAGTTTGACTTTGTGTGGGGAGACGGTTAGGGTGATTGAGTTGATGAAATAATATCTCATGTCAGTCCTGTGAAGGTTCAGTACTGGACAATTAGAAACACCGTGTTTTTTTCTCAAACCATAAGCTTGAAATCACTACAACTAGGCTGCAAATTTAGGAGAGCTTATCTCCTAGATACAATAGTCTAATCTAAAACAGTAAGTCCAGTTTTTAAAATGTTTATCAAGTATCTTTTGTCAGGATTAACTTTAGCAATCACCAATATCCCGTTTAACAAAGTATATAAAAAGGATGCTAATTCCTGAATGTCTTTATCACTAGATAACTCACCGTTGTCAAAACCTCTTTTTAAATGAGAATAGAAGATACTTTCCAGTTCTAGCCGATTATCCCTTAAGATATCTCGTATCTCATCATCTTTGGGTAGCATTTCTGTTGCCGTATTTACAGCGAAACAACCTTTGTTGCCATTTTCACAAAAAGATGCTTCTATCGGCAACTGTAACAAATTTAACAACCCTAATTTTGTTGAATTTTCCTTCTCCAAAAACTCAACTAGGCTTTTATTGTTAGAGTTAATATAGTTTTTAAAGGCTAACAAAAACAGTTCTCTTTTATTGCCATATGTATCGTAAATACTTGCCCTGTTGATTTCAAGATAATCAACTAAATCTTGCATTGAAGTATTAAAGTACCCTTTCAGCCAAAAAAGTTGAATCGCTTTATTCAGGACTATGTTTTTGTCAAACATTTTTACTTTAGGCATTGGAAAACTGTTTAGGTGAATAGAAGATAAAAAGCTATATTTGGAATGTTCATTCCAAATATAGCTAAAAAAATTATATACTCACGTTTATTCCTCCACCAATATTATATTCTGAACCCGTAATAAAGGAAGCGTCATCTGAAGCCAAAAAGGCCGCTAATTTTGCAACCTCGCTTGGTTCGGCAAAACGTTTTAAAGGTACTCTATTTTTAAAGTGTTCCGCCATATCGTCTAATTGCTCTTCGGACATGCCCGTTTTAGCATAAATAGGCGTACTTACAGGGCCAGGGTTAATTGAATTAACCCTAATCTTTCTTGGTGCTAATTCTGTAGCAGCTGTCTTTGTATAAGAATTTAAGGCAGCTTTGGTTGCAGAATATATTGCTGTATTGGCTACCCCTTTGTTTGCTAGTTCAGATGAAACATTAATGATTGAAGCATTGTCATTCAATAAAGGGATAAACTTATCTACTGTGAAGATTGCACCTTTTAAGTTTATATCCATCTGTGCATTATAGCCGTCTTCCGATAAACTGCCTAATGGTTCAGGTAAGAAAATCCCGGCATTAAGAAGCAAAATATCCACTTTGCCAAACTCATTACCAATTTCGGTTGCCAAGTTATTGGTTTGATGAATATCCACAACATCAGCAACTACTCCTTTTACACCTAGCTCTTCGGCGGCTTTTTTTACCTTTTCTTTGTTTCTTCCCGTAATGATAACCGTTGCCCCATTTTTTTTAAATTCTTTGGCCGAAGCGAAGCCAATACCGCTATTACCACCTGTAATTACGGCAACTTTGTTTTGTAAATTCATATTTAATCTATTTAGAATGTTTGTTCCAAATTGAAAACTACCATAACAGAACATTCGTTCCAAATAAATTTAGTTTTAATAAAATTCCCACTCCGTGAAGTCTCCGAAACTTGTGGGAGGCGTATCGTGGTCTTTAAACCGACAAAAAGATTAAGTTTATGCGTTTAAAAGTCTGAAGAACTTAGGTCTTATCGACCAATAAAAACGGCAATAAGTAACTACTTAATGAGCAAGAGAATAACTCCTACAACGAAAGATATACCTATAACAACGTTATTGATTTGATGTCCATGCTCATCAAAATGATCATTGGTATTTTTAGGACCATCGATGTATTCCCTAAAATTAAATTTGGGTCTTCTGAGCAAGGTTCTCCATATGGAACCACATATCCATCGAATAGTCCCACCTATGAAGTTGAAAATGGCTTTACCAAAAAGTATTTCAAAAAGATTCATAGAATCACAGTTGTATTGTTCTATTAAAGTCATAAAACTACCCAACTCATAATTAAAAGCCATTAGAACCTCTACTCCCCAAACTCAAAAACGCCTTCCCGTTTATTCCATTCTATTGAAATCGTTTTTCTTTCGGTGAAGAGTTTTTCAATTTGCTCATCGCTGACAAGTGGCTGGTCTGGGAAATCATAATTGATATAACCTTCACAGATTTCAAGCCTAAGTTGAATCGTGTGACCATATCGAGGTAATTGATAGGCTATGGCATGAGGAGCATATTTTTTTACGAGGTCTGCATTCGTTGAGTCATCATAAAAGATTTCAATAGCTATCTCAGGCATGACCGCATGACCTACATCTAACCACTCCCCTTTTTGATATTTCAAAAAGAGAGTCAGTCTAGAATCTGTATGAGCACAATCAAAAATATCCGCACAAGAATAACCAGGTGAGTGTACCACTATGAGATCCTCCTCTTTGAGATCATTAAATAGTGCCATTTGAAACACGGGTTCAAACTCAGAATCAACTGGTTGAAAAGAAATATAACCATTTCTGATATCTACAATCTTCTCATTAGTACCAACAAAATCACAAGTCCACTCCTCTTTGAGTAGCTCAAAATAGTCTTGTATATTTTTCTCTGTTTCGTACTCTTGGGAGTATGAATTGAGTGAAAATGATAATATGAATAATAGAAGTATGCCTTTCATAGAGCCTAAATATTATTCCAAAATTGAATTCAGAATCTGTCCTCTTCATTTAGAAAATCATATGGATTATATGTCATTCCTAATTCTTTGGCTTTCTCCGTTCCACTTCAAGTTTTAGCTCCCTATTAAAAGTTAAATATTGAGGAAGAACATATCTGGCCAAATCAATATTACTGATATTCGAATTAAACCCTTTGAATTCATCAGATTGAATAAACCTCGTTTTGGTTTCCGCATATTCTTCAACCTTGTAGAGATGCTTGTCAATAATCCCCGGTAAAACAGCAATAGTATCTGACCACCCGTAATACTCATTCTCTGCAAAGAGAATGATATGTGGAATCAGCTGATTTTCTCCATTTACTTTATAGACAACATCAATCTCTTCTCCACTTTCCAGTTTTCTATCTTTTGGAGCGTAGAACTCCAATCAGGCATTTTTTCAAAGTCTGTCATTACATCCCAAACCTCAGCCGGGCTTGCATCAATAATTATCGAGGTAAACAAAGAATAATCATTTGTATCAATTTGACTTATAGTGATCTCCTCAAGTGGTGATCTGTTATCAATGGTCTTTATCTCTGAACCAGTACTTCTTTTACAACTAGAAAAGAAAAAGGATAAACTGATCACTGTAATACAGCTCTTGAAAATATAAGACTTAAGTGAATTTGAGACGGAAAAAGAGTAAATCATGGGATTGATTAGATATGTGAAAATTATAAATTATTAATAGTTCATCGACAAGTCAACAGAGTATTAACGATTGAGTATTAGACAATTTCAATACATCAAATACCTTAGACTATTAAACTTAGAGGGAATAACGATATCGGAGTTAAATTCTTACTTGTTGTTTTGAATCAATGACATTTCTTTCTATTCAAATTCGAATATTCGATGATTCAAAAGTTCTCTGTATTTTGGTGGCTTAAACGATTCCAAATGACAGAAAAAGGCTTCAAAAAAGTCTCTAAAGGCACTATTCTTCAGCGAGAAGGTGATAAAAGCAGTGCTGCTTATCATGTATTGAAAGGCTGCCTGAAAAGTTACGTCATAGATGCCTCAGGCAAAGAACATATCATCCAGTTTGCTCCGGAAGATTGGTTCATTACAGATATGGATAGTTTTACAAATGGCACCCCCTCCTTACTATTTATTGAAGCCATTGAAGACTCAGAAATTCATATGGAGTATGACCCTGCAGCCTTCAACTTTGAACTTTTCGAGCGTAATGAGTTGGTGAATATTGCCACTAAACTCAGGAATAGCATTATTGCAGCTAATAAGAGGCTGATCAATCTATTGAGTGCCTCTGCAGAAACCCGCTATCATGATTTTGTAAAAACTTACCCCACTCTGGTACAGCGGTTACCCCTCAAGCTCATTGCCTCATATATTGGCATCACTCCCGAATACCTCAGCGAAATCAGAAGGAAAATTGCCCGTAAAGGCTAGTTCATTTCTTAAGGTACCTTAATTTATTTCAGGATTAATCGTCCTAATTTTGATCTATCAAAACTTTTGAAGTTGATAAACATACTTTCAAAATGAAAAGAAATGAATTTATCAAAACCACCGCTTGGGCGGCTCTAACACCGGGAATTATGGATACAATGAATCTTCAAAACTTCTCTAAAATTACCAATGAACTCCCTAAACAGGGAAAGAGAATGCCCGTACTCTTCACCTCTCATGGTAACCCCATGGACATACCTTTGCCGCGTGAAGAAAGAGCCTTTTGGCAAAGACTCTATGATTTAGGAAAGGAACTCAAAAGAGACTATGAGGTGAAGGCCGCGGTGGTGGTATCGGCCCACTGGCTTACAAATCATGAAACCTTTGTCAATACTTCCACCAATCAAAAACAGATTTACGATTATTACGGCTTCCCGAAACACTATTATGATGTTTATTATGAGGCCGAGGGCTCACCAGACATAGCCAAGGAAATTGCCAGAATTATACCTGAAGTAGAAGAAACAGAAGAATGGGGTCTGGACCACGGAGCATGGCCAATGCTCATGCACCTTTTCCCGGATGCAGATGTTCCTGTATTTCAGCTGAGTATCGCTTATCATGCCAGTCCTGAGTATCATTTCAATTTAGGAAAACAGCTGGCATCATTGCGAGAAAAAGGGGTTCTGATTATAGGATCTGGCTCATTGATTCATAATTTACCACTGGCCATGAAAAAGATGCGATCTGGCGATATGAGCCCATACGGCTGGGAAGCAGAATACGATCATTGGCTAAAGCAAACCATAGAACAAAGGGAATTTAAAAACATGGTCAATTATCTGGACAGCCACAAGCTCGGAAAATTGGCCTCACCCACTCCAGATCATTACGTTCCGGTACTTTACAGTCTTGGTCTGGCAGATCGGCGTGATGAGATCGAGTTTTTCTATGAGGCTCCGGTAGCCATACCTGCTTTTAGCGAACGAAGCTTTATCATCAAAGAAGCCGCATAAAAAAAGCCCCGTCTGAAAAGTCGGGGCTTTTTCATTTTCATCTACAGTAAAACGTCAGAAAATCTTTCAGATATAGAAAAATTGAGTTGAGTATTCTATTTCTTTGAGTCAAATAGTTAGACAAAATTTTAAATACTCTAAGCTAATTATTTAAATATTTAACTAATTAAAACTATTTATAAATATCTTATTATCAAATAGTTGCACATACACTCCCCATATTTCCCCATCCTCGGGGCGATTATTACTCGCAAAAAGACTGATTATCAGTAGTATATACACTATATTTGCCCTCAGTTTTTTAGACAAACCTAACGTGCTTTCCTAGCTTTTTGCTATACAGCGATGCTTTCTTAATAAATGAATTCGAGAATTCTGCGGGTAATTATTAGCCTATTGCTAATAAATCTCTCTATAAATACTTTTGCTCAGAAGGGCAAAACACCCCAAAATCCGCTGATTAATACTGCGGTAAGCACTGATACCTGTGAGGTAACCTGTAATCTTTTTGGTGCCAATATTGAAAACCTGATCACTACTGAAAATCTTAATTTTGAAGCACCGGTAGAGTCTCCTTCCTGCGAAAATCACCCATCGAATTTTGAGCCCGGCTGTTTATTAAGTTATCACAACCAAAAATGGCTCCTGGTCAAAGTAGTGTCTGGAAAAGACCTAAACTTTACCATAACCAATTCTGCTAATACAGATATCGATGCGGCCTTTTGGGGGCCACTAGCCGAAAATGATGTCAAGAAAGCTTGTGATGTTCTTACAGACTTTCCGGTAAGTTGTGACTACTCTGCCGGAAATCCTCAATTAAGCCTGGACTCCGTTTCAAGTGGTCAGTACTACATCCTTCTGGTCAGTAATTTTGATAATCTGGAAACCACCATTCAGCTCAAACAGCCTACCGGAGGTGAGGTAAAATACATATACCTCTGCCCTAGTGATATCGTGCTAAATAGCCCAATTACGGGTAATCAGAATCAATATGCCGTAAAATCTGTAAGTCTGAGTTCTGGTGTAAGTGACTCCAGTTCTTTTGTAGCCCATAGCGGAAACAGCATCTCGCTCTTACCTGGTTTTTCTACAAGCGAAAGCGTGATTTTTGAGGCGGAAATTCAAGCTTGTTTAAACACCACCGAAAGTTACGTTCCAGAGGGTAGCGAAATCGTATGTGAAGACTTCTCAAACCATACTGGTACTATTCCTCACTTATATGCCAATAAAAAGCAAAATGAACTCATAGGAACGGTTTTCGCTAAAACTCAGCCTTTTTATTCATCTGACCGTGAAACCTGGAAGCCAATGGTTAAAATAGGAAAAGATGAAGAAGGTGACCGGTATTGGTGGGCGTACAGAGAGCCTTATGAAGACTGGGTTTTCATGAAACTGAGATCGGCCAAAGAATGCCCGTATTATTCAGATACCCGAGCTACTTATCCATTTAGTTATATCGGAGAAGAAGACAGCAGTCCTCACACTTTACATGATACCACCTTCACCTCCTTTGACATCAATTCTCCTTTCCATATATCAACAGACATTGCTGATCACAGACCAAATTATGATGTCTACACCATGTACCTAAGGCCAGGCTTGCATCAATTGATGTACAGAATCAATGAGAAAAGCTGGAGAGGAAATACAGAAGAACATGAGATATATGAAGAGTATAATGACAGGTATGTCAGCGTAACCAAGATTAATGGTTTCACAGCTCCGAAAGACTTTTATATAGATTTTACCTTGGATGGAGGAGATACTTTTGACCGTTATTATGTCACCAGAAATAGTGCCGGAGGTCACTTCAGTGTCACATCTACTTTCACTCGAGTAGAAGATTCTACCGTACGTGTGCATACCTACCAGGGAGATATCAATGTCTCAATGAAACTTGGAGAAACAGTCTCCAATGAAATATTCGGCAACTGTTTTAATCTGGGTCAATTACCCGTGGGCGACTACCACATGCCTCTTACCTCACTCAAAGGCGAATATACACTTGATGAAGATGTTTTGGTACGTGTGAGAAAGTAACACCTCATAACTTCTCAATCATCAAAGCCACTTTTATCTCTCCGTAGCTTACCTGACCCTCTAATTTCTCAAAAAGCGGTTTAAGAGCACCAGTTGAGTTAAACTGCATTTCTTCTGCAGCAGAAATAACCTTTTCATACGTTTTCCTACTCACTAATCTTTTTAGATCAATATCATTTCCGGCTTCTTTTAACTGAGACAGATGTCCATAAATAGTATTTACAGATAACATCCTCTGCTCTGCAATGGATTCAGGTGCTAACCCTTGTTCAAAAAGTCGCAAAGTTTCCTCCAGCGTATTGACCTTCTTCTTTGGCTTAGTCTCAGGTTTCAGCTCTAATGATTCAATATCATTGGCTGCACAGTATTCCTTGATTTTCTTCATAAAATCATAGCCATACTTTTGCATCTTTTGCTCCCCTACTCCGCTTACGCTTAACATTTGAGCTTCTGATTGAGGATAAAAAGAGGCCATATCTCGTAAACTTCGGTCATTAAAAATGATGTATGGAGGAATATTCGCCTCCATCGCCAGGTTTTTCCGAAGGATTTTTAGCTGTGCAAACAAGTTTTCATCCATCGGCAAACCATCAGTATTGACGTTTGCCGCTGCCTTATTAAGCATTTCCTGCTTATCACTAAAGCTGATATAATTGGCCAGTTCCAGTTTCTCTTCACCTTTGAGAATAGCTTTACTCCTGTTATTGAGTTTAAATGTGTGGCCCTCATCATAGGCAATATCCACCGCACCGGCATTGAGCATCTGCATGATATAATCTGCCCATTCTTCCCATTTAAGGTCTTTACCTACCGCAAAGGTAGGCAACCGGTCGAATCCACGCTGAACGATCTGTTGATTTCTGGAGCCTCTCAAAATATCAATCAGGAGATTCAGAGAGATGCTTTCTTGTGTTCTTGCTACCGCAGAGAGGGCTTTTTGAGCCAAAACCGTAGCATCCAATAGTTTGGGCGGGTTTAGACAAACATCACAATTCCCACAGTTTTCAGATACCTCTTCATTGAAATAGCTTAGCAAGATTCTTCTACGACAGATGCGAGCCTCAGCATACTGCTTCATTCGATCCAGCTTTGCCCGTAAAACTTCTTTTTGCTCCTCTGGAGCTCCAGATTCATCGATAAAACGCTTTCGTTGCAGAATATCTGCATAGCTAAAAAACAGAAGGGCATATGCCGGTTCTCCGTCTCTACCCGCCCTACCAATTTCCTGATAAAAGCCTTCTACGTTTCCTGGTAGATTATAGTGTATGACCCACCGCACATTCGACTTATCAATACCCATCCCAAAAGCGATGGTGGCTACAATAACCTGAACCTCATCATTGATAAACATCTCCTGAACTTTAGCCCTACGATCACCCGAACAACCGGCATGGTAATGCTCAGCACTAAATCCTTTGTTTCTTAAAGCTTCGGCTACCTTCTCTGTATTTTTTCTGCTGAGGCAATAGATGATTCCGCTTTGGTCTGGTGAAATTCTGAGAAAGTCTTCAATCTGCTGCATCTTCTTTCGACCTGCCGAGACATTCAATCGGATATTTGGCCGATCGAAACTGGAGATAAACTCCTTCGCTTCTTTTATTCCCAATTGACGTTTGATGTCTCTACGGGTTACTCTATCTGCTGTGGCAGTCAAAGCCATTACCGGCACATTACCGAAAACAGACTTTAGCATGTCAAGTTTTCTGTATTCCGGACGGAAATCATGCCCCCAGGATGAAATACAATGTGATTCATCGATGGCAAATAAGCAAACTTCTAAACTCTTTAAAAACTGCTCCGCATCCGTAGCAAACAGCCTTTCAGGTGCTATATAAAGTAGTTTCAGTTCCCCAGATCGAGCTTCAGCAACAATTTGATTTTGCTCTGAAGATGATTGGGTTGAGTTGAGAAAAGCTGCAGGTATACCATTTGAAAGTAAGGCTTCAACCTGATCTTTCATCAATGCGATCAGTGGAGAAATAACAATGGTCAAACCATCAAGCAATAAAGCTGGAATTTGAAAACAAATAGATTTACCTCCACCCGTAGGCATCAGCACCAAGGCATCATTTCCCTCCAATACATGTTGAATTATTTCTTCCTGTTGCGGCCGAAAAGAGTCATATCCAAAATGCTTTTGTAAAATCTGAAGTGGAGTGTACAATGTGGTGTTCTTCATATCTGAGATTTAAAGATAATACCAATATTTGGGTTCGTTTTGACGATGCCAATCTTACTAATCAACCTCGGAGGAATCTGCCAAGAAGACTCTAAGATTCACAAAGTCCTCTTTCTTCGTGCTACTTCGTGACTTGGTGTCTTAGTGGCTAAAACAGTCGTATTATTTGCCATGAAGGCTCAAAGACTCAAAGGTTCACAAAGTTCAGGTTCTTCGCGGCACTTCGTGACTTGGTGTCTTAGTGGCTGAGACTGTCAAGCTATTTGCCACGAAGGCTCGAAGACTCAAAGATTCACAAAGTCTATTCTCTTTGTCTTTCTTCGTGACTTAGCGTCTTAGTGGCTAAAACAGTCGTAACATTTGCCACGAAGGCTCGAAGACTCTAAGGTTCACAAAGGCTATTCTCTTCGTTTTTCTTCGTGACTTAGCGTCTTAGTGGCTAAAACCGTCGTATTATTTCCCACGAAGGCTCGAAGACTCAAAGGTTCACGAAGTCCTTTCCCTTTGTGGTGCTTAGTGACTTAGTGTCTTGGTAGCTAAGACTGTCGAGTTATTTGTCAAGAAGGCTCGAAGACTTTAAGGTTCACAAAGCTCTTTCTTCGTGTTACTTCGTGACTTGGTGTCTTTGTGGCTAAAACAGTCGTATTATTTGCCACGAAGGCTCGAAGACTCTAAGGTTCACAAAGTCCTCTTTCTTCGAGGAGTTATAACCTCTAAATCTTTAGGATTGACTTTGCCCAAGGTCAGCTTCTGAGATTTTGAAGGCTTGTACTTCGGTGATATACACTTTCTGATTATCCTTATTCGTGTAATTACGATTAACTAGCTTCCCTTCTACTTTCAAAAGCTTACCCTTTGTAATCAACGTTTCACACTGCTCTGCCAATTTCCCCCAGGCTACAATTCTATGCCAGTCAGTTTTAGTTACCTGCTCGCTACCTTTCATATAACGCTCATTAGTGGCCAGGCTAAAGTTGGCCAAAGTACTCTTGTCAAAAGATTTGATGTCTGCGTTAGCTCCTGCGTTCCCTATTAATGTAACTGAATTCATACGTGTAAATATTTAATGTTTTGTAATGAAAAGCGACCTGTGTTTCAGATCGACAACACAAAGGTGCAGGAGTGAGCAACTTATAGTCGGTTAATAAACAATTACAAACGAGTATAAGTAAGTACTGTCGTTTGTTGTCGTTTTATAGACTTGTATTCAATGATTTAAACTTCACTTCCCTAGAATTAGGGATTTATCATTTCTTATCGGGTAGATAATTTTGGAGTGTTCAATTATCAAAAAAATGTTAAAATCATGAAAACAATTCTTAGTCTTATCATTACCCTTTTAGTAAGTAATTTATCATTTTCTCAATTTGAAAATAGAAGAGTTCAGAGTAACCCTAAATCAAAACTTGTAGAGTTAGAAAAAGAGAGTTTCCTTTTCAATTTAAACTACAAAGATGTCAAAATTAGATTAGATAAATATGATCAAAAACCAACAGTAAAAGAGGTTATCCAAAAGCTAGATTTACTGAGTGAAGAAAGAACCAAAATTCATGAACTTGAAGAAGTTGTAATGGATTTATATTCTTTAACAAATGCTCAATTAGCCGACATTTATTCATATTACAGGAGAAATTCCTTCCAAAAAGTAAATGGGGATCTTGAATCAATGAGTGATTTATATTTTGTAGAAGTCCAAAAAGAATTTGGAGAAAACGCTCTTTTAGTTCAGCTTAAAGATCAAAATGAAAAGCACAATTCTGTTTTGAAAAAGTCATTCTCCTCAGTTTTCGGAGGAATTATTGATTATACAGAATGCTTGGTTTGCTGCCCTAAAAATGACTTCCCTGACGAAAAATGGTTTTGGTTTAAACCAGCCTTGGGTACATCAATAGTAACTAGAAAGGCAGAATATGATAAATGGTACTCAAACAAACTTTGTGGATTCATGATTTACGGCTTTCCCTGTAATTTTTCTAAATCCAGATTTAAAGTAAACGTTAAGGGCACCCTTTTGTGGCTCTTGAATGGAACTCCAAGATTTAAGCAACTTGCACCTAATGGAGAGGCTGTTCATATTTCAATGCTACCCGTAATTATTACGTTAGGAATAAAAGATCTCAAAACTCCACCTTGCGAAAACGAGTACCTACAAAATCAATTAAGAAATCTTGTGCAGGTTCGCTGTAATTAATACACCAAATCCAGTCCCAAATCGTCTTTGAAGGTTTTGAGGGCTGGATTTTTCTCAACCATCGCCTTGAACTTTTCCTGCTCGGTTCTAGGTTTCGCTTCTTTGACCTCGGCGACTAATCTTGCTTCTAATTGAAGTTCTCCGTTATTGATTTCTTTCCGTACAAAATCAAGGATCTCCTGCTTCAGCTCATGAAAAAGCTCCATCAATGTGCTATTGACAAGCTTTAAGGTTAATACACCATTTTCCAGCTCAATATCACTTTCTACAATAAACTTCTCCGTTTGCTTTTGAAGCGTTTTCCCGTAGGCCTTTAAAGCCTTGATCACATCATCTTCAGCATAATCTGATGAACCAAAATCATTAAGACTAGCCTCAGGAGCTTGTTTTGTAGGTTTTGGCACGTCTTCCAGATCTGCTTCCAGATCGGCTGTAGACTTTAAACGTGAAAGCTTCTTAGGTCTTTTAACGGCCGGGGTACTAGCAGATTGAGATGTAGAAGGTTTGGAGGGAGTTGGTGTATCAAAACTCTTTGCACTTGGTGGAGCAGATGCTGTTAGGCTGTTACCGGACTTTTTTTTTCAGCCTCACCTGCCGGCAATTCTGCTAAGCTCAGCACCTGCGTGATGCTGGCCATTTTCATCAGACCTATCTCTACATGTAGTCGCTGATTCTTGGCTGTTTTGTATTGTAAGTCCAGCTGGCTACCAATACTCAGGGCAGACATGAGGAAACCACGTTTCACTTTTTTGACCTGCTCAAGGTATTTCTGCTTCACCGATTCAGAAACTTCCATGAGCTGGATGGTTCGGGAGTCCATACCCACCATCAGATTTCTGAAATGCTCATTCATTCCTGTTACAAACTGATGACCGTCAAAGCCTTTGTCAAGAATTTCATTGAAAATCAACAGAGCTTCAGACAAATCACCGGCATAAATGGCATCCGTGAGTTTGAAGTAATAATCGTAGTCCAGAACATGAAGATTCTCTAAAACTTCTGCATAAGTCAGCAACTTATCAGTAGAGAAAGTGACATTGAGATCAAACATACTCAATGCATCTCTTAAACCACCATCAGCCTTCTGAGCTATCAGCTCTAAAGCCTCAGGCTCAGTCTCTATCCCTTCTTTCTGAGCAATATTGGCCAGATGGTTGGCCATATCCCTAATCTGAATTCGGTTAAAGTCAAAAATCTGACAACGACTCAGAATCGTCGGTAAAATCTTGTGCTTTTCTGTAGTGGCCAGAATAAAAATGGCATACGACGGCGGCTCTTCCAAAGTCTTCAAAAAGGCATTGAAAGCCGCTGATGACAACATGTGTACCTCATCAATAATGTACACTTTATACTTCCCATCTTGAGGCGGGAAACGCACCTGATCAATCAAGTTTCTGATGTCTTCTACGGAGTTATTGGAAGCAGCATCAAGCTCGTGAATATTGAATGAGGCATTCTGTGCAAAGTTCTTACAGCTAGTACACTCATTACATGGTTCAGTGTCTTCACCTACATTCTGGCAGTTGATAGTCTTCGCCAAAATACGGGCACAGGTGGTTTTACCCACTCCACGAGGTCCACAAAAAAGGAAGGCTTGTGCCAGGTGACCCGTCTTGATGGCATTCTTCAGAGTAGTTGTAATATGGCTCTGCCCTACCACCGAATCAAAGGTGACTGGCCTGTATTTTCTAGCCGATACTACGAACTGTTCCATCACTGGCAAATATAGAAAAGAATGTGGCGAAACACCTTGGGCGTGGAAAAAATTGGGTTTAGCATTTTTTTGCTCTGCAATATGCAGCTATTAATAAACTCTTAAGATACCATTAATACTCTCAGTATATATTGTTCCGAAACTTTCTAATCACAGATGTTTAAAAAAGCTATTACTTTACTTTTCGTTGCAGCTCTTTTTGGTTGCGATTCAAAAAACAAACTTCCTAAAATTGCCATAGCCGGGCTGGCCATAGAATCCAGTACGTTTTCTCCGGCCGTAACAGAAGCTGAGGCCTTCCACCCTTTAGTAGGTGATGAGATTTTTGACTACTACCCTTTTATGGCTGAAAACACACCGCAGAGAAAAAGTGCTGAGTGGTTTCCTACCCTCACGGGCAAAGCCATACCAGGCGGAATCGTCAGCAGAGCAGCTTATGATTCTTTGGTGAATATCACCTTAGAAAAACTGGCGGCCAATCTGCCCTACGATGGGCTGTTTTTTGATATCCACGGTGCTATGAGCGTACAGGGCATTGATGACCCCGAGGGCGATTTCATTGAAAAAGTAAGAGGAGTAGTAGGAACAGAAACTGTGATCTCTACCTGTATGGACCTCCACGGTAATGTTTCAGAAAAGTTGGCAAAAAACACCGACCTGATTACTGCCTACAGACTTGCTCCGCATGAAGATGCCATGGAGTCTAAACAAAGAGCCGTAGATAACCTTCTGGAGAGACTGCAAAGCGGTAAGGGTAAACCGAAATACAAAGCCTGGATCCCTGTCCCGATTCTTTTGCCGGGAGAAAAAACAAGCACCCGAATAGAACCAGGAAAAAGCCTTTATGCCAAAATCAAGCCTCTAACCCAACAGGAAGGTGTGATAGATGCAGCTATCTGGATAGGTTACGCCTGGGCAGACGAACCTAGAAACCATGCCGTGGTGATGGCCACTGGTGATGATGAGACGGCAGTGGCTGAGGCCGCAGAGAAACTTGCCAAAAGCTTCTGGGAGGTCAGAAATAAATTTGAGTTTGTAGCTCCTACCACCACCTTTGAAGAGGCCATGGAGATGGCTCTTAACAACCTCCGCAATCCATTTATGATTAGCGATATGGGGGATAATCCTACCGCTGGAGGAGCAGGTGATGTAACCTGGACACTCAATGAGATTTTGAAAAGACCTGAATTCAAAACAGCAAAGGGTCCTTCTGTTATTTATGCCTCTATACCAGGTCCTGATTTTGTAGAAAAGGCTCTGGAAGCTGGTGTGGGTCAGGTGGCTGAAGGTATGGCAGGTGCTGCTGTAGATGACCGTTTTGCTCCGCCTCTTAAACTCAAAGGCACCGTAACCGCCATAAAAGAGGGCGACAAACACGCAGAAACCGAAGTGGTGGTAAAAATCGGGAGCGTACATGTTATTGTCACTAAAAAACGGAAGCCCTACCACTATGAAAAAGACTTTACCGACCTTGACCTCAAACCTCGTGACGCAGATATAGTGGTGGTAAAAATTGGCTATCTGGTACCCGAATTATATGATATGCGTGGTGACTGGGTGATGGCTCTAACGCCTGGTGGAGTAGATCAGGATTTGGAACGTCTGGGCTATCAACGTATCAAACGACCGATGTTCCCACTCGATAAAGACATGGAAGACCCAGACCTTTCTGCCCGCTTTATTGCCGGCTCTGCAGAGTAATATATTCGTGGCACCAGTAGGCTTAGAGAAGTGCTGTTGTGCCACGAATTTTCATTAAAATCATCCTTTAAATTTGTACAGATATCCTCACAATATCACTTCTTAGCCATTCCTGCCTTGATTTTGCCAAAGAATTCTGCATCTTGTGACCAATTCAAAGAACAACTCAGCTTTTTGAAAAAACATAACTAACTAATCCATTTTAAAATGAGAAAAATCAATTTCCTTTTCATTCTACTATCTGTTTTTCTGGTATCATGTGCCAAAGAAGATCCAAATCCACAAGCTCAAATAGAAGGTGAATGGTCTATTCAACATGCAGACTATACCGTGCAGTATGTAGAAGAAGATACTTATAACGACTCCGCCGACTACAGTTCTTCCAATGGCAGCATTGTTTTTAATGCTGACGGTACGTATACCACTACTGTTATTGATGATCCTGACTCAGAGGTACTATTTCCTGAAAATGATGGCACGTATACGCTGTCAGATGGTGTGTTAACGCTAACTTACTTATTAGATGGCACCGAAGCTTCAACATACTATAATGTTAATGTAAACGGCGATATGCTTACTCTTTCAATGGATAAGCAAAGACTGGAAGAAACCATTAGATCAGAAATCAGTGCCACTCCAGAGCTTCTGGTTCTTTTCGACATGTCATTAGAAGAAATTATAGCTCTATTTATGGAGGAACTGGTACAGTTTGAAACCAATATTACCTTCAGTAAAAAGGCAAGTGTCTAAAAAAATAAAGACTTCTCTATAAACCCCGGTCAGCCAATGATCGGGGTTTATTTTTTGTAAGACTTTCAGACTCAATTACCCTCCGCTACAATTCTTAGCATTTTTTGCCACTTGCCCAATATTTTAGCAGATTTGTGCTAATAATTATTGCAGCTACAGGGTATGAAAAAGATATGTAAGAACATTGCTCACCTGCGTCACCTACGCGGTTTATCTCAGGAAAGTCTGGCAGAAGAGCTGGGCATCACTCGTTCTCGTCTCAGCTCCTGGGAGGAGCACCGTGCCGCTCCCCCTATTGATATGCTTATAGAGCTATCAGACTATTTTCATATCTCGGTAGATTCGCTCGTAAAAATTGACCTGACCAAAGTCAATGACCTTCGGGATCTCCTCAAAATTGGCGGAAACCGAATACTCTTTCCGGTTATGGTAGATCAGGACCAGAATGATCTCATAGAGCTGGTGCCACTTAAGGCTTCGGCTGGTTATCTGGATGGCTACGCCGATGCAGAGTATATTGAAACTTTACCTAGGATAAGTTTGCCCTATGCCACACATGGCAAATACCGCGGTTTCCCGATCAAAGGAGACTCAATGCCTCCACTAACAGAAGGTGCTTATGTGATAGGGACTTACGTAGAAAACCTAGATGATATCAAAGACGGGGATACGTATATTGTACTGACGCAAAACGATGGTCTGGTCTATAAACGGCTTTATAATACACTCAATAATACGGGCACCATACAGTTTCACTCAGATAATAAAGCATACCTGCCTTATGAAGTACGAGCCGAGGATATTTTTGAGGTTTGGTCTTTTGTATGTAGCATAAATCCGAGTGATGTTCAGGTCTCTGATTTGATCTATACTGCCATACAGGATATTCAGATGAAACTGGGTGAACGTGAACTGCAAGCAGGAAAAGCCTGAGCCTCATAAAATCAAGTAGTACTTTACATTCAATGAAATTCTAAGGATCTTTCGGTGCAAAATCGATGTCCATGGAAATTCTACGAACAAACTCAGAAAACCCAGACTTTCAGTCGCTTGTTAGTCAATTAGACGCAGAACTAGCCATCATAGACGGAGAAGATCATGAATTTTACCATCAGTATAATGGTATTTCAATGATCAAACATGCCGTAGTCATCTACCATAAAGGTGTGGCCGTAGGCTGTGGAGCAATCAAAGAGTATGATTCAGAAAGCATGGAAGTCAAACGCATGTATGTTTCACCGAATGGCAGATCAAAAGGTACCGGCACCACAATACTTAAGGCTCTGGAAGAATGGACACAAGAGTTAGGTTACCAAAAATGCATTCTGGAAACCGGTAAAAGACAAGAAGATGCTGTGGCTTTATACACCAAAAATGGTTATCAACTGATACCTAATTATGGTCAATATGCCGCCATAGAAAACAGCGTATGCTTTCAAAAACAAATGGAAGTATGAAAAAGCTGATACTCCTCGGTAGTTTTCTAATCCTCCTTCAGGCTTGCCGTGTAAAAGAAGAGCCTTCTCCTAACCAACTCACGACCTTCCAGGAAGAAACCATTGCCTATTTCTCAGACATCGCTTTAGGTTTTGAATATGGCAATAGCTCAAAGATCACCCGAAAATGGGCTGAGCCCATGAGAGTATACACCTCAGGGTATGCAGAAGGACATCTCTATCAAGAGCTCCAAAAAATCATATCAGAAATTAACATCCTAACCACTGATGGTTTTCAGGTAGAACTCGTCACTGATTCATTGGCCTCCAACTATCATATCTACTTTGGAACTGCCCGCTCTTATGCATCCATCTATCCATCACAATCAAACCTCGTAGATGCTAATTATGGTTTATTCACCGTATACTGGAACGCTAATGATAATCTACGAAGAGGACATATGTATGTAGACACCGAAAGAGCAGACTCCCGGGCACAGCGGCATTTGCTGCGTGAAGAACTCACACAGTCTCTTGGGCTGGCACGAGATTCCAAACAATATCCTGAAAGTATCTTTCAAGCAGACTGGACCTACACTCAAACTTATGCAGCTATTGACCAGGAGCTTATCAGACTACTATATCACCCAGAAGTACAGAGCGGACTAAATCAGATGCAGGTAGAGGAAAAGCTTACTGAAATTCTTTTAACAGAGAACCAACAATAAAAAAAGCGGCCCTAAAGCCGCTTTTCTTCCAATACTTTATCAGACTTTCCGTCTTACAACACTCCTTTTGCCATGCTCAGAATACCACCCAACTGACCAGGTAGAGCTTTTTCAGCGGCTTTGGCAGCCATACCTCCACCAGAGAGTTTGTTGACATTGCCCATAGCACCATCTATCAGACCAGAAAACTTATCTGAACTTCCTCCTAGAATAGAGGAGCCACCTTTCATCATACTTAGACCAGATGATAAAGCGGAGGCCTTACCCATCAGTCCACCACCGCCAGCAAGCAAATTACTTACACGATTGGCTCCCAATAGTAACTTAATGGTAGAGACTAACTTCTTTAATGGTCCGGCTTTCACCATTCCTTTGGACGCCAAAGGAATCATTTTATTCAAACCACCAACTTGCTTCAGCAAGCCATCTTTGAAATCACCACCTGTATCATTTGCCTCTTTCTCCAGGCTCTTACTTAGGCTTCCTAAAGCATTACCCAATGCTTTATTATCTCCCTTCTCTTGTAGACTTACTACATTATCAAGCATTCCTGAGATATCACCAAGCTGGGCATTAGCACCGATAATGGTGCAAAAAAATATTCCAATAAAAAGTTTAATCGTCTTCATTTGTTTGATTTAGTTACATAGTTCTTTTATCACCTCATAGGCCTGAATATAACCCAACTCTCCGGCACGGCTAAGATCAAGGCAGCTCTTCTCGTTATTACCAAGTGCCTGATGAAGCAATCCTCTCACATAAAAAGCCTCTTTATAGTACTGATCAAGGGTAATGGCATTATCCATATCTACCATAGCTTCTTTCTGAAGACCATCAGATGATCTCACTAATCCTCTGGAGAAATGTGCCGGGGCGTAAACTGGGTCTAGCTCAATAGCCATATTCAGGTTTTCCAGGGCATCTTTATTTTTACCAGACTTCATTAATGCCACTCCCCTCACGTAATAAGCCTCTGATCTGTTGGCAGAAAAAGTAGGCATACTTATATCTTCTCTCACGCCATTTCTTAGTGAGGCCAACTTGTTCTCTACCATTCTTAAATCGTAGATAACCTTGGAATCAAGGTTGGTATTCCCGATCTCGATAGCTTTGTCTAAATCAGAGATAGCTCCTCTCTGGTTATTCAGTTTTGAGTGACAAAATCCTCTGCCATACAAAGATTTTATATCAGCAGGATTAATTCTGAGTGATGCATCAAAATCCTTAAGAGCTCCTACATAATCTGCTCTTTTTGCTTTGGCAAAACCTCTGTTATACAAACTGGTAGCATCTTGAGGACTCAATTCTAATGCCTTGTCAAAATCAGAGATGGCATCTGCATACTCTTCAATTTCCAATCTACTTGCACCTCTTTCAGCGAAGGTAGCCGCTCTTTTAGGGTTAATATCTATTGACTTTGAATAATCTGAAATAGCACCCTTGAAATCACCAAGTTTTGCTTTACAGAAACCTCTGGAAAAGAAAGCCTGGTATTTAGAGGAGGCATCAGAGGCTAGCTCCACTACTCTATTAAAATCAGAAATCGCTTTTCTGTATTCTTCAAGTTTGGCTAAAGTGATTCCTCGCTGCAGATAAGCGTAGTCATCGTTTGAGTTTAACTCAATGGTTCGGTTAAAATCCTGAACTGCAGTTTTGGGGTCACCATGTTCTGATTGGCTTATTCCTCTGTAAAGATAAGATACAGGTTCTCTTGGGTTCAGGTCTATGGCTTTTGAAAAATCCATGATAGCTCCTCTATGATCTTTCAATGCCTGCTTGGTAAGTCCTCTATTAAAATAACTTTGGGCGTTTTCAGGGTTCATGGCAATGGCACGGCTAAAATCGCTTAATGCACCAGTATAGTCTCCAGACCTGCTTTTGTTAACACCACTTTCAAAAAAATCTGCGGCTGTTTGCTGTGCAAATACACTAACAGAAACCGCCATTAGGAAGGCAAAAATTCTAAGTTTCATTTAGGAAATTATTTTGGGATGTGCCCAAAATTATATTTTTCACACGTAGAAAACGAAGTTTTTCCCTAAAACAGCATGGAAAGCCCACTAAGAATCACGAAAAACAAGGTACTAAGAGCCAATTGTTTCAAAAGTGGATCAGGATTATCTAAGGTTTTGACCTTCACACCGTTATAGATGAATAATGGAAAAGCCAGGAGATAATACCAGCTCACATCTCCACGAAAAACCGTAAAAGCAATCATAGCCAGCATCCCCAAAGTCAATAGGATCCAATGATACACAATAGCTTTTGTCTTACCCAAACGGACAGGTATAGTGTATTTGCCAGCACTTTTATCTGAATTTATATCTCTGATATTATTCAAATTCAACACACCCACCGCAAAAAGTCCACATGATGTAGCAGGAAGGATATTGACTGACTGAAACCGAAGTGTGAATAAATAGTTACACCCTAAAACACCTACCAGTCCAAAAAACAATAAAACCGAGATATCTCCTAAGCCTGCATAACCGTAAGGCTTTTTACCAGCCGTGTAAGTGTAGGCAGCCAATATACAGAGCAAACCCAAACCTAAGAACCACCAAAAGGCTTCTGGATTTGCATTTCTAAAGGCAAAATAGAGCAGCAATATGCCACTGACCAGAGACAATACTCCGAAAACAACAATGGCCTTAAACATCTGTTTAGCTGATATTTCACCACTTTGGACTGCCCTCTGAGGGCCTACTCGTTCTGTAGAATCAGCACCATTCTGAGTATCTCCGTAGTCGTTAGCGAAATTGGATAAAATCTGAAGTAGTATCGTAGTAAGACAAGCCAGCCCAAAAACTTTTCCGTCAAAAACACCTTGGTAGCAAGCGAGGAATGTCCCCATGAATATACAAGACAAGGCCAATGGTAAAGTACGCGGACGAGCCGCTTCTATCCAGTTTTTCACTCTTTAGAAATTGGTGATGGTTTAAAACTTAGAGACAAAACTAAGGATTACAAACCTACAGCTGCCATAAATTCTGGATTTTCAGGCTTTACACCTGAAGCGAAAAAATGGGTAACTTCTCCACTCTCATTCACCACATATTTACAAAAGTTCCAGCTGGGAGCCTGATCGATAAGACCATTGAGTTCTTTTTTACTCAACCATTGATAGAGTGGATGCTGGTCGGCACCTTTCACTTCTATTTTTGAGAACATCTGAAAACTGACGCCATAATTCTTCTCACAAAAGGTGGCAATCTCTTCATCTGAACCTGGCTCCTGGCCTCCAAAGTTATTTGCCGGGAAACCCAATACGGCTACCTTATCACCATTCTCTTCATGAAATTTCTGCCAGTCGGCATATTGAGGTGTGTAACCGCATTTTGAGGCTACATTAAGTATAACTACTTTTTTTCCTTTGTATTCTGCCAAATCTATTTCCTGTCCATCTAAACTGGTCATTTTGAAGTCATACAATGATCCCTTTACCATCTTTTGAGTCGTTGAGTTATTAGAAGATACCTCTTCAATTTCTCTAAAGTTTGAGAATATTAGTACCGAAACAAGTGCGATTAAACCTGCTGAAAGAAGCTTCATTTGTCAAATTTTAGAGTTGAATATAAAAAGAGTTGCAGCCTAATATAAGCTGCAACTCTTTAACTTTTTTCTTCTTTAAGTAGTTCCTAAACCCGTAGCATCAAAGCTTTAAGATCGTATGAAACTTTATAAAAAAAACTCTGAAATAGTTCGCCACAAAGGCACGAAGGCTCAAAGTTTCACGAAGTAACAGCTCTTTGTGCTTCTTAGTATCTTTGAGTCTTCGTGGCAAAAACTACTCGTATTATCACCGCCACAAAGGCACGAAGGCTCAAAGTTTCACAAAGTAATAATCCTAAAGCATCTTTGAACCCTTGTCCCTTAGAAGGCTCAACTGCTACATCTCCTTCATCTCACTCACTACTTTGGTAATGGTAGATTTAGCATCACCAAAGAGCATCAGACAGTTATCGTATCCGAACAGTTCGTTTTGGATACCAGCGTATCCGACTCCCATACTTCTTTTTGAAACGATTACCGTTCTGGCTTTATCTGCATTTAAAATAGGCATACCGTAGATCGGACTTTTAGGATTGCTGCGAGCAGCAGGGTTTACTACGTCATTGGCTCCGACTACAAAAACAAGATCTGTATTCGAGAAATCGTCATTGATCTGCTCCATTTCTATGAGCTTGTCGTATGAAATATTGGCCTCAGCCAATAACACATTCATATGGCCCGGCATACGACCGGCCACCGGGTGAATAGCAAAACGAAACTCTATTCCTCTCTTTTCACATTGCTCAGAAAGCTCTCTAATCACGTGCTGAGCCTGAGCCACGGCCATTCCATAACCTGGCACTACGATCACAGAAGTAGCCGAATCAAAAAGCATTGCAGCCTCTTCTACACCAACTTCTTTGACTACCATTTCTTCACCATCACCACCTGTTTCTGACGCTGTTTGGCCAAAACCACCTAACAGAACATTAGTTAGAGATCTGTTCATGGCCTTACACATGATTTGCGTAAGAATGATCCCTGAAGCACCAACTAATGCACCAGAAACGATCAAAACATTATTATTCAAAACAAAACCGGTAGTACAGGCCGCCATTCCCGAATAGGAATTCAACAAAGAAATAACTACCGGCATATCCGCTCCACCAATAGGGATAACGGTCAAAATACCGAGTAATAGAGCTACCGCAATTAAAGCAAACACATAAATCGGTTCAGCTTGATTCATCAGAGCAACCACAGCAGCTGTAACAGCTGCAATCAATAATAAAAGATTCAGCAGATGCTGCCCTTTAAACATGATTGGTTTACCAGAGATTTTACCGTTCAGCTTTAGAAAAGCAATGATGGAACCGGTAAAGGTGAGTCCACCAATGAAGATACTTAATGCCGCCGAGGTGCCGATTATAGGCCCAACCTGCTGACCAAGCTCTTGAGTTTTTAACCAATAGTCAGACGTGGCAACTGATAATGAAGCCAAACCTCCAAAACCATTGAAAAGAGCAACCATTTCCGGCATTTGAGTCATCTCAACCTTAATTGAGATGAAAAGGCCAATGGCTGATCCGATGACTATACAAATTAGGATTTCTACAAGTGAAATGGCTTCTACTTGTACTACAGTGGCTAATATGGCCACCAACATCCCAAGGGCCGAAAGCTGATTTCCGGTTCTTGCTTCCTTGGTTTTATTCATTTTCTTGATCCCGATGATGAATAACACCGAAGCGATCAGGTATGCAAATTGTATTGCTATGTTCATTTTTAAATCAATTCTTGTTAGGAAATTGTAGTGTTTTTATTGAGTTACTGGAATAAGAGGCGGATACGCCCACCAGAACAGCATTAAGCTTCACTACTTCTTCTTTTTAAACATTTTGAGCATTCTGTCGGTAACAGCATAGCCACCTACCACATTAATAGTGGCTAAGACCAATGCGAGCATTCCGAGCCATTTACTGATGGTGGAATATCCCAACTCATTACAGGCTAGAATAGCCCCTACAATGGTAATCCCTGAGATAGCATTTGACCCAGACATCAACGGTGTATGCAGTGTTGGCGGAACTTTTGAGATCAACTCAAAACCCAAATAGCTGGCTAAAACCAACACATACAGGAGTATAATTAATGATTCTAATGACATTTTAAAAGTAGTTTAAGTGTTATAAAGAGAGGTTTATTGGCTCTTTGAAATTAGCTTTTGGCCAATATTCCAAGAGTAAACTCATGGACCGTTTCACCGCCATGTGTTATCAATGAACCTTTGGTAATCTCTTCATCCATCTCCCATTTAAAACCTTCAGGAGTAGCAAGATGATAGAGTAAAGTACTGATATTGGTAGCGTAAAGCTGACTTGCATTTACTGGTAGAAGAGACGGCAAATTGGCTTCCCCTATGACGGTTACACCATGCTTTACTACCGTTTGGTGAATCTCAGACACTTCACAGTTTCCTCCGGATTCTACGGCCATATCCACGATAACGGAGCCTGTCTTCATGCTCTTTACCATTTCTTCTGTTATCAAAACAGGGGCTTTTTTACCGATAACAAGGGCCGTGGTGATGACCAAATCTGCATCCTTAATTTTCTCCTGGATCAGTTCCTTTTGCTTTTGAAGGAAATCAGCAGAAACCTCTTTGGCGTAGCCACCTTCTACCGTTACACCTTCTGCACCTTCTACGGTCAGGAAACGACCTCCCAGAGACTCTACCTGTTCTTTGGTTTCAGGTCTTACATCTGTAACTTCTACTATGGCTCCTAATCTTTTTGCGGTAGCAATAGCTTGAAGACCCGCTACACCTGCTCCAAAAATCAGAACCTTTGATGGCGTGATAGTACCTGCTGCAGTCATCATTAACGGGAAAATCTTCCCTAAAGCATTGGCACCAAGAAGAACAGTTTTATAACCTGCCAGGTTGGCCTGAGAACTCAAAGCATCCATTTTCTGAGCTCTGGAAATACGTGGCACCGCATCCATAGAGAAAGAAGAGATCTTCTTCTTGTTCATGGCTTCTAGAACAGAAGGGATGGTATAGGCATACATAAATGAGATTGCCACAGCCCCCTCGTTCATTTTTACTACTTCTTCTTCTGTAAAGGCATTGACCTTTAGCACCACATCTGCTTTTGCAGCAGCAGCTGCATCTTTGGCAATAGTGGCCCCGGCATTTTCATATTCCTGATCAGAAATTGAAGAGTTTTGACCGGCTCCGGCTTCTACTTGAACTTTGAAGCCTTTTTTGAGTAATTGTTTGACAATGTCAGGAGTTAGGGCTACGCGTTTTTCGTAGTCTTTCGTCTCCTTTAAGACGGCTAATTGCATTAAATTCCTTAAGAATGGTTCTGTTATAATCTTTCAAAGATGAAACATTCTTTAGAAACATACTAGTCTGCCGCAATGAGTGACAAAAAATGGGCTAGATTTTATTAGTTTTGTTCTCATTCATCAAATCAATACAAACCAAATACATGAAACGATTTTTAACACTGATCCTGATGCTAAGTGCCACTCTATTAGCGGCAGTAGCAAGACCACCGGGAACAGGTACAAAATGGAGTCCGGACGGACTCGGCTATTATGAAACAAAGGATGGGGAAATTGTAAAATTCATCCTGGAAGAAAATGAATACGAGACTGTAGTAAAGAAAAGTCAACTAACCCCAAAGGGAGCTTCAGAACCCCTACCAGTAGACAATTTTAGTTTTACCGCAGATCATTCAAAACTGATAATATTCACGAATTCCCAACGTGTCTGGAGATATAAAACTCGTGGTGATTATTGGGTTCTTAACCTTCAAACTAACGAACTTCATCAATTAGGGGCTGCATTGCCAGAGGCTTCTTTAATGTTTGCCAAGATATCTCCTGATGGTTCAAAGGCCGCGTTCGTATCTGAAAGGAACATTTTTGTGGAAGATTTAACATCCGGAAAAATAAAGCAGCTAACGAAAACAGAGGGAAACCCTAACCTGATCAATGGAACTTTTGACTGGGCTTATGAAGAGGAATTTGGCATCTATGATGGCTTCAGATGGAGTCCTGATAGCAAGCTGATTGCATTTTGGCAATTAGACGCCTCAGGGGTGAAATACTTCAATATGATCAATAATACGGACGACATCTATTCAAAGCCTATCCCTTTGGAATACCCTAAAGTGGGTGAAGCACCTTCGGCTTGTAAAATTGGTGTTACCAATGTGAAGAATGGTAAAATAAAATGGATGGACGTTCCAGGCGATCCTCGTCAACATTACATTCCTAGAATGGAATGGACAGATAATTCTAACGAAATCATGCTTCAGCAACTTGATAGAAAACAGCAGGTTTCAAAAATCATGTACGGTAATGCCAAAACTGGTGAAACGAAAACAATTTTTGAGGAAACTGACGAAGCTTGGGTAGACGTAAGAACTACCTGGCACGTGGATAATCCTGCCGGCTGGGAATGGATAAATGATGGTCGTGAATTTCTTTGGGTAAGTGAAAAAGACGGATGGAACCACATCTACAGAATTTCTAGAGACGGTTCACAGGTTAGATTGGTAACTAAAGGAGACTATGATGTGATAGACCCCTTGATGTATAATGAGAAGACTGATCATATCTACTTCACGGCTTCTCCTGACAATCCATTGCAGAAGTATCTGTACCGAGTTTCTGTAGCTACGGCTGGAAATCCGGAGCTGCTCACACCAAAAAACCAGGAAGGTACAAACAGTTACAGCATCTCTGATGATGGTAAATATGCCATGCACTCATTCACAAATTATTACACCCGACCAACAAGAGAGTGGATCACCCTTCCGGATCATAAACCTCTAGACCCTGCTAATGGTGTGGACACTAAAATAGACCCTAGTGCCAAAGCCGCATCAAATGTGAAGTTTGTAGAGGTGACTACTAAAAGCGGCGTAAATATGCATGGCTGGATGGCATTGCCTACCAACTTTGATGAAAACAAAAAGTACGCAACTGTGTTCTACGTATATGGTGAACCTGCCTCAATGACCACCAGAGATACTTATGGAGCAGGCAAAAATGGTCTTTATAACGGAAGTATGGCTGACGATGGTTATATCTACGTTTCGCTTGATGGACGAGGTGCACCTGTACCAAAAGGGAGAGCATGGAGAAAGGCCATTTACAGAAATATTGGAATTATCAATATCAAAGATCAGGCGGAAGGTGCACAAGCACTTTTTGAGCAATATCCTTTCATAGATCAGGAAAGAATAGCTGTTCATGGCTGGAGTGGTGGTGGAAGCAGTACGCTAAACCTGCTTTTCAAATACCCGAAAATCTATCAAACTGGTATATCTGTGGCTGCTGTGGCCAATCAATTAACCTACGACAACATTTATCAGGAGCGTTACATGGGTGTTCCTCCGGGAGATCTAGAAGGCTTTATTGAAGGTTCTCCTGTAAATCACGCTAAAAACCTGGAAGGAAATTTACTTTACATCCACGGTACTGGTGATGATAACGTACATTATCAAAATGCAGAAATGCTTTTGAATGAACTTATCAAGTACAATAAACAATTCCAGTTTATGGCTTACCCAAACAGAAGTCATGGGATTTGGGAAGGTGAAGGCACACGTCAACACTTGAACACTCTTTTTACCAACTATCTTAAGGAGCATTGCCCTCCTGGCGGGAAGTAGTGATTTAAGAGAAATAAAAGGGGTGCTCTGTTGATATATATTTGAAACCAATCATAGAACACCCCTTTTTAATTATATCTCGATCTGATATTCTATGTAAGACGGCAATAAACTCATCAGCTTCGGTATCAAGAAATGACATCATAAAACCACGTTCCTTTATTTCATTATCATAAATCGGGAACACCGATGAAATTGGTTTACCTTTAAAATTTAAAGGTGAAGGCAAAGGAACAGTTTCGTTATAGTTTTGAAGTAAGGCTTTATCAATCATACAATTCAAATCCTTTATATCTTGTTTCCAATCGAAAGCAAGAATGAAGTTTAATCCTCGCTCGTATTGAAATTCCACTACTTTATTTAATACGGAGTACCGATCATTATTCTTTTCTTTCACTAATTCGTTAAGGCAATTTTCAAAAAGGAGCTTATTCTCTGCATTAACACATTTTTCCAATAGTAATTGAAATCCGTCAATAATTCTCTGAACTGAATTATTTGAACCACTAATATTCTGATTAGAGGTGTGTGACACTTCCTTTTTGGGAATTAACTCCAGGAAAAACTCCCGTATTGAACCTCCATTTTTAATTGTTTCAACTATTGCAAACACCAATACCATAACTAATATGATAACCTTAAATAGGAATATTTTATCTTCTACATTCATCCCAAAAGTTTAAGTCCATGCAATAATAAGGATTGGATTAAACCAATTGCATTATTCTATCAAAATCTAGTAATTCTTTGCCTAGAAGGCAGACTTTCATAAATTCACCGCTTAGTATTCAACCCTAAGAAAGAAAAAATGAAAGACGAGAAGTCTCGTGAAGCCTATTGGCGAAAAAACCTGAGCTATCTGGCCATATTGCTCAGTATTTGGTTTATCGTTTCCTACCTTTTTGGAATCGTCCTGGTAGACCAACTCAATACCATCAGAATGGGAGGCTTCAAATTAGGTTTCTGGTTTGCACAGCAAGGCTCCATCTATGTTTTCATAATTCTCATTTTTGTTTACGTCTGGCTGATGAATAAGCTTGACAAAGACTTTGACCTAAACGAAGACTAAGATGGATATACAATTATGGACCTATATTATTGTCGGTCTCACCTTTGCACTATATATCGGGATAGCCATCTGGTCTAGAGCCGGGAGTACCAAAGACTTTTATGTTGCAGGTGGTGGAGTATCGCCCTTAGCCAATGGTATGGCCACAGCCGCCGACTGGATGTCTGCCGCTTCTTTTATCTCTATGGCCGGCCTCATCTCATTTATGGGTTATGATGGCTCCGTATACCTCATGGGCTGGACCGGCGGCTACGTTCTACTGGCCTTGCTCTTAGCACCTTATTTAAGAAAATTCGGAAAGTTCACAGTACCTGACTTTATTGGGGACCGCTATTACTCCAATACCGCACGTACAGTGGCTGTAGTTTGTGCCATTTTTGTTTCATTTACCTATGTGGCGGGGCAAATGCGTGGTGTAGGTGTGGTTTTCTCTCGCTTTCTGGAAGTAGATATCAATACAGGAGTTATCATAGGAATGTGTATTGTTTTCTTCTACGCCGTATTGGGTGGTATGAAAGGCATTACCTATACACAGGTAGCTCAGTTTTGTGTTCTCATCTTCGCCTTTATGGTGCCTGCATTTTTCATCAGTATACAGATGACAGATCAGATTTTACCGCAATTGGGTTTTGGAGCCAAAACATCAGATGGCATGTACCTCCTTGACAAACTGGATGGTCTGCATCGTGAATTGGGTTTTGCTGAATACACGACAGGAAAAAAATCAAAACTTGACGTCTTCATGATAACTTCTGCCCTAATGATAGGTACAGCTGGTCTGCCTCACGTTATCGTTCGATTTTTTACGGTTCCTAAAGTTAAAGACGCCAGGCTGTCTGCCGGTTATGCATTGGCACTCATAGCGGTATTGTACACCACTGCTCCTGCAATTTCAGCTTTTGCACGTACCAACCTAATTGAAACAGTAAGTAATCAATCTTATGCTTCATTACCAGAGTGGTTTGGCAATTGGGAGAAAACCGGGTTGATCAAGTTTGAAGATAAAAATGCCGATGGTTTGGTGCAGTACGTGGCAGATGAAGATAAAAATGAATTGACTATTGACCGGGATATTATGGTTCTGGCCAATCCGGAGATTGCACGACTTCCAAATTGGGTGATAGCCTTAGTGGCTGCCGGAGGATTGGCAGCCGCCCTTTCTACAGCCGCGGGGTTACTTTTGGTAATCTCAACCTCCGTTTCGCATGACCTTCTGAAAAAGCAATTCATGCCATACATGTCAGATAAAAGGGAGTTACTTTTTGCACGTCTATCATCCTTAGTGGCTGTTTGCGTTGCAGGGTATTTTGGCATCAATCCTCCAGGCTTTGTAGCCTCTGTTGTTTCTTTGGCTTTTGGTCTGGCGGCAGCCTCATTCTTCCCGGCTATTATTCTGGGGATTTTCTATAAACGAATGAATAAAGAAGGGGCTATCGCCGGAATGGTGGTCGGCCTTTTGATAACCATCTATTACATCGCTCGTTTCAGATTACACTGGATTGGAGACGAAGCCACTGCTACCGAAGCAAACTGGTGGTTTGGAATTTCACCGGAAGGCTTTGGCACCATAGGAATGATCATCAATTTTATTATATCTATATCTGTATCAGCCTTTACTCCTGCTCCGCCTCAAGAGGTGCAGGAAATTGTAGAAGACATCAGAGTACCGAAAGGAGCTGGTGCAGCCACCCATCATTAAACCTGAAAAAGTTATTGACCTAAATTAAGACTATGAGAATTAGAAGTTTTGAAGAGTATCAGGAGCGTTACCAGCAGAGTGTAGAAGACCCGGAAGGTTTCTGGGGCGAAGTGGCACAGGAGTTTGAGTGGCGTAAACCATGGACTAAAGTGCTGGATTGGAATTTTGACGAACCTAAAGTCAAATGGTATGTAGGCGGAAAGCTGAATATCACAGATAATGTGCTGGACAGGCACATGAGAGAAAGGCCAAATCAACCGGCCATCATTTGGGAACCCAATGAGAAAGATGATGAAGCTGTAACCTTGACTTATAAGGTTCTGCATGAACGTGTGAGTCGCTTCTCAAACGTTCTAAAAAACCACGGTGTAGAAAAAGGTGATAGGGTGTGTATTTATATGCCAATGATACCTGAATTGGCCATCGCTGTATTAGCCTGTGCCAGAATTGGAGCCATACACTCGGTGGTATTTGGTGGTTTCTCTGCCAAATCCATTGCAGATAGAGTGAATGATGCCAATTGTAAAATGATCATCACGACAGACGGTGCTTTCAGAGGTCAAAAAAGAATACCTATGAAAGAAACTGTAGACGATGCTTTGATTGCTTGCCCTACGGTGGAGAAGGTAATCGTGGCGACAAGAACCCGAACACCGATCTCAATGATCAAAGGTAGAGACTACTGGTGGGAAGAGGAGATTAAAAAAGTTAGTGCAGATTGCCCTGCTACAGAAATGGATGCAGAAGATCCACTTTTCATTTTGTACACTTCAGGCTCCACTGGTAAACCCAAAGGAGTAGTGCATACCTGTGGGGGCTATATGGTATATTCTACTTATTCATTCCTTAATGTTTTTCAATACGACCCTGGTGACGTTTATTTCTGTACAGCAGACATAGGTTGGATTACGGGCCACTCTTATATCATCTATGGTCCATTGGCAGCAGGTGCTACTTCGATTATGTTTGAGGGTGTACCGACCTACCCGGATGCGGGTAGATTCTGGGACATTGTTGAGAGACATAAAGTCAATATTTTCTACACCGCCCCTACGGCTATTCGATCATTAATGGGCTTTGGACCTGAGTTTTGGGAAAACAAAGATTTGAGTTCCTTGAAAGCTCTGGGCTCTGTAGGTGAACCTATCAATGAAGAGGCATGGCAATGGTATAATGATAATATTGGAAAAGGTAATTGTACCATATGCGATAGCTGGTGGCAAACAGAGACCGGCGGAATAATGATTTCTCCTTTGGCCAGCATTACTCCTACTAAACCTACTTTTGCGACGCTTCCACTACCTGGTATTCAGCCGGAACTTGTGGATGAAAAAGGTGAAGTAATTGAGGGAAATGGCGTAAATGGTAACCTCGTGATCAAGTTCCCTTGGCCGTCTATCATAAGAACTACCTGGGGAGATCATGAACGATGTAAACAAGTTTACTTCTCTACTTACAAAGGCAAATACTTCACTGGCGATGGCTGTATGCGTGATGAAGACGGCTATTACCGAATTACTGGTAGAGTAGATGATGTGATCAATGTATCTGGCCATAGAATAGGTACAGCCGAGGTAGAAGATGCTTTGAACTCACATACGGGCGTGGTAGAGTCCGCAGTAGTGGGCTACCCGCATGAGATTAAAGGCCAGGGGATTTTTGCCTATATCATAATGGAGAGTCAGATTCATGAAGAAGACCTCACAAAACGTGACATACTGGCTACAGTCACCAGAATCATTGGACCGATTGCTAAGCCAGATAAGATTTTATTTGTCAGTGGTTTACCTAAAACCAGATCAGGCAAGATAATGCGTAGAATTTTACGCAAAGTAGCAGAAGGTGATGTATCAAATCTAGGGGATACCAGTACGCTTCTTGATCCGGCAGTGGTCGATGAAATCATTGAGAAAGCCAAAATAAACTAGACATAAAAAAAGAGACCGGCCAAAAGCTGGTCTCTTTTCAGTTTATACTATTACTACTACTTAAAACATTCCATTTATTAGCCCCAATGAGCTATTCAGTTTCTTAGATACAGCTTTAGAAGCCATATTTTTGAAAAGTCCGCCTCCATCAAGTTTGGAGCTTTTCTTACTTACCATTCCCAGCATTTTATCTAGCTTGCTGCTTTGGCCTCCGCCAAGCATGCCAAGGCCACTTTGAAGAATTCCTACATTAGAACTCAATTCAGACCCTTTGCCAAGAAGACTTCCCTGATTTAGCATACCTCTTAATCTGTTGGCCGCAATAAGCGTTTTTACAGTATTCACTATTTTCTGTAAGCTTCCCAGGTTAATATTACCGCTTCTAATTGAAGGTAACATTCCTGAAAGTGCTGAAGCTTGGGTTAAAATTTTTGGTGCAAACTCAGAGTTTGACTGATTGGCAACTTTTGTCAAACCACCAACCGCGTTTGATAATATTCCGGCGGCTTTTCCTTCTTTCCCTTCTTTAAAAAGACTTACAGCACTGTCTAAATCTGAAAGATCAAATGATTGAGCAGAAAGCTGCACAGTACTAAAAGCGATGATTGCGAAGGCTAGTATTTTCTTAAACATGTGTATTTTTTTTAGGTAAATTCTCTCTTATGACTATGCCCACTTTAAAAGGTCACACTTAGGATTAAACGTTTTTTCAAAAATTAGTTTGAAACGTATTTCAAAGGCTCATTCACGGGGCAAGTGTTGTCATTTTATAAGTTGATTTTCAAAAGTTTATAAATTACTTTTGACTAAACCCCTTAAAATTCACATGGAAAGAAAATGTCCTGAATGCGGAAACCCAATCTTTGGTAGAGCCGATAAAAAGTTTTGTTCTGACCCCTGTAGAAATAACTATAATAATAAACAAAAGGCCAGTTCGACTAACCTGATTAAAAACACCAACTATGCCCTAAAGAAGAACTATCAGATTCTTCAAAAGCTATGCAAGAATGACAAATCTAAAACTACCAGGAGTACACTACTCAAACATGGATTCAATTTTGAATTGATAACCAGCAGAAGGGTCACCAAAAAAGGCTCGGAATATTTCTTTGTCTATGACTACGGCTATCTGGAGCTGGATAATGACTTCTTTCTATTGGTAAAGGATAATCGAAGCGAAGAGGATTAAACTGAATTTTTAGCTTGCCTTCTTTGATAAAGCTTTCGCCAAACCCAAATCACGAAATACAAAGCAATAAAGCCTATTAAAACAGGAATCCAGACCGCAAAAAGGGAGATTACCACAGACATAAAGTTTTCAATAGACGTCAGGATATTATTCCCTAAACCAGCCGTAAACTTCGTGCTTCCCAGTCTTAATAATGAAGTGCCGGCCTGAATGGTACCTGCTACCCCACCGCCTGCCACAAGGCCCAATCCCCATTGTAAAACGGGATCTTCAATATGTAGAAAAGAAGTGGTCAAAAGTGTACCTGCCAAAACTGCAGCAGGTCCTGCAATGGTGTCCAAAAGATTGTCGACAACAGGAATATAGTACGCTGCCAGCTCAAAAACCACAGCTATAGCCAGCACTATCGTAGCCGGAGTTTCTCCTAGCCAGGTCATATTTTCTGCCAGACTGAAGAGTCCAAACTTAGCAGCAAGGTTTCCAACCAAAAGTGGCACAAAAACCCGAAAACCAGAAGCCGCACTTAAAGCCACACCCAGTAGCAATGCCGGAATGTATGGGGCTATTTGTTGAAGTGATTCTTCCATGATTCAGTTATTTCTAACAGTTTTTCCAGATCTACACTATGTTCAGCGTCTGTTCCTTAATCTTCTCCAGCTCGTCTTTCATTTGAACTACCAGCTTTTGAATTATGGCGTCATTGGCCTTGGAGCCAATGGTATTGATTTCGCGACCTATCTCCTGTGAGATAAAATTGAGTCGCTTACCATTTCCTCCTTTTTGAAGTTCCTGGATAAAGTATTTCAGGTGATTAGCAAGTCTTACTTTTTCCTCTGAGATATCATATTTCTCTACGTAGTAAATCAATTCCTGCTCAAAACGATCCTTATTGAAGTTCTCGTTTTGCTCCCATTCAGAAATCGCCTTTTGAAGTCTTTCACGTATAACAGGAATTCTATTCGGGTCCTGTTCTGCCACTTTCTGCAGTAGACCGTCAATATTCTGAATGTACTCCTCAAACTTAATCTTTGTGGCCTCGCCTTCCTGGGATCTAAACTCCTGACATTTCACAATGGCAGCTTTCACCGTATTCAGGATGTTGTTCCAATCTTCCTTGGCATCTTCCTCGGTCAGCACGTCTGCATTGAAGGCATTCGGCATCATGGTCGCCATTCTTAAAATGTCAGTATCAGTTCCTTCAAAACCTAGCTCATTTGCGGTTTCTTTCAGGTCTTTATAGTAGGCTTTCACCAAGGCTCTGTTGACCACTGTTCCCGCTCCGCCTTCTCCTCTTGGCACCACATTTAATGAAAGTTCAATTTTACCACGACCAAGCTCAGAAGACAATAAATTGCGAAGCTCTACTTCCTTATCAGAGTATGTTTTTGGCATTCTGCAGAAAACATCTGTAAACTTTGAATTAAGTGTTTTTACATCTGCCGTAATTGCCACTTTCTCGTTCTCAAAGCTAGCAGAACCGAAACCGGTCATGGATTGAATCATATTGAAGTATTTGAAGTTGGTTCCTGTTCAGACATTTGAAAGGACTTCCCAAAATTAGCCATTAAGCCGAATAATCCCTTTTATACGCCCAATTTCTCCTTAAGAAAATCTGCCTCAGAAATGGAGTACCCCAAACTAAATGTTTTTAATCGATGATTCAAACTAGTCAACAACCTCCTTATTTCGTCAATTCATTCTTCACTTTTCATCGGCAGTGCATAAAACGGGTTAAAATCCCTAATTTTGCAGCCTCGTTTAAGAAACACTAGAAAATGGATATTGAAAAGCAGTTAGCCGCGGATATAAAAAGTGCCTTAATTCGGCTCTTTGAGGAAGACATGGAGGTATCTCTCCAGCCTACTCGAAAGGACTTTGAGGGTACGTACACCTTTGTGGTATTTCCGTTGGTGAAAAAACTTCGGAAAAAGCCTATGGATATCGCCAATGCCATAGGTGAATATCTTCAATCTAACTCTGATGTGGTTTCTTCCTTTAATGTTGTACAAGGTTTCTTGAACATTTCATTACAGGAGAATACCTGGAATGAACTATTCAATTCATTGCTAAGCAAAAAAGACAGTTCAGATTTTGATTCAAATGGTCAGTCTGTACTGGTAGAGTTTTCTTCGCCAAACACCAATAAGCCACTCCATCTGGGTCACCTGAGAAATAATTTTCTGGGCCACAGTGTTTCTGAAATCCTGAAAGCGAATGGGTATGATGTAACCAAGGCTTGCCTGGTGAATGACCGTGGGATTCATATTTGTAAATCTATGATCGCTTATCAGAAATTTGGCAATGGCGAAACACCCGAAACTTCAGGTATCAAAGGTGATCATCTGGCTGGTAAATATTACGTAGAGTTTGATGTAGCCTACAAAGCTGAAATCAAAGAGTTGATGGCCCAGGGTAAATCTGAAGATGATGCCAAAAAGAATGCTCCACTCATGCTGGAGACTCAGGAAATGCTACAGAAATGGGAAAACGGAGATAGCGAGGTAGTAGAACTTTGGAAAAAAATGAATGGCTGGGTGTATGATGGCTTTAACGACACGTACCAAAAAATCGGTATCAACTTCGATAAAACTTACTATGAATCTGACACCTACGTACTGGGTAAAGACATTGTAGATGAAGGACTGGAGAAAGGCGTTTTCTTCAGAAAAGGGGATAATTCTGTGTGGATAGACCTCTCTGAAGAGGGTTTGGATGAAAAATTAGTCTTACGCGGCGATGGTACATCGGTGTATATCACTCAGGATATCGGAACCACCGAACTGAAATTTCAGGATTTCAAAACCAACAAATCTGTTTGGGTAGTCGGCAATGAGCAAGATTATCACTTTCAAGTGCTATTTGCCATTCTCAAAAAATTAGGAAAAACTTACGCCGATGGTTGCTATCACCTCAGCTATGGGATGGTGGACCTGCCAAGCGGTAAAATGAAATCCAGAGAAGGTACAGTTGTAGATGCAGATGATCTGGTTTCAGAAATGATTCAAACAGCCCGTGAAACTACGCAAGAGCGTGGTAAAATTGATGCCTTCAATGAGGATGAAAAAAATGAGCTCTTCAGAACTTTAGCTTTGGGTGCACTGAAGTATTTCTTACTCAAAGTAGAACCTAAAAAGAGGATGCTCTTTAATCCGGCAGAGTCTATTGATTTTCAAGGAAATACTGGTCCATTCATCCAATACACTCATGCTCGTATCAAATCTATACTTAGAAAAGCGGAGAGTGAAGGCATAGAAATTCCGACTGAGATAGGTGATGTCTCAATGGCTGAAATAGAGACCACACTTGTCAATTTATTGGCTGAATACCCGAATTATATCCAACGGGCCGCTAATGATTATGCTCCTTCAGTGATTGCTAATTATTGCTATGATTTGGCCAAAAACTTCAACTCTTTCTATGCTGAATTAAGCGTACTGAATGAAGAGAATAAAGAACTTGTCAAATTCAGACTTGCCTTGATTAGCCTGGTAGCTTTAACCTTGAAAAAAGGCATGAAACTGCTCGGTATTGACGTACCTGAAAGAATGTAATCAGCCTTTCTTCTGGAAAGTATTAATTCGCTGAATCTTATTGGCGTTCACTACTTCTTCATAGCTGATTTGTCCTTCCAGATAGAATGCGGCATCTAGAATGAGGTCTTTTTGCCAGGTATTTTCTGAATAAGGCAAACTGGCATCTTTTAGCTGTGGCGATCTGACAATAAGATTTTCTGAATTTAATTCAACCTCAAAAACTTCAGGGTAGAGCTTTTGACCCGTCAGGGTTAACGTACGCGTGTGCTCGTCAAAAACATAGTTGTGAGACTTGTCAACTTTTGATATTCTCTCTATCAAAACCTGATCAGGACGTAGCTCCCAACTTTTGTTTATCTCAGAGGTCTGAATAAGTTTATATTCTTCTACTTCATAGTGATTTCCGTCAATCACAAAATGAACAGTTTCAAGCGTCCAGGTCCCTGTTAGGTCAGCTGTAGATACGGGTTCGGTGATGTTACATGAATACAAAAAAGCAAAAAACAAGAAAAGGGTAATTCTATGCATAAGGTTTTGTGGTGTGCGGATTCTAAATCAAGTAAAGTGCCAAAACTAAAATCCAGACAGCTAAAGTTTCAAGTTTTATATCTTAAATTCTCTAATTTATCGACCAACGGAATTCCATAACCTTTCAGCAATCAAAACTCTGTAAATTGACTACATCTTAAAACCCTATTGATGTTAAAGCTACTCGATAACGCAAGAGCCCTTTTCCTGGTATTTCTATTTTTTACGGCCTTTATAACTCAGGCTCAAAATAAGCCAAATGTGATTTTAATTTTGGCAGACGATATGGGTTATGGTGACGTTTCCGCCCTTAACCCTAATTCAAAAATCAATACGCCGAACATCGACAAACTAGTTCATAACGGAATGGCTTTTACTGATGCTCATAGCAATTCTGCAGTGTGCTCACCTACCCGATATAGTATCTTAACAGGTGAATATGCTTTTCGTACCCGAATGAAATCAGGAGTACTGGTGGGTTTTGATCCTCCACTTATAGAACCAGACCAACTGACTGTGGCCCGTATTTTTAAAGAAGCAGATTATGCCACAGCCTGTATTGGTAAGTGGCATTTAGGATTAGGCTGGCAAGCAAAGGATCCTTCCAAAAAACTGGTAACTGGTAGTCCTTGGGATAAGTTAAACACCAGTAATGTCAATTATGCTGCGGGCCTCTCATCGAGTCCAAATGACCTTGGCTTTGACTATAGTTATATCATTCCTAGTTCACTGGATATTGCCCCGTATTTCTATATTAGAAATAAGCAATTAACAACTTTAGACTATGAGAATAAACCTTTCTGGAAAAACTCTGCAGGCAAAGGAGCCTGGTACAGAAATGGTGACACCGGTGCCGACTTTAAACATGAGGAGGTTCTGGAGGCTATCACAGCCGAAACTCTAAATTTCATGGAAGAAAAAGCTGACAAACCTTTTTTCATCTATATGCCTTTAACTGCACCACACTCACCTTGGCTACCCTCAGAAGAGTTCAGTGGTAAATCAGGTGCAAGCATGTATGGAGATTTTGTTACAATGGTAGACGCTCAGGTAGGCAAGGTTCTCAAAAAGCTTACGGAACTGGAAATTGAAGAAAATACAATGGTCATTTTTACGAGTGATAACGGAGCTAATTGGGAGGATTTCGAGAAAGAAGAATATAATCATGAAGCTAACTATCAGAGAGTAGGACGTAAATCTGATGCCTGGGACGGTGGCCATCGGGTGCCTTTTATAGTTTCATTGCCTGGCAAAATAGAAAATGGTAGTAGATCAGATGCCCTGATTAGTACTGTGGATTTCCTGGCTACTTTTCAAAACCTCCTATCTGCAGATACAATTGAAAAGCACCTTGATAGTCAATCATTCCTTCCTATTCTTTTAGGACAAAAACAAAACGGTAGAGACTATTTAGTTCATCACTCCATCAAAGGACATTATGCTTTAAGGAAGGGACCATATAAATATGTAGAAGCCTATGGGTCTGGCGGTTGGTCACTCTCAGAAGAAGATGCTCAGCAAAAAGGGTATTCCTTTGGGCAGCTTTATCACATGAAAAATGATCCTGAGGAAGCAAATAATCTCTATTCTCAAAAACAAGAAATCGTAAGCAGCCTTAATGCTCAATTGCAACGAATCAAGTTTATTCACGAATCTAAATTATAGTTTAGCAGCAAGGAACGGCTTACTCGTAATATTCCTTCGCCAGCCTGAAAGTATTACAATGAGCCTCCACTATGACTCTCAGGGCTTTAGAGTAACCTCCACCCATTGCTGCCACAATAGGAGTATCATTGCTTTTGGCCTGTTGGAAAACGATACGATCGCGTTCTTTACAACCCTCAATGCTTAGACTCAACTTTCCGAGCTTATCAGTCTCCAGAACGTCTACTCCTGAAACAAAAAACATGATATCAGGTCTCACTTCCTTGATCAATCGCGGTAAGTGAGTTTTTAGTATTTTCAAATACTCCTCATCCCTGATACCACTTTCTAGAGGAATATCTAAATTCGACTTCTCTTTATGCATGGGGTAATTGTCTTTGCCATGCATACTAAAAGTAAAAACCTGGGGCTCACTTTCGAAAATTTTAGCTGTACCGTTCCCTTGATGCACGTCTAAGTCCACCACCAAGACTTGATTAACTACCTTATTCTTTAGCAATACTCCTGCAGCCACCGCAAAATCATTTAAGACGCAAAAACCTTCACCTCTATCAGCATAACCATGATGTGTGCCACCTGCTACGTTCATTGAAACACCGTTTTGCAAAGCATAGTGACAACAGTCCAAAGTCCCTCGAGTAATCATTAGTTCTCTTCTAACCAACTCAGGTGACATGGGTAAACCAATTTTACGAGCCTCTCTAGCAGATAAACTTTGATTTTGAAGAGCTTCAATATATTCCTCACTATGAACCAATGCGGCATCTTGCCAATCGAGCAATTGGGGAGAGAAAATGTTCTCTTTTTCAAATGACCCCTCGTACAATAGCTGCTCTGGAATTAGCTCATATTTCTCCATCGGGAAACGATGCCCATCCGGTAATGGTAGGCAATAAACGGGATCAAAAGCTATCTTGATAATGGGCAAATGAGTTTCAAATTTCAATCAGTAAACATGAAGAAAAGCGAAGAAAGTTTGATAGAAGCGTAAGAATTTCATCAATCAGCGACAAAATTATACCGAATGGCTACTTCTTTCACATTGCCCGACAAAAGCTCTTCTGCTTAACTAATTTTGAGGTTCTTCAACGAATTATTAAAAATGAAAAAGTTAATACTAACCCTTATTACCCTAATCAGTTTGAGTGCTACAGCACAGCAAACATTTAAGCAAATAGCTTACTGCGTACCTTCAACTCCTATGGAAGAAATACCTTTCGGGTATTTGACCCATATTAATTACTCCTTTGCCATTCCGGCAAAAACAGGAGATACCCTGATTCCTTTGAAAGATGACACTTATCTAAAGCAATTGGTCAAAACTGCTCATACCAATAATGTTAAAGTCTTCATCTCCATCGGTGGCTGGGGCATTGGCGATGGTGGTGGCAATGACACCAGATTTCACAAAATGGCCGAAACGGCTAAAGGAAGATCAACTTTCATTAAAAGCACCATGGACTTTGTCAAAAAATATAATCTGGATGGCGTAGACCTAGACTGGGAATACCCAGATCCAAACCACAGATCAGCTGAAGACTATGTCGCTCTTTGCAAAGACCTTCATACCCAGCTACATGCCGCTGGAGGTAAAGAATTAACGGCAGCTGTAGTTTCTAAAGGAAACCAAGCCTATGGCATCAAAAAAGAGGTCTACCCTTATATGGACTGGCTGAATATTATGGTCTATGATGGAGACTATGGGCCGGAAGAACTTAAACATCATTCACCATATTCTATGGCTGTAGAATGTATAGATTTTTGGCTCAACGAACGCGGTCTTCCAACAGAGAAGTGTGTTTTAGGGCTTCCGTTTTATGCCAAGAAAGGTCACGGAAATTTCGGTTTTACCTATAAAAAATTACTAGCCGAAGGTGCCAGTAAATATGATGACTACTGGAACGGACATTACTATAACGGTATTTTCACGATCAAAAAGAAAGTAGAGCTGGCCATCGACAAAAAACTTGGAGGTGTCATGGTTTGGGAAATGAGCTGCGATACTACAGATGACACCTCACTTTTTAAGGCGATCAATGAAGTTGTAACGGAGGAATTTGCAAAAGGTAAGTAACCTTAAAATCAGAAACTGATGTAATTATTTGAGTTGTGCAGAGTTATAGAATAGATATTTCGATATGTTTGAGCAGCATAAATTAAAATTAAGAAAACTCATGAAAGCCAAATTAGCCATTCTAGCCCTCCTTTTTGCCTTTGCAAGTTGTAAAGAATCTGACGATCCTACGCCTTCTTCTCCCATAGAAGGAACATGGAAAATTCAAGGTGTAGTTCTTACAGATGCCGATGGACAGGAGACTAATTTCTGGGCATTGTACGTGGCCTTTTTCCCATGTGCCGCAGAAATCACTTACACATTTGATAACGGAAACTATACGACCTCAGTACCTGAAGGATGTGTGGATGAAGATGGTGAGACCTTGGCTCTTTTATCAGGAACAGGTGGTACTTATACTTTGACTGACACTACAATTTCAGTAGACATAGATGGTAGCACCTTACCGGGCAATATTACTTTCAGCGGCAACACGGCTACAGTAGTAACCGTAGATCCGGATGATATTACCAGTACTTTGACCATCACTTTTGTGAAAGCATAAGCCTTTCAGGCTTGTTTGTTACAGGAAGAGAATTCTCTATTTTTGGTTTGACAAAACTCAAACCCTAATGAAAAGAGTTCTCTTCCTTTTTTTATGCCTTTTTGCAGTACAACTTCAAGCTCAAACATATGCTGAAAAGCTTGGCTTCCCGAAAGGCTCCAAAGTACTGATTCTGCATATAGATGATGTAGGTATGAGCTTTGACTCTAATAAAGGGGCTATAGAAGCCATAGAAAATGGAGTGGCCAATAGCCTAAGCATGATGATGCCCTGTCCGTGGATTTCGGGGTTTCTACCTTATTTAAAAGCCAACCCTGAGACCGATGCCGGCCTTCATCTTACCCTAACATCTGAGTGGTCTCAATACCGATGGGGTCCTTTAGCAGGCAAACCAGAGGTACCCGGATTAGTGGATAACGAAGGAGCCCTTTGGCCTTCTGTGGCAAAAACGGCCGGCAATGCATCTCCAGATGAAATAGAATCTGAAATAAGAGCCCAGCTCGATAGATCAAGAACCATGGGTTGGGAGCCAACCCACCTTGATAGCCACATGGGCACTCTATTTGCCAGACCTGATTACTTAGAAAGGTATATCAAAGTTGGTATGGAAGAAGGAATACCCGTAATGTTTCCTGGCGGACATAACTCTATGATTATGAAAACTACAGCAAATAGTGCTCTGGATATCAAAATGACCACCGCCATTGGGCAAAAACTTTGGAATGCTGGTCTTCCTGTTTTAGATGATCTCCATAATGTTTCTTATGATTGGAAAGGAGAAGATCGATTGACTAAAAATGACCTCCAAGTCTATAAAACGGAACAATACATGAAGACTATTGATGATCTGGAACCGGGAATAACCATGGTCATCATGCACTGTACCTGGCCTACTGAGGTCTTTAAAGAAATCACAGATTCTGGAAAAACCAGAGAGGGAGACATGCTTGCCATGACTGACCCCAAATTTAAAGCGTACCTTGAGCAAGAAAATATCATTCTAACCACCTGGCGAGAGCTTAAGAATAGACGTGATCAGATAAAGTAAGGATCATTAGTACAACCTATGCCTAAACTAAAAGTAGTACTCATAGATGATGAAAATCACTGCAATGAAACCCTGGAGTATTTCATCAAAAGAGACTTGCCAGACCTTGAAATTGTATCGGTTTTTACCAAACCACTAGAGGCGACGGAATACCTGTTAAATCACAATGTAGATTTAGTATTTATGGATATTCAAATGCCCAAAATGACTGGTTTTGATATTCTGGAAAAAATACCTGACGCTCCGTTTGATGTCATATTTGTTACGGCCTTTGACCAATACGCCATACAGGCCATAAAGTTTTCAGCACTCGATTATATTCTTAAGCCTGTTCAGGCAGACGAGATACAATTAGCCGTTAAAAAGGTCTTATCAAGAACAAACGCCAAAAATAGAAATGAACTTTACCAGAAGCTTGTAAACTATATTAAATCGGGTGCCGGCGAACTAAAAAAAGTCTCTTTCCCTACTTCCAATGGTTTGATCTTCATCTCTACAGAACAGCTTATGTGGTGTGAGGCAAGCGGCAATTACGCTACCTTAAAATTGATATCGGGAGAGCAGTACCAGGTCAATAAAAACCTCAGGTACATAGAAGAGCTTTTAGACTCCAAAGAATTCATTAGAACACATAATTCATATCTGGTAAACCGCATTTATGTAGAAAGCTACGTAAAGGCAGATGGAGGTTACCTTGAAATGAAAGACGGAAAACAAATCTCCATTTCAAGAGGTAAAAAAGATGAATTACTGGAACGCCTTCTCTGACCATACAGGCAATAAACCCTGCAGTATATACAGTAAAGCGAGCCGACAATACATTAATTCATCCACGCTCATTTTGAAATTGTATGTTTATTCAGTGAAGAGGATTTTTTTCATAACCCTATTTTTACTCAGCTCGTTTGTCTCCCTGGCTTATGAAAGTGATACGCTTGTGGTTACGGCAAATCCCAATTCTGAAGTGATTGGAGATAAGGCAGAGTATTTATGGACTGACCCTTTTGTCAATTTAGACAGTGTAAGAAAAAAAGAAGATTGGCAGACATATCATAGAGAAATTGAAAGTGTAGCCGGAAAAGCCCTATGGGTGAGATTTACTTTGAAGAATCTCAAAGAGGGTAACCCAGAGTTTTTTGTTGCCTTCCCAAATCAAGACAAAGCCACAGCATACTTTCTTACCGATACCTTCCAAATAAAATCTACAGGTAAACTTGTACCTGGAAAAGCTCTGAAAGGTATAGAATTCTCTGACTTCTCAAGCTACTATCTTCCCTATGGTAAGACGGCAGAAATATATCTAAACATGCTACCGATGGATGGTCAAAAAACAGGACTGACCATTTTCCCAAAAAATACCGTAGGCACATCGTTCTATTTTGGCTCTAAAGATCGTAAAGACTACTATCTTCAGACTTACTACGCTCATAATATTAACGAGTTACAGATAAGAAATCTTTATCAGGGAGCTTTATTGCTAATGACCCTTATTTGTATTTTCCTTGTTATTCAGAATAAGGGCAACTACCTTTTCAGATACTATTTCCTGTATGTATTTTCAGCTTTCATGTATTCACTTCTGCAGAGCCGTGGATATACTTACGTCGGGCAGTTTTTTCAGAACTTCCCTTACTTTAAAAAGTACGGTTCTGAAATATTCTTTTGGCTAGGTCTTACTGGTTATTTTGGATTTGCCCTGGAACTTTTAGGTCTTAGAAATAGCAAAAACAAGGCACTCCCATTTATTAGATTTGTCAGCTTTGGAGGATTAGCATTTGGAGTAATTTTCTACTTCATCGAGCTCGTTTATAATAATAATGCTCTTTATGATGCGGTAAAGATTTATGCCAGGATACCCATAATCATATTCTACATCTGGTTCTTATTTCACCTGACTAAAATCAGCAGAAGAAATCATTTATTGAAGTTCATCATTATCGGCAATACTTTATTGGTTTGTTTAGCCAGTGTTGCCTGGATCAAGGATATTTTAAATCTCAGAGACTGGCCGGGGGTATTAGATCATATCTTCACCTTACCCCTCGCGGTAATTTTAGAGATCGTAGTTTTTGCTCTAGCAATGATCAGAAAACTGCAGGATGATCAAAAGAGAATTGCCGAATCTGAACGCATGATCATGGAAACGGAAATGCTGGCTCTCCGCAGTCAAATGAACCCGCATTTCGTTTTCAATAGCCTCAATAGCATCAGAAATCTGGTGATGAAAAACCAAAACGATAAGGCTATTGATTACCTTTCAAGGTTTTCAAAACTGGTTAGAACAATTCTTCAGCAAACCCAGCAACAAACCATCAGTCTTAAAGAGGAGCTCGCCACGCTGGAACTGTACGTCAAATCAGAATCTGATCGTTTAGATAGCCCTATTGACTTTAGTATTGATATAGATGACCGACTGAATAGTAGCGAAATCGTGTTCCCTCCTATGCTTCTTCAGCCTATGGCCGAAAATGCCATATGGCATGGACTTCAACCCTCATCTAATGAGTTCAAAAAAATTGAGGTACGCGTTAAATTGATGCAGCCAAAACATCTTCAAATCACCATTTATGATAACGGAATTGGTCGTAAAAGATCTGAAGAAATAAGAGCTGAGAGTAATAGCAGCCGCATATCCCTAGGGTCTGAGATCACCATGAAAAGACTAAGACTTTTCAATCAAAAGAGTAAGTCTCAGATCAAATTCCATTACCCAAATATGGGTAACAGGGAAGGTACAATAGTCTGTTTCGACTATATCTCAGCGACCGTCTTCGAGTAAAGAAGTTCTTTTCAAGACTTTGAAAATCAAATAGAAGACCATACCACCTATGAAAGCATAAAACCAAAAGTTCTTTTGCAATGCAATTTCACAAGTAAAGGTATACACTTTGACCATATCAAACAGCCAGAATAGGCCAAATAGGGCCGCGATACCATTCTTCTCTTTCTTCAATACCTTTTTTAAGCTAAAAGGATATTTCGGCTTTTTCAGGCCTGTGAGTTTAGGTACAAAGGCTGGTCTACCCAGTGCCCAGTCAGTATATTTCTCACCAAACTTACCTCTCAGAAACGCCTCTTCAGCATACATGATTCTTTCATAGTAAACCCAATAGGTTAAAGTGAACGCCACTATAAACCAGAGGTTTGCTGTCAGCATGGCCACTCCAAGCCACATGAAATAATTGCCTACGTACAAAGGATGACGTACTATAGAGTAAATACCAGTTTCATTCAATTCATCGGCCACCTGACCTTCAGCAGTATTTCTCCCTGAGGTGTTTTTAGGCGTAAAGCCAACTGTAAAAACTCTGATAAGAAGACCGAAAAGGCCCACGCCTAAAGAGAAGAACCAGTAGTTTTGAGAAAACAGTGTTTGGTTCTCCTTCAGAACCTCATTGACAAAAACAGCAAGAGCTACCAGCAAAAAAATGATTGGAAAATAGCTACGATATCTGAATAGAAAATTACCCTGACTCTCGAACTCTTCTTTTAAGGCCATAAACCATGTTAAATTTGGGGCACAAAGGTAGTTTTTCTAATCCAATAAACCTTTCACCGTTTCTGAAAGACTCTTTCTTTTTGGTTTAACTTGATCGATCTGCATTTCCCAGTCCATAGAGGCTGCTAGCTGCTGCATCATCACCTTCAATTGTTTGTTCGCACTTTCAGAAAGGTCGCTCTCCATGGCTTTTTGAAGCATAAGTTCACGAGCTTCATTGATAATCAAGGTATAATCTTCATTCCTGAATTTATGAAAGAGCCCCTGATCAATATCATAGAACTTATATTCGGGGTCTATGGATAGTACTTCGGCTTCGGGGAAATACTCAATAACAACTTTTTTCTTTTCGCCGTCTACCCGCCATTGGAGTTTAGAGAAATCAAAGCCCATCGCCACCTTCGCCTTGGCTACAATTAAAGCCTTTTTATTTGACTCAAAAAGCCCCCAGAAATTCTTCTTGCTGTTATGATCATAGATTTCGGTAAAATATCCTTCAGCTAAAACAACTTTAAACACCTTCTCTATACGCTCCAGCAATACATTAGACTCTACCTGCAGCATCTCCTTGTGCTTTCGCTTTCGCACACCGTACCTCCAGCTGAAAATTTGCCAGGTAGCAATGGCTCCTATGGCTATCGCCAAAATAAATAAGATAGATTCCATGAGTTGTTAGATAATAAACTTTGCTCTCTAAATGCCTATTTTTGGGGAAAATTACAAATAAAGGAGATTGAATCAGAAGAAAAAGGTAGTGATCATAGCCGGCCCTACTGCCGTAGGTAAAACGGATTTATGTATACGATTAGCTCAAAAATTCAATGCCGAGATCTTTAGTTTTGACTCCCGACAGTTTTACAGAGAATTAAACATTGGCACCGCCAAACCCACACCAGATGAGTTAGCAGCTGTGAAACATCATTTTATCAATAATAAAAGTATTGAGGATGATTACACCGTTTCAGATTTTGAAAAAGAAATCCTGGATAAACTTGAAGCTTACTTTGAAAGGAAGGATCTCGCTATTCTGACGGGAGGCTCCGGTTTATTCGCCAAGGCCATTACTCATGGTTTTGATCCAATACCTGAAATTGATTCAAGCATACGAAACCAAATAGAGGAGAATTTAGAAACGCATGGACTAACATTTTTGGTAAACCAACTAAAAGATCTGGACCCTGAGTATTGCTCAACTGCCGACCTCTCAAATACTCAACGAGTAGTAAGAGCATTGGAAGTTTCGCTATCTACAGGAAAGCCTTTTTCAGAATGGCATTCTCAACAAGCAAAAGAAAGACCATTTGAAATGCTCAAGATTGGTCTGGAAAGACCAAGAGAAGAACTTTACCAAAGAATTAATAAACGCGTAGATCTGATGATGGAACAAGGGCTTTTAAACGAAGTAAAGTCGGTTTCAGCATTCAGATCAAAGAATGCCTTACAAACGGTAGGTTATAAAGAACTGTTTTTATCCCTCGATGGTGATATAAATTTAGAGGAGGCCATTGAACTCCTAAAAAGAAACACACGTAGATACGCCAAGAGACAGCTCACTTGGTTCAGAAATCAAGATAAGTACAGTTGGCATAACCCGCTGAATGACAATAAGATAGAAATTGAGATTAAAAATTTCTTAAAAAAATAATAGTTAGACAAAACTTTTAGAACCTCGAAGTCGTTTCGCATTTGTATGTAGTTACAGATAAATTTTACTGGCTACACCTTTAAACTCTTTTAAATAAATAAGAAAATGAAAAAACTAAGAATTTTTGCTTTAGCTGCACTTGCCAGCACCGCATTTTATGCTTGTACTAGCTCAGAAGAAAGTACAGAAGAAACGACTGACGAAGCTGTTGCTTTAGCTGACGGAACCCACACTATTAGTGTTGATGGCAGCGAAGTTAGCTGGAAAGGCGTTATGCTTGGCGTGAAGGAGCACACTGGTACTGTTCAGTTAACTGAAGGAACTGTAGAAGTAACTGACGGTGCTATCACGGGAGGTTCTTTCACTGTTGACCTTGGTCAAATTGTACCAACTGACTCAGCATATGATGAAGAATCAACAAAAGAAAAACTGGTAGGTCACTTATCATCTCCAGACTTCTTTGATACTGCAAATCACCCTACTGCTACTTTTGTGATCACAGGTTCTGAAGGTACATCTGTGATGGGTGACTTAACTATCAGAGGAATCACTCATCCTGAAACTGTAGAAAACGTAGAAATTCACAGCGTAGATGGAGTTACCAACATCAAAGGTGACCTTACTTTTGATCGTAAAAAGTATGACGTTAGTTTCGATGTACCAGTGAAAGACATGGTCATCTCTGATGATGTAGAATTACAGGTTTCTGTAGTATCTATGAAGTAATCATAAAGACACTTCTTCAAAAGCCGGTTTCAAACGAAGCCGGCTTTTGTTTTTTATACCCACGCAGTTTGTACTTTTGCACAAAGCACCAGACTATGACCAAAATTATCATCGCTATTGATGGCCACTCTAGTTGTGGCAAATCTTCCACCGCTAAAGGAGCAGCTGCCAAACTCGGTTATACCTACATAGATACTGGTGCCATGTACAGGGCAGTTACCCTATATTTCCACCAAAAGCATATTTCGCTTACCAACGAATCTAAAGTGCTCAAGGCCTTAGATGATATCAATATTGAGTTTAGAACCGATAAAAACGGCAAAAGTCTCACTGTTCTGAATGGAGTAACCGTGGAGGATGAAATCAGAAAACTGTATATCGCAAACAAGGTAAGCCAGGTGAGTGCTTTAGGAGCAGTTCGTAAAGAAATGGTGGCTCAGCAACGCAAAATGGGTCAAAAAAAGGGCGTAGTTATGGATGGCAGAGATATTGGCTCGGTTGTCTTTCCAGACGCCGAACTCAAGATTTTCATGACGGCAGATCCTGATATTCGGGCTCAGCGAAGACAAGCAGAATTAATGGCAAAAGGCGATTTAATGTCTTTTGAAGAAGTCTTGGAAAATCTCAAAAAAAGAGATCATATAGACTCTACACGTAAAGAAAGCCCTTTAATTCAGGTGCCTGATGCTCAGGTCATTGACACCTCAGATATGACACTTGAGGAGCAAATAGAAATGGTATGCATCATGGCAGAAAACGAAGTCAAAAAACTGGCATCTGCAGCATGATAGACTACCTCATAGTAGGCCAGGGAATTGCCGGAACCACGCTGGCTTTTCAATTGCTCAAGAAAGGAGTCACAGTTCGCTTAATTGATAATCCTAAACTCCCCTCCTCCTCTAAAGTGGCCGGAGGTATGTTTAATCCTGTTACAGGCAAACATCTGGCAAAAACGTGGCTTGCAGATACCTTATACCCCTATCTATTTGAATTTTATCCGGAAATCGAGAAGCTGACCGGAGGCCAGTTCTTTCACCCGATCCCTATTTACAGACCTTTCAAAAATGAACATCAAAAAGCTCAATTTGAAAAACTAATTCCCAAGCATGACATAGAGCATTTTTGTCAAATCATTGCTCCGCAAAAAGAGCTTGAAGGAAAAATCAACAATCCTTTGGGAGGAGTATTAACTTCTCAATGCGGAAGGCTTGATGTGGAACAATATTTAGATTCGTCTAGGCAGTATTTCGATAAACTTCGAATTATCAATTCGGGTCAATTCGAATACGATTCTATGCACATTGAAGAAAATAAAATATCATACCAAAATATTGAATACAAGCAAGTTGTATTCTGTGAAGGGTATCATGCTGTACAAAATCCATATTTCAATTCTCTTCCATTTAATGCGGTCAAAGGTGAAACGTTAGACATTAAGCTAAATACAGAATTACCTCAACAAATTATCAATCAAGGTAAATGGCTCATGCCAGTAAATAAAGGACTATATAAAGCAGGGGCTACCTACTCTTGGCATGAACTTGACGCTATACCAACAGAGAAAGGAAGAGAGCAGGTAATTGAAGGTATAGAGAAGTTTTATTTAAAGGGATATGGGATTAAAAACCATAAAGCTGGCGTGAGACCAGCCACCAAAGATCGCAGACCTTTTTCAGGCAGACATCCTCAATATAAAAACCTCATAATTTTCAATGGATTGGGCACCAAAGGAGTTTCACTGGCACCTTATTTAGCCCAGAACCTGGCAGATCATTTAACAGAAGGAAAAGAAATCGATCAGGAGACAACCATTGATAGGCTGAATGCGTTATATTAGAAATCTGATCTTTTCTGGTTTCTATGAAAAAAACACTGAGTATCCTTCTGCTATTTGTCAGCCTAAGTGCACTATCACAAGGCTATTATGGTGTATCTGACGTAGAATTCGGACAAAACAGACTTCAACTCAGAAAGCTCAACTGGAAGACGATCAACAGTAATAACTTTGAGTTTAATTACTACCGAGGCGGTGACGACCTAGCCAGAAAGGCGGCCAAAATTGCTGAAAGCGAATACAGGAAAATCACTGAGGTTTTAGGCTACACGCCTTTCACCACCATGAAAATCTTCCTTTATAATAACGAAACTCAGCTCTCTCAAAGTAATATTGGTCTAACCAGTCCTATCTTGTACGATGGAGGAATCCTCAATCTCTCTCGCTCCAGAATAGAAATTCCCTATACAGGAAACGACAGTACTTTTCATCAGGAGCTGGTAAGAGAAATCGCTGGTCTTTTCGTTTATGACATGCTCTATGGGGGATCGCTAAAGGAAGTTCTTCAGAGTTCTCTGTTGCTTACCGTTCCGGACTGGTACATTGAGGGTATCTCGGCTTATATAGCTCAAGAGGGCCTTACATCTGATCAGGTAAGCGAGGTGAGAGCTGCCATAGCCAGAAATGAAGGAAAGAAAATCAGCAATATCACTGGAAAAGATGCAGAAATTATTGGTCAGAGTATCTGGCATTATATTGCGGTAAGATACGGTAGAGATAATATCTCAAACATCCTCAACCTAACCAGAATTATTAGAACCGAGCAAAGTAGTATTACCAGTACACTAGGCGTTTCTTTTAAAAGGTTTACAGAGGAATGGAAAGCATTTTACAAGACTGGTGGTAAAGGTACTCAACAAATGGAAGAAGAGGAAGTTGAAGAACAAACGCCAGTAGTTCCTGAGCTAGATAAAGCACCGCGACTTACAAATTTACGTCCAAACGAGATTGACACTGAGTACTACGAGTTTGAAGAAGTTAACGTACTAAAATCTAAAGAGCAGAGTACAGAGGCTGAAGTAGAACATAGTAGCACATTTAACAGGAATCGTCTGAACCGGTCTCCCGAAGAGCTCAAAATATCTTCACCGAGAGCTTACGAAAACCTCCTCATCACACAGGATCTAAAAACAAACTTTTATAACGATCCTGTTCGAAGGTTAGGAATGCATAATAGCATAGCCATTAACGATCTTCTTGAGAATCATGTTTTTGAATTTGACTTATTCATTACCCCGAGTATTCAAAACCATGATCTGGGAGCCAGTTATATGAACTATGAGAAGAGAGTTGACTGGGGCTTTAGCTTTAAAAGAAGGTCTATTGTGCTTGAGAATGTCAACCAAAAGCAATTTTACCTCTTCAGACCATTAAAGATCTTACTACCTGATGCTTCTATTAATAGAAAGATTCTTCTTCACGAATTGCAAGCTCATTTGCATTATCCATTGAGCAATAAATTAAGAGCAGAGTTTACACCTTCCGTATTCTTTAATAATGATATTGACCATTTTGAACTTAGTAAGGAAGCACTGAGCACCACCTACGCGGGTATGAACGCCTCTTTGGTTTACGATAACACCACTCAGGTCTCGAGTATGGGCTTTCTGAATGGAACCCGAGCGAGACTAGCTCTAGATGGAAATGTAAGCTTCTCTGATGAAAGTAAGAACTTCAATAGATTAACTTTTGACGCAAGACACTACCAGCCTTTGGTTAAAGGCATACAGCTGGCGGGTCGTTTGACCTACGGGAAGTCCATGGGGAATAGCCCCAAATACACTTTCCTAGGAGGGATGGAAAACACGCTTAACAGAACTATACACCCTACTCCGGGGCAGATACCGGGTGAACCAGGCGATCTACGTGATATTGTATTCTATAACTATCCGGGCAATCTACGCGGTTTTGATTTTGCGAAGCTTTATGGTACCAATTACCTTTTGACCAATATCGAACTTAGACTTGCCCTTGGGCAGTATTTTCCTCAAAATTCCCTCACCTCAAGTGTGGTCAGAAATCTTCAGTTAGTACTCTTCAATGATATAGGGACAGCTTGGAATGGAAGTAAGGGTCCATGGAGTAGACAGAACAGTCTTAACACTCAAATAGTGGGAGATGGCAATCCATTTTACGCCGTCGTTACCAACTTCAAAAACCCATTTTTGATAGGTTATGGAGCAGGAATAAGAACGACCATACTGGGCTTCTACCTAAAAGCTGATTATGGATTTGGTCTAGAGAATAAAGAAGTTGGTCCCGGTAAATTCTACCTATCATTGGGTCACGACTTCTAGATACTACTCGGAGTTAGCATAATTTATACCTACAAAAGGACTCTTCGTATACCTCAAAAGGATCAGTTGAAATATTTGGCACAATTTTAGTTTAATTTAAAACTGGCTTCGTTTTCCATTTTTTGAATTATCTTCTCTAATTACCACTGATTTAGGAATTCTCTCCTCATCTACTTAAATTGCTCTTAAAGAGACTTTTATACTACTTTCCTCCGATCTCTTTGGTAATTATTATTAACAATACGGCTTTGGCATAGTTTTGGTGTTTTAGGTATTGAATTATACCCAATCCATTTTCGGGAGGTGTAATTCAAAATTCTGAGCAGTCAAAATCATGGCTCTCAGAAATAGAATAAAAACCAAAAGTAAATGGCTAAATTCTTTACATCAGGAAAAAAACATACACGCACACAATTCTCTTTTCACCAAAAAGGTTTAGCAGCCGAATTGAAAAGAAATTCAGGCTTAGAATATGTGACTGCTGAAAGGAAAATTGGTCAGAATACTGATGGCATAGAATCTATACCAAAAAGTAACAGAAACAAGACAACATCAGCTATGCAACTGACATCAGCGTCCTTTTCTCACAAGCTAGTCAGGCTCACCATCGCCTTACTAGCATTTATAGGAATGTCTTCCGGGGTCCTCATGGCTCAGGACATTGACCTGGCTATTCGACAGGACATCAATAATGGTATTCCAGAATTAAATGAGAATATCACCTATTCGGTCTACCTGGTAAACGAGGGTTCAAACACTGCTACAGACATTATTGTAGAAAGTTACACCCCCTTTGGTGCCTTGGGCAATATTACCTTATCTGCGGAAAATGGAACAGTTAGCTACGATGGTGGAAATGGCACTGTAACATGGAACGTTACTTCTCTTGCTGCAAATGACTCAATAAGATTAGATATAAGTGGGGATGTCTTGGCCCGCGGTGTCTTTTTCAATGTAGCACAAGTAACAGCAGCCAATGAGAATGATACAGATTCTGATCCAAACGATTATCAATTATTTGAAGACGATATAGCATCTACCTGTTTTTCGGTGCCCATATTATGGTACCCGGGTGATGAATATACAGTTAGCATTCCAGCTCCTTATAATACAGGGTCTGGAATTACGTGGTATAAAGATGGTGTAGATGTAACAGATCCTTCTGTTACAGGAGCTTCGGTAAATCCCGACTCTACCTTATTAATAGCAAGCCCTGGGGATTATACATTTGAAACATCTGTTTCAACTTGTCCTGCCACCGGATGTTGTGCTATAATTATTGAGCAAGGCCCTTATGGAATCATAGGAGACTTTGTTTGGAATGACTTTAATGAAGATGGTATCCAGGACATCTGTTTCAACTTGTCCTGCCACCGGATGTTGTGCTATAATTATTGAGCAAGGCCCTTATGGAATCATAGGAGACTTTGTTTGGAATGACTTTAATGAAGATGGTATCCAGGATCCGGGTGAGCCTGGAATTTCTGGTATTGGAGTAGTTCTCTATGAACTTGATGGTACCGGTTCGGTAATCGATTCAGATACTGTTTACACTGACACCAATGGTTTCTACCAATTTGATTCATTACTAGACGGTGATTACAGAGTTAAATTGGATAATATCTTAGCTTTCTCTGAATTCTCTCCAGCCAATGCAGCCAACGATACCCTCGATTCAGACTTTGATATAAATGGAGAAACGCTGGTAACGATCTCCACTTTAGATGCTATTGGTAATCCAAGACCAGTTACGGATATCAACCGAGTAAATAATACAATTGACGGTGGATTTTTACCAACAGATAGATTTGACCTTGCACTTAGCAAAGACCTTGTAAGTGGTGGCCTGGTAGAACCGGGTGACACTGTTACCTATACAATTACGGTACAAAATCAAGGTGATTCTTTAGCAACATTTATCAATGTTACCGATAGAGTTCCTGCAGGTTTAACACTAGTAGCAGGAGAAGGTTGGACAATGGCTGACTCTGTAAATGCTACATACGATACTGAGTTTAGCCTGGCAGGCGGAACTTCAAACGAATTTCCAATTTCTTTTGTCGTAAATGCCGGTACTGAAGGTAAAACCATTACTAACACAGCTGAAATTACAAGTGCTAGAGGTCAAGGAGGAATCATTAGAATAGATGATGACTCAACACCAAATAATGGAGCAGCCAGTGAAGATGATCAGGATACTGCTGAATTAAACGTTTCTTCAGGTGCTATGATAGGTGACTATGTGTGGGCTGATGAAGATGGTGACGGAATTCAGGATGGTTCTGAATCTGGTCTGGAAGGTGTTTTGGTAACGCTTGAATTACCAGATGGAACATTTGTAGCCAGTACTTCTACTGACTCTCTTGGTTTCTATCAATTCGCCAACTTGGCTTCAGGCGACTACGTCGTGGTGTTCAGCACACCTTCAGGCTATGAAGCTACTACTCCAAATCAAGGAGGAAATGACGAAGCCGACAGTGATGCTGATCCTGCTACAGGAGAATCACCAATTATCAATTTAACTCCTGGTTTCAACGAAAACTCAATTGATGCAGGTTTCACTCTTCAAAGTGTATGTTATGAAATCACATCCATTACAGCTTCTAACGATAATATATGTGTAGGTGACACTGTAGCTTTAACTGCTATTTCATCTAACGCGGCTAACATTGCCTGGTACTATTCATCTGTAGGCGGCTCACCAATCTCAGTAACAGCGAGTGCGGGTGACCTTACGGTGTATCCAAGTACCACTACTACTTATTACGCAGAATTGACCAATGCAGGTACGCCAGGTTGTCCTAACCAGAGAGTACCAGTAACAGTGGTCGTTAATGCTATCCCGGGTACTCCTACTTGTGGAGCTCCTGCGGAAATTTGTTCTAATGAAACGGTTGATCTTTCAGGATTCATCTTAAATCCTCTTACAGTACCTGGTGGTGTATTTGAATGGCATGTAGCCAACGACCCAACTTCTGCCTTGGTTACTGACCCTTCTGCTGTTGGTGCAGGAATGTACTATCTGTTTGAAAGATCTCCAGCCGGATGTTACAGTAATGCTGCAATTGCTACCATTACTGAAAAAGATTGTGATGAGCTAATTGACCTTAGCTTAATCAAGATTGCTGATAACAGAAACGTTGAGACTAACGATATCGTTAACTATACAATCGAAGTTACGAATGATGGTCCGTTTACAGCTACGAATGTTGTCATCGAAGATGTATTGCCTGAAGGCCTTGCCTTTATTTCGAGTGCAGACTTTACTGAGTCAGCTGGTGTATTGACACATAACATTGCAGCTCTTGGAGTAAACGAAACGGTATTCCTTACTTACTCTACCAGAGTAACAGCTACTACGGGAAGTATTATTAACGTTGCTGAAGTTAAGAGTGCTGATCAAATGGATATTGACTCTACTCCAGACAATAAAGACCTTGACAATGAAGATGACGATGATGATGAAATCATTATTATCGTGAATGGTCCTGTAGTGGCTGACCTAAGCTTACAAAAGCTGGTTAACACTACTACACCTTCTTTAGGGGATCAGGTAACATATACGATCAGAGTAACCAATAATGGCCCTGAAAATGCTACTAATGTAGCTGTAGAAGATATTTTACCTGCTGGTGTTTCATATGTAACATCTACAAACTCTACCCACTCAAATGGTGTAGTTACTGCCCAGATTGCTAGTATCGCTTCAGGCACTACAGCTCAGTTCACAATTACTGTAACTGCAGACAGCGTTGGTACGTTTGTAAACTCTGCCGAAGTAACTGCTGCAGACCAAGACGATAATGACTCAACACCAGATAATGGTGTTAACGCCAATGAAGATGATGACGACTCTGTTACCATTACAATAACAGAAGATTGTAACCCATCAACGCCAATTATCTCTGCCAATAACTCATATGTATGTCAGGGAGATCAGGTAACTCTTTCAGCTATCGGCTGTAGTGGTACTATTAATTGGTCAAACGGTATGACAGGTGCAAGCATCAATGTTTCACCTGTAGTTACGACTACCTATACTGCTACATGTACAGAAGGCTCTTGTACAAGCGACGCATCAAATGAATTGACCATTGTTGTGGATGCTTTAGCCGCACCTACAGTGTCAGCAAACAAATCAACCATATGTTTAGGAGAGTCTGTAGTACTAACAGCTACAAACTGTTCAGGTACTGTAAGCTGGAGCAATGGTTCTACTACAGTCGGCACTGGTTCTAGTTTAGATCTTACTCCTGATGGTACATCTAGCTACACGGCTACCTGTCAATCAAACACTTGTGTATCTCCTGCTTCATCTACAGTTACTGTAAATGTATCAAGCTCTACCGGAGCACCGGTAATATCAGCGTCAACTCAAAGTATTTGTACAGGAGAAAGTGTGACACTTACAGCCAGCAGCTGCGGCGGAACTGTTAACTGGTCAAACGGTATGACAGGTGCCTCAATCACTGTAAGCCCAACAACAACGTCTACTTATTCCGCAATTTGTAGCGTTGGATCATGTACTAGCAATACTTCAAATACAATTACCATAGACGTAAGCAGTGGAGAAACACCGACAATTACGGCTTCTGCCACTACAATTTGTGCCGGAACTGAGGTAACACTAACTGCATCTAACTGTACATCTGGTATAGTTTGGAATACAGGAGCTACTACCTCAAGCATTGAAATCACTCCTTCAGAAACATCAACTTACACAGTAACTTGTGGCACGGGCTCATGTGCGGGCTCTGCAAATGAAACAATTATTGTAAACAGTGTTTCTTCAGTGAGCATTTCAGCCTCGTCAAGTCAGATTTGTTCTGGTGAGTCTGTAACACTAACAGCTTCCGAATGTTCTCAGAACTTAACCTGGAGCAACGGTTCTACTGATGCTTCTATCACGGTAAGCCCTTCAGCTACTCAGTCTTACTCTGTAACATGTAGTAATGGGGTATGTAGTACAAGTGCTGAAACAACTGTTACGGTTGGTACGGGTAACCCAGTAACTATTACAGCTTCCGAAACTACGGTTTGCCCAGGTACTCAAGTTACTTTAACTGCAAGCGGATGTACCGAAACTGTAAGCTGGAGCACTGGTGAAACAGGAAACTCAATTTCTGTATCTCCTACTGAGCAAACCATGTATACTGCTACTTGTGGTACCGGTGTATGTGCAGGCACGGGTAGCGTGACCATAGAAATGGGATCTGGTGAAAGTCCATTGATCACTTCAACTTCAGATAACCTTTGTGTAGGTGAAAGCACTACACTATCAGTAAGTGACTGTTCTGGACCTATCTCTTGGAGCACTGGTGAAACCACTTCTAGTATCACAGTAACTCCAACTCAGTCTACAACTTACACCATTGTATGTGGTACCGGTAGCTGCTCGGCCATTGCAAGTAAGACAATTTTTGTAGGCTCACCTGTAACGCCAAACATTACGGCTTCACAGACTACTGTTTGTGCCGGGGAAGAAGTTACACTCTCCGTAGATAACTGTAGCCAGACTTTAGTTTGGAGTACAGGAGTTGTGAATGCTTCAATTACAGTAAACCCAACAGAAACAACTACATATACAGCAGCCTGTGGTGACGCTTGTATTGGTACAAATAATATTACAATCAATGTGGAAGGTGGTGCAGCTCCAACTATAAGTGCATCTGCTACCGCTATTTGTGAACCAACAGACATTACCTTAACGGCCTCAGGTTGTTCTGGTACTGTGAATTGGTCAAACGGTATGACAGGAAACGAAATCATAGTTTCGGTTTCTGCGAATACAACATTTACTGCTATATGTAGTAATGGATCTTGTACAAGCACCAACTCTAATGCAGTGACAGTAACTGTAGGAGGACTTCAGACACCAACTATTACAGCGTCTGGAAGTGCAGTTTGTTCTGGTTCTGATGTTACCATTACTGCTGCCAACTGTGCAGGTACAGTAAGTTGGTCAAACGGTATGACGGGTACAGAAATTACTGTATCACCGAGTGTGAAAACTGTTTACACTGCCATCTGTCAGATTGGAAGCTGTACCAGCGAAAACAGTAACCCTGTTGAAGTTGATGTTATAGATTCTCCGAATGCTCCAGTTATTAGCTGTAGTGCTTCCAGAATCTGTCAAGGTGAAGAGATTACTCTAAATGGATTAGGCTGTGAAGGCACAGTAAAATGGAGTACAGGACAAACCGGCTCATCAATTACAGTATCTCCTTTAGAGACTACAGTTTACACCGCCACTTGTATGATTGGTTCATGTGAGAGTGTACAGTCAGCTCCGGCTACAATTAACGTTGGTAATCCGTTCCCTCCTCAGGTAAGTTGTCAGAATACACTTATCTGTCTAGGCAGCTCTACTACATTAATAGCTGAAGGCTGTGTAGGAACTGTAGAGTGGTCTGATGGTCAAATTGGATCAACTATCACTGTTTCTCCTACCACAATGACGAGCTACTCTGCAGTATGTAAAGGAGAAACTTGTCAAAGCGAAATTTCTAATGTGGTTACAATAGGTGTAACAAGCCAGAGCATCACTGCTCCTACTGTTACTTCTTTAACCAATATTTGCCCGGTTGAAACAGTAAGCCTTTCTGATGCTGTAACCAGCTCGCCTTCAAACGGTGGTAGCTTTGTCTTCAGAACTGCAAACTCACCAAACTCTCCGGCAGTTAGCAACCCAACCGCAATTGCCAGCAGTGGTTCATTCTTCGTATTCGAAGATGGTGGTGACGGCTGTTACAGTGCCGGTACTCAGATTGACGTAGCCATTATTGCATGTGAAAGTCCTGTAGATTGTTCAATCAATCCTGCGACAGCATTTGCTGGTAATGACACTACCCTATGTTTAAGTAATGACTTTATACAGTTGAATGGTACTATTGGTGGAGCTGCTCAAACTGGTACATGGACCAGCACGGGTTCTGGTACTTTTGACAACAGCACCTCGCCAGTGACCAGATACAACTTCTCAAATGATGATATCGTAAACGGTTCAGTAGTATTAACACTCACCACTAACGATCCTGATGGAGCGGGTGATTGTGAAGCGGCTACTTCTACAATGACTGTAAATGTTAACGCAGTACAGACCACTCCAACGATCAGCACAAACAAATCGCCGATCATTTGTCTTGGAGACTCTGTGGTCCTAACAGTAGATCAGACGGCAGCCGGCTATGTGTGGAGCACTGGTGATACCAGCAGCTCTATCACAGTAAAAACTCCGGGTGAGTATAGCGTTCAGTTAGTGAATGTTGATGGATGTAGATCTTTAAGCTCTGCTCCTACTACGGTTAACACCAATAGTGATATCACAGCACCAGTGGTGATAGAAATGGCAACAAATGCTTGTCCTGCTACTACCGTAAATCTGGAGGATCAGGTAACAAGTCAGCCACAGTCTAGTGGAGGTGTGTTCTCTTACCATACAGGTTTGACTCCAGACTCTCCGATGTTAGGCAATGTTTCGGCAATGCCGGCTGGAGACTACTATGTATTTGAGAGAACTTCTACAGGATGCTACAGTAATCCTTCTCTGATCTCAGTGGTTATCAATAGCTGTGAAACAAATGAAGATGATGCTGAAGTTGAGATCCTGATTGTAGGTGATGAATCTTCAGTGACTATTGGAGATGAGGTAGTTTACACAATTACTGTAACTAATAATGGTCCTGATTCAGCTACAAATGTGGCTATAGAGAATCAAATTCCATTTGGAGTACAGATTGTAGGTGAAACTCCTGGTCTTACATTGAATAACGATTTCCTTACGGCTACCATCCCAGCCCTGGCTGTGAATGAGAGCACAACATTTACATACACTGGTGAGATTACCAGATCAGGTGTAATCAGCAATATTGCGAAGATTATAGCTGTGGATCAGACGGATCCTATCAAGAGTAATAACATCAGCAGATTTGATGTAGAATGTACCACTTGTCAGGAAATCTGTATTGCCACTGCACTGGATGCTGAACACGAGCAGCAAGAAAACGGAAGCTATAATGTAACATTTACTTCACTGATTGAGAACTGCGGAAATGTAGAACTTGATGGTGTGAAACTGAGCTTTGACATGGAAACAATGTTTGGCACTACCGCTACATATACCATGATTCAGCAGCCAACTGCAAACGCTGGTTCGGCTCTTGAAATGAATACTGGCTTCAATGGCGGTTCAGATCAGGAAGTATTGGTAAATACGGGTAGCTCTATTGGAGCTGCACAGATTTATACCGTTACGTGGGTCATCAATGTGGTTCCTAATGGAGATAAAGGTCCATTTAGCGGAAATGCAAAGGTTTCAGGAATTGGAGAAACTATTTTCGGTACTATGTCTGAAGTAGACGACTTCTCCAATGAAGGCCTGTTTGTAGAAAGAAGTAGCTCTACTCCTACTACAGTTAGACTTTACAAAACGCCTAGTATCGGAATTGCCCTGGCTATCATTGATACTGTACGTCAAGGTGACGAATCACTGAATGTAACTTATCAGGCAATTGTGAAAAACAATGGTGCTCTTGATCTTGAAGATGTTATTGTAAGAGATGATCTTGCAGAAACGTATGCTTCGCCAATTACCTATTCATTGGTTGGTTCGCCTACTGTAAATACTGGAAGCAGCTTAATTGTGAATTCTAACTATGACGGAGATACTAATGACACCTTAACGCTGCCAGGTAGTACTCTTGCTATCGGAGTATCTGATACTATTTGGTTTACCGTGAATATTATTCCTAACGATAAAACGGAATTCTCTAACAGTGCTACAGCACAAGGTACAGGTGAACTGGAAGATACTACTCTGGAAACCGTGGTAGATGTTTCTAACACTGGTTATAACCCGGATGCACCAGGAAGCCAGCCTACATTGCTTCAAATAAGTACTGAGAATACTGAGTCTATTCAGGCTCCATGTATAGGAGCTGCTCTTTATGTAGCCGAAACAGAAACTCTGGAAGACGGGTCAATTGATGTGACTTATAAAGCCATCATTGATAACTGTGGTAATGTAAACCTAAATGGCCTACAAATCTGTGATTCACTTACAGCTAACTTTGATGCTCCGGTAGCGGTGGTATTGAAAGATGCACCTTATTTGAACGCAGGAAGCACTCTGGCCATTGACAGCACTTATGATGGTATCAATAATGTATGTATGCTAGACAGTGCTAACAGTAGCCTGGCTATAGGGAAGACTGATACTATTACGTGGAAAATCAACCTGACGCTGAACAGTAATAACGGACCGTTCAGAAAGAACGTAACAGTAACTGCGGTAACACCGGCAGATGAAGTTATCTCTGATATTTCAAATGACGGCATCAACCCAGATCCGGAAGGAGATGCACCAACAGTACTGAACTTCAATAACCTTCCTGATGATATCATCGGTATTGCTAAAGAAGTAGTGAGTATTGAAACTGCAGGCGAAGACACTTATGATGTAACATTCAAGTTTATCTTGAAAAACTACGGTATCATTGACTTCACAGGTGTGCAGATTCAGGATAACCTGGCATTGACCTTTGGTGACAAAATAAGCATTGACAGTGTTAGAGTCTTTGATGCCTCAGAAGGATTAACCATCAATGAGAACTTCACGGGTAAAGGTCTGTTGATTGATCTACTTGTAGACAGCACCAGTACATTGCCAAGGAGCACTACTAAAGAGGTTTCATTGATGACCCGTGTGAACCTTGCTGAAGCTGATACTTCTAAGTTTGAGAATATGGCATTGGCTATTGGTTACCATAACGGTACTTCTACAGATGACCAGTCTACAGTTGGAAATAATCCTGATCCGGATTCAGATGGTACACCATTCAATAACTCAGACCCTACACCAATAGACTTCGGTGATGTGATTGAGGAGAATGTTACACCTCTTGGTATTGCTAAGGCAGTAACAGATACTGTGAAGGTGATCGACGGAAGTTATCAGCTTACATACACTTTAGTTGTCAAAAACTATGGCAATGAAACATTGACAAACATTCAGCTTACAGATTCACTTTCAAGTGTATTTGATAAAAACACTGACTTTGTAATGATTGGCTCACCAGTCATGGAAGATGTGGCTCCTACTCTTCAACTGAACAGCAGTTTTGACGGAGTAACTGATATCAACTTCTTGGTTGCTGACTCAAGTAGCCTGGCACCTGGAGAAAGCGATACGTTGAGCTTCAAAGTGAAAGTGAGAAATAATGGAAACATTGATATCACTTACAACAATACCGTGTACGGATCTGCCAGCGTAGGTACAGAAATCGTAACGGATATGTCTCATGCAGGAATGAATCCTGATGAGGATGCCGATAATAATCCTGGTAATAATAATACCACTACAGCCTTGACCTTATCTCCGGGTGAGAACAATACAGGTAATGTAGCAGTATTGATACCGGGAGGTATTTCACCAAATGGTGACGGTGTAAATGATAACCTTGTAATTGAAGGTGTCACTGAAGCCGATGAACTGAAAATTAAAATTTATAACAGATGGGGTGAATTAGTATTTGTAACTGACAATTACAAGAGACTATTCCCTGGTACTACTGATGGATGGAACGGTACAGCCAACTCTGGAATCAGAACTACTCAAGAAGAGACCAAGCTTCCTGACGGAACTTATTTCTACTCGGTAGAAAGTACCAATGTTGAATTGTTTGAAGGTAAGCCTTATTACAATTACATCACCATCTCTGGAGGATCGAAAAAATAAATGAGTACCCTAAGGCTGGAAACAGCCTTAGGGTTTTATAACTCGAATAATATTAGGAACTTGTGTTAGAAAATCTGCACAGCCACCTATACTTTGGTAGTAAAAATTGAATCTATAGAATCAAAAATCATGAAAGCTCTGAAACTATTATTTGGAAAGCTAACGGTTTTAATGCTCGGTCTGCTCTTAGCCACAGAGACCAAAGCACAGCAAGAGGTGATGTACTCGCAGTACATGTTTAATACACTTGCTATTAACCCGTCTTATGCAGGAAGCAGAGATGTACTAAGTATGACTGCACTTGGGAGGTATCAATGGATCGGTGTAAACGGTTCACCCACCACCTACTCATTTACCTTAGACATGCCGGTTAAAAATGAAAAAATGGGTATTGGTCTCATGGCATACTCAGATGCTATTGGTGTAGCCAGAACTACAGGCATTAATATTCCGTACGCCTACCGTGTGAAACTTGGAGCCAAAACCACAATGGCCCTAGGTGTTCAGCTGGGACTTGACCATGTTAGCAATAACCTCTCAAGTGTGGCTAATGTGGCTTCGGGAGATGCTGTTTTTGATGGTACCAGTGATGTGAATAAATTATTCCCAAATGCTGGTCTTGGCTTATTCATCAGCAATGACAGAAGTTACTTTGGTTTCTCTGTTCCTAAGATCATTGAGAATTCTCTATCTCAATATGAGGTGGGCGGCGAGACATTTGTGACCAAACAAAAAAGACATTTCTTTGCCATGATGGGCTTTGTAATGGGTAAAGGTAATTTCAAAGTGAAGCCTTCCATGATGTTACGATATACTAATGGAGCACCTCTGGGTATTGATGGTAACATCAACTTCTGGATAAGAGATAAAATAGCCCTGGGCTTTTCTGCAAGAAAATCTCAAGCAACGCTTAGCGGTCAGGAAGTTATGGACGCCGTAGTGGGTATTTTTGAGCTTCAGCTTACTCCACAATTACGAATTGGGTACGCTTACGATTATAACATGACATCTATCAACGATAGAAATGGCGAAAACCTAAAAAACAGACTTGTCGGTACACCTACCCACGAAGGTTTACTAAGATACGAGTTTGGTTATGGTAAGGATAAAATCCTTACTCCGAGATACTTCTAATTCACTGCCACAGAAAACTAATATCCCAAAAAGATATATAAAACTTTACAATCATGATCGTCAGGTCCTACTCTAAAACGCTCGTCTTCTTGTTTGGCATATTGCTGTCTTTCAGTACTATGGCCCAGCAATCTATGCTAAAAATGGCCGAGCATCATTACGATAACTTATCGTATGTAAAAGCTATAGAAGCATACGAAAGGGCTCTTGAAAAAGGTCCGTCTGCTGAAGAGGCGACTCGTGCCAGAATTCAACTGGCTGATAGTTATTGTAAAATAAAAGATACGCAAAACGCAGAGAGAGTTTTCAGAGATATTTTTGCCGGGGGCAATGAAGCTGCTGGTGTTGATAATATAGTTTATCTAAAATATGCTCAAATCCTGGCCAGCAATGGCAAATATGCAGAGTCACAGGACATGTACTCTGTCTATAATGAGAAAGTCAAAAGCGACCCACGAGGACAAGCATTCTCAAAACTTTATGAAGACATTTCTGTCCTTTCAAAAAATGCAAACTGCTACACGGTAGACTATCTTTCTATTAATACTACTGCTGCAGACTTTAGCCCTTCTTATTATCAAAACGGACTTGTCTTTGTATCCAACAGGAGCAATATGGCGGGGGTTAAAAGGGTCTTTAGATGGAGCGAAACACCTTTCCTTGATCTATTCTACCTGGAAGATCGCGGAGCCTTAGGTGGTTCTTCAGCGAGTCTTGGTGGTAGTACGCCAGCCGATAATGGCTCAAAAAGAAAGAGAAAGAAAGTGGGATTTGTAGGTGCTGATGAATATACGGCCCCTACGGCAAATGACTCCAGAACTATAGGCTCTTACGGAGGTACTAACATCAATATGGGGTATGGCTATGGCGATAAACCAATTACAGAGTCAGAGAAATTTAGTGGTTCTATAAATTCAAAATATCATGAAGGGCCGGCGGCCTTTTTCAAAGATGGACAACGAGTAATTTTCACCAGAAACAATTTTGTTAAAGGAAAAACAGGTGAAAGTTCTGATGGCATAAATAAATTGAAACTTTACCTAGCCACAACCGAAAAAGACGGCTGGGGCAATATTTCTGAGCTACCATTTAATAGCGAAGAATACTCAACAGGTCACCCGGCATTAAATGAAGATGAAACGTTGCTGTTTTTTGCTTCTGATATGCCTGGTGGCTATGGAGGTACCGATATTTATGCTTCCAGAATTGAAGGTGGGAACTGGTCTCAACCTATTAATCTAGGCCCTGCCGTTAATACCAAAGGTAATGAGATGTTCCCGTTCGTTGACGAAAATGGAAATTTATACTTCTCTTCTGAAGGTCTGCCGGGAGCGGGTGGTTTAGATATTTTCTTTGCTCGCATGATAGAAACAGAGATTCAAGGAACTCCTATCAATTTGGGAATGCCGATCAACTCCAGCAAGGATGATTTCGGGATGGTAACTGACGGTCTTAGACAAAACGGGTATTTCAGCTCTAACCGTAAAAGAGGTGGAGATGATGATGATATCTACAGTTTTGAGAGACAGTGTGAACTTCAGGAGGGTTGTGATTTGATTTTAGCGGTTTATGATGCCGAGACCAAAATGCCTCTGGATAATGTAACAATTACCTACAGCGATGCTGCCGGAGAATTGAAAGAGGCTTCTACCAATAGTGATGGAAGTTTACTCCTAGAAAATCTAGCAGAGAATAACGAATATACGTTTAGAGCTACCAGAGAAGGCTACTCAGCCAATACGGTAAGTTTTGTAACAGAAAACTGTAGCAATGAGCCTTCAAGAATTGAGATTCCATTGAGTGCTCCGCTTGATGTGGCTCAAAATGAAGATATGGACGCTACTCTTCCTGATGCCGACGGAAATCTGAGAGGTCCTGGACTAGAAGGCCCTGATGGTAATATGAGTGAGAGTGGTTATACCAATAACTCCACATGTACTATTAGCGGAAAAGTCTTAGCCCAAGGTACTACCAATGCTCTTTCCGGTGTCTTGGTTTCTTTACTTAATAACTGCGATGGTGGTACACAAACTGCCTATACAGATGCCAGTGGATACTTTGAGTTTATTGCCGTAGAAGGATGCGATTATGAAATTTCAGGAGCTAAGGAAGGTCTGGCCTCCAACAACGTGAACATTTCCAGATTAAGCTGTGATGACGGCGGCGTAAGCAGAAACCTGTACATGTTCGGAATGGGCGATGTGGTTCAGGTTGAGAATATTTACTTCGACTACGGTAAATGTAATATCAGACCAGACGCACAGCAAGGGCTTGATAAACTGGTAAAGGTAATGCGTGAGTATCCGGGGATGCAAATAGAACTAGGCTCACATACCGATAGCAGGAGCCCTGCAGACTTTAACCAGAGACTTTCAGATGGAAGAGCGAAAGAGTCAGCTGAATACCTATTTAAAAGAGGAATTAGCAGAAGTCGGGTAACTTATAAAGGTTATGGTGAATCAATGATCACCAATGGCTGTGTAGACGGCGTACCATGTTCTTCTGCCCAGCATCAGGCAAACAGAAGAACAGAGTTTAAGATTCTTCAAATGAATTAAAGAAAAGTATTTCTATGGAACAGAAGCCGCTTACATTTGTGAGCGGCTTTTTTATTCCTCAGTATGAAACACTTATTCATTGTATTCACATTAATTTCTCACCTGGCTTTGGCTCAGATTGGTCTAGAAGATCAATATCAATTCAACTTTTTAGCTATAAATCCAGCCTTTGCAGGTCAAAGAGGAAATTTTGGAGTAACAGGGATGCTTGGTCAGCAGTTCAACGGTACTTTCAGACCCAACCAGGTTTCTCAAGTCATTAGTATGGATGGCAAAATGGGAGAAGGCAAAAGTTCAATTGGCTTTCAGGGTTTCCGATCTACTATTATGGGTTTTACGAACAATGGTTTAATACTCAGCTTTAGTCATTCAATTATTGAAAATGAAGAGTACAAACTGCTCATTGGATTGAATGGCGGCTTTTTGGTTTCGCCAAATGCTGTAGATGGCATAGATCTAAGACAACGATTCAATCCCTTTGCTGGACCTGGTTTAGTTTTTATGAATGACAAACTTTTCGCTGGAGTAGCCGCCCCTACCCTATTGAGCAATACCAATACCTATAGCACACTAAACAAAAACCTTAAACTATCAGCCGGCTACCGTTTAGGGAGCTATGAAAATATTGGAGTTAACATTAGTGCTTTGGCAAACCTCGCCACCAGAGCTCGAGATGTATCGGGTTTTGACATGAACCTTAAAGTTTGGCTGGGCAATAAGATCGGACTAGGAGCTACTCTAAGAAATCAAAGAACCTATACTGGCCTTATCCCAAATATTCAGATGAGGGCATCTGAAACTTCTACAATTGGTCTGTCCTATGAGTCCAAACCACTTGGTGGCTACGATCTAAATTCAAATTCGGTTAGCCCGCGGCCGGTATTCCAGCTTGTCTACAGATATGATGTCTTCAATATTGGTGAAAAATCCCCATTTCTTAACCAATTCTAAGAAATCGATGATTTTTTGTTTAAAAACTCCTCAATCTTGAGCAGTTCTGAAAGAAATGCAAAAATTAGCTTGACCTCCTCAAATAAATAATGATAATTCGCATATTAAATAAGGGGATTGTTACATGTTTTGATAACCATCCTCTAACTTTACGAGTCAATCAAAACGTACACTAGCTTTAAGCACGAGTAGTATATCAAATGGATCAGTATTCTTACGTGGCCAATGCAGATGTTTCAGCAATTGAATCTCTATATCAGCAATACAAGGAAAATCCCGAATCAGTAGACGAGACCTGGCAAAACTTCTTTAAAGGATTTGAGTTTTCAGAGACCTGGAAGTCAAATGGCTCATCGGCTCCTTCGGTAGGAAATGCTTCTAACGAGCATGTCAGAAAGGAAATTGAGGTGGTACACCTGATCAGAGGTATCAGAGCTCGTGGTCATATGGCGGCGAATATTGACCCACTTTATGATCGAAGAAAAAAGGATCCAAACCTGGAGCTTAAGGACTTCAATTTATCTGAAGCAGACCTGGATACAGTATTTGAAGCAGGTCATGAGGTTTTAGGAAGAGCTGCCACTTTACGTGAAATCAACGACTCTCTGAGAAAAGTTTACATGGGCAATATTGGTTTTGAATACCAATACATCAGAGATCGTAAAATCAAAGGTTGGTTTAGAAGAAAACTTGAGAAAGATTATCTAAACTTTAAGCCTTCTATAGAAGAGAAAAAGAGAATTCTGAAGAAACTCAATCAGGCAGCTGCCTTTGAAAACTTTCTTCACACTAAATTTCTCGGTAAAAAGCGTTTCTCATTAGAGGGTGGAGAGTCTGCTATTCCCGGGCTGGATGCAGCCATCAATAAAGGCTCAGAACTAGGCGTAGAAGAGGTGGTCATTGGCATGGCACACCGCGGTCGATTGAATGTATTGACCAACATCATGCAAAAGCCTTACGAGCACGTTTTCAATGAGTTTGAAGAGAATGTAGACTTGGAAGAATACCGTGATGGTGACGTTAAATACCACATGGGTTATACATCTCAGGTTTCTACGCCAGCCGGCAAAAGGGTAAGTATGAAATTGATGGCTAACCCTAGCCACCTAGATGCCGTAGATCCTGTGGTACTAGGATACGCCAGAGCCCGTGCAGATGCCCACTATGAAAGTCATGGCCGTAAGGTGAATAACTTTGATGATATCTACGACAAGATATTACCAATTCTGATTCATGGTGACTCGTCTTTGGCTGGTCAAGGTATCCTTTATGAAATTATCCAGATGTCTAATTTACCTGGATATTATGTAGGTGGCACTTTACACCTTGTAATAAATAACCAGGTTGGTTTTACTACAGATAATGATGACGCCCGTTCAAGCTTGTACTGTTCTGATGTCGCCAAAATATTAGATACTCCTATTTTCCACGTGAATGGAGATGATCCTGAAGCTGTGGTTTATGCGATGCAATTAGCGATAGAATTCAGAAACGAGTTTAATCGTGATGTATTCGTAGATATGATTTGCTACAGAAAGTATGGTCATAACGAAGCTGATGAACCAAGATTCACTCAGCCGACGATGTACAAACTGATCAGTAAGCATAAAAACCCAAGAGATTTATACATACAAAAACTCAAAGAAGAAGGTGATGTAGATCAATCTCTGGCTAAACAACTCAAAACTGCCTTTGACAGCAACCTGCAGGAACTTCTTGCCAAGGTAAAACAAAGACAGCTTCCATACGAGCCTCCAAAACTGGAGAGAGACTGGTTAGACCTTAGAAAGTCTAAAAGAGAAGACTTTGAGAATTCTCCAAAGACAGGTATAACTAAAAAGGATATTGAGAAAATAGGAAAGGCTCTTTCTAATATCCCTGATGGATTTAATGCCATCAAGCAAATCAAAAAAGTGCTTGAGGAAAGAACTGAGATTTTCGCAGGCAAAAAAGACTTTAACTGGGCTGCAGCTGAGTTAATGGCCTTCGGCTCAATTCTTAATGATGGCAAATGGGTAAGAATGAGTGGACAGGACGTAGAGAGAGGTACTTTCTCTCACAGACACTCAGTGATTCACGACCTGGATACCAACGAAACCTACAGCAATCTAGAGCATATAGGAGAAGGACAAGGTAAGTTTGAAATTTATAACTCTTTATTATCTGAGTACGGTGTAATGGGCTATGAATATGGCTATGCCATGGCAAACCCTAACGCTCTTGTGATATGGGAAGCACAGTTTGGTGATTTTGCCAACGGTGCTCAGATCATGATTGACCAATTTATCTCTGCTGCAGAGTCAAAATGGAAGACCATGAACGGTCTGGTACTACTTCTTCCACATGGTTATGAAGGTCAGGGACCGGAACACTCTAATGCAAGACCGGAAAGATTTTTACAGCTTTCTGCAGAGTACAATATGTACGTTTGTGCATGTACTACGCCGGCAAACTTCTTCCATATGTTAAGAAGACAGCTTGCTCTGCCATTCAGAAAGCCTTGTGTTCATATGTCACCTAAATCTATGCTGCGTCACCCACTTGCGGTTTCATCCATGAGTGAGTTTACCAGCAATACCAAGTTCCAGGAGACCATCGGTGATACTTACGCAGATGCCAAGAAAGTGAAAAGAGTATTACTTTGCTCTGGTAAAGTTTATTATGACCTTTTTGAAAGACAGCAGGAAGAGAACAGAAAAGATATCGCAATTGTTAGAGTAGAGCAATTACATCCATTCCCTAAAACGCAGGTTGAAGAGCATATTGCCAAATATGGTAAAGCAGAAACAATCTGGGTTCAGGAAGAACCTGAAAACATGGGTGCATGGTCGTTCATTTTAAGAGAATTCCCGGAAATAGGAATTACAGACGTGATCGCCAGAAAGAAAAGTGCATCTCCGGCCAATGGTTATACCAAATATCACCAGGCTGAGCAAAAAGCAATTATTGATAGATCTTTCGATATTTAATTTAACAGAAAAGACAAGACATAAACATGGCAATTGAAATGAAAGTGCCTTCTGTGGGCGAATCTGTAACTGAGGTAACCATTGCTGCTTGGACTAAGCAGGATGGAGACTTTGTAGAGATGGATGAGGTAATTTGTGAGTTAGAATCTGACAAAGCCACCTTTGAGTTACCAGCAGAAGCATCAGGAATCTTAAGAATTATTGCCGCAGAAGGTGACACCTTAGAAATAGGTGCTCCTATCTGTAAAATAGAAGAGGGCGAAGGATCAGCCGCACCTGAGGCCAAAGCCGAGGAAGCCGCTCCCGCAGCCAAAGAAGAATCTGCCCCGGCTGCTTCTTCAGGAACGGGTAAAACCATTGATGTTACCATCCCTGCAGTAGGTGAATCTATTACGGAAGTAACTGTTAGTGCCTGGAATAAAAACACTGGTGATACAGTAGAAATGGATGAAATCATCTGTGAGCTGGAGTCAGACAAGGCAACGTTTGAACTACCATCGCCGGCTGCTGGTGTTTTAACCACGAATATAGAAGAAGGAGCTGTAGTGCCTATCGGTGAAATTATAGCCACTATTGCTGAAGGTGCTGTTTCTGCTGCACCATCCGCTGCTCCGGCGGCTTCAACCGATGCTCCGGCTGCCGCTCCGGTTTCAGGAAATGATACTTATGCCTCAGGACATCCATCGCCTGCAGCATCAAAAATATTAGCAGAAAAAGGAATAGACCCTGCATCTGTAAAAGGTACGGGAGTAGATGGCCGTATCACTAAAGAAGACGCAGAGAAGGCTCAAAAGTCAGCTCCTGCACCGGCAAAAGCCGCTCCGGCTGCAGCATCTGCTGCTCCTGCTCTTGCTCCTGAAGCTGGTAGCAGAGGTCAGCGTAGAGAAAAAATGACTTCTTTGCGTAAGACTATTGCCAAAAGGTTGGTGGCAGTAAAAAATGAAACAGCTATGCTGACTACCTTTAACGAGGTAGATATGCAGCCTATCATGGACTTAAGAAAAGCTTATAAAGAGCGTTTCAAAGAGATTCACGGTGTGGGCCTAGGCTTCATGTCTTTCTTCACGAAGGCTTGTGCTATTGCACTACAAGAATTCCCGAATATCAATGCATTTATTGACGGTGAAGAAATCGTTTATAATGATTACGTAGATGTTTCAATAGCAGTTTCTGCCCCAAGAGGTTTGGTAGTACCTGTGATTAGAAATGCTGAAGGGATGACCTTCAATGAAATTGAAAGCGAAGTGGTACGATTAGCCACTAAAGCCAGAGATAATAAACTGACTATTCCGGAGATGACTGGAGGTACATTTACGATCACGAATGGCGGTATTTTCGGGTCAATGCTTTCTACACCTATCATCAATGCTCCTCAATCAGCTATTCTGGGTATGCACAATATTGTACAAAGACCAGTGGCTATTAATGGACAAGTAGAAATCAGACCAATCATGTATTTGGCTCTATCGTATGACCACCGTACTATTGACGGTAAAGATTCTGTAAGATTCTTAGTGAGAGTGAAAGAACTCCTCGAGGATCCGATGAGAATGTTATTAATGGTATAATTTGACTTTTAAAGACTAAGCAAAAGACCTGATTCATTAGGTCTTTTGTTTTAAACAGAAATATAAAATGGATTTTGACGTAATCGTTATTGGATCAGGCCCCGGAGGATATGTAGCTGCTATTCGCTGTGCTCAACTTGGTAAAAAAGTGGCCATTATTGAAAAATATAATGTTTTAGGAGGTACATGTCTTAATGTAGGCTGTATCCCGTCTAAGGCTCTTTTGGATTCATCTGAGCATTTCCATAATGCAAAGCATCATTTCGCTGATCACGGTATCAATATAGGTACTCCAAAGGCAGACCTGAGCACGATGATCTCCAGAAAAAACGACGTGGTTCAGAAGATGAACGCCGGTGTTGAGTTCTTGATGAAGAAAAACAAAATTACCGTCTTTAATGGTTTCGGTTCTTTTGTTGACAAAAACACTGTTAAAATTGAGAAAACAGAGGGCGGAGAAGAAACTATCAAGGGTACCAATGTCATCATAGCCACCGGTTCTAAGCCTACCATTCTTCCATTCATGAACTTTGATGGTGAGCGTATCATTACCTCTACCGAAGCTTTGAATCTCAAAGAAATCCCTAAACATCTTATCGTAATCGGGGCTGGTGTAATTGGAGCAGAATTAGGTTCAGTTTACGGAAGACTAGGTGCTAAAGTTACCTTCATAGAGTTTGCAGGTAGTATGATCCCTACCATGGATGGTACTATGGGTAAAGAGCTTCAAAAATCTTTGAAAAAACAAATTGGTGCTGAATTCAATTTTGACACCAAGGTGACCAATATTGAAAATAAAGGTAAAGAAGTTATCGTTACTGCCGAAAACAAAAAAGGCGAGCAAGTTACCTTCAGTGGAGATTATTGTTTGGTTTCTATTGGTAGAAGACCATATACTGATAAACTAAACTTAGAAGCCGCTGGTGTTCAGATGGATGAGAGAGGTCGAGTGGCCGTGAATGAAAAAACACTGGAAACGAACGTACCGGGTATTTATGCCATAGGTGACGTGATCAGAGGTGCTATGCTGGCACATAAAGCAGAAGAAGAGGGTGTATTGGTAGCAGAAACGATTCTTGGTCAGAAGCCGCATATCCATTATAACCTGATTCCTGGAGTAGTGTATACATGGCCAGAAGTGGCTTCGGTAGGTGCTACTGAAGAAGAACTTAAGTCTGCCGGCAAAGCATATAAATCAGGAAAGTTCAGTTATAAAGCCTTGGGTAGAGCCACAGCCAGTGGAGACACTGATGGTATGGTAAAAGTACTTGCCGACAAAGCAACTGATGAAATCTTGGGAGTACATATCATAGGTGCAAGAGCAGCTGATATGATCGCTGAAGGTGTAACTGCTATGGAGTTTAGAGCTAGTGCAGAAGATTTGGGAAGAATCTCACACGCTCACCCAACATATATGGAGGCTGTAAAAGAAGCAGCACTTGCTGCCACAGATAATCGATCCCTACACTCTTAGTATAGAACGTTTTAGAGACTTTGAAGACCGGTTGTTAAGATTCGTCGATAACAACTGGTTTTCTTTGTATATAGGCTTATATTGGTTTTTAATTAAACCATTCTAAGACTATTAATTTACTACCTAAACTAAAAAAAGCGGCATTCGCCCTGCTGCTGGTTGGCGTAGCCTGCGTCGACCCTTACCTTGAAAGCTTTACCGGCACTCAAGATATCATTATTGTAGAGGCTGTGCTCTCAGATCAAACACTAGGTAATTTCGTTAATCTGACGAATTCAAAGGTTGGTGACGCATTAAGTACTTCTTATGCCCCTATTACAGAGGCCAAAGTTCAACTTACCATCAATTCTTCACAAACCATAGATTTAATAGAGGTGCAAAGAGGTGAATATCGATTCCCTGAGGGATTTAGAGGAGAGGAAGGTAACGAATACCAACTCTCATTTACTATTAATGGTGAAATATTTCAGTCTAGATTGGAAAAAATGCCTACACCTCCGGTAATTGATGAAATAAGACATGAATTTGATGCCACCGGATTAAAGGATGCCGAAGGCAATGAGTCACCTTCTCAAAAAATCTACTTAAACACCACAGACCCGGCAGATTCTAAAGATTTCTACATGTGGAAATGGAAATTATATGAACAGCAATTCTGGTGTAAAACATGTGTGGACGGATATTATTACAGAGATAGTTCTACAGACAATCTGGGAGTTTGCCGGGAAGAGCGTTTCAGAAGAGGCTTTTTTGATTATCAATGTGAGGGACAATGCTGGGAGATTATAGAACAGCGTGAGGTAAACATCATGAAGGATGAGTTTTCAAATGGCCAGGTGATCACCAACAGGCTGGTAGCGAACCTTCCGATTTATCAATTAAATGGCTCTCTTCTTGAGGTGCAGCAATTTAGAATAAGTGAAGAGGCATACAATTATCTGAATTTAGTTCAAAGCCAGGGACAAACCACCGGCGGACTTGCAGATACACCACCTGTCACATTAGTAGGAAACGTATCCAGCACAAGTAATATTAACCTTCCGGTTGCCGGGTATTTCATTGTTGGAGCCGCAGATACTGAACTCTATTGGCTCGATAAACGCGACATCCCTGAAAAAACTCCATTTCTCGGCCTTTTAAGTGGTGGAAGAAGCCCAAGGCCAGAACCAGCCAGTGCCGATACATCAAGACCTCCAATGGCTCCATGCATTGAAGGAGAAACAAGAACACCATACAAACCAGAAGGCTGGATTAACTAAAAAGCTACATGAAAACGATTTATACGCTATTTTTTATTTGTGTTTTCAGCATGCTTAAAGCACAACAGACCTACGTATTAAAAGGTACGGTTACAGACAGTTTAAATAATGAGGCTCTTATAGGAGCTACTATTTCGATTGACTTTGGAGACCAGACAGATTTCGTTGATGAAAACGGAGAATTTACCTTTGTACTACCCAGAAACGAAGTTGTTTTAATTGCACGTTTTGTTGGGTATCTACCCTACCGTAGAACAGTGAAGCTTCCTTTAGAGAATCTTGCCATTAAAATGTCAAGGGTAGAAAACCAGCTTCAGGAGGTTATTGTAAGTGGTCTTGGTTCTGAGTCTGTGAAAAGACCAGTTCTTGGAGTAAGCACTTTAAGTGTCAAAGCCATAGAAAAATTACCGACTGCTCTTGGCGAAGTGGACATCCTCAAAGGTCTTCAGATGTTACCGGGAATCTCCAGTGTAGGTGAGGCATCAAACGGTGTTAACGTAAGAGGTGGTACCACAGACCAAAACCTTTTCTTACTAGATGATGGCCCGATATTCAACCCAACGCACATGTTCGGTTTGTTTTCAGCCTTTCCTTCAGAAGCTGTCACTAGTTTTGACCTTTATAAAGGGAATGTACCTGCCAGGTTTGGTGGCAGAGCTGCTGCAGTTTTAGATGTCAAACTTGCCAATCCTGACCTGACTAAGTTCAAGATGCAAGGTGGAATAAGTATGGTATCAAATAAGCTTAAACTTGATGTACCGATTATCAAAAATAAACTAGGTATAATGGTGGCTGGTCGTGGATCTTTCAACGACTTCCTTTTTCCTGTGATTTCAGATCAATTGAAAGACTTAAAAGCCAAGTTTGCCGATGGAGCGGCAAAGCTTTTTTATCAGATCAATAGCAAACAGACCTTATCACTCTCCTCCTATTATAGCTACGATTTCTTCCAAACAGAGCTTTTGGGGAGTATAGGAAACATCAATGCATCTTCATCTCAATTTGAATACAGCACAAGAAATTTGACTGGTAAATGGTTTTGGGCACTTAGTGATAAAGCAAACCTGCAAACAACATTGGTAAGCTCATACTATCAACCGAGTACGCTTTTGCCAGAAATTGACTCTGAAAATACTGTAGAAATCAAGCAATCTATCAATTACCAGCAGGCCAAAAGTAACCTGAACCTTTATCTTGGCAAGAATAACTTTGAAATTGGAGTAGACGCTGTGAAATATTCTATTAATCCTGGTGAGTTAATACCTGGCACCAGTGAAAGCGTCTTGGCCTTGGCTACTCCTGTGGAAAATGGACTGGAATTAGGAGTAAGTATTGAAGATGTTATTGAAGTCAATAACAAAATGAGCCTTTCTCTGGGATTAAGATACTCTCATTTCCTGGGACTCGGACCCGGCGATGTAAGAGTGTATTCTGAAAATGAGCCACGAGACAGCCGTTCATTGGTGGAGACTATCACTTATGGTGATGGTGAAATTTCACAAACCTATGGTGGTCTGGAACCACGAGCAGGTTTGCGGTATTCTTTGACAGACAGAAGTAGTATCAAGCTAGGCTATAATATGGCCAGACAGTATTTACAGATCGTATCTAATACCACTACGCCTATTCCTACTAGTCGCTGGAAGCTTTCTGATTTAAACATCAAACCTCAGGTTAGCCAGCTTTATTCAGTTGGATTCTTTCAAGATTGGCCAGGCTCTGTTTATGAGTTTTCCACGGAGCTTTATTACAGAAATACTGACAATATTATTGACTACAAACCCGGTGCAGACTTCTTATTAAACTCAGAACCGGAGACTGAAATTCTACAAGGGATAAACACATCCTATGGTGCAGAGTTTATGATCTCTAAGAAAAAAGGAGAGGTAACCGGCTGGCTGAATTATACGTATTCTCGATCATTGAACCTTGTAGACGAAGGTCCTTTACCAGATCAACGGGTGAATTTTGGTCAGTGGTATGCCGCTAACTACGATAGACCGCATACACTAAATGCTTCTCTCGTGATTAATCAAGGTAAACATCATGACTTCTCATTCATATTTACCTACTCTACAGGTAGACCATTTACCTCACCACAGGGTTATATCTCCTATAATAATCAGATACTGCCATTCTATTTTAATAGAAATGATACCAGATTGCCGGACTATCATAGGCTCGATTTCGCGTGGAATATCTATAACCCAAAACTGAGAGAGAAGCGATTTAAAGGTAACTTCGCATTTTCTGTGTATAACCTTTACGGTCGTAAGAATGCCTACTCTGTTTTCTTCAGATCAGAAGGAAACCTTCTTAATCCTTATAAACTGACCATATTTGGTGCACCTATAGTTTCTTTGGCGTATAAATTCACCTTTAATCATTAATGATTATTCCCATCTGACATTGGTGGCCGATTGAGGCAAAATAATTCCTCTGCCAGACTGAGACAAGTAAGAGGCTCCGTAGTATAATTCTCTTACTGTCTCTTTGCTATTGACTGTAAAATGTACTTTATGTGCTCCTTTGGGAGGTATTTCTAATTTCAATTCTGTCTCAAACCCCTTCAAATAATCTTGATTTTGGCTCGCCAAAAGAGACATTTTTCCTTGAGGGTTTGTATAACTTACCAAAGCCTTACCATCCCCGGAAACCACAAACCCTGAGTGAAGGCTTACCTTGAATCCTCCATTTTGGTCATTGATAAGTAGGAGACCATTTGAGGCATCATAGCGTCCTGAGTGTAGCTCATTGCCGTAGTTATTACCTACCAGAAGTACATCCGGGTAGCCATCCTTGTTAAAATCCTGAATATTCGTGCCATTTACAGTTGAAAGCTGAACACGAGTAGGAAGTCTCTTTAACTCAAATTTCCCTCCGCCCAAATTCTCAACATACACATTCGAACTATAATTATAGGTATCTTTTCTAGCCTTGGCTCTCTCAGCCTCTGTCAAAACGTTATCGACTCTGGCTCCGGCAAATTCCCCAAATGTTTTGAATCGAGTTCTGATAGGGTTCAATTGCTTATTCAAGTCTTCTCGTGCATTATAAGGTACTTGGATTCTATTGTTTGCAGAATCTCTGAAGTAGACAAACGGGATTACATCATACACACCATTCCCGTCAAAATCCTCAGAATATACATGTACAGGATACTCTTTTGTCCCCTTGAAAAGAGCATTTTCTCCAGTATTCCCGATGATATAATCAATATCACCGTCAAGATCAAAATCAGCACCATTGATACTGGTCCACATTCCATTGAAACCTTCCAGTCCTGTTTCTGTCAGTTTGTTAAACGATCCATTCTGATTCTCAAATATTGAGATTTCCATAAAATCACCGGCCACTATCAAGTCTAAGTCTCCGTCATTATCAAAATCTGACCAGAGACCATCACAGATTAAACCAATATTCTCCAAGCCGGGAATCAGCTCCTTAGTAACATTCTTGAATTTAGCGGTACCGTCTTGGGAGTCATTTCTTAATACATAACTGCTTGTAGGTTTAGGATACTGGTATGGAACATTTCTCCCCGAAACGAACAAGTCCAAATCACCATCATTATCATAATCAGCGGCCCTTACACATGAACCTGCCGAGCTGATTTCAGGTAGAGCTCCTTCAGCTTTTGAAAAAGCACCATCTCCATTATTGATAAACAATCGGTCTTTGAAAGAGTCTCTTTTGGGAAACTTCTCGTTTCCTCCACTCACAATATAAAGATCATTATCTCCATCGTTATCGGCGTCAAATAGTAACACACCCACGTCTTCCTCAATTTTGTCCAATGAATCTACCTTAGGCAGTAAGCCTTGCTGGTCAAAACTTCCGTCAGGATTCTGTACTAGAAAACGGCCTTGTTTGAATACCGCACCGCCTATATAGACATCATCCAGATCATCCCCATTGATATCACCTACCGCCAAAGCCGGCCCCATTTGAGACAAGCGGAACGGTATTAGATTCTGAAAATTAAAGTCTAAGAAATCTACTTCCGTATGTTTAAAAGGAATCGTCTTGGAAACGAAAATTTGCTCCTCTGACGGCATCTGCTTTTCATAATCCAAAGCAGCATCAGCTACATCCAGAGTGATCGTTTGATTTACAGAAAGATTCTCGAAAATTTGAGCCTTCCTGTTTGGCCAAATGACCATGAGTTTTTTCAGCACTGAGTCTTGTCCCATGCCTATGTGACAATAAGGCTCTACAGTAGATTTATATCCTCGGTAAGGACTATTTTCAAAACTAAACGTACTTCCGTCTAAAAATTCAGCTTCTATCCTGGCTCCTATTCCGTTCTGGTTCTGGTCAGTACCTTTAAAGCCAAATCTTAAAAAACTTGAATTTGACTTTTCTCTTGAAGTATTTCTATAAACAAAAGCCACATCATTGATATTATTAACAATATAGTCCAAATCACCATCATTATCCAAATCTGCATAGGCGGCTCCATTACTAAAGGAAGGCCTTAGCATTCCCCATTCCTTTGTTTGATCTTCAAAGGTCAAATCACCAGTATTCCTAAAGGCATAGTTAGAAATCTTAATCGCCGGAATTTTTTTCAAAATAGCCTCATCAGATACTAAGTTCTCTATCTCTGCTCTGTAGGCCATAAAATCCTTATCCGTAACATCTTTAGGGAAGCCATTGGTAATGATCATATCCCTTAATTTATCATTATCAAAGTCAGCTACAGAAGGGGTCCAGCTCCAATCAGTTTCAGCTACATCGGCATAAAAACTAATATCTGAATAAGGTAACCCTGCTCCATTATTCAATTGAAGTGTATTTCTACCATATTGATAATTGAAGTTGAAGCGATCACTAAATTGGAAAAACTGCGAGCTATTGGGAGGAGTAAAAAGCTTCTTACGCTTGTTATCTCTTGGCACCATATCCAGGGCAATGACATCATCTAAACCATCATTATTGATATCTACCACATCGTTTCCCATTGCCGAATGGCTGGTGTGTTTCAAATAATCATCCAATTTATTGGTAAAAGTACCGTCCTGGTTATTGATATAAATGAGGTCATTGGTCACGTAATCATTAGTGACATAAATGTCTTTCCAGCCGTCCTGATTAATATCTGTAATGTTGATACCTAATCCGAAGCCTTCCGTTTGAATCCCTGCTTCTACAGATACATTTGTAAAGACAGGGTGATTGAGACTATCGGAGAAATCATTACGGTAAAGCCTGTCTGTATTGGGATTCTCACCAGCCGTGTACTTCTTTCTGAATAAGTTAGGGTATTGGTCTATTCTATTGGTCAATACATAAAGGTCCAGATCGCCATCATTATCATAATCAAAGAAGACAGCATTTTCTGAATGTCCATTATCATTGACACCATATTCCGCGGCCATTTCTTTAAAAATGGGTTTACCATCTTTTAATCCTTGATGAACATAAAGAGAATTCTCACGCTGTGAAGGAGCACTACCATTTGTGGAAGTGGCTGCTACATAAATATCTTGTAGCCCATCCTGATTGATATCTATAATTGCTACACCGGAAGACCATTTATTTGCACCTTCTACCCCAGCTAAGTCGGTAATATCCTCAAATTCAAAATCACCCTTATTAAGGTAGAGCTTATTATTGGTTTGATTCCCACTGAAGAATATATCTTGGAAGCCATCACCATTGAAATCCGCAATTCCTACACCGGCTCCATTATAGACATAATCGAAAGCCAGGATATTGATCGAATCATTCTCAATAATAGTGTTAGAAAATGTAATTCCTGATTCTTCAGAACTTACCAGCTCAAATAAGGTTTTATCATTTGAGCAGCTCATCGCTACCAAAGCCAAGCTGGCAGCGAACATATATTTCTTTAGCATTACTAGTTTTCCTTTTATAGATAATCGTTAAAACGAAAAGGGGCTATTTTTTCTTGACTGTTAGTAATTCTGCATTATTTCGGGCAAGTATGAGATTTCCATTCAATTTCTGAATGTCACGGACTTCCCCATCGACAGTTATACCCGATGAATGACCATCGATGTACTTGAACTTCCCTTCACCAAGGCCTTTGAAGTATCCTCCATGAAAACCATCAAGACGACCTATTTCAGGCTTTAAACGATAATAATTACCGCCCAAAACATAGTCAGAGATACCATCTTTGTCAATATCAGAAACATGAATAGCAAAGACAGGTGATAATTGAGCTTTGGATTGAAGCTTTTCAAGAACCAATCCGTCTTTGGTATTTTTTAAAACAGAAGTATAGTAGTTAGTTACAGTCTTCTTGACAGCTTTATCCAAATCTTCAGGAGCAAAAATGTCTTTTACCTGCTTCTCTGCATATTGCTGATATTTTAGTATTGACTTCTTTAAAGCAGGCATTTGTGTAGTTAAATCCATTTTTGTGGCAAACGGATATGGCTTTTCATCCTCAAAAGAGAACCACTCCATGATGATATCAGGTCGACTGTTCTTATCGAAATCATTGATATACAGGTTAATTGGACGCTGATCTGAAGCTTTAAGTTTCATATTATCGCCCCAGTTTCCGATGAGGTAATCCATATCTCCGTCATCATCATAATCGGCAGCCGTAATCGTATTCCACCAACCTTGACTCAAAGGCACCTCAAGCCCCTTTTCTAAATTTGATCCATTATTGATAAGTACCGTTATGGGCATCCACTCTCCTACAACAATTAAATCAGGCAGATTATCGGCATTCACATCTGACCAGACAGCATCCTTTACCATTCCCAGCGGACCTGTATCTTTAGTAGTAATGTCTGAGAATTTACCGCCTCCATCGTTCCTCAATAAATAAGATCTCGGTGTCATACCGTAGGCTCCCGGAATTGAACTAGCTCCTAAAAAGACATCCTGATCTCCATCATTATCAAAGTCCATTGTCTCGATACAGCCAAACTGTCCTTTGGCTATTGGTCCTTTTAAATCATTTTTAGCAAACTTACCCCCACCAGTATTCTCATAAAATCGTGTTGTAAACATACTGATATCAGTGGTAGACTCATTGCCTCCAGTACCCGCCAGATAGTCTAAATCACCATCTCCATCGGCATCAAACAAGGCTCCACATACAATCTCAGCCTTCTTCTCTAATTCAAATGCTGACTGCTCTGATTTTTTAAAACCTGTAGAAGAAGCTATAAAAAGCTGATCTGCCTCACCAGCAGCACCTGGAAGAATAAAGTCGTCAAGATGATCTCCATTTACATCACCCTTTATAATTTTTGGTCCTTCAGCAGACATCATATGAGGTATTAACCGATCCTGATCATAGTCTACAAAGTGGTTTTCTTTGTGAACTATTCCTGAAGGCTTAGTTTCAAATACTGCTTCACCATCGTTTTTAGGATAAACATAATCCTCTAGTGCATTAGACTCTTGTAGTTCAAGAACTTTATTTATTTCTATGCTGGTCAATAACTCGCTTTTCCCTCCAGGCCAAATCACTCGCAAGGAATCTAAAGCAGTATTATCAGTGAAACCAAAAATTATATCAGAGTCAACTGAACTCTGAAAGCCTCTTGCAGAGAAACTGGTAGCATTTTGTTCTAAGCCCCCTTGATAAGCGTATACAATAGCACCTATACCTTTATGATTTTTACTTTGACCTTTAAGTTTAATCTTTAAATGACTTTTGCCGTTATCTACGGAAGTATTTTGATACACAAAGGCATCCATATTCACGTTATTGACCACCAGGTCAAAATCACCGTCATTATCTAAATCACCATAAGCTGAGCCGTTACTATAGCTTGGTTGCCCTAGATTTAAAACCTCCGAAAGATTATCAAACTGAGAGCCCCCTTTATTGATAAAGGCATAGTTTTTTCTTTGGTTATGCGGCAAATACTCCACAAAATCTGTAAAATCATAACGACCCTTTTCCTCTACAACCTTTCTGATTTGATCTCTATCAGCAATAAATTCGACAAAGTCCGAGTCCGTAATGTCATGGTACACACCATTACTAACAAATAGGTCCTTCTGACCGTCCATGTTCATGTCAAAAATCAGAGCTCCCCAGCTCCAATCGGTAGCTCCTACACCTGACAAATATGCAGATTCCGTAAATTTCCCAGAAGGAGAGTTTAGGTGAAGACAGTTTTGAACAAACTGATAGTAATAACTATTTCGGTACTTTAAATCAAATTGATAATACTCATCAAACTTGGTTGCCGCCTTAATTCGATAATTATCAGGAGGCAACATATCTGTACTAAAAATATCCAGGGATCCATCATTATTGATATCAGCCATATCTGAGCCCATACTAGAGACAGAAGTATAACTCATTCTTGAGGTCAATTCTTCCTTAAACGTACCATCTTGTTGATTGATATATAGATAATCTCTCTCCCAAAAGTCATTTGATATATAGATATCAGGATAAAGATCATGATTAATATCTCCAACCGAAATTCCCAGCCCAAAGCCTATATCACTGGAAAAAATCCCTGAAAACTCAGTAACATTGGTAAAAACACCATTATCATTCCTGTACAACCTATCTCCTCCGGCAGCATCATAATCAAATCTATTCCTTGTATAGAGTGAGATTCTTTCAGGATCCTTATAACTATTGTTCAGAACGTAGCAGTCCAAATCTCCATCTAGATCATAATCAAAGAATGCCGCGTGTGTAGAAAGGCCTTTATCATTTAGTCCAAATTCCTCTGCTTTTTCTGTGAAGGTTAAATTTCCATTATTAATGAATAGCTCATTCTCCTTATTTTCTTTTGAGGCATCACCAGAGTAACAAACATAAATATCTAGCAAGCCGTCAGCATTCACATCAGCAAGAGTAACACCGGTACTCCAAGAATCCTTACCTCCTACTCCTGCCGCATTTGTAATATCCTCAAACTTCATCTCACCTTTATTGAGATAAAGTTTATTAGAATTCATATTGGCCGTAAAGTAGATATCATTAAGTCCATCATTGTTCAGATCACCAATCGCTACTCCTCCACCGTTATAATAGTTTCTATACGTAAGAACATTAAAATCTTTTCTATCCCTTACTTCATTTGAGAACTCAATGCCGCTATCAGCTCCGTCTATAAGTTTAAAAGGGCTTGATCCTTCAACTGTGGATCTGTTTTCTTCTTCATCTTTTTGACAGGATAAAAAGATTAAAACAAGAGTAATAAATAGGCCAAATCGCATTCTAAGAGGTTTAAGCAGAATTCAAAAATAACGAAACATCATCACTTTTAAGAGCTTTCGGTTCTAGTCTTTTTATCAAAAAAGAAGCCCTTTATAAAAACAAAAGGGACCCGAAGGTCCCTTTTGTTTTTATTTATTGAACAAGGATTAGAATCCTGTGTTCTGTACCAAGTTTCCACCTGATCTCTCAATTTCCGTGTTAGGAAGAGGGAAGGCATAATGCTTAGCAGCTGGAGTTTGTGCCTGCTGAAGAACAGTTACTAATTCCGCTTCTCTAGGTAAATACTCACCTAGAACATTTTCTACTTGTCCCCATCTCTGAAGATCAAAGAATCTATGCCCTTCAAGAGCTAACTCTAGACGACGCTCAGTTCTAACTGCATTTCTTGCAGCATCTTTATCAGACCAAGGAGAATCATATGTACCTACCTGATAAGTAGCCCACGTAATTTCAGCAGATGAAGGATCTACTGCAATAGCAGAAGAACCTTGAGCACAGTTACCTGCTCTAGCTCTTACCATGTTTACATATTCTCTAGCCTTCTCTAAGCTTCCTACTTCTACTTCAGCTTCAGCAGCCATTAGAAGAAGATCAGAATAACGCATAAGTTCTACGTTAAGGTTTGAAAGCTGAGCACCAGACCAAGAACCAGAAAGTGAAGCATCACCTTGAGCATGTCCGTTTTTCTTAGGAGAATACCATCCCATATAACCTTGACCTCTTACCCATGAGTCTTCGTGGTTACCCCAATCTAAATAAGGAACACCAGTACGACCGATAGTAAAGTCAAGACGTGGATCTACAGGAGAAGCATCACCAGCAGCTAAAAGATCAAGTGACTGACCTACAGTAGAGATCGGAAGACCATTAGCATCTACTTTATAGGCAAAAGCAAGGTCATATGATGGAGTTTTGAAACCACAACATCCGTAAGGGCTAGCTCCGTGAGGAAGTGCCAGACGCTCAGAGAAGTTTGAGTTACCTCCATCAGCATCACCATCATTTACTGAATTCTGAACAGCAAAGATAGACTCGCTATTATTATCACCAGCAACAGAGAAGTTATCATAGAAACAATCTGCAAGGCTATATCTACCTGAATTGATTACAGTATTAAAGGCCGAAAGAGCTCCAGCATAATCACCTGCAAACATCTTAGCTTTTCCTAAATACGCTGTAACAACCATTTTATCTGCTCTACCTACGTCACCACCTCTGTCATCAGCCACCATACCGGCAGCCTTCTCAAAGTCAGCAATGATCAATGGAAGCATTTCCTGGTCATTTGCTTTCTGGAAGTCAACATCATCTTCGAAGTAGTAAGGAGCTTTCTTCCATACTTTATACGCTTCGAAGTGGTAGTAACCTCTTAAGAAAGTGGCCTGACCAATTACACCATTTGCGTATTCTGCTTCATCAGGATTGTTCGCTAAAAACTCAGAAGCAGTATTGATAGCTGAGTTTGATCTTGCTATACCTTCATAAGTAGCAATGAACTTACTTCTTAAATCTCCATCAGATGGATTCCACTGGAAAAGCTCATATGCAAGCATGGCATCACCATCACCTGGCTCAGAACCTTTATGAACATCATCACCAGCGTTATCAAAAACCCAGTTAGATGGTGCAGCACCCCAGGCACTCTCGTTCCAGTTCTGCGTCCAGCCATTCAAACTTCTGTATGCTGCTATCAAAGTAGCATCTACACCATTCTTACCAGAAGCAAGAGTAGCGTTAGAAAGTGCAGCCTGCGGCGGAGTATCTAGAAAAGCATCGTTACATGCAACGAGCCCGCCAAATAATGCCGTAGCTACAACAGTTAATTTTAATGCATTTTTCATTATTAATATCTCTTTTTTCAGTTGTTATTAAAATTCAAGGGTTACACCTACGTTGATGATTCTGTTTGACGGATAGTTACCGTTATCCAGACCCATACTTGTGTCATTCTGATTACCCGAATTACCAATATTAGCATTAGAAATTGCAGGATCAGCTCCAGAATACCCTGTTAGAGTAAGTAGGTTTTGACCTTGTACATAAATTCTCGCTTTTGACATTCCAGCCTTGCTAGACACATCAACAGGAAGAGTATAACCAATCTGAAGGTTGTTCAGACGTAGGTAAGAACCATCCTGTACGTAGAAAGAAGACGTATTACGAGATGACGCATCTAATTGATTAATTTTTGGCCAAGTACCTGTTCCTTCAAGCTCTAAGATATCCTTGATTACGTTAGAGTTAAAGTTCATGAAGTAGTTCTGAATCCAATATCCAGTGAAGATATCGTTACCAAGTGAACCAAATACAAATGCATTCACGTCAAAGTTTTTCCAGTTTAGACCTAGATTAACACCACCAGTCAAGTCCGGGTGAGGATTACCAATTACAGTAATATCATCGCCGTTAATCTGACCATCGTTATTAACATCTCTGAATTTCAAACCACCGATGTAAGCAGCACCAGTTCCAGTGTGCATATCTAGTTCTTCTTGAGTCTCAATAAGACCATCAACTACATAGCCGTTGAATGAAGAAATAGGGTATCCAACTCTGTTTACTACAGAGATATCACCATTCGGAATACGGCTATTCAAACCTCCAGAGTAGAATCTGTCTGTGTTACCAGCAACCGCCTTAATTTCATTTCTGTAGTGAGATAAGTTCACTGTAGCATTGAAGCCAAGGTCGTTTCTGAAGTTCTTTCTGTATGTCACAGCAAGGTCAAAACCTTTGTTCTGCATTTCTCCAACGTTAACAAATGGTGGAGCCGCAGCACCAGCAGTTCCAGGAAGTGCCGGGTTGTAAAGAAGGTTGTTTGTAAATCTGTCATAAAGGTCTAATACCACGTTGATTGAGTTATTAAACAATGACGCATCTAAACCGATGTTTTTGTTGATCGCTGCTTCCCATACTGTACTTGCATTACCACGAGATCTAAGTGAGTAACCTGTAGCTACACCACCGTTAGTACCGTTGATATCATAGAATGTAGAACCTACACCACCACCATAAATATCAGCGAAGTTGTAGTTAGAGATTTGTTGGTTACCAACCTCACCATATGATGCTCTCAATTTTAAGTCAGACAACCACGCAAGATCTTGCATGAAAGACTCTTGAGAAATTCTCCAACCTACCGAGAATGCAGGGAACACCCCGTATCTTACATCAGATAGGAATCTTGAAGATCCATCTCTTCTGATTGTCGCACTTAATAAATACTTATCAGCAAAAGTGTAATCCACTTTACCGAAGTAAGAAGCTAAACGAGACTCATTACCAAACGAAGAAACTGAACGAGAACCTGGATCACCGAAAGCAGTATTTAAGTACCAAGCGTTAACGTCAGTAGTAAAGTAGTTTGCTAATGAACCGTTATATCCTCTGAATTGGTTAGCGATTGCTTCCTGACCAGCAAGAACAGCTACAGCATGGTTACCGAACGTCTTATTATACTGTAAAGTATTAGTCCAGTTCCAAGATAGACTTTGATTCCAGCTCTCTCTGAAAGTGTTACCTGTCTTGTTACCTTCAACTCTATAAGGCTGAGGGAATGTGAAAGACTTCTGGAAACCGTTTCCAACGTCAGCACCAAAGTTTGTCTTTAGTGTAAGACCTTCTACGATATCTAATTCAGCATAGATATTACCAAGTAATCTTCTGTAAGTATCTCTAGCGTTTTTATTGTCTTCCAAACGCTGAGTAGGGTTAGTAAAGTTACCAGTTTGGGCAGTAAGGTGACCACCTGGATTACCGTTAATATCATACACAGGAACTACAGGAGTGGCTTTAAAAATATCACCAAGAATACCTTGCTCATTATTGTTTCCACTTTGAGTAGAAATACCAACACCCCAGTTTGAAGCAAACATGATATTCTCACCAATACGTAATCTCTTACCAACTTTGTAGTTTGAGTTAGCTCTGATGGTACCACGATTGAAGAATGTGTGATTCAACACACCTTCTTGGTTCAAGAATGAAGCTGAAATATTAAATACAGCTGCATCATTACCACCAGAAAGGTTTAAGCTATGATCATTAACGTTAGCAGGACGAGTAGACTCAGCCCACCAGTTAGTACCAACCTGATTCGTCTCTGAAATTTGATTGTTCAGGATGTCATAAGTACTTAAATCTACATTATCACCGAATGGCTGAATGTACTTAGGAAGACTTCCAGGATTTGCTGCCCAAGAAGGGATGTTATCCGGGTCGTTAGCGAACTTACGTCTCATAGCTTCGGCATAGTATTCAGACGATTGATTCAAAACTTGATCAAGTCCTCTTACTGAGTTAGCAATACCGTAAGAACCATTGTAAGTCAATTTAGCTTTACCAGACTTACCTTGCTTTGTTGTAATTACAATTACACCATTTGATGCACGAGAACCGTAAATTGAAGCAGCAGAAGCATCTTTCAATACTTGGATTGACTCGATATCATTCGGGTTAATTGTGTTCTGGAATTTATCCTGAACAGGTACACCGTCAATGATGTAAAGAGGATCGTTTGACGTAAACGAAGAAATACCACGAATACGAACGTTTGTAGCATCACCAGGAGAACCTGAAGATGACACAGTTAAACCTGACGCTCTACCGGCAAGGTTCTGGATAAATGAACTAGATTTTACAGTTTTAAGCTCTTCAGCATCTACTACTGTTACCGCACCCGTAATGTCTTTCTTACGAATCTGCTGATAACCTGTCACAACGATCTCTTCTAGAGAGTTCACATCAGTTTCTAAAGTGAAGTTAATCACTGACTGATTCCCAACTGTTACAGTTTGTGTGTTGTAACCCACAAAGCTAACAACTAATACGTCGTTGTTACCTCTAACGTCAATTGAGTAATTTCCTTCAACGTCAGTAGTAGTACCTGTAGATGTACCTTGAATAACTACCGAAGCTCCCGGGATTCCTAAATTGTCGTCAGAACCGACAACCTTTCCACTCACTTTTCTGCCCTGAGCCAAAGCAACATTCATTGTCGCCATAACTCCCACAGTCACCAAAAGCAAGTACTTTAGATAAAGCTTAACTTTCATAAATTAAAGGTTAAAATGGTTATAATAAAAAATAGATAGTTTAAGTAGCACTCACGATTTGATACTATTCAATCATGAAACAATACTAATCGAGAGAACTAGGGGGCAAATAAAAACAATATTTTCTAGATAAAATACTATTGCCAATTGTTTTTAAACAGACAAAAGGCCTCCAAGTGTCACTAGGACAATTAAAAATTGGCGAAAATGAAGCGAAAACCATTTCATAGACACAAAATAGGCGTTGATATACCCATTTTGCTGGTTTTACCATTCGAAAAAAAAATTAGTTAACGGTCAGGTCAATTTTACCTCCGTTTAATAGCCTTTTGCTCTGGTGAGATAGTAAGAGCAATGAATCGGCTTAATCAGCCCTGGCGAGTAGCAGTTTTTTTTGATCCCTGTAAGTTTCGCCCTCACTTATGAAATCCGCAGAAACAATATAATAACCCATGGGCAACTCTTCTCCTAAGTCTGAGAGTCCATTCCACTCAAAAGAGAAAAATTGACTGGAATACTGGTTGGTAACTACTCTCTTTACCTGTCTCCCACTTGTAGAATAAATATGGATAGTAAGTAATCCTTCTTTTAGAGATTCTACTTGAAGATGACAAGTCTCATCTAAACCATCTTGATCGGGTGTGAAATAAGGTGCTGATAATTTAAGCGTAAAAGGCAAATCAGAACCACTAGTAGTATTCATCAAAAAATAACCGGGAGTGGCATAATTTTCAGAAGCCGAAGTTGACCTCCAAACAGAACTGGCAGTTTGATCCTGATTTATTAATCTTTCCAAAGACACCCCGTCAGGATCATCAATTGAAAAGTGATGAAAATCTTCATGATATGAGAATTCATCAAATATCTCTTCATCAGAATTGGTAATAACGACATCTCCTGATTCATTTGTATAAGATGGGATATTCTGTACTTCAATGATGTTTTCAGCTTTTGCTTTCGGATATGCCTGTATCAAAGCCATCTTATCTTCAGTAAAGCATAAAAATTGATGGGGCTGAATTATTACGTTTTGAGAAATCAATTCAAAATCATCGATTTCATTTAGGCTATTTCTCTTGGCAAAACCTAAGCCAAGTAAATTAAGTTGATTCTGAGTAGTATTATAAATTTCAACAAAATCACTGACCCCTGGTTTAGGGTTAAAAAGAACTTCAGACAATACCACCTCCCCTTTTTCAGCTGACTTGACATTGCTTAACTCCAGTTTTATTAATTCTGATAAATTACCAACGCAATCTGCTATGCCTTCAAAAACCACTTGTACTACATCGCCAGGTAATATTTCCTCTTCTAAACTGAGATGGACTTCATTTCCATTTAACAGTCCTAGAGTCTCAATTTCTGCCCCCTGAACATCTATATTTACTTCATCCAAAGAACCATTTATGTTTTCAGAGAAAATAAAAGTGTAGTCCTTATTGTTCTCGGTATTAAAACTGACAAGAAAAGGTGAATCATTATCAATTATAATTTCATTCACTGAGTTAACACTACCCGGTGTAGCCCCCAGTTCAGAAATACTCGATGTCCAATTATCTGCACCTTTGCAGGCTAAATTCAAATCAATCATCTCCAACGAGTATCCCTGGTCTCTTCCTGTAGCATACCAGTCAGATAAATAAGAAACTTGATGAATCAATACTCCTGTTCTTGATTCTAGTTTTAATGTAGTACCACTGTTAAGTAATGAGAACTTATCTAAAGATATAACGTCACCATAGGGCTCAAAAAGTTCGGCATTATTGAACCTGGCAGCTATCACATATTTCCCTGCCTCCAGTTCATAGGCCGGTAACTCCACTTTAGAATTCGCATAACTCAGCGAAATACCTTTAAGTGAAATTACGTCATTAGAATTATTGTAAAGTTCAATAAACTCTTTCTCTGGTAACCCTCTGCTGGGCGTTGGGTCTGCAAAAATTTCAGAAATTAATAGAGAATGATACTCCTGAGCCTTCGCCAGATTTAACGCCGAAGAAAAGATAAGGCCAAGTAGAAAAAGTTTTGGTTTGGTAAAAATGCTTAACAACTGCTTTCAAGAATTTCTTGATAAATCTACAATCATTGGATAGAATTAATCAAAAAAATAGGAGGCAATTCTCATTACCTCCTATCAAATATATCGTTATTGACCTCTTTTAGTTTATTACAGGTCGTTCTACTCTTACAATAATCCGATCATTAATCATGACCCCAGTATGCGTTTTTAATTGGAACTGATAAACTCCATCACCCAATGTTCCCAGGTCAAACACATTTCCGAACTCCGGAATATTTGAATACGTCTGGCCTGTAAAAATATTAACTAGTTTCTGGTCCATGTCCCAGTTAATACCCTGAACAGCTACAGTCACTCGGCTATCATGTCTTGTTAATGAAGTCACAGTAGACCAGTGCCCTCCTTGATAATTTCTGTACACATTATATCTGGCTGCCGATTTCCATCCATCGTTGGAGATGTCAAGAACAAAGTCTTTTCTCTCTGGGAAAAGAGCTGGGCTTTCCATCTTATCTGGGTTTGCTCTGAAATTAAATAGATCGTAAGTATATAAGTTAAAATGAGTGTAATCTTTACCATTAACCCTCAGTGATAGATTATCTATAACTCTATCCGTGTAAATCCCATAAACCGGGATTGCATCATAAACTCCTCTGTTTTCAAGTTCAGAATTCACCATCAGGTTAACGTTAATAGGTGCAGGAACGGCCGTTCCCATTGAAGGCTTCTGAAAATCAATTCTTTCTTCGAGTGTATTGGCTATCACTTTCTGATTCCTTACATCACGATACTCCTGACAGCCTGCCTTTGTTCTCAGAACAATATTTCTTGATTGTCCGTCAGAAGGCTCTTGGAAATAGAATAGCTGCTCGTCATGTCCTGATTTAATGTAACCAGCAGAGCTCATTAATTTCCAATCTGTCAGTCCTTCTATTTTGTATTCCGGTGCATAAAGTGCTATTAGATTCCCTACAAAAGAGTTAGAAGAGGAATGTGCATATAAGTGAGGATTGGCCGGACCATGGTTCGCTAAGTTTTCACAGACTTTCTCTGTGTCAGGTGTTGGGTCTGGATCCGGGGTAGGTTCCGGATCTGGCGTAGGCTCAGGATCAGGAGTCGGATCTGGGTCTGTCCCTAAATCGGCTACAATCTGAGCATCAAAACTACTGCCGTTTTCAGAATCAAAGAAATCTTCAATGTCGATATTGTCAGTGGCCTTAACCTCAAGACAGCCGGCAGAAGAACCCTTCACCACAGTATTGATCACTTTTACAGAATTTGACGATCGTTCCTGACAGTCATTTCCTTCAAAAGTTTCCGATATTTGTAGCTCAGCCGTGCTCAATATCTCTTCAGAGGCTTGAGTTCCTGATACGATTTTTTGCTGTGCAAAAACCAACGGGGAAAGCATTAATAAAACCGTTGTTATTTTAAGTACTCGCATATTCATAAGTCTTTTCAATTCTAAGTACTCCCAAGAATTATGCCATTTAATGATATTACTAAAACCAGCATGGAAGATCTCAACAGGGTTGACCTTCAAACCTTTAAATCGAATGAGAAAATTCCGCTAGTCTTGGTATTGGATAACATCAGAAGCCTCCAAAATGTAGGTTCATTTTTCAGAACTGCGGATGCATTTAAAATCGAGAAAATCTTACTGGTAGGAATTACAGGAACCCCACCAAATAAAGAGATTGAAAAGACAGCCCTAGGTGCTACGGAGTCAATTGACTATCAATATTTTAAATCAGAAGAAGAAGCAGTCAATTATTTACAAAAAGAGCAGTATTTAATCTGTAGTATTGAGCAGACAAACCAAAGCCAAATGCTGAATGATATTACTTTCGAAGGTGATAAATATGCATTTATTTTTGGCAATGAAGTTTTTGGCGTTCATCAAACATTTCTGGAAGCCAGCGATATGGTCTTAGAAATTCCGCAATTTGGAACTAAACACTCTCTAAATGTGAGTGTTTCAGCAGGAATCCTTATTTGGCACTTTTATTCAAAGAACAAGGTAAACTTCTTTTGAAGCCCCTGATAATTGACAATCAGGTAGTACTTTCCATGAAAGACATTCTCATCAAATTTTAATTCATAAGGCAGCCCTACGTTCTGAACTCTTTGGTTACGTATAACGGCCTTACCAAAAACATCATACACCTGGATATTCATCTCAGGAATATTATCCTCTGAGGCTATATAAACTGTATTATCAACAGGAGGATTAGGATATACCACTACGCCTACATTCTCTTCGTCTTTTTCAAAATAATAGAGCCCGGAATCATTTGATAAACAAAGTGAAGTATAAGGCTCAGGATGCCTTTCGTAACCCGCAATACTTACAAAACCATTACTTTGAGGGGAAATTTGAAACGAGGTTTGATCTGATAGTAATTGACCTTCAAATTTCCATAAATAGCTTTCGTAGATTTCTTTATTAACCACACCTACTGAGTAGGGTCCATTTTTTGTTATTGACGGAGGGGGAGGTTTTGAGAAAATTCTAGCATTTACACTTTCTGAACTTTCAGACTCACAATTCTCAGGAGTTTTTGCCTTGGCAGTAAAAATAAACTCTCCGACCTCACTTATAGTGAGATTTGAGCCAATAGAACCATCACTCCAGTTTATCTCAGCACCTGCTGAGGTAGAGGCATTTAATGTTAAAACACTTCCTTCACACTCCCCGAAACTACCTGAAATACTAGTAATTGTAGGTACCTCAGGAATAGGTACGATCTCAAGGCTCAACTTATTGGATACGGGAGAATTACAACCATCGGCACTCGTATATTTCGCAAATACAGTTTCAGATTCATCAGTAGTATACTCCGTTCCTGACGATCCATCATGCCATTCAATGGTTAGATCTTGTTTATCGGTAGTAAAAGTGGCGGTAGTTCCTTCACAAAGAGTCAATTCACTTTCAGTAGTTATTACAGGGGCAGAAGGAAATACTCTAGACACCTCTAAGGTCTCTGAGAACAAATAATTGCCATTGCCGTCAGCAGTTAAAGCAGATACTCTACCGTTGGCCAGTTGTATAGCATTTGAGGTTACCCCATTAGACCATTTTGGTGTTTTAGCAGCAGAGCTACTAAGTGAAACCCGGGCATTTCCTCCGCTGACACAACTCGCGTCTAGTGGAATAAACGAACTCCCTTGTAGGGGTTTCATTTGAGCCAGTAAAGAAAGAGATAATGTTTCATTTAGCGAAGTAGCCAATTCTGAAATCCCATCTAAAAAGCCATTATTAAAAAGGTGCACTCCATCTATTCTCGGAATACCCACATAGTCTGTCAATGGTCCTTCAAAGACATTAGATAATTCACGGATAACTTTAGCCTGGGCGAATAATATTTTGTCAAAAGACAGATTGAAGTTTAGTGATGTTTTTGTCACCAGCCACGGAATCTCCTTCCCTACATCAGACCCGACTTTATTTATAAAGTATTTTAAATCAGCATAGTACGCATCACCCTCAGTTAGGTAGTCACTCTCTCCCTGAATCCAGATGATAGACCTAAGCCCGTATAAATTCACATGATTTTGAAGGATGATTCGTAAGAAAGAATATGGCGTATTATTAGGAAACACAAAGCCAAATCCTGCATGTGTTGTACTTTCTCCTTTGGCACTTTTAACCCAATTTTCTATCAAAGTTCCCTCATAGGCCGTATTGAAAAATAAAACCGGAACATTCAGCTTCTGAGCCAGTTTATCACCTAATTCTCCCCAAGCCCAAGCTCCCTGACCATGAGGCCCCAGGTTAAGTTCACGATCTAAGTGTTTAATATCAGTAAGAGTAGGATTTTCATCGATAAAGTCGGCTTTATAAAATCCGTAACCATTAACTCTATCATCGGTAGAACCTTTGGGGTTAAACCTCAAAAAACCTTGGGCATTTGACTGGCCTGAAACAATAAATACTTCTCCTATACCAACTCTATCTAAGGCCGTTAATGAGAGCAATTTATCTCCTGCATACTCCCTAAGCTGTAGCTTATACCACCCGCCTTTACCTTGAATTTTACCCGAAAATGAACCTCCAGTAAGTTTATCGTCCACCAGTACCCAATCTGTTTCCGTACCTTGACCGGCAGACATTGGGGTTAATTTTCCTTCGATTTTTGTCGCTTGTTTAGAGGCAATACCCGAGATTGTAATAGCTCCATTGTTGCTATTATCTCTTTGAAATACCGCCCTTTCTTTCGGAAAAACAATTTCTACCTGCCCGTGTGTGGTCACTAGAAACCCGAAATAGAAAAACGAATAAATTAAAAGCTTAAAAAAGCGATTCATTTACTTCTATACTCCTTTAAATTGGCTTAAAAACCTGATATCATTATCAAAGAATAGTCGAATGTCATTTATCCCAAATTTCAACATCGCTATTCTTTCTATTCCCATTCCAAAAGCAAAACCAGTATACTCTTCTGGGTCAATTCCAGCACTTACCAGCACATTAGGATCCACCATTCCGGAACCTCCGATTTCTACCCAACCCGTTTTCTTACATATATTACAACCTTCCCCTTTACAGATAAAGCATGAAATATCTATCTCAGCACTTGGCTCAGTAAATGGAAAATAGCTTGGTCTCAGTCTTATTTTGGTATCCTTACCAAACATCTCTTTGGCAAAATGCAATAAGGTATCTTTCAAATCTTTAAAGCTCACATTTTTATCAACGTAAAGACCTTCAGCCTGATGAAACTGACAATGGGCTCTGGCAGAAATAGCTTCATTTCTATATACTCTACCCACCATAATTGATCTTAAAGGCGGTTTTGTATGCTCCATCAGCCTTACTTGAACATTTGAAGTATGCGTTCTCAGTAAGGTATCATCTTTTTGCTCCTCCCCTTTTGAAATAAAGAACGTGTCTTGCATTTCACGAGCAGGGTGATTCTCAGGGAAGTTCAATGCCGTAAAATTGTACCAGTCAGTCTCCATTTCTGGTCCATCTTCACTACTGAAACCCATTCTTGCAAAAATCTCTGCAATTCTCCTTTTTGTGATGGTCAGTGGGTGTAAACTGCCAAGTGACTCAGGCACCTCAGGTAAAAAAACATCCGGTTTATCTTCCGAAGTAACACTTGAGTTTTGAGATTCTTCCTGAAGGCTTTTAAAGCGTTCTTCAATTTTTCCTTTCAGCTTATTTAATTCCTGTCCAAACTCTCTCTTCTTCTCGTTTGGAACCTTCTTAAATTCATCAAATAGCTGATTTAGCTTTCCTTTTTTACTAAGAAAAGCCAAACGGAAGTCCTCAACCTCCTGAGCGTTTTTAGCCTGCCACTCTTTTGCTTCTTTTAGTAATCCTTCAATTTGCTCTAACACGCCTTGCCAATTTTTTGAGGCACAAAGATAATCAGAATATGAAAATTTTATGAACTCATATTAACCATGCGATTGATCATGGAATAATCCAAATTAACATTAATTTCGTCTAAGGTATTTTTACCTATTGAGTCACGTAGTTTTTTCCTTTTTAGCCTGTGGATTTATCCATAACGATCTCGTTTATAGATATATACCTACTTCACTTGTATGATCAAGGAGTTTGATTTTGGAGGATTCCTTAAGACTTTTGGGAACCAACACCAATTACTAAAGTAAGTCTTTTAATGAACCCGGAAAGTAACAAAACCCTCCGTTTTTTGGCAGGGAATCAGGAGTTTCAGGTAAACGAAGAGGAGATCATCCGACTCGAAGGTAAAAAAAACTACACCTTCGTTTACACTGAAAACCAAGCCTTTCTCAGCTCTAAAACCCTGAAAACTTATGAGATGCAATTAAGCTCTTCTGAGTTTATCAGAACACACAAGTCACATCTGATTAACAAGTCTTTTGTACGTAAAACTTATTTCTATGCCGGCACCGGAACTGTAGAACTCCAAAACGGCGATAAGGTGGATGTATCCAGAAGAAGAGTTAGCGAAGTGAAAAAACTACTAAGTCCACACAGACTCAAGATTTAATACTTTAGTGGTTAGGTAACTTTAAAGCAGTGGCCCATTGGGCGGCTGCTTTTTTATTGAATTAGCTTATAATTCTCTTTGGCATTAGCCAGCGTGGTAATATTGAAATGCCACCATTCACTATTGATCGGCAAAAAACCTCCTTTTCTCATCACATTACGAAGTAGCTGTCTGTTACCAATCTGCTCTCTGTTTAAACTTCCGGAAGCCAGCATTTCGGCTTCTTTTCTCGGGTAGGCTAAATATCCGAAATAATCGTATTTGGTGCCCATGTCCAGTAACGTATCACGGTGAGTATCATAAATTGAAAGGTCTACGGCACAGCCGTAATTATGCAAGGAGCCTCTTTCAGGATCTGCTACAAAAGCCCTCCTATTGGCCACAGGAATACTATCCAGTGCATTCCATAAAATGCGTTGAATACCATGCGGTCTTACCGCATCAAATACCCAAAGACGCAAATGTGAGGAATCCGATTTCAGATGATTATTCACCACTTTTAAGGCTTCAGCTACATTTTTAGGCAAATATGCCCTTGTGAGGTCGCCATAAACATCTTCTTCAAAAAAGTTATCGACTGTAGAATACTTCAGGTCAACATAAATAGATGGATCTACTGACTGAATATCTACCAATCCCTGATAAATTAAACTTTGCTCAAACTCCCCTATTCCTAATTCTTCAGGCTCATCCTCTTCGGGTTCGGCTATTCTTATGCGGTATGTTTCTGTGTTTTGAGTTTCTTCTGAATCGGTACATTGCACTAAGCCAAAAAGCAATATAAACGAATAGAGTATTTCTTTCATAAATGTGAGGCGAATACCTATTTTAGCAGGATTCTCACCGAAATTACGTCATAAATCGTTAGATCACTAAGCTTTATATGGTATTAAATTATGTTTGGGCCGGCTTTTTCATTATCGCCATTCTGGTAGCTCTGGTTAAGTATATTTTTCTTCAAGACAATCAGATTTTTGAGTTATTCGTGAGCGGTATTTTTGATTCGGCCAAAACAGGCTTTGAAATCTCATTGGCCTTAACCGGCGTTATGACTTTATTTCTGGGAATTCTAAAGATTGGTGAAGAAGCTGGTGCTATACGTTTTCTCGGAAAAATCATTGGCCCGTTCTTCAGAAAACTATTCCCTGAAGTGCCGGCAGACCACCCTGCTCATGGGCAAATGATCATGAATTTTTCGGCCAATATGTTGAATCTTGACAATGCTGCTACGCCATTCGGTTTAAAAGCTATGGAAAGTCTGCAAGAGTTAAACCCGAATAAGAACACAGCTTCCAATGCCCAAATAATGTTTTTGGTGCTACAGACTTCAGGTCTGACATTAATCCCGATAAATATAATGACATACAGAGCATCTATGGGAGCTGCAGATCCTTCAGATGTTTTTATGCCTTTGCTAATCAGCACATATTTTGCCACTGTTATTAGTCTGATAGCCGTCATGCTAAAGCAAAAGATCAATATTTGGGATAAAACCATTTTAGGCTGGATCGGTGGAGTGACTGTGGCTATTTGTGGGCTACTGTGGTATCTCTCATCTTTAAGTCAAAGCGAGATTGAGTCCTTCTCTAAAGTGTACAGTAACCTAATCCTTTTGGTAGTCATCGTTGGTTTTATTGCCGGAGGGCTGCTAAAAAAAATAGATGTATTTGACACCTTTATCACTGGAGCTAAAGAAGGCTTCCAGGTTGCCGTAAAAATTATCCCTTACTTGGTAGGAATGCTAGTGGCGATCAGCATGTTGCGTAATTCTGGTATGCTGGGTTACATCACAGATGGTATGGCATGGGCGTTTAGCTCTATGGGATTCGACACACGCTTTGTAGAGGCACTTCCTGTCGCAATTATGCGTCCTTTATCAGGAAGCGGTGCCAGAGGATTAATGCTGGAAGCCATGGCTCCAGAAAACGGAGGTCCAGACTCTTTTGTGGGTAAATTGGTTTGTATTTTCCAGGGGACTACAGACACAACTTTTTATGTGGTAGCTCTATATTTTGGCTCTGTAGGTGTGTCTAAAGTTAGATATGCCATTCAGTATGGCCTTTTGGCAGATTTCATTGGAATACTTGCAGCCATTTTCATGGGATACCTGTTTTTCGCTTAGTGTCTTCTTCTGTATCTGGTGTTTCTGTATTTACCTGACGGAACATCACAGGAGTTATTGCTACAGCCTGAGTGCAGCAATGCCTGAGCTAGAAAACCACCACCGAGAATATAGAGATAGATATTGTGATGGAAATAAAACGCACAGCCTAGTAAAACCAATGAAACCACTAAATGCGTAAGTCTCAATAGAGTCCAGTTTTTCAATAAAGTATTCATTTCAATTATGTTTTACCTATCTAAAGAAACGATATTTTCGAAGCTAAAGTTTGTATCATTTGTCACATGCCTGTCGCTCTTTATGGCCGCTTGTAATGTGGACAAGGTAAACCCTGCCGTAGAAATTAACCCTACTGATGAAAGTGAAGATGTAATTGCCGAAGGCAGCACTGTACTTTTTGAGGGCGACTTTATAGATGCAGCACACCCAACATCGGGTAGGGCATCAGTTATCAGAAACCAAGACAACACTTTAAGTCTGGTTTTTAGTGATTTTAAAACTGATCCGGGACCTGATTTAAGAGTATACCTGGCGGAAGATGATAAAGCCACCGGCTTCAAAGAAATTAGCAAAGAAGTAAAAAACGGAAACGTGAAATATAATCTGCCTGATGGTACCGACCCTGCTCAGATGAATCATGTATTGATATGGTGTCGTGCCTTCTCAGTCAATTTCGGCACAGCTGTTTTGAAAAGTGCTGAATAGTTCGCCGTATTATAAAATAGAGAGGCGTCTTTAATAAATTGTTAAGTCAATCATTAATTTTGGCACTGTAAGTCTTTCATACAAAATTCGGTTATTGATTAAATCAAACCTTAACAGTACCATGAAAACGAAAAGTATAATTGGGCTTAGCCTGGCCTTCATATCCGTCATATCATTCTCCTGTTCAAAAAGTGGCACAAAAGCACTTGAACAAGGAGATTACTATACTGCCACTCTTCAGGCAGTAGAGAAACTTAAAAAAGATGTAGATAATGAGAAGTCTCTAGAGGTACTTCCACAGGCTTACAGCTACGCTAAAGAAGATCTTCTTACCAATATTAGAAGTGCCAGATCTGCCAATCAACAGTTTAAATATGAAAGAGTCTTAGATTCTTACAGCAAGCTGAATAAAATGCATGACCTCATAGCCAGATGTATGTCATGTAGAAGAGCTGTGAGCCCGCAGTCATTTTTTAAAGAGGCCGAGGAGGCTCGTGAATTAGCCGCTGAAGAAAGATACATCTATGCCAGTCAAATGCTGGATAACGGTACCATGGAAGGCGGTAGAGAGGCTTTTGAGTCGTTCAAAACTCTTTTTGATTTTGCCCCGAATTATAAAGACGTACGAGAGAAACTTGACATTGCCCTGGATGCAGGTTCATATCACGTGGTGGTAGAACAGCCTGAAATTAATTCTAAACTATATGAGCTTAGTAATGAGTATTTTCAGGACAGAATTAATGAGTTTTTGAGAGATAACCGTAGAATGAACGAGTTTATCAGATTCTATTCTCCTGAAGAGGCTAGCAGAGCAAAACTACAACCAGACCACGTCATAAGTCTTGATTTCATTGATTTCGTGGTGGGTGAAACGCTTATTGAGAAATCTGAGAAAACAGTCACCAGTGAAGATTCTGTGAAAACCGGAACAGCTACCATCAGAGGCAAAAATGTAGACGTTTATGGTTTAGTGAATGCCAAACTATCTGAAAACCGAAAAGTGGTGAATTCAAGAGGTATTTTGGCTATGCAAATCATTGATTTTCAAAATGACAAAGTGCTAATGAAAAAAGAATTCCCGGGTGAATTCACATGGGTCAATGAATGGGGAAGCTTTAATGGTGATGAAAGAGCATTAACAGAGGAACAATTAGATTTCACGAAACGAAAAGAAGAACTCCCTCCTGCTCCGCAGCAATTGTTTATTGAGTTTTGCAAACCCATCTACAATCAATTTACAAGCTCGGTAAAAAGGTTTTACGATGATTATTAATGATAACATTTTAGGTCTTTCAAAATCCCGCTCAGCATTGAGCGGGATTTTTTGATATAAATAGTTAAATAACAGATATTGAAGAAGATAACCTTAAAAAAGTCCTAAAATCCCGAATACGTCCGCCATTATAAAAACCTTAATTCGAAAAGTAATTTGATTTAAGAGAAAATGAGACACATTTTTGAAGGAAATCATACCCTAAAGTGCTCTTAGCAAAGAATTACTCGTAAAAATGAAAAGTTTTATTCTAAACTCGCCTACCCACTTCAAGAAAATTGAAAGCAATATTCCAACAATAACCAAGGCAGATGAAGTTCTAGTAAAAGTAAAGACAATAGGAATTTGTGGAACAGACATCCATGCCTTTCACGGACGTCAGCCCTACTTTACCTACCCAAGAATACTAGGTCATGAACTCGGTGTAGAAATAGTGGAAATCGGGGATCAAGTACAAAATTTAAAAGTTGGTGATAGATGTTCAGTAGAGCCGTACCTCAACTGTGGAGAATGTCATCCTTGTCTAAAAGGTCACATAAACTGCTGTGAAAAACTTGAGGTACTTGGAGTACATATAGATGGTGGCATGTCTGAATTTCTAGTACTTCCGAGTCGCAAACTACATAACTCTGATCTTTTAAGTTATCGTGAGCTGGCAGTTGTAGAAACTTATGGGATAGGATGTCATGCGGTTTCAAGAGCTCAGGTTCAAAAAGGAGACAAAGTCTTGGTAATAGGGGCCGGTCCTATTGGAATCACCGCTATTGACTTTGCACAGATTAATGGAGGAGAAGTTCATGTGTTTGACCTAAGCAGTGAACGTTTAAAATTCTGTGAAAAATATGGGAAGGGAAATAATTTCATCCATACAGAACCTAAAGAAAATGAGTACGATGTAGTCTTTGATGCTACCGGTCACCTTGAAAGCATGAAACAGTCAATCAGGTATATGGCATTCGGTGGAAGATTAATCTTCATTGGACTTTTCCAAGGAGATTATACATTCAATGATCCTTATTTTCACAAAAAAGAAACCACAATTCTCTCCTCTCGTAATGCTTTACCAGAAGATTTTAAAAGAATAATACGTCTAATAGAAAGTGGTCATTTGAGTTTAGAGCCATTCATAACCAATGAATTAGGTTTTGATGATATTCCTGATTTTTTTCCTCAAATTCCATCAAACAAGCAGCTCCTGAAAGCGGTCGTTAATCTTTAATTTTCAAACTTGGGAAGGCTAGCTTTTGGGTAAACATTAAATGTATTAATAAATTAGTGTCATTTTGACACATTTATTTTATTTCGTTTATTCGCAAATAATAAGGGGATTACTTCCTTCTATTTATTTAATATTCTTTCTAACAAAAGCTTACCAATGGATATGAACAAGCTATTTCTGCTCATTCAGTTCTTCATAACTTTTTCCGCTTTTTCACAGAAAAACTTAAAACTTTGGTATGACACACCAGCCGGGGATGTGTGGGAAGATGCACTTCCAATAGGTAATGGCAAACAGGGAGCCATGGTGTACGGAAATGTAGAACAAGAGATTTTCCAACTAAATGAACACACGGTATGGAGTGGTGGTCCAAACCGAAATGACAACCCTGAGGCTCTAGAGGCCTTGCCGAAGATCAGAGATCTAATCTTCAATGGTGAATACAAAGCCGCAGAACAACTGGCAAATGAAAAGTTAATTTCTAAAAAATCGCATGGCCAGATGTTTCAACCAGTTGGCAATTTGGTGATGAACTTCCCAAAACATAAGAATTATTCAAATTATTACAGGGAGTTAGACATAGACAGAGCTGTCACCAAAACTACATATAGAGTTAATAATGTCTGTTTTACCAGAGAATCCTTCACATCCTTCACAGACCGTGTTTTAATCATTAGACTAACGGCAGATAAACCAAGACAAATAACATTTAATACCACGTTTAATTCGGAGCATGCAAAACAAAAAATTACAACCAATAAGGCCGGCGAGCTCTCCTTATGGGGCGTTACCAGCGACCATGAAGGTGTAAAAGGTGAGATTGCTTTTGAAGCTCGATTAAAAATTAAAAAAGACGGTGGAAGTCTTGAAGTGAAGAACAATACCATAACTGTTTCTGAATCAAACTCGGTAACGATATTTGTATCGATAGCATCTAATTTTAATACTTTTAAAGATATCTCAGGAGATGAAACACAAAGAGCAAAGTATTATTTGGAGCTTGCCTTTGCAAAAGAGTACTCGCAGTTACTAAACCCGCATATAGCATCTTATCGACAATATTTCAGAAGAGTCAGTCTAGATTTTGGTAGCACATTGGCTGAAAAACAGCCAACTAATCTCAGATTACAAAACTTTAAAAATACTGCTGATCCTTCTTTTGTCGCACTATACTTCCAATACGGTAGATATCTACTTATTTCGTCTTCACAGCCTGGCGGCCAGCCCGCAAATCTTCAAGGTATTTGGAATAACAAAATGACACCCCCATGGGACAGCAAGTATACCATTAATATCAATGCTGAAATGAATTACTGGCCTGCAGAACGTACAAATCTTTCTGAACTGCACGAGCCTTTTCTGCGAATGATTACGGAACTGGCGAAAACAGGTCAGGAGACTGCAAAAGTTATGTACGGTGCCCCGGGCTGGGTAGCACATCATAATACTGACATTTGGAGGGTCACCGGGGCCATAGATGCCGCCTTCTGGGGCATGTGGAATAGTGGGGGTGGTTGGCTTATTCAGCACTTATGGGAACATTACCTTTACACCGGCGACAGAAAGTTTCTAAAAAAAGTATACCCTGCAATGCGTGGTGCAGCTCTTTTCTATACTGATTTCCTGATTGAACACCCAGAACACAAATGGTTAGTAGTAGCACCCGGAAGTTCACCGGAAAATGCCCCTGAGGCTCATCAGGGTTCATCTATTACAGCAGGATCTACAATGGATAATCAAATTGTTTTAGATGTTTTCAATTCAGTAATTAATGCTTCTCAAGTTTTAGAAATAGATAGCGTTTTTGCTGAAAAATTAAAGAACCTTAGAGACAAATTACCACCAATGCATATTGGCCAGTATAATCAATTGCAGGAGTGGCTTGATGACTTGGATAGTCCAGAGGATCATCACCGACATATCTCACATCTTTATGGACTCTTCCCTTCAAATCAAATTTCGGCTTACCGAACTCCAGATTTATTTGCCGCAGCAAAGAATACTCTGCTTTATCGGGGCGACGTTTCTACCGGCTGGAGTATGGGATGGAAAGTAAACTGGTGGGCAAGAATGCAAGATGGTAATCATGCCTATGAGTTGATAAAAAATCAACTTTCTCCTGTCAGCGGCAAAAAAGAAGGCGGCGGCTCGTATAATAATCTTTTTGATGCTCATCCACCGTTTCAGATCGATGGAAATTTTGGATGTACCTCAGGGATAGCTGAGATGCTTATACAAAGTGCCGATGAGGCTTTACATATTCTTCCGGCACTGCCTGAAGCACTCTCAGCTGAAGGTGAAGTTAAGGGATTAAAAGGCAGAGGTGGATTTGAAATACTTAACCTAGAATGGCAAAAAGGCAGAGTAGTAACCCTCAGCATAAAATCTAATCTCGGAGGTAACTTAAGATTACGCTCACATCAGGCACTTAAAGTATTAGGAGAAAATGTCTTAACAACTGCTCTCCTAAAAAATTCAAATCCGTTTTTTCAAGTCGAAGAGACGGCTCCTCCCATTATTTCTTCATCTTCCACACTTAACCCAATTCCAATCAAGCCAACCTTTGTTTATGACCTAAGTACAGAGGCCGGTATGACATATTACTTTGAATCTGAATAATTAAGCATACCAGAATAAGATAACAAGCAATATCTATTATATACTTTTAGTGCCTCCGTCTTCTTATAAGGTGGCCCCCTGATTGTTATTCCGTAACAGTGATTGTTTCAATTTTAATGCGAGAAATTCTGATTGTGAGTTAATGTTAGTCGTTTTAAGTCACAACAAGAAATTTCCTTTGTAAGCATGAATAAAGAGTAGTCTCAATCACTTTCGATCAAAAAAAATCCCATTCGCTATGAATGGGATTTTTGATTTATTTCAATTCGATTTCTTCGCCGTGGGAGTTCAAAAAGTGGAATTCGGTAATTCCAAGTGAGGTATCTTTGATGAGCTTGATCCATTTTTTGTATTCAAAGAACCATTTCATCTGTCTTGAAATAATACCTTCTCTGTAGTAAGCATAAAGGAAAGGGTGAAGAATGATACTCACCTTGCTTTCATTCTGCTTTTCCATCAAGTGATCCAGATGGTTTTCCAGAAGGTCTGTCACTGTAATACTTGCCTGTATACTACCTGTACCATTACAGCTAGGGCATTTTTCTTTGGTGACGATATTCATCTCAGGTCTTACACGCTGACGCGTAATCTGAGCCAAGCCAAACTTGGTGATCGGTAGTACAGTGTACTTAGATCGGTCACCTTTCATCTCTGCCTTTAGAGCAGCATTAATTTCTTTGCGGTTAGCAGCCTGTTTCATATCAATGAAATCTACGACTACTATTCCTCCCATATCGCGAAGTCTAAGCTGTCTTGCTATCTCACGGGCAGCTTCTTTATTGACATTTACCGCAGTGGCTTCCTGGTCTTCTTCACGAGTAGACTTATTGCCACTGTTGACATCAATCACATGGAGTGCTTCTGTATGTTCAATAATCAGATAACCTCCACTTGGCAGACTTACAGACCTGCCAAACAAACTTTTCAATTGCCTCTCTATTCCGTACTGCTCATACAGTTTAGATTTGCCATTATGGAATTTCAGGATTTTTAGTTTCTCAGGAGCAATACTTTGTAGCAATGCTTTCAGTTTATCAAAATTGTCTTTTGAGTCTACTACTACATTGTCAAAGTTATCGTTTAGCATATCTCTAAGAATAGAGGCCGCACGATTCATCTCCGAAACAATTCTATCTCTAGGCTTAGCTTTCTTAAGCTTATAGATTCCTTTCTCCCACTTTTCTACACATTCCTCAAGGTCTTTTTGAAGCTCCTCAAGGTCTTTATTCTCCGCTACAGTTCTTACAATGACGCCGAAGTTCTCAGGTTTCACAGAGCTTAGCATTTTATGGAGACGCTGACGCTCCTGCTTGCTAGTTATTTTCTTTGAGATGTTTACGGCATTTGCAAAAGGCACCAAAACCACATACCTACCTGCTATAGAGATATCGCAGGAAAGTCTTGGTCCCTTAGAACTAATCGGCTCTTTAACCACTTGTACCAGAATCGGCTGTCCTTTTGTAAGTACATCCGTAATCTTTCCAAGTTTATCTATCTGAGGCTTCAGCTTAAAGCCTTTCAGTCTTTTGCTAAAAGGTTTTTTGTTTAAGATCCCTTTAGTGTATGCATTCAGGGACTCGATGTTTGGGCTTAGATCATGATAATGCAAAAATGCGTCTTTCTCATACCCTATATCTATAAAAGCTGCGTTCAGACCAGATACTACTTTCTTAACCGTACCCAAATAAATATCACCCACAGAAAACTGGTGTTCTGCTTCATCAAAATGATATTCTATGAGTCGCTTATCCTGGAGGAGTGCTATACGCTCTCCTTTGTCGGTAGAACTGATGAATAATTCGTTGCTCAATGCTGAGTTAGAATTAATAGGTTGATAATAATAAATACAAAAAAAGCAGTAAACAGACGGGCTTTACACTTATCAGTGTCCTCTGTTAACTGCTAATTCGTAGAGAAGAAACCGGTAATGTATCTTACCCCGCCAGAATTACTTCTTCTTATGACGGTTTTTTCTTAGACGCTTCTTTCTCTTGTGCGTAGACATCTTATGTCTTTTTCTTTTCTTTCCGCAAGGCATAATTTTAATCTGTATGAACCCCTTCCCTATGAGGTTTATTTCACAATAAAATCTTTATAACAACACCCTTAGGGACGAGGGCTGGTCATAATCGAACCGCAAAATTAGTGATTACTTTAGACTTTCCAAAGTGTTATTTACTTCATTTTGCAGAACCTCATCTAAGCCAATTTGGCTCAGAGCTTCCAAAATTTCTTTTGCTCTTTCTTTCTCTCCTAACTCAACCAAACTATAGGCAAGACCTAGCTGAGCATTCAAATTACCACTATCTATTGACAGTGCCTGCTCAAATCTACCTACGGCTTTATCGTACTGCCCACTCTGCATAGATAAAGCCCCCATACTCATAATAGCCGGTACGTATCTCGGGTTTAGATCAAGCACCTGACGCAGCATCATAATAGCCTGCATTGGCGAAGCCGATGAAACATATGTCATAGCCGTATTGGTTCGTGCATGCAATTGATTTGGGTTTATGGCCAGAGCCTTCTGATAAACCTCTCTTGTTTTCTCCGCAAGCTCTTCCTGTCTTATTGGATTCAGAGCTAAAGAGTATGACTGAAAATAGAAATCGCCGGCCAGTAGCCAGTCAGTTTCAGTATTGGTTAGATTAGCTTTTTTCTCAGCGTAATATGCCGAACTATCGAACAGGTTTTGACCAGCAAAATAAGTGGCCAGATTTTGATAGATACCTTCTTCAGTATCGTTTGAATTTCTTATTTCATTAATCTCAGTTAGCTGAGACTCTGAAAGTGTGACGTGTGGCTCTTCTGTTTTCTCTTCAGAAGAAGATTGAGCGGACTCCGCATTCGAAGGTTCGTTTTTCACAACAAACTTCGGTAGACTATACAATACCCCTGCAGCAATGACGCCGATTACCAGAACTATTAAAATATGCCTGCTTGGCTTGAGCCCGCTCATCTTATTACTTAATTTTTGCTTTGATCATTTCAACGAACTCCTTAGAAGGCTTGAAACTTGGCACATGGTGCTCAGGTACAGTTACTGTCGTCTTCTTTGAAATGTTTCTTGCTTTTTTAGCGGCTCTTTTCTTGTTGATAAAGCTTCCGAATCCTCTGATGTATAAAGCTTCTCCTTCTCCTAGAGTATCTTTAACAGTTACAAAGAACGCTTCAAGTGTAGTAGATACACTTGCTTTATCGATTCCTGTTTTGTCTGAGATTGCTGCAATTGCCTCTGCTTTCGTCACGGTTATATTGAATTTTTAGTTATACTTAGTGTAAATAATTTCTTATCACTTACTTGGGGGCACAAATATAGATGAATTGATTTTCCCTGACCAATAGAATCTCTATATTTTTAGCATAAAATATTTATAACAAGTAAGTTACAGAGAGGCTTTCGCTTAATTAAACATTTTTTTTGACTTTTAAATGCTTTCAGAAAAAATTCTTTCTTGGTATCAGGAGAACAAAAGAGACCTGCCATGGAGAAGAACTTCCAACCCTTATTTCATCTGGCTTTCTGAAGTCATTTTGCAGCAAACTCGAGTAGACCAGGGAATGGCCTATTATCTGAAGTTCACAGAACGATTTCCGAAGGTAGAAGACCTTTCCCAAGCCACTGAAGAAGAAGTACTTAGACTCTGGCAAGGACTCGGCTATTATTCCAGAGCCAGAAACCTTCATGCTGCAGCAAAGTACATAGACCAGGAATTATCGGGCAAGTTCCCAAGTACTTTTGAGGAAATCAAAAAACTAAAAGGTGTGGGCGATTACACCGCAGCTGCTATTTCATCTATAGCCTTTAATGAGCCAAAGGCCGTGGTGGATGGCAATGTTTACAGAGTACTTTCACGGCTGTACGGCGTCAATACACCCATTAACTCTACTGAAGGCTTCAAGCAATTTAGCCAATTGGCTATTGACCTCCTGAACACAAAAGAACCTGGTGAACATAATCAGGCTATGATGGAGCTGGGAGCCACAATATGTAAACCAAAGAATCCTGAGTGCCCGGCTTGTCCGATTAATTTAGAGTGCGTAGCAAATAAGCAGAAAACTCAAACAGACCTACCTGTCAAACTCAAGAAAATTAAGGTTAGAGATCGATACTTTAATTATCTTGTATTTAAACTTGATGATAAAATTTACCTACAAAAGAGAACAGGCAAAGACGTGTGGACAGGCCTTTATGAATTTTTCCTTGTGGAGTCCGATAAAGCAATCGCTAGTTTTGATGGACTAGAGAACTCTTTGCCAGAATGGGCAAACTTGAAAGTCTTAAACATTGGAACCCCCGTATCAAAAAAACACCTTTTGAGTCATCAGAGAATACATGCCAATTTTTGGCTAATAGATTTAGCAAATGTTGACAAGTCTGCAAAAACTTCGTTCTTTTCGAAATCTGAGATAGAAGAACTACCTAAACATCAACTCATTGTGAACTATCTCTTGAACATTGACCTTTAACATGTAAATTCGCTAAACTAAAACCTGAAGAAATATGGCTGGCTTAAATAAAGTATTATTGATTGGTAATGTAGGCGGTGACCCTGAAATCAGAACTCTGCCTAGTGGGTCTAAAGTGGCCAATTTCTCTCTTGCTACCTCAGAGTCTTATACAGACCGAAATGGCCAACGCCAGACACAAACTGAATGGCATAGAATAGAAATATGGGATGGACTGGCCAATGTAGTAGAACAGTATGTCAAAAAGGGTGATCCGCTTTATGTAGAAGGCAAGATAAAAAACGAGAAATGGACTGACCAAAACGGCCAGGAAAGAACAGGTGTTAGAATAAGAGGCTTGGCAATGCAAATGTTAGGCAGGGCTGGCGATAATAACTCAGGAGGAGGCTCTTCAAATTATTCTTCAGGAAATAATTCTCAGGATTCAGGGGGCACTTACGGTAACCCTCCGGCAAAAAGCTCTGAGCCAGATCCTCAATTCAGCACCGGCACGGACGAAGACGATCTACCATTCTAGATACGTTCTATCTGCAGAATTCTGAATTCAGTTCTTCTGTTTCTTCGGTATTCTGCCTCTGTACATTGTACACCGTCTACGCATTGATTAACAGGGGAGGCTTCACCCTTCCCTATTGCTTTTACCCGACTACCTGATATCCCTTTGGACATCAGATAACTTTTCACCTCCTCAGATCTTTTCTGAGACATGATAAGATTGTCTTTAGCACTACCTCTGCTATCCGTATGCGAAATAACCTCAATGACCATATCTGGGTACCTATTCAGCACCGAAGCCAGCTGATCCAGATTTTCAGATGCCTGAGCACTTAAAGCATACTCTTCTTTACTGTAATAGATCTTATCCATTTGTACCACATCACCTACTCTGAATACTTTTGGATCAAAGAAGGACGAATTAGACGAGGTGACCACTTCTTTTTTCGTAGATGATGGCATCACATTACTCACTACTTCGGCAAGCAATCCTTTCTTCGGCTCCTCACCCGGAATAAATTCATAGGTAGTAGCAAAGCCAGACTTCATAGCGATAAATTCATAATCACATTCTTTATCCCTCAAGAAAGCATACTTCCCATCTGAACGAGTAACAGCCTCTTTGACCTCACCAGTACATTTATTGATAAATCTAACTTTGACATCCCTTACGGGTTCGTCATTATTTCCTCTGATTTCTCCAGCGTAATAATTCTCAAAACGGGTATCAGTAATACGTGCCATTACCTTAGGCACTACCTCTTCGATCTTTTCCTGTTGCCGTTCTACCTCTTTAGGTTTTAGTTCAACTACCAACTGAGAAGGTCTGATGTCTGATAAATTATGAGTGGAGAAAAATATCTTTTTGTAATCGACCTTGTTTTCATCAAACTCAAAATAGAATTCCTTCTCAGCCTCAAGACAAACTTCAGCTTTTCCTGATTCATCCAATTGTCCACTCCAGCTTATTTGTGGTGTATTGATTTCGTAATATTTAAATTCTAATCCGACAAAAGGCTTACCGGACCCATTATTAGAAGCCAGAATCTCCACATTCTTACAGCCGTACATTGTCCCAGTACGAGTAAAGGAGTAGATATCATCGTCAGCTGTTCCGTTTTTTCTATTGCTACTGAAATAACCTGAGGTAAAGTTAGCCTGAGCTACCAGCCCAAAATCATCATACTTTGAATTCAGCGGAGCACCTAAATTATGAATACGCCCTTCAGGTTTACCGTTCATTGCCAAAGGCACAGAAAATAAGTCTAAACCACCCATACCCGGGTGACCGTCAGAAGCAAAATAAAGCTGATTATTATCATCAATGAAGGGAAACATCTCGTTGCCAGCAGAATTAATTTGGCTTCCGGCATTTACAGGTTTTTGCCATAAACCATCTTTATATACAGAGAAATAAAGATCTGTACCTCCAAAACCGCCGGGCATATCTGAGACAAAAAAGAGTATATCTTCGAGAACTGAGAAAGCTGGATGCCCAGTACTGTACTCTCCGCTGTTATACGGAAAAGCCCTTAGATTTGTCCAATCTTTGCCTTCTTTATCGGCGATATATAAATGTACCCTGTTCAGGCCATCTTCGTTTTCATACTTTAGTTTACCAATACCATTTCTAGTGAAAATAATACTCTGTTCATTATTAAAGAAATCTGCAGGCCCCTCATGGTAAACAGAATTAAGCTTTCTACTCACTTGCCGTGCTTCAATGCTCGGTTGCTCCCAGGCCGAGGTAGTAGCCATATAAGATAATGTAGGCCCATCATTTGCCGTTTCAGGGGTATAAAAGTCGCTTCCCAGAGCTTTACTTCTTTTATCTGCTCTACCTGCACCGCTAAGGGTGGTGGTATTTAACTGATTTAGCTCTTCTCTATCTTCAATATGATACAAGTCTAAGAATGGAGAGTCATCCCATTCAAAGATTCTTTTGACTCCGTTATATTTTGGACGCCCGCTAACAAAAATCAAGCCATCACCGTAAATCATGGGACTAAACTCTGAGGCAGTAGAGTTAAGTGGCAGATATTCAATTGAGTAACTTGAATTATTACGATTTAGGGGTTCCGGATTCCGCTGAATGTATGCAAAATCCTCTGCCGCCACCTTGCTTTCTTTGAGAGTAGAGTAGGCTTTCCAGGCTTCAGCGGCCTCGGCTCTTTTGCCATTGGCAGACAAAACCTGAGCATAGCGTAGAAGCACTTCGGCGTCTTGATTCAGGTCTGACTTTCCGTTAAGAGACTTCTTAAAATACTCCTCTGCCTTCTCGTAATTTTTTGTAAAGTAATGAGCATAAGCTAGTTTCTTTAGTACCGCTTGCTCAGTTTTTTGATCTATCTCTTTTGAGGTTCCAAGGAGATATTCACCTGAAGAAATTACATTTTGATAAGCTAGGCTTTCAAAGTCGGCATCAATTTTCTGCACCAGTCGAGATGAGCCTTGCGAAAAAGCAACCCCAACTGGCGTTATGAGAATTAATAATATTTTAAGTAGCCGTATCAAAAAAGTCCTTTAAAACACTCAGTTAACGGTCATTAATGCAAAAATCATGCCTCCGCTTAGTAATATTTATAAAAAATCCCGACTTTATTTTTAAAGTCGGGATTTTAGGCTTTTGGCTCTATAATTACTTAGGATCAAGTGCCATTTCTACTCTATTGAGCAAATCCTGATAATGATATTTAGTCAATTTATCAGACACTCTTATGGCATAACTTAGAGACCTCTTTAACTCTGTCAAATGTCCGCGTGCGATAGACGGCAAATCGGTTTCATCCAGATTAACACGAGTTGCTGAAAAGCCATAAGTTACACCCACCGGAATCGACCTCAAGGCTGTTTTACCAGGCTCTAACAAATCAATCAGTTTTGACACGTAAACCTTGTGAAGATTTCTACGGTAAATGTCAGCACTTTTTCTTCCTTTTATCTCCTTAAGAATTTCAGCTTCCAGATCAGTGATAAGCTCATCTACTGAGTAATTATCTGAACTCAAAGCACTATACTCAAACATTCTGGCAAGCCTTTCGCCACTCAAAATACTATTCAAAGTAGAAGACTGAAGCGATTTCAAGGCCTCAACACCAGTCTCCGCTTTAGTCTTGGCGAATATCTCACTGTCAAACAACCAGGCCGGAGTGGTAAATAACTGTGCATTCAGAAAATCAACAGCCTCTTTTTGACGTGCTGTAGGCACTACTTCAAACTGTGCTCCTTCCATATCATACGTTTTTGGCGAATCATATACACCTCCAATATTCTTGGTCACATGTCCCATATATCGTCTGAATTGGCTTGCAACAGCACTATGAAGTTCTTCAAGCTCCTCATATGACTCAGCATCCTTGCTACTCCACTCCTCTAGGTTTGGAATAATTCTCTTTAGGTTTTTAATACCATAAGCCGAAGCAATCATTGAATTGTCTCCCAAATCCTCCGTCTGATACCTTGGGTCATAAGGACTGATTTCTGTACCAAACCTTTTGGCCGGATCTTCATATGCTTTCTTTACCCATTCGTTCAGAATGAGCTTATCTTCCTCCTCAGAATCAGTTTCTGGAATGTAACTATAACCCCATTTAATAGCCCACTTATCATAAGCTCCTATGCCAGGGAAAAGATTCTCAACAGCGATACTATCCTCTGGCTGTGCTACGTAATTAAAGCGAGCATAATCCATAATAGATGAAGTATGACCATTGGCAGCCAGCCAGTCATTGTCTCTTAACTTTTCTACAGGAGTAGCACTACTGGCACCCATATTATGTCTTAAACCAATGGTATGTCCTACCTCATGAGAAGACACAAATCGTATCAATTGACCCATTAATTGGTCATCAAACGTCATCTCTCTGGCTTGCGGATCTACAGCAGCAGCTTGTACCAGATACCAGTTTCTCAATAATCTCATCACATTATGATACCAGCCAATATGGCTTTCCATAATTTCACCAGACCTTGGGTCATGAACATTGGGCCCGTAGGCATTAGCTATAGGCGAAGCAAAATACCTCACCACCGAGAAACGAGCATCCTCAAGGCTCATTGTGGTATCATCTTCCGGCCAGTATTCGCCTCTAATGGCGTTTTTCCAACCTGCCACTTCAAAAGCCTCCTGCCAGTCATCAATACCTTGCTTAATATACGGTTTCCACTTATTAGGTGTAGCTGGATCAATATAATATACAATGGGCTTCTTGGGCTCTATTAACTCACCCTTTGCCTGACGAGCCGCATCTATTGAGTTTTTAGGCTCCAATCTCCACCTAACAGCAAAGACATCTTTATCTGCTTTTTGTGACTCCTCCTCGAAAACAGAATATTGATTAGCGAAGAAACCAACACGAGCATCAAAAAGCCTTTTACGCATTGGCACTTTAGGCAGAATGATCATGGATGTATTAAACTCCATAGTCACCACTCCGGCATCTCTGGATGCTGGCAAATACCTACCCACAGATGGAGTAGGTTTTAGCTGTACCCTGGGAGTACTCACCCCATAAGTCTTAACCGTTTTGATTTCGGTATTTATTGGGTAGGTTTTAATGCTTGAAATGAATGAACGATCGCTTTTCAATGAGGTAATATTCATTCGCTGCTTGGTAGTAGGATCAAGCGAGAAAATCTGTTCGTCGCCTTCAAAAGTAGACGTCACATCAATCACATAAGACTTTACACCATTCAAAGTATCATCCTTTACAGCTTTGATCTCAAACGCTCCCACAATCGGATCAGCACTTGAATTTTTAACCGCTGTAGCAATTGGCTTTGTGCTATCAGGACTCATGACTATATATGACACAGAACGCAAGAAAAGTTGATCCTTAGGACCTTCCTCCCATCTTACAACCTGCCTGTTTACCAATTCACCACCATAAATAGAACCACCAGCTGCCGTTTGCGAGTACCTTGAAACAGTCATGATTTCTCTACCAATTAAGGTATCTGCTATCTCAAAATACCATTTATCATCTTTCTGATGAACACCATACAGGCCGTATTGGCTCACAGCTGTGCTATCAATAAAATCGGCAAAGTCTTTAGGGCCTTTTTCTATCTTCTTCTCAGGCTTTTCAGTTTTGGTAGAATCAGTTTGAACCTGAGCTACTTCGTCTTTATCTTTCTTTTTTTTCTTCTTTCGCTGAGCATCTGCAGTGAATGCCGTAAAGAGCGAAAGCATAACTAACAGTAATAGTTTTTGCTTAATCATTAACGGGTCTTTTTAGTTTGTATAAGTTTATTGACTTAAATTTAATTGAGTTCGTTGCATAATGTGCAATCCACCTCCTAAAAAATACTAAACGGGTGATTTTAGGTGCAAAATCAAAGAATTAGGCAGACCCTCTTCACCCAGAAACAAATAGTGATGTAGCTTTTTTCTATTTTTTTAGAGATATTGCTCAGCAAACCCTTTACCTATACCCTTATGTCAATAGCTGTAGGACTAAAAAAAGCAGTAGATACAGAGCGTAAACTCAAGATCAATTTAAACAGAATCAAGTCTGCCAAAACACTGGCCTATCTTAAAGAACACGGACTCAAGAACCATTTGGATCTTGACAAAATATTACCTGTTTGCTATCTGGAAAACAGCCAAATAGACTTTCTCAAACACTCTAAAAGTTACAGCCTGCCGTTTAATATTGAAGACGTTTGGGACGCCTATGTGAATATTCCACCAAGTAAGTCGTGGGCAGGTCGTAGAATTGGCTTCTCGTTCACCTATAATACAGAATCAAAGAACTTCCATTATGCTAATGATGAGTACAGAGGCTTAAAAGAGAACCAACTTATTTTCATTGAAATCAAAATTCTTTTTGGCTTATTAAAACTAGCGGTAACCCACCATGTCAATGAAGTATTGCCAGACGAAAAAAGAATTAAACTTTGTTATGTAGAAGGCGGTAAATCCTCTGGTTCACAAATGGTTTCTTTTGAAAAAGTGAGTGAGAATGAAACCAAAGTGGTACATGACACTTATTATAAAAGCGACTCAAAATTCAGAGACGAGAAGCTTTATCCTATTCTTCACGAAAGGATTATCAATCAGTTTCACAAAAATGTAAAGAGATACCTGGCGGCTAAATAACTGAACCGAGTTGTTCAGATAATTTTTGGATCACTTTTTTGACTTTCATCATCCGTTGTAAGACCAAATTAATTTCGTCTTCATCTTCCGTTTCATCAAGGTCAGCCGCTAATTGTTTATAATTAGCTTGAAACTTATCCTTTTTGATTCTCAGAATATTCTTGTAACTCAGATCATCTAGTTTTGAGACATATGATGGAATGTGTATTTCAAATCTCGACCAATTATCACTTAGCTCATAACGTGGCGAAAGCCAGGTAATAACCTTATCCTGAATTGAAGTATCCTGGTGTCCAGTAAAGAAACCAGACTCTGGATAATGGCCACTATCATACTGATCCTTGTAAGCGTTAAGAATTTTTTGAAACAAACTATTTTCAAACTCCAATGCTCCTATCTCCTCAAGTAGGTAGTCAGCCAGACGAATTTCTTCACCGGTATCAGGATCTTTTTCAATAACCTCATGCCCATAACAGACCAGATCCTTCACAAACATTTCTTCCTTCTCTGAGCCTGAAATTTCAACTTCTGCCTTTTGCTCCTCAAAACCCGGCACAAACAAGTCTGGTGGTGGCGGCTCTATGCCTTCGGGAAAGGGCCTTTGTTTAGGTGCCGAATCCTTTATTTTCTTTCGAGAAAGTTTATTCCCTTCTGTAATTAAAACAGATTCATCAATCTCCAAAAGATTGGCAACTTCCTTGTAGAAAACAGCCCGCTTGATAGCATCAGGAATTTTGGTAATAGTCTCCACCAAATCTGAGATCAGACCAGCTCTTGCTACTGGATCATTTCCTACTCGCTCCAGACTAACTTCTGTCTTAAAACGTATAAAGTCCTTCTGATTCTCTTTGATGTACTGTTGAAATCCTTCAGAACCTACCTTTTGAACATAACTATCGGGGTCTTCTCCTTCAGGGAATACCACTACCCTTACGTTCATACCCTCCTCTAGTATGAGGTCAGTACCCCGCAAAGAAGCATTTATGCCAGCCGCATCACCGTCATAAAGAACGGTAATATTGGTACTGAATCGTCTGATGAGCTGAATTTGCTCTTTGGTCAGTGAAGTACCGGAAGATGCTACAACATTCTCAATTCCCGCCTGATTTAATGAGACGACATCTGTGTAACCCTCAACCAGATAACAGTTATCATCATTTCTGATACCGTTTTTGGCGGTGTATATGCCATACACAATTCTACTCTTGTGGTAGATTTCCGTTTCGGGCGAATTAAGATATTTAGGAGCCTTTGTGTCCTTTTTCAGAATTCTTGCCCCAAAGGCAATCGGCTTACCGGCTACATTATTGATCGGGAAGATCACTCTCCCTCTAAATCTATCGATCGGATCTTTGCCTTCCTTGATGATACTCAAGCCAGCCTTTTCCAAAATTTCGACTTTGAATCCACTTTTAAGAGCATGTTTAGTGAAAGTATCCCAGCCATCGGGACTGTAACCTAAACCAAACTTATCGATCGTTGCCTGATTAAATCCACGTTCTTTAAAGTACGATTTACCTATACTCTTACCCTCTTCCGTCTCTAATTGCTCAGCATAATATTTCTGAGCAAACTCCGTCACAATGAAAAGACTCTCTCGTTCATTTTGAGCCAAAAGCTCTTCATCAGTATACTCCTTCTCCTGGATTTCAATGCCATATTTTTTGGCTAGCCATTTTAGGGCTTCAGGGTAGCTTAAGCCCTCCAAATCCATAATAAAACGTACCGAATCACCTCCTTTGCCACAGCCAAAACACTTGTAAATTCCTTTGGTAGGTGAGACCGAAAACGAGGGTGTTTTCTCATTATGGAAAGGACAACAAGCGATCATATTGGAGCCTCGTTTCTTTAGCGAAACAAATTCTCCAACGACATCTACCACATCTGCGGCATGTAAGATTTGCTGTACCGTTTCCTGAGGAATCATGCTCAAAATTAAGCTTTATTCCAGAGGATGAAAACAATAAATAAGAAAGCCATGGCACACTATGGCAAGATTTTTGACTTTCTCCACACTGATAGAATACCCAAAAAAGTAATACATGAAATTGAGAACTATAATCATAGCGATATTGGCTATTGCCAGTATCCAGCTTTGGTCATGCAAAGGTGGTGGAGAAGAGGTGGATCCCGGTACATCTGAAGAGATGTCAGAAAAAACCTCTAGTTATGACGCTTCTATTTTGGCAGAGTATACCGCACTTCAGCTTCAATTGATTACAAATACACCAGGCTACTCCGGTCCTGTGGCTGCTCGTAGTATTGGATATTTATCACTGGCTGCTTATGAAGCTACTGTTCACGGCATTGAAGAACATCAGAGTCTTGCCGGGCAGCTTCAAGGTTCGATTGACCTACCTACTCCAGAAAAAGATAAAAAATATGACTGGGCTCTGGCTGCAAATGCTGCTCAACATACACTCATGAGACAGCTTTATGCTACCTCTGCTGACGTATTGAAAGGTAAAATGGATACCTTAAGAAAGAACTTTGAAGCAAAATACTCTCCTGGTGTAGGTACAGACGCAATTGAAAGATCGATCAACTTTGGAAACGAAATAGCTTTAGCCATTTGGGAATACGCCAAAACTGATGGAGGTCATGAAGCCTGGAACGCCAATTTCCCAACTTCAAATTCTCAGATATCGGGAAGTTCAAAATGGCAACCAACTAGTACGCAGAAAAGACCGCTTCTACCAAACTGGAAAAACGTAAGACCTTTTTTGTCTGCCAATGATCAGTTGGCTATTGATAATCCCGCTGAATTCTCTTTCAATGTAAACAGCGACTTCTTTTCTTACGCTCAACAGGTATATATCACGGCCAATAATCTGAGCACAGCTCAAAATGAAATTATGAATTTCTGGGACGATCCTACTAATGCCTCGTTTACTCCGGCAGGACATCAGCTTGCTGTAGTGGCTAAACTAGCGGCGAAAGAAGGCTACAATCTACAAGAAGCTGTACTTCTACTATTAAAAGTGGGCATTGCATCTCATGATGCCTACGTAAGTGCCTATCAAACGAAATATGCTAAAAACATCATGCGTCCTGAAACATACATCAAGCAAGCAATTGACCCTCAGTGGGAAGAACTTATTAGTGGTACACCAAGCCCTTCTTACACCTCTGCTCAAGCCACTATCTCGTCTGCTATAGCTGAGATCCTTACAGCTGAATTTGGCGAGAATTACATCTTTGAAGACGACACAAAGGGATCCCTTGCTCCTAAAAGAGGATACAAGGGCTTCACAGAATATGCTAAAGAGGCCAGAATGGCACAGGTTTACGCCGGCAATCAGTATCTGATAAGTGCTGATCATGGGAATGAACAAGGCAAAAAAATAGCCAGTAACGTAATGAACTTACAATTACTGGCTCCAATGCAATCAGATACGACGATGGCTTATCGTTAAGTTAAGCCACCTTTTCCTTTAGTGTATTTTCAAGGTCAGTTACTTTTTTGAGAAGAACCATATCTTCAATGACAGCATGTCTTCTTAACTCAAATTCGAATAGCGAAACTTGATTTAGGAAAACGCTGAATGGTAAAACTTTGTCTGTTTTCTCCGCATAATCTCTAATTAACTTACCCACTTCACGTAGTTCATCTTCTACGGCATCATGATTGTCCTCAAAATGATCTGAAGATCGTGCTTGAAGTAAGTCTTTAATCGCTTCAATATCTTGACCAGTTTCAGCCTCAGACAATCGCTCTACATACGGGAAGAACACCTCTTCCTCCATTCTGATATGTTGAACTAGTTTTTTCTTGTAATTATTAAAGTAAACCGCCAATCCAGCCAGAAGGCTATGCGAGTCTCCATATTTATGTACAATATGTGCCAATGATTGCTCTATTTCAGGCACCTTCTTTGACAAATAATAGTCATGAGAAACCCTTAAAAATTTCACCAACTGCTCCACGGAGAAGCTTTCCATCTGCTGGCACAACAGATCTGCGTCAAAACTACTTTGCAAGTGCTGTAATTCTTCCTGAGACTTCAATTCCCTTGTAGTACTGTAGAAGTCTTGAACAAATTGATCGGAAAACTGTATCCCGGAAAGCTGATTCATAATTTTCGATTTTTAAGTAGTGACAAATGTGATAAACCTGAGATAGATAAAATATGAGCAAAATCAGAATCGACTGATAAGTCATCCTCTGTAAAATGGCAAAAGGACAATAAATTGAAGCTAATCCACTGATTATCATATCCCCATTCTCTAAGAGAACAGAGCAAATATTCTCAATACCCAATCACAAAACTTATAGCCGTTCAGTTTTTATCTCCTCATCTCCATCAGGCTCTTGGGTATGAATTTAGTTGAAACCGTTGATTTTCAAAAGAAGAAGCTTGAATAAAAACGTTACTAATAATCTATTCTTTAAGTTGTCTAACCTTCACCTAAAGTGTATATAATCAAGGACATAGAAATGGACACTTATTGTTGATTTTAAACCAAAAGGTCTAATCAAAAAAATGAACAACTGAGGTAGAAAAAGGACAAAAATGACTCAGACCTAATTCTGACTCATAATCTTACCAATATGAATTAAAAGTTTTTGTTTATTCAGGCACTTATATAACTTGCCTGAACTTATTTCACTACCTCCATAAAAAATACAACATGCTATCAGATCTTAAGCTAGACAAAACCGCTGAAAAGAATATCAAAAAGTGGCTGAAAGGCAAATACGACGAAGAGACAAAAGAAACGATTCAGAACTGGATCAATAACAAAGATATAACAGCACTTACCGATTCTTTCTACAAAAACCTAGAATTCGGGACAGGTGGTATGCGTGGTGAAATCGGGGTAGGTTCTAACCGTATGAACAAATATACGGTAGGAGCAGCCACTCAAGGACTAGCAAACTACCTCAATAAATTCTATTTGGGAGATAACATTAGTGTTGCCATTGCTTATGACAGTAGAAACTTCTCACCTGAGTTTGCTCAGATAGCTGCAGATGTACTTTCTTCTAATGGCATTACAGCTCACTTATATGCTGAGCTAAGACCTACACCTCAATTATCATTTACCGTAAGAGAATTGGGTTGCCAGGCAGGAATAGTTATCACTGCTTCTCACAATCCAAGAGAATACAACGGGTACAAAGTTTACTGGAACGACGGCTCACAAGTTGTATCTCCTCATGATAAGAATATTGTAAAAGAGGTAAATGATATCACCACCATTAGTAAGATCAAATTCAGAGGTGTTAAGAAAAGGATAAAAACCATCAGACCTTCTTTGGATAAGAAATACCTGAAGGCCGTAAAAAGCATTTCTGTATCACCAAGAATTAACAGAAAACAGTCTGATCTGAAAATAGTTTTCTCATCCATCCATGGTACAGGAATAACCATGGTACCTGACGCTCTGAAACAGCTTGGTTTTGAAAACGTATATGTGGTAGAGGAACAAGCGAAGCCAGATGGAAATTTCCCGACGGTGGTTTACCCTAATCCAGAAGAAAAAGAAGCCATGTCAATGGCCTTGGCCAAAGCAAAAGAAATAGATGCCGATTTAGTACTTGCCACTGACCCTGATGCAGACCGTGTGGGTATGGCCGTAAAAGACCCTAGTGGAGAATGGCAATTACTCAATGGAAACCAGGCAGCTAGTTTGATTATTTACTATCTCCTGAAAGCATGGAAGAAGGGCAAAAAACTTACCGGCAGTGAATTTGTAGCCAAAACCATTGTAACTACAGACCTCATTGACAAAATGGCTGCCAAGGCTGGTGTGAAATGCTATAATACACTCACAGGTTTCAAATATATTGCACAGGTAATTAGAGAAACTGAAGGCTCAGAAACATTTATTGGCGGTGGTGAAGAGAGTTATGGATACCTAATAGGCGATAAGGTAAGAGATAAAGATGCTGTAGCATCGTGTGCAATCATTGCTGAGCTCACAGCTTTTGCTAAGCATAACGGAAACAGCCTGTTTGACTTCCTGGCTGATATGTATAAACAGTACGGATTCTTCTATGAAGGTCTTGTTTCTGTTACCAAAAAAGGAAAATCCGGGGCTGAAGAAATTCAGCAAATGATGGCTGATTTCAGGGCTAACCCACCGGCAGAAATGGCAGGCTCGCCGGTGATTGAAATGAGAGACTATAAAGACCTCAAAAGCACTAATCTTTTAGATAAAACGCAATCAGACATCGCAAAAGACCCGGGTATTGAGAGTTCAAATGTACTTCAATTCTTTACGCAAGACGGCACTAAATTTACTTGCCGTCCTTCGGGTACAGAGCCTAAAATTAAGTTCTACATTGGGGTTCAGGGTAAATTAAGCTCAAAAGAAGCTTATGCTGAAACCTTTGAAGGATTAAAAGATAAAGTATCTAAGATTCAGGAAGAACTAAGCCTAAAGTAAAATGAAAGCCTTTAAGAAATTAACTTTTCTTGGCTTTCTTGTTTTTCAATATACGGTTTGGGCACAGCCTTCTCCTTCAGAATTTCAAGGGATTCAACACATTGAAATAAGTAGTGTTGAAGTAGACATCAATCAAAAGATTGAGACTGATTACGTTATGAATAATGTAGTCATTCGTCTTGACAGTACGGCTTTTGAAGAATTACATTATCGAATCCTAGACGACTCTAAGGAGGAAAAATGGTCAAAGGCTAAAGGTGATGAGATAAGATTCATAGGATTAAAACCTGGCGAGCACTCCTTTGTTTACTATACAGTGAATAAAAAAGGAGAATTAAGTAAATCGAATAAGATCGTATTTCTTATCAAAAAACCCTGGTTTAGAACCTGGTGGTTTTGGACAGCCTGTTTTTTCATATTCTTTGCCATTTTCTATTTCAGAGAACGCTTCTTAAAGCAGAAACATGATGAGCTAGAAATTCATCTGAATAAAATAGCGGAATTGGAATTACGGACGCTGCAGCTTCAAATGAACCCTCATTTTATCTTTAATGCTCTTAATAGTATTCAAAGTTTTGTCATGGCCAATGATACCATAACGGCCAATGACTATCTTTCTAAGTTTGCTCACCTCATACGACTCTTTCTAGACTCATCCAGAAGCAGATACATCACGATAACCGATGAGATTCTTTTGCTGAGATTGTATTCTGAAATGGAACAATTACGATTCGACAACACATTTGATTACCAAATAAAAGTGAATGATGATATAGATTTGTCGTTTGAAATCCCAACAATGATCCTACAGCCTTTTGTAGAGAATGCAATCAATCATGGTTTACGTCATAAAAGCTCTAGAGGCACATTGGAAATTTGCCTAAGGCAAAACGATGATTTCATCATAGCTGAAGTAAAAGATAACGGTATCGGTCGTAAACGTGCTCGTGAAATAAAACGTAACTCCAAAAAGAGTCATGTATCACAGGGCCTTCAAATAACGGCCGAAAGAATAGAAACCTATAATAGGATTAACGCCAAGCCTATCAGATACACGATCAGAGATAGATTTGATATATCAAAGACCGAAGATGTTGGCACCCTAGTAGAAATAAAATTCCCCAATCTTATTTAGCCATGAATACATGTATCATTATTGATGACGAAAAAAGGAATGTAGAAACTCTAAAAACAATCATTGAGAACTTTCTAACTCAAGAACTGAAACTTCTTGGTTACGCCTACGATGTACCCACAGGTTATGACATGATTGTTGAACATAAACCTGAAATTCTGTTCTTGGATATTGAAATGCCTCATCAGAATGGTTTTGATCTCTTGGAAAAGTTTGACCAGATAGATTTTGAGGTAATATTCACCACGGGTTTTGATCAGTATGCATTGACAGCTATTAAGTTTAACGCTCTTGACTATCTTCTTAAGCCAATAAACATCAAAGAGCTTCAGGACGCTGTCAAAAAAGCAAAAAAACGAATCGACTCAAATCAATCTTCACTGAAGATTAAAAACATGCTCAATAACATGAGCAATACGGATAGGTCTGATAATAAAATTCCTTTGCCAATGCTTAACGGTTTTGAAATGGTCAAAGTCGGGGATATAGTTTATTGCAAGGCAGATCAGGATTACACGCATATTTACCTGGCCAATGGCAAAAGTACTCTCGTTTCAAAAAGCATAAAATACTACGAAGAGCTTTTAACGGAATACAATTTTTACAGACTACACCATTCGTATATAGTTAATAAGAATCATATCAGAGAGATTCAAAAAGGTGAAAACATGCTGGTTATGACCAATTTGGAAGAGCCAATACCTGTTTCCAGACGCAAAAAGACTGGTTTTATTAAATGGGCCACTGAGTCATAAACCACTCACATTTCATCTACGTAACTATCTATAAATTAGCACACACTACCACTTATTAGAAATTCACTACCACTTATAGGATTTATTTTGCGGTATGATTTCGGGCTAATTAAGTTTAGACCATCAACAAAGCAGGAAAAACTAAAAAAATTAACACACGTGCAAAACAACATAAATTATGAACAGACTATTACATTACGGACATTACAACGCAGGTTACACTGCTAACCGTCAGGAGGATAACAGAAGTACAACATTATCAGCCAATTCCAACATCATCATGAAGGTTGGAGGCAAAAAAGGACTTCTCAATTTAAATGACATTGTTTATCTGAAGAGCTTAAAAAATTACACCATCTTCAAACTAAAAAGTGGCAAAGAAGTTTTAAGCTCGAAGACATTAAAAATATTTGAAGACGAACTGACAGATGTTATCAATTTTGTAAGACCACATCGTTCTTACATGGTAAATTTTGATTACATCGATGATTTACACTTTAACCATAAAGGCGGCGAAATATACCTTGGTGATACCACCATTGAAATATCCAGAAGAAAAGCTGCCAGCTTCAGAAAGAGTTACAAAACTTTCCTTTCTGCTATGGGAGAGAACGTGAAATCTGTAATCAGATCAAAAACGAGAATTAACGTAGAACAAGACTAATCAATACGATTAGAGAAGATATTTAAGATCAATTTTTACTTTTTGGGTTACTATTAATAGAGCGTCGTAAAATTCGACGCTTTATTTTTTGTCTACACGCAAGTCAAAAACAACATCTGTTTTTGATCCAATGGCTAAAATCTTGGGGTCAAAAGTCTACAATATTGTATATATCATGACAATATGATAATTTAGCCATTGAAAATAGCTACTCATCCAGCGATTTAAAGATTTTTTTCCTGACAAATTTAGCGAACAAATATGCCCGACAACTTAGTCGGGTTTTATTTTTCGTAGATAGCATATTACTTTTTAAAGAAGGTCTCAGATAGGGTTTTACATTGCTCTGCATATCTCTAATTTTGATTTTTAATAGTAGAGATGCCGGAAGTCACCATCATTAAGTATAACGCAGGCAATGTCATGTCTGTAATGTATGCCCTGGAAAGAATAGGCGTACAATACAAACTCACGGATAATATTGAGGAAATCCAGAATGCAGATCGCATTATTTTTCCTGGTGTGGGCGAGGCCAGTACGGCTATGAAAAGCCTTCAGGAAAATGGTTTGCATCAGGTGATCCCATCCTTAAAACAGCCCTTTCTAGGCACTTGTGTAGGTATGCAATTGCTTTGCAAGCATTCTGAAGAAGGTGATGTTGACTGTCTGGGAGTGTTTGATACACCGATTGTCAAATTTCCTCAAAAACCAGACTTTAAAATTCCTCAAACTGGTTGGAATAGTATCTCAAACTTCAAATCTGAGCTACTCAACGGTGTAAAAGAAGGGGATTACGTTTACTATAACCACAGTTTTTATGCTCCTTTGTCTGAGTATACCGTAGCCGAGACAGACTACATTCTGCCCTACTCAGGCATGTTACAAAAAGATAACTTTTACGCCTGTCAGTTTCACTCAGAAATTAGTGGAGATGTGGGCGAACAAATATTTAAGAACTTTATAAACCTGTAGAGGTTCATGTTTCAGATAATACCCGCCATTGACCTTATAGATGCTAAATGCGTACGCCTGACCAAAGGTGATTATGATACTAAGAAAATCTATAATGAAGATCCTTTAGAGGTAGCAAAGGAGTTTGAAGATCACGGAATCAAAAGGCTCCATCTGGTGGATCTGGACGGTGCCAAACAAAAGAAGGTTGTCAACTTCGAAGTTCTCGAGAAAATAGCGACCAATACTTCGCTTCAAATAGATTTTGGCGGAGGAGTACAGTCTGATGAAGATATCAGACAGGTTTTTGATTTTGGTGCTTCGCAAGTCACAGGAGGAAGTATTGCTGTTAAGAATCCGGATCGAATGCTGAGCTGGCTCAAAACGTATGGAGGAGAAAAAATTATTCTTGGTGCAGATGCAAAAAACAGGAAAATCGCCATCAGCGGCTGGGAAGAAAATAGCGGTCAGGATATGATGGAGTTCATCCAGAAATATACAGAAGCAGGCATTCAATACATTATCAGTACCGATGTAGATAAAGACGGCCTTTTACAAGGTCCAGCTACTGCTCTTTACCAGGAAATGAAAGAGAAGTTTCCCGAGACACATATTATTGCCAGTGGAGGCGTTTCAGAAATGAAAGACCTGGAAGAATTGGCGGCCTTAGACATCTATGGTGTTATTGTAGGCAAGGCAATATATGAAGGAAGAATCTCCTTGAAAGAAATTGAACAATTCATGCTTTCTTAATTATGAAGAAATTTGAAATCACAAACGGCCCTCTTCGCCTAAGCTCAGATAAAGAGCTATTAGATTTGGCCTTTGTCCATAAAAACCTATCCAGAAGTTACTGGTCTGAAGGCATTCCGTTAGAAACTGTCCAAAAAGCTATTGAAAACTCACTGGCTTTAGGCTTATATCTCAATGACAAACAAATAGGTTTCTGTAGAGTAATTACAGACTTCAGCACTTTCGCTTATTTGGCTGATGTATTCATTACCGAAAAACACCAAGGAAATGGATATGCCATCTGGATGACTGAAGAACTCAAGAAAATACCTGAATTACAAGGGCTGAGAAGATGGGTTCTGGCAACACGCGATGCTCATACCCTTTATGAAAAAACAGGCTGGTCTGTTTTAGAAAACCCTCAGTTTTTCATGGAAATAGTCGACAGAGATATTTATAAAACTTCAGAATATGCTGACTAAGAGAATCATTCCATGTCTGGATATCAAGAACGGCAGAACTGTAAAAGGCACCAATTTTGTCAATTTAAGAGATGCCGGTGATGCCGTAGAATTGGCAGATATCTACGCTAAGGAAGGGGCAGATGAGCTGGTTTTTCTGGATATTACAGCAACTGTAGAAGGAAGAAAAACACTTTTAGAGCTTGTCAATAAAGTGGCTCATACCATCAATATCCCTTTTACCGTGGGAGGAGGGATCGGTTCTGTAGCAGACGTATCAGCTCTGCTGAATAACGGTGCAGACAAGATCTCAATTAACTCCTCTGCTGTAAGAAACCCCGAATTAATCACTGAACTGGCTCAGGAGTTCGGAAGCCAGTGTATAGTGGTGGCTATTGACACTCGTTTAGTTGAGGGAAAGCACGTAATTCATACACATGGAGGCCGTAAACCTACAGACTTAGAAACCATCAGCTGGGCAAAAGAAGTAGAAGACAGAGGTGCTGGTGAAATCCTATTGACCTCAATGGATACTGACGGAACCAAGGATGGTTTTGCTCTTGAGCTAACCTCCACGATTTCGAGAAATGCAGGCATACCTGTCATTGCCTCCGGAGGGGCAGGCTCTATGGAGCACTTCTATGATGTATTTACTGAAGGGTACGCTGACGCCGGATTGGCCGCCTCAATTTTCCATTTTAAGGAAATCCCGATTCCAGAATTGAAATCTTATTTATCGGAAAAAGGCATCTCTATCCGCTTATAAGTATCAAAAACTGACAGAATTACTGCATGCCATGCCTTGGCATAGAGCTTGAGCTATTAAGCTTATCAATCTAGATTTGAATTATCCGCTTGCTTTCGTACATTCACTATGACAGTATGTCAGCTTGTAGATTTATACTACACCTAAATGAACAAAGACCTGGAGTTATTAGAACGATTGGCGGGAGAAACCCCGAAAATCGAAAATGTGGAGATGATAGAGATTACCTCGCCAGATGAGGTAATGGAGAATAATGAGAACCTTCCAGAAGAACTTTCTCTACTTCCTTTAAGAAATACCGTTTTATTCCCCGGAATAGTTATACCTGTTACTGTAACTCGTTCAAAAGCCATACGATTGGTGAAGAAGGCTTATCGTGGAGACAGAACACTCGGGATTGTGACGCAGCTGCGTCAAACTAAAGAAGAGCCTAAAGCCGAAGACATTTACAAGATCGGTACGATCGGCAATATCCTTAAAATGATTGTTTTGCCTGATGGCAACGTAACGATCATTGTTCAAGGAAGAAGACGTTTTGTTATAAAAGATTTCGTAAAAACGACACCGTACCTGGTAGCAGCTGTAGATTATATTCCAGACTCTTTCCCAGGAGCCAGACGAAAAGAAAGCAAGGCACTTTTAGAAAGTTTGAAAGAAACGGCCACTAAGATTTTGACGCTGAACCCCGAGATCCCTCGTGATGCTCAAACAGCGATCAATAATATTGACAGCCCGATTTTCTTAACTCATTTCCTTTCATCAAATCTCAATATAGGTATTGCTGAAAAGCAAATACTTCTGGAAACTTATGATGGTAAAGAACAAGCCCATAAGCTACTAGAGCATTTAATGAAAGAGGTGGAATTGCTGGAAATCAAAAAAGATATTCAGTCCAAGGCAAGCTCTGACATTGACCAACAGCAACGTGAGTATTATTTGCGTCAGCAAATCAAAGTATTGCAGGAAGAACTTGGAATGGATTCTCCTGATCAGGAAGTAGAAAAGCTCCGTATGAAGGGAGCAAAGAAAACATGGCCAAAAGAGGTAAACGAGCATTTCAATAAGGAGCTGAATAAGATTATGCGAATGAACAGCATGGCTCCTGAATATGGAGTGGCCCTTAGCTATGCCGAATTATTGGTTGATTTGCCTTGGGGCAAAACAAGTACTGATAATTTCAACCTCAAAAGGGCTAAGAAAATATTAGATGCCGACCATTATGGACTAAAAAAAGTTAAAGAGCGTATTATTGAATATCTGGCTGTTTTGAAGCTTAGATCTGACATGAAGGCTCCTATTCTTTGCCTTTACGGCCCTCCCGGCGTAGGTAAAACCTCCTTAGGAAAGTCTATTGCCAAGGCTTTAGGTAGAGAGTACGTACGTATGGCTTTAGGTGGTCTACATGATGAAGCCGAAATCAGAGGCCATAGAAAAACCTATATCGGTGCTATGCCTGGTAAGGTTATCCAAAATATCAATAAGGCCAAAACGGCCAATCCTGTTTTTGTACTTGATGAAATAGACAAGATAGCCAGAGATCATAGAGGTGACCCCTCAAGTGCATTACTTGAAGTTTTGGATCCAGAGCAAAACAATGCCTTTAAGGATAACTACCTTGAAGTAGATTTTGACCTTTCAAAGGTTTTATTTATTGCCACAGCCAACTCTCTAGATACTATTCAGCCAGCGTTGAGAGATCGTATGGAGATCATTGAGCTTACGGGATACACGGTAGAAGAGAAAGTTGAAATTGCGAAGCGTCACTTACTACCGAAGCAATTGAGCGAACATGGACTTACCAATAAGGATCTAAAACTCAATAAAGCGGCCCTTTTGAGAATCATTGAAGGTTATACTCGCGAATCTGGTGTAAGAAGTCTAGAGCAAAAAATTGGTAGCGTAGTCAGAAAGGTGGCGAAATCTATCGCTATGGAAGAGGAATACTCTAAAAGTATGACCCCCGCAGACATAGAAGAGTTATTAGGCATCTCTCATTTTGATAAAGACCTTTATGAGGGTAATGAGATGGCCGGGGTTGTTACGGGACTGGCCTGGACTCCAGTGGGTGGAGACATCTTGTTTATTGAGTCTAACCTGAGCAGAGGAAAAGGGGCATTGACCTTATCGGGCCAATTAGGTGATGTGATGAAAGAATCAGCTATGACAGCTCTCTCCTATCTCAAAGCCAATGCAGATAACCTGGATATCGACTATAAGGTTTTCCAACATTATGACCTTCATATTCACGTACCTCAGGGTGCTGTGCCTAAAGATGGGCCGTCAGCCGGTATTACCATGTTAACCTCTATGGCGTCAATTTATACCCAGCGTAAGATCAAAAAGAATCTTGCCATGACTGGTGAAATCACCTTAAGAGGGAAAGTACTGCCTGTGGGCGGAATTAAAGAGAAAATTCTTGCTGCAAAGAGAGCCAAAATCAAAGAGATCATTCTTTGCTACCGCAATCAAAAAGACGTGGAGGAGATTGGCGAAGAATACACCAAAGGACTAACCTTCCATTATGTAGATATGGTAGAGGATGTTCTGGAAATTGCTCTTTTAAATAAGAAGGTGGAGAAGCCCATTAACTTTATCTTTCCTGAGGAGAAGAAGTAATCAGATGATACTAGAAAACAAAAAAGACTCTCGAATGAGAGTCTTTTTTTATGATTAAAGCTTATCAGAGTCTTAAGACATTCTGATCAAATCTGTAAGAATCTTACTGGCTTCATTCAGATACAAATCATCTGTGTGATCATCACCGGTTTTGGTCTTTCTTAGTTTTTTGATAGCCGTTCTATTCCCTTCATCCTCCTCTTTCTCTTTTAGACGCTCATCGTAATTTAGAGAGAATTCATTTTGGTCTTTGTCTGCTTTATAGATTTCAATCTCCTTTTGCAGCGTTTGCAAGTCTTCAGACTCGGCAAATCTAGAATCAAAATTAGACTTCAAGGCACGTCTCATATGACTGCTGATTTTCTTTTGATCTTCAAAGTTTGAACTCTTGATTTCATCATACGGTAAGGCTGTAGGTCTGCTACTCTCACCACTTTCAGTTGAAGACCACGGAGACGGCAAAGCTATGTCTGGAATTACCCCTTTTCTTTGCGTACTGTTACCCGTAATTCGGTAAAACTTCTCAGTAGTGAGTTTCAGCTGTCCGTATCTCTCACGATCTTCTATGCCATTTACATTCGGATTATTTCTAGAGGCTACTTTTGGTGAAAGTAAAAACTGGTCAAGATTTACCAGCTGCTGCACTGTACCTTTTCCAAAGGATTGCTCACCTACAATTACCCCTCTGTTATAATCCTGAATAGCACCTGCAAAAATCTCAGAAGCAGAAGCAGAATATCTGTTTTGAAGAATTAAAAGTGGGCCATCATATGTAACACTAGGGTCTCGATCATTCTCTACATCTATTCTTCCTCTACCCGTTCTACGCTGCACTACAGGGCCTTTTGGAATAAACAGACCTGTAAGGTTTATGGCTTCAGTTAAAGAACCACCGCCATTATTTCTAAGGTCAATGATTACCCCATCTACACCTTGATCGTTAAAGTCTTCCAGAAATTTCTTTACGTCTTTAGTAGTACTTTGAAAATCTACACCTCTTCTGGCTCCGTCAAAGTCTCTGTAAAACATAGGAATATCTACTACTCCTAGTTTATAATTTTCACCATCCTCTTCAAGCTCTATAACCTCACCTTCAGCCACGGCCTCTTCAAGCTTAATTTTCTCCCTAACGATTCTTACCTCCCTAGGTTCTGAATTCGCTGGAGCATCTTTGGCTCTCAGCAGTAGTTTCACTACGGTTCCCTTCTTACCTCTAATTAACTTTACGGCATCATCCGTAAGCCAGCCAATGATATCCTGATACTCTCCATCATCTCCTTGTGCTACGCCAAGAATATAATCGTCTTTACTTGCCTGCTGAGTTTTAAATAAAGGTCCACCAGGTATAATATCTACTATCATCACATAATCATCCTCATTTCTGAGCTGAGCACCAATCCCTTCTAATGACTGACTCATGTCAATATTGAATTGAGCTGCTGTGCTAGGAATCATATAAGAAGTATGTGGATCTATAGCCTCAGTAAATGAGTTCATATAGGTCTGAAACACATCTTCAGAGCGAAGCTTGGCTACTCTTGTTTCATATCGCTCATATCTTCGTTTTAGCGTCTTGGCAATACTTGAATCCGCACTACCGCTCAGCTTCATGTTGAGAGCCTGACTTAATAAAATCTTGCTCCACTCATCGTCCAGCTCCTCTTGAGATACTGCCCATCTTTCATCCAGTTTATCCATATCGAAGGTGGCATCCGTGTCAAACTCAAATGGTTTTGACAAGTATTCATTGATGAATTCATACCTCTCTTTATAGATCTTTCTGAACTTGTTATACACCATAAACGGAAACTCCAGGTCACCGGTTAGAAGTGCATCATCAAGGCTAAATCTGTATTCTTCAAACTCCTCAATATCTGCCTGAGTGAAATATGAATGCGATCTATCTACATCTTGAAGAAGATTATCAAAAACGTGAGATGAGAGCGAATCATCAACCTGGAACTTTTGATAGTGGTAGTTGCTCAAAAATTGCGTAGCAAACTGCTCTACTCTTTTATGGGTATTACTCGGCTCCAGGTCTTCATAGCTGTACTTTGGACTTTCCTGGGCCTGAACCGAGAAAGCTGAAAAAGCTATAGAACATAAGGCAATTAGTCTTTTCATAATTTTCAATTTTAGGGTGTGTCTCAGACACGTGGCATGTTTGCCATTATTTAACAATCTCCAGCAATTCCACATCAAAGATCAATGCGGAATTAGGAGCAATTTTTCCCTGACCTCTTGGCCCGTAGGCTAGATCGGCGGGAATATATAGTCTGTACTTTGAACCCTCCGGCATTAATTGCAGGGCTTCTGTCCAGCCTTTTATCACCTGGGTTAAACCAAAAGTAGTAGGCGAACCTCTTTCTACAGAACTATCAAATACGGTACCGTCAATAAGCGTACCGTGATAATGTACTTTTACTTTGTCAGAAAGTTGAGGCTTGGCTCCCTCGCCGGCAGTCAACACTTCATATTGAAGACCCGAGGCCGTTTCCATCACTCCCTCACGAGCTTTATTTTTTGTGAGAAACTCTTCTCCTATTTTCTGATTTGCTGCAGCTACTTCTCCTGCTTTCTTTTGAAAATAATTCTGGATAAACATGCCACATTGCTGCAGGCCAAACTCCAGTTCATTCCCTTCTAAAACATCATTAATAGCGGCACTAAGTATATCTAAATCTGGCTTTACATTTTGTGCTTTCAGGCTTTGTGCTACACTTACTCCGATAGCATAACTTAAAGAATCTTGTTCACTTCCTAGGGTCGTTTGAGCCTGTGTTTTGAAAAATTGTGTTAATGATAAAAGCACTGTTAGTGCAACCAGTTTTTTCTTCATTTTTTGTTTTAAATGTAATGTATTGAAGATTTGAATCTATTGATTTCACTTTAATTAACACAGAGATCAACTAAAAAATTACCCCTTTCATCAAATACTTTCTTATCGAAACGTTAATAGGTTTTGGTATAGTTTTTGAAAACTCTGCTAATAACTATTTAAAAGAACATTTCGAATTATGATAAAGTCAATCCTAAGTTTCCCTGTTCAGGTCATTAATAAGATCACAGGTGCTTTCTCAAATATTATTAAAGCCACAAAAAAACCTTTAAGAGCTGACGTTCTCTCTATTAATAGTCTGGTAATCGGATTTTTAGTTGCGTCTGCTGTCTTTGTACTATTTACCTTTTTGGGTCCATACGGCATCAATCAAAATTCCGCTTCTAATAAAACACTATTGGTGGCTTTGGCCAGCCTATCTGGTTTGGTGGGCTATCTGGTAGCAGATTTTCTACTTCCTGTAGTTTTCAAGAAGTTTTTTGACAACTCCCATTGGACGGTTATGCGTCAGTTTTTCCTGTACGTCTTAAGGTTCTTTTTTGTAGGTCTTTTTGTAATGGTCTTCAGTAATCAAGTCGGTCTTTCCAAGTTCGATCTACCGCTTGTCTTATTACAGTTCACAGCCATTGGTGCAGTGATAGGTTTCATTCTAGCTTTCATTCAAGAGAGTGTGCTATCGAAGAAGTTTGTATCCAAAGCAGAGGACTACAGCTCTTTCTTAAAAAATTATACTCCTGCGGAGTCGCAAAAAATGATTTTCCCGGTTATAGGCTTCTCAGGGTCTAATGACAAAATCAATATTGTTCCAAACCAGCTGATCTCTATCAAAATCAATAAATATGACAGCCAGTTTGTGTATCAAAATTTCTTTGGCCTTGTAGACAAGAAGCTTGATATTCAGGCTGAAGAGGTAGAAAAAGAATTAGGCAAGCATCCTCAGTTCTTTAAAGTTTCTTCTTCTGAGTATGTAAATGCTCACGCAATGTATAAAGTGAGCGGCGATGCATCAGGATTACAGATTCATGTGGCTAAAAGAGAGGAGGCCATCAGATTAGATAAGAAATTCGAAAAAGCACTGAACAACTTGTAAGTTTCAATAATAGAAGTTCATTAAAAAGGAGGCATGAGCCTCCTTTTTTAGTATTGCTTCATCCAGGTATCCTGGATTTTCATTACCAGTTCTATCACTTCTCTTACAGCCTCATGACCTCCATTTTTTTGGCAGATGTAGTCGGCACTTTCTAGAACCTCTGGTCTTGCGTCTGCCGGACAGGCTTTGAAAATGTTTCTACCTTTCATTAAAAGAAGATCAGGAATATCATCTCCAATATAAAGAACCTGCTCCTCTTCCAAATTCCACTTTTCCAGAACCTGATCTAATACAGCGGGTTTACCATGTGTGCTTACGGCCAAGTGAATCTCGGGAATTCCCAGACCTCCTAAACGAGTTCTGATACTCTCCTGCTTCCCTCCCGAAATAACCGCAAGTTTATAGCCTGCTTTTAGAGCCATCTGAACAGCATAGCCATCTTTAACATTAAACACTCGCTGTACATCTGTCTCGGTAACTATGATGCTACCGTCAGTAAAAACTCCATCCACGTCAAAAATGAGTGTGGTAATTTTCTTTATTCTTCCTTTGGTTCTAAACTCCATAGCGGCAAAGATGAAGACTTATGCCCATAAAAAAAAAGGCGATGCTGTGCACCGCCTTTCTCTTTATTAAGGAAGCCTACTCGCGACCTTTGTTCAAAGCATCTTGCCATGATTTAAGCTCATCCCATTTGCCATCTCTAGCTAACTCAGCCTGCTTAGGCCATGTAGTAGGATCATGCATCTGGAAACGAGAACCGGCATCAGTCAAGATTCCTTTAAGTGTTTCAAATGAAGCAGCAGCCAGATCAGCAAAAGTGTATATACCTGCGTCATGACATAGGCTCTCAATTTTAGGACCTATACCTTCTACCACTTTTAGATCATCCTTTTTCTTTGGTTTATCAGCAGCTAAAGAGGCCACAGGAGCACTTACCCCAGCAGCAGCCACAGCCCCACCAGCGGCACCTGCCGCCGCAGCAGCCAGCTTCGCTTTGTTGCAAGAATCAAGGTCAGCCTCCAGTTTAGAGATTTTAGCATTAAGAGCATCTACATCAGCAGAAACAGCTCCTGACACCTTATTTTTTCTACAAGCTTCTAATTCGCCTTCCAGGAAATTAATTCTATCCTGAAGCTCAGAAGCATGTGATTTATAACGATTAACTAATCTATTCATTAACCACCACAGCAATAGAAGCGGAAGTAACCAGAACAGGAATATATCCCAAGGGAAGTTTGTAAACAGACATTTAAGATTTTCCATCTTTATATTTTGATTAAGAGTTTTAAAGTTTATTCCATGAGTCTTACCGTGACTCTTCTATTTTTGGCTCTGCCTTCTGGTGTGTCATTTGAGGCTATTGGCTCTCGCTCACCTTTTCCAGAAGTCACCAGCTGACCAGCACTAAAGCCTTCAGCCACCAGCATATCTCTAACTGTATTGGCCCTTTTTACCGAAAGTGGGTCATTGGTAGCATGCGTACCATCACTATCTGTATGGCCTACTAATGATAGTTTTTTATCGGGATGTGCTGCCAGATACTTTTTCGCTGTTGCCAGGAAATTGTCTATCTCAGCTGTGTGAGTGATTCCGTTTTTAGCGGTTTCAAAATAGACGTCAAGTGGAGTAAACAAAAGCTCTTCTTCTTCGGCTTCGGTCATTTCTATTTCACCGTCAGTAGCTGCGTCTGCATCGCCATCCATATCTATGGCACCTGCATTCATATCAGCGTCAGAATTTGCTCCGGCATCCGCTATGCCTGTGGTTTGCTCGGTGGTGTATTCACCGGAGGCACAGTGCGGTCTGCGATTGCAATTCCAAAACCAACTGTAAAGAAGCGACCCTAACAAAATCAAAAGAGGAATCAGAAATCTGTTCATGATTGTTTAGGGGTTTAAGGATTAATTAATTTTCTATACTACGACCTTGTGACGCAGCAAGCCTTATAAAGTTACAAGGAAACAATCAAAATTTTTAGACCCCAGACAAAAAAATAAAGGTCAAAACCCTTATAGATAGGATATTGACCTTCAAAAAAACGTATATACCTTTGGTTACTAACGGTTCATCGTCAGCAAGAATTCCTCGTTATTTCTGGTTCCTTTCATTTTATCTAAAAGGAATTCCATTGATTCCATAGGATTCATATCACCAATATACTTTCTCAATAACCAGATTTTATTCATCTCATCCTTAGACATCAGCAAGTCCTCTCTACGAGTACCAGAAGTCAGGATATCAATCGACGGGAATACTCTCTTATTAGCCAGTCTTCTGTCTAATTGAAGCTCCATATTACCAGTACCTTTGAATTCTTCAAAGATCACCTCATCCATTTTTGAACCTGTATCAATCAGGGCTGTAGCAATAATGGTGAGTGAACCTCCATTTTCAATATTTCTGGCTGCCCCAAAGAATCTCTTAGGCTTATGTAGTGCTTTTGCATCTACACCACCAGATAATATTTTACCTGAAGAAGGTACAACGGTATTGTGTGCACGAGCCAATCTGGTAATGGAATCTAAGAGAATTACTACGTCATGACCAGACTCCGTCATACGCTTGGCTTTCTCAAGTACCATACCTGATACTTTCACGTGTTTATCGGCGGTCTCATCAAACGTAGAGCTAATCACTTCAGCTCTCACAGACCTTGCCATATCTGTCACCTCTTCTGGTCTTTCATCAATCAGAAGTATAATCAGATATATCTCAGGGTGGTTTCTTGCAATGGCATTCGCCACCTCTTTTAATAGAACCGTTTTACCTGTTTTTGGCTGAGCCACGATCATCCCACGCTGACCTTTACCTACCGGAGCAAAAAGATCAAGAACTCTGGTAGACATGATTTCAGGCTTGGTAGACAAAACAATTTTCTCATTCGGGAAAAGTGGTGTCAAATACTCAAACGGTATTCTATCTCTGATCTCCTCCGAAGTTTTGCCGTTTACCGAGATAACTTTTAAAAGTGCAAAGTACTTCTCTCCATCTTTTGGAGGTCGTACTGTACCCTTAATGGTATCTCCTGTTTTTAAACCAAATAACTTGATTTGAGAAGGAGAAACATAGATATCATCAGGACTTGCCAGGTAATCAAAATCAGGCGAACGAAGGAAACCATAACTACCTTCAGACATAATTTCCAGAACCCCTTCATTGTCAATTAAACCGTCAAATTCCTTTACCAGGTTATTGAACTGCTTTTTTATATCTCTTGAATAGTCATCACGCTTTTTCTTCTCAGCAGCCGACTGCTCTGTTTCTTCCGGCTCTTCATCTTCTACTAAACCCAGATCCTCGTCGGTGATATCCGGGATATCCTCTTCAAGATCAGACAAGTCTATGTCATCATCAGAATCATCATTTGAAGGTGCTGATGGGGACGGCTTTGCAATTCTTTTTCGGGTACGAGGTCTTTTCCCAGCTTTGGCATCTTTTGAAGCCTCTTTGTTGTCCTCTGACTTTTTGGGTTCCTCTTTTGGCGAACTTTCGCTGCTGGAAGATTCCATGATTTTTGAGATAAGATCAGCCTTTTTCAAGCCTTTGATATCAATTCCTTTTTCAGAAGCTATAGTTTTCAGCTCAGACAATAATTTGACCTTTAGGTCCTTTTCCTGGTACATGAACTAGTAATTAAAAATGAGGTTAAGAATCAGCACCGCTGACTTGTTTTCGTAGATATAATATGACAATTATGTTATAATCGATTCTCGTATAGATTGATGATCAGACCGAAATGAAATAGGAAGGTGATCTCTATATAGAAAGTGGAACCTTGGAGATGTTTTCAGATTCCGCTGCAATGTTATAACGAATATTTCTATTCGTCAAAAAAAATATCAAAAGTTTACTCAATTACAGGGCTATTTCACCTTTAAATACACTTTTGGCTGGCCCTTCTAACCAGAGATCCGTAAAAGTCTCGTCATCCTTCTGCGTAAAACTTACGCTAAGCTGGCCACCTTTGGTTTGAATTTTTACCGGAGATTTTAAGCCCTTCAAAGTTCCTGCATCAAGTGCACAAGCAGTAACGCCTGTACCACATGAATAAGTCTCATCTTCTACCCCACGCTCATAGGTTCTCACTTTAATCTCATCTGGAGAAAGTAACTCTACGAAATTCACATTTGTACCACCGGCCTGAGTCCAATATTCATTATAGCGAATTTCAGCACCCACTTTTTTGACATCAAGCTCATCAAGCTGTTCCTGATAAATAACAACGTGAGGAGAACCGGTATCATAAAAATGATCACCGTTCCTTTCTGACATTTTCCCGGTATCAGACATTTTTAACTTAATGGTATCACCGATGACTTCGGCATCGTGAGGACCATCTACCGCAATGAAGGTGGTGGACTTTTCAAAAATGCCTAGGTCTGAAGCAAATTTCACTGTACATCTACCTCCATTACCACACATACTTCCTTCTCTACCATCAGCATTATAATATACCATTTTAAAATCGTATTCCTCATCATTTCTCAAAATTATCAAGCCATCTGACCCCACTCCAAACCTTCTGGAACAGATAAAAGCAACCTGCTCTTCAGATAAGTTAACCAAGCCATCGCGATCATCGATCATCACGAAATCATTTCCTGTACCCTGATATTTGAAAAATTTTAGCATCGTATTATTCCTTGATAGAATTCAAAAAAAAAGCCGCCTCATTAAGGCGGCGTTTTCCAACACAAATTATGAAAAAGCTATTACTTATATTCTTTAATGTCTTATTTCTTTAATTCTTTGATCTTGGCCGCTTTACCGTGCTTGTTTCTCAAGTAATAAAGCTTAGCTCTTCTTACTTTTCCTTTTCTTAGGACCTCGATCTTCTCAATACTGGGTGACAAGATAGGAAAAATTCTTTCAACACCAATACCGTTAGAAATTTTTCTAACCGTAAAGGTCTCGCCAGTTGTACCATAATTCTTACGTTGAATTACTGCACCTTGAAATACCTGAATACGCTCTTTGTTACCTTCTTTGATGCGTACGTGAACGTTCACTGTGTCACCTGATTTAAACTCAGGATGCTCTGTTCCTTGAGGAGCAAGTGATTGTTCAATCTCTCTTACTAAATCGCTCATTTGTATAAAATTTAAATGTTTTATCGCCAGAGAAAGAGGCTGCTATTCAGGATAATATGCAGCATATCTAAAAACGGACTGCAAAGGTAAGAATTAAGATCTTAGAATACAACAGACCTTTTAAAATTTGCAAGGCAAAAAAGAGCCAAATCCTTCAGTAATCCTTTAACTGTCTCTACGAAAATTCAAACCACAATACTACCTTTGAGTTTATGATCTGTTTCCCAAACGCTAAAATCAACATAGGGCTCAATATTGTCGAAAAAAGAGAAGACGGTTTCCATAATATTGAATCAGTATTTTATCCTATTAAATGGTGTGATGCTCTGGAAGCAGTAAAGTCTGACAGTTTTGAGTTCAAGTCTACCGGCCTTGAGATTCCCGGCGATTCTGAAAACAATTTGATTGTAAAGGCATACAAGCTACTGGAAAAGCACATCCCCAATGGTACTGCCCCAAAAATTCATCTTCACAAGGTTATTCCTATGGGAGCCGGCCTGGGTGGAGGCTCCGCCGATGGTGCTTTTGCATTGAAATTACTTAATGAGCTTTTTAACTGTGGAGTTAAAATGACTCAGCTACAGAAACTGGCTGCTGAGTTAGGCAGTGATTGCCCTTTCTTTATTGAAAACAAACCCGTGTATTGCTACGACCGAGGTATAAAATTCGAAAATATCGATCTCGACCTCAGTGGGAACTATATGGTTTGCGTAAACCCAGGTATTCATATAAGTACAGCCGAGGCTTATGGATCTATAACACCGAGAAAACCGAAAGAAAATCTGACCCAACTTATCACCAATCCACTTTCTGAGTGGAAAAGCTCGATTTTCAACGATTTTGAAGAGCCTCTTTCTAAAAAGTATCCGTTAATCAAGGATATAAAAAACGGTCTGTATGATTTGGGAGCTACATATGCCTCTATGACAGGAAGCGGCTCTACAGTATATGGAATCTTCAAAACCAAGCCAGATCTACAAAACCAATTCCAACAGTTTAGTGTTTATGAAGGCAAATTGTAAGGAATGTCAAATCCTCTAACGAAAAGAAGGGAGCCTTTTGCATTTATGCTCTATCTGGGCATATTCAGCAGTGCTCTTTTATTTCTTTTTATTCTGTTGGTATTTGTCAAAAAGGAGCTTGTAAATCAAGACATCCCTGTCCAACTTCCCTACATGTTCTGGTTTAGCACCTTACTAATACTGGCCAGTAGCTTTACTTTAGCCTGGGCAGGTAGCAGCATGGAGCGTCAGCAGTTTGACCGGTACAGGTCGTACTTAATGGTTACCTATTTTCTGGCGTTGGGTTTTCTGATGTCTCAGTGCTGGGGCTGGATGTATCTGCTTCGCAATCAAATCTTCCCTTCAAATAACACAGGAGGTTCTTTCATCTTTATATTATCAGGCTTACATGTAGTTCATACACTTGGTGGACTTGTGGCATTAAGCATCGTACTTTATAAGTCAATGCGAAACAGATCCTACATTGAGAGTTTTGTAGATAGTGTTAACCCGCCGAATGTACTACGATTAAAACTGGTGACCACTTATTGGCATTTTGTAGATATAGTCTGGGTTATCGTTTTTCTATTCTTTCTTTGGCATAGCCAAGGTTAATACCTTACTGACCAGCCCCAGGTTCGCTTCATCTTATTGGAGTCATCTATAAACTCCATTACTTTCTCATCAAACTCCTTAAAAGTAAGCTCTTTACCTTTCATCTTTTTTGGAAGCTCAATTGGCCTTTTCACTTCACCAGGGATTATGTTTTCTGCCTCAACAATCAGATGATCTCCATTCACTTCGTACCTGAGAACAAGACCAGGAAGGCCATAAATTTGCTCTGGGCCAGCCGAAACAGGAATATCAACTGCAAACCAAGCCACAATATCCTGATTTTTGACGGAGTCGGTTGTGGTGGCCTTCATGCACATATGACCGAGAATTTCCCTGAGTTCGTTTTTAACCTGCCATTTATAAGTGCGGCTATCACCTGTCACCAAATAGTTTTTATTCATAGCTGTCATATAAAGCAAAGAAGTATTATCCTGTAAGTTATTGACCAGGTAATGGTCATTATCATTCCATGAATACCCTCCCTTTTCATAGGGTTCTCCTTTGGTATAAATTGATCCTTCAGGATTAAACTGAAGAATCATACGTGTACTATAGCCTTCTTCATTACCCCAAGCCATGAGCTCTCTGGCTTTGGCATTTTCACTTAAATACTCTGAACTCGCATAAATTTTTGCCCAAAAAATTCGGTACCTGTACTCTACTTCACCGCTGGTTAAGGGCTGAGCTGTAGATTTGACTAACCCAATACATATCAATACAATTAGAACAAAATACTTTTTCATTTTACCACCTTCTGTTTTTGATTTCTACACCTCTCATATTGTACGTTAACCCTACCAGGAAATACCTCGACAGCGTATTGACTTCTCGATAGAAGACTGAATTTTGAGATGCGTTTTGTCTTATGTTCATGTTTCTTTTTAAGATATCATAGGCAGAGAGTCTTACTTCCCATTTCTTGTTTTCACCGATTCTTTTGTAAAGGAAGGCGTTCCAAATAGGTATCTGCTGATCAAAGTTCAGTTTTTCATTCTTATAGCGATTATAATCTAACCTGGAATCAAAGTAGAATTCCTTTGGCAGCTTCAGGTTCATATTGGCATACCATCTGGTATTAAGAATAATCTGATTTTGATTCTCATTCAATTCAAAATTTGTCCTAGCATTATTAAAGCCTCCTCCTGTGTAAAATGAAAGCCATTCTGCCGGGGTCAAAGTCAGATCTAAGCCGACCCTTCTGGAGAATGTATTCGTGGCGTTTTCTATGCTATTGAGCAATGAAATGTAATTAGAAAGGCTGAGATTGGCATTCATGCTTAAGCTCAGTTTTGTTTTGACTATCGGAAAACCGAAATTAAAGTAACCAGAGTACTGCTCACCTCCGCTAACATTTCCAGGTGTATAGGTAGTGACTAAAGTCTGCGTATCAATTACCTGATTCTGAACTATCTGATTTTTATTCAAAGTGGCACTTACTCTGCTGTAAAATCTAATGAAAGTGGCCGGGTCATACATAGAGTAATTGAGATTTACTGAGTGAGAATATTCCGGCAGCAGATCAGGATTTCCTTCTCTTACATATAGCGGGTTTGAGATATCTTTAAACGGCTGTAGATCTGTAAGGCTAGGTGGCTTAACTCCCATTGAATAGCCGGCTCCAAGTCTGGATCCTCCTTTCAACTTTTTATTGAAATTCATATTTGGCGTAAAAGCATTGAAGGTCCTGTCTATTGTGCCTAGCAATGGCATTTCGTCCGTTACAGCAAAAGCACCTTCAAGATTATACTGCAAACCAGCTACACCTACAGATATATTGGTTCCCTTATGAGAATACCTGATACTTGTTCCTAATCTGTTATAAAGTATTTCGCTGGTATAAGATCGACTTAAATCAGTATTAAGTTCATTGGCGGCATCGCTGATTACATCAATTATTTCTCTATTGATATCTCCATTGGTTTTGCTGAAATTATAGAAAGTTTCCAGATACCATGATTCTGCCACAGGCTCTACAAAAAGCACACTGGACTTTAGCGTGTGGCTGGCGTTTATGGATTCATTCAATTGATCCAAATTTCTAAAGTAAGAGGTAGGATCCGAGGAAGACACCACATCGGTAACAGCCTTCTGCATACCATCAAAATCGGCCTGACTTCCTGTAGAGGTTAAGCTCAAAGCCAGGCTACGTCCGTTTTTCTTGAACTTATGCCTGAAAACACCGATGCCTTCATACCCCATGGATAGTTTATTATTTGAAGAGATTGTTTGCAGGAAATTGGTGGAATTATCTAATCGGGTTAGCTCCTGTATACCATCAAGCGTTGTGGCCAAATTACTATATCGACCGTTGGCAATGATGACCAGCGAGTTGGCACTATCAATTTCATTTTTGAAACGCAGATTTAATCGATGATGGCCTACCAGATTTGTAGCATCACTTTGGTTTGAAGTGCCGAAAGTTTGTGCATTCTCTAAAAGGTTAGTTCTGTTCTCAAAAGTCTCCACAGCCTGATTACTACGACTGAAGAAATAGCTGGAGTTTAAATCCTTCTTATTCTTCAAGTAATTATAATTGACCCCTACTGCCTGGTTATCAGAAAATCCGGAACTCAAATCATTGAAAGGTATATCAAAAGACTCCTCATTATTGTTGAACATAATATACATCATTCCATTATTGGCAGAGAAACCGAAGTCAGCCTGATTACCAAACATATTGCTGGTGCCGCTGCCTTTAAATTCCTGAAGATCATCCCAGGACAAGCCTGATTGATTTACATTATTACCATAACCAATTATGGAGAATTGATTGACCTTGTCAAAGCGATTAAAAAGACCATTGGCATTCCACCGGTTATCTGTACCTGCAGAGGCGGTTACCTTCCCGAAACCACCTTTCTTGGCCTCTTCTTTAAGCTCTACATTCATGGTCTTTTCACGAACGCCATCCTGCACTCCTGTTAGTTTTGACTGCTCAGATTTATCATCAAAAAACTGGACTTTACTTACTGCTTCAGCATTGAGGTTTTGAGTAGCCACTTTGGTGTTATTACCGAAAAATCTTCTACCATCTACGGTCACCTTCTGCACTTGCTCTCCTTGTGCAATGATATTTCCATCTTTATCCACTTGTACCCCAGGCAATTTCCTCACGAGCTCCTCTAAACTGGAACCCGGCGGTACCTTAAATTTACTGGCATCATATTCAATGGTATCTCCCTTAATACTTATGGGTGCTTTGGCTGTTTTTACCACCACCTCGTACAGCTGTTTAGAGATGGGTTTAACCTGAATGGGTTCTAGGTTCAGATCTCCTTCAGCAGGCATAGAGAGAGGCTCCTGATATGGGAGGTAACTCACATAGGTCACTTTAAGCAAAACTGTTTCCCTTTCTACTCCTTTAAAAATGAACTCTCCCTTCTCATTGGTCAGACCGTAGGAGATCAGGGATGAGTCTGCCGGCTCAAGCAACATTACGGATGCGTAACCTAGTGCAGTTCCGGAAGTATCAATAACAGAGCCCGAAACGGAGAGTTTTTGTTGGGCATAGGAAGTGAAGCAGCATAGTGCTACTAAGAGTGTGGTAGTCAGCGTTTTCATGAAATGGTTGAATTTGAATTATGAAGATATTGGAATAAAAACGTAAAAGCAACTAAAATATTAGTTGTTCTGAAAATTTAACATTTCGCCGAAGCAATGTAGCTTTGCTTATGCTTCATAAAACCAAGGGCATTGTCATCAATTTCATCCCCTACCGGGAGACATCCATTATCTGTAAAATCTATACAGAGAAGTTTGGTATACAGAGCTATATTGAGAATGGTGTTAGAACTGCCAGAGGCAAAAACAAGATTGCCTTGTTTCAGCCTTTAACCTTACTAGATCTCGTAGTTTATCACGATGACAAAAAGGATTTGCATCGCATTTCTGAACTAAAATGTACTGCACCTTTAACCGAAATCCCGTTTGAAATTAGAAAGTCAACCATCTCTATATTCCTTAATGAGCTTTTGAGTAAAACACTTAAAGAGCAAACTGAAAATGAAAGCCTCTTCTTCTTTCTATATCAGTCAATCCTGACGCTAGATGTCATGCAAGATCATATTGAGAATTTCCACCTGATTTTCCTCATCAAGTATAGTTTTCAATTGGGTTTTGCACCTCAACAAGCCGAAGAAATAGCTGTACAATTTAAAGAATTCGGGGTAAACATTCCAGTGGAGCAAGAAACAAAACGCTACCTGGATATGCTAATGCATGCCCAATACACCGATCAAATAGAAATGGGAAAAACTTTTAGAAATCACCTGCTGGATGTACTTCTTAATTTTTACAGGCTACATCAGGAGGAGTTTGGAGAGTTAAAATCTCTTGCCGTGCTGCGTGAAATTATGAGCTAAGACGAAGCATAGCCAGCAATTTGGCATACTTTGAAATATCCTTGGCCTTTCTGCCAGACTCGTAAAAATTTACCAGCCCAGAACCCGACTCTTTAAGAGGTTTTAGCTCTGACAAAACACGCTGAACTTGTCTTGCAGTACCTTCATTTCCATCTAGTGCAGTAAGCTTTGGGAACAAGCTTTCTATTAAACGCTCGTAAAACGTAAAGTGCGTACAACCTAGAACAATAAAATGGTGCTCATGAGTTACTTTTTTACCGATCTCATCAAGCAGATATTTCTCAACCAAAACTCCTTCAAACTCCCCTTTCTCAGCAAACTCTACTAGCTTGGGTAGAGGGAGATTATCTAACCTGTTTTCAATGTTTAGGCTTTTGACCAACTTCAGGTACCTTTCAGAACTCAAGGTCACCGGTGTGGCACAGGTTAGAATTCTGTTATGGTCTTCGCTATGGTCTGCGGCTACTTTGACGGCCGGCTGTATAGCCACGATAGGGAACTCGTATTTATCTCGGAGGTATTCTACTGCAACATTAGTAGCCGTATTACAAGCCAAGACCACAACATCACAACCCTTTTCAATCAAAAAAAGAACTGCCTCTTCTACTAATTCTCTTATCTCATCACGGCTACGGTAAGAATAAGGCACATGATCCAAGTCTGCATAATAGATATAGTTCTCATGCGGCATAAGTCGCATCAAACTATGCAGAAGTGTTAAACCACCAATGCCTGAATCAAATACTCCGATCATATTTAGATAATAGACTTAGGATTTTGAGACAAGAGAATGCTATTTCTAAGCCATCTTTGCCAGAGCCTCTTCTAAGGCTTTAATCTTAGACTCGGCATCTGCTAATTTGTCTCGTTCTCTTTGAACAATTTCAGGTTTTGCATTCTGCACAAAACGCTCATTGCTCAATTTCTTTTCAACAGAATTTTTGAAACCTAAGGCGTACTCCAGCTCTTTCTGCATATTGGCACGTTCCTCTTCCAAGTCTACATTGCCACCTAGGTCAAGCCCGAACTCATCACCTTTGATCACAGTCGTTGTACCTTCAGCTTCATCAACAAAACTAATCTCGCTGATATTGGCCAGTTTAGAAATAACTGAAGCTAAACGCTCATATGTAGCTTTATCAGCTGTTTTGATACCTAACGGCAATTCTTCTTTAGGCGAAATCTGCTTCAACTGTCTCGTATTTCTTACCCAGCTAACCAGCTCAAAAATGGTTTCAAACTCGGCGAGTACTTTGTCATTTACCTTACCTCCCACTGGAAACTCTTCTATACAAATAGTAGATTTCTCTTCTCTTTCCGCAAGGTTTTGCCAGATTTCCTCACTGATGAAAGGAGTCCAAGGATGAACCAGCCTCATCAATTCATCAAAGAAGGCAATGGTTTCCTGATAACTGTAACTATCCATTGGCTGCCCCTCGCCATTGATAAACGCAGGTTTTACCATCTCCAGATACTGTGAACAGAAGTCATTCCAGATCAGGTTATAAGTGCTTAACAAAGCATCGCTCATGCGGTACTTGCTGTAATGATCCTGAACCTCGGTAATTGTGCTGTTTAACTTAGACCTGAACCAGTTGAATGCTTCTTTAGCTACAGGATTGACTGGTAGACTATCATCTACATTCCAGCCTTTTACTAACCTAAAGGCATTCCATATTTTATTAGAGAAGTTTCTTCCCTGCTCACATAACTTTTCGTCAAAAGGCAGGTCATTCCCTGCCGGCGAGCTGAACAACATGCCCGTTCTTACACCATCTGCTCCATATTTCTCAATCAGCTCGATAGGGTCAGGTGAGTTCCCTAGTGATTTAGACATTTTACGCCCTTGCTTATCTCTCACAATTCCCGTCAGATAAACATTCCGGAATGGGAAAGTGCCTTTGTATTCGTAACCCGCTATAATCATTCTGGCCACCCAGAAAAACAAGATTTCCGGTGCTGTTACCAAATCATTGGTCGGATAGTAATAGTTGATATCCTCGTTATCAGGATTCTTGAATCCATCAAAAACACTCATTGGCCATAGCCAAGAGCTAAACCAGGTATCCAGCACATCTTCGTCTTGAGTAAGGTCTTTTTCAGAAAGAGCAAAAAGCTGATACTTATCTCTGGCAATCTTTAGAGCTTCTCTTTTAGATTTCGCCACTATACAGGTTCCATCCTCAAGGTAATACGCCGGGATACGATGCCCCCACCACAGCTGACGACTGATACACCAATCACGAACATTCTCCATCCAGTGGTTGTAGGTATTCTTAAACTTTGGTGGAATCAGCTGAACTGTATCATTCATTACATTTTCCCAGGCTGGTTTAGAAAGCCTATCCATTTTTAAGAACCATTGCAATGATATTTTAGGCTCAATTACCGCCCCGGTACGCTCAGAGGTACCAACATTTGAAGTGTAGTCTTCTACTTTCACCAAATTACCAGATTCCTCCAGCATTTTGATAATCTTCTTTCTGGCCACAAAACGGTCTTCACCAACCAAAATTTGAGCTTTCTCATTGAGCTTAGCATCATCTGTAAGTAGGTCAATAACCTCCAGATCGTGTTTCTTACCAAGTTCAAAATCGTTTTGATCGTGAGCAGGGGTCACTTTAAGACATCCTGTACCAAACTCCATCTCCACGTACTCGTCAGCTATCACAGATATCTCACGATTTATCAAAGGAATTTTCACCTTCTTACCGATCAGATTTTGATACCTTTCATCATTAGGGTTAACGCAGATAGCCGCATCTGCCATGATGGTTTCTGGTCTGGTAGTAGCAATAATAACATCACCATCAGCTCCTTCATATTTAATATAAATCAGCTTCTGAGGACGCTCCACCGTAATTACTTCCTCATCAGATACAGTAGTTTTAGCCTGAGGGTCCCAATTGACCATGCGGTAACCACGGTAGATGTCTTCCTTATTATATAGATCTACAAAAGTTTCAATTACGGCATCATAGAGGTTTTCTTCCATGGTGAATCGCGTACGATCCCAGTCACAAGAAGCACCAAGCTTTCTCAATTGTTTAAGAATAATGCCACCATATTTTTCGGTCCACTCCCAGCAGTATTCCAGAAACTCCTCCCTACTTAAATCAGCCTTATTTATGCCTTTTTCTTTCAGCATGGCCACTACCTTAGCCTCAGTAGCAATGGAAGCATGGTCTGTACCAGGCACCCAGCATGCTTCTTTCCCTTCCATTCTTGCCTTTCTGATCAGAACATCCTGAATGGTATTATTAAGCATATGCCCCATATGAAGCACTCCCGTAACGTTTGGTGGAGGAATGACTATGGTGTACGGCTCTTTATCCGGATTTGGACTTGACTTAAAAAAGCCGTTTTCCATCCAGTAGCTATACCACTTATCTTCAGTTTCTTTGGGACTATAGGTTTTTGATAACTCCATTTAGCTCGGTCTTGCCTTTGATTTTAAGAAGCTGCAAAATTAGGGAATTTGATGTGAGATCACCCAGTAATTTTGAAAGCAAGACCTAACTTATGTCTTTGGTTTAGCCAAAGTCATGAAAAAATAAAGATCAGCTGACCGCAACACGCCAGGCTCTTGTAAATACTTGTCCCGAGTTTAAGGCCTCAATACCCTCTTTTTGAGTCAATTCCTGATTATGCTCAGCTGAGTCTGCGACACCACACCAAGGTTCAAGACATACAAAGGGAGCATCTTTAGCCGCCCAAATTCCGAAAAAAGGAAAATCTTCAAAACTGAAAACCAGCTTATTTGAAGACTGTGCAGAACTAAGTGTAATACTTTTTGATTCTAGGTCTTTCAATACCAAAGCGTCTTTATAGAAAAGCTCTTTTGACAAGGGGAGATTACCATTGGTTAGTTCTACCTCCTCCGTTTCTCCATTCAGAAGGCCTTGCTCATTCAATAGCCACCTTTTAAGACTGGTATCTTCAGGAAGCTCTAATTTGTACTCGGAGTAACTACCTTCTTCTCCAAATGGCACCATGAAAGCCGGGTGACCACCAATAGAGAAATACATAGTGTTATTTCCAGTAGACTTCACTTCATACTTTAACTCAAGTTGGTTCTCAAGGATGGTATAAATTAGCCTAAGTTCAAAAGAGAACGGGTAAACCTTGAGTGTTTCTTCGGTAGACTTTAATAAGAATGTTGCCGTTTCACTGTTTTTTGACTCTACCTCAAATACCATGTCACGAGCAAAACCATGTCTGCTGAGTTCGTAGGATTCACCATCGTAGGTGTAGGAATTGTCTTTCAAACCTCCCACTATCGGAAAAAGAACGGGCGACGATTTACCCCAATATCTTGGGTTAGCATCCCAGACATGTTCTATACCCGATGCCTTACAGACCAGACTTTTAAGCTCTGCTCCTTTCGGCTTTATCCATGCTTTTATGAAGTCGTTTTCTAGACAAACCATATCAAAAAGGGGTTATTTAAACCGCGAAATAAACGATAAAACTAGAAAGATGGTACAGATATACAATTTAGATATCCACGAATTATTAAAAGGCTATTTGAATATCAGCAAAATTAATTTACCTTTGCAGCCCATTTGAGAGGGCGGAGTATATGGTTCTTTCGCCTTCAGATGTTTAACACTTAAATTATTTGAACCGATGTCTCAGAAAATCAGAATTAAGCTGAAGTCATTTGATCACAATCTTCTTGACAACTCAGCAGAGAAAATTGTAAAGGCTGTAAAATCTACAGGTGCCGTAATCAGCGGTCCAATTCCTTTACCAACAAAGAAAGAGAAATTCACTGTTTTGCGTTCACCGCACGTTTCTAAGAAATCAAGAGAGCAGTTCCAGCTTTGTACTTACAAGAGATTGATCGATATCTTCTCTGCAAGCCCAAACACTGTTGACGCTCTAATGAAATTAGAATTACCTTCAGGTGTTGACGTAGAAATCAAAGTATAATTGAGTACAGCACATTAGTGAGCCCGGCTTGAGAAATCAGGTCGGGCTTTTTGTTTACGTCAAAGTAAAGAAGATTATTAAAGCTTGGTGAATCTTAGTGACTCCGTGGCTATTCTTTATCGAGTGTTTTGCCACAAAAACACGAAGGCTCAAAGTATCACGAAGAACTTAAGCTTGGTGAATCCTAGTGTCTTAGCGACTTCGGGGCTATTCTTTACCGAATGTTTTGCCACAAAGACACGAAGGCTCGAAGTATCACGAAGAATTTGGACATGGTGAATCTTGGTGTCTTTGTGACTTAGTGGCTATTCTTTACCGAGTGTTTTGCTACAAAGAAACGAAGGCTCGAAGCATCACGAAGAATTTGAACTTGGCGTTCCTTAGTGTCTTGGCGACTTAGTGACTATTCTTAAGCGAGGGTTTGCCACAAAGACACGAAGGCTCGAAGTACCACGAAGATTTTGGTTAGCAGAGATTACACCCTTCTCTCTTCTATAAAGTCTTTGAAGGCCTTTTTGTACGAATCGCTGACAGAAAAATAGTTTTTACCAATCTTCACTTTATCACGTTCTATCTCCTCAATAGCATCAAAAGCTACGATGGTTGAATTGTGAATCCTGATAAATTGAGAAGAAGGCAATGTTCCATCCAAGGACTTCATGGTTTGCAGGCAAACAATCTGCTTATCCTTTGTCATTACTTTTACGTAATCTTTCAGACCTTGTATATATAGAATGTCCGAAAGGTTAACCTTCATCAGTTTGGATCCATCTTTCAGAAAAATAAATTCGTCTTGATCACCACCTGATGCCGCCAGCACCACTTTCCCTCCTTCCTTTTCTTTAATACGCTGACTCACCTTTTCCACCGCTTTCAGAAAGCGTTCAAAAGTGATCGGTTTGAGTAAATAATCGGTCACATCTAACTCAAAACCTTCGATGGCATATTCAGAATAGGCCGTAGTTAGAATCACGTAAGGTTTACTTTTAATGAGTTTAAGCAATGCTATACCACTAATCTCCTTCATTCTTATGTCTGAGAATAGCAAGTCAATTTCGTTTTCACGCATAAACTCTAAAGCCTCCAATGGATTCCCGAAGTCTTTTAGAAGTTCTATTCCCGGAGCGGTATTGACATATTCTACCATCAGCTTTCTGGCCAATGGCTCATCCTCAACTACTATACACTTAATACTCATCAGTTTTCGTCTAATTCAATAATCAGTTTGACCCCGTACTTTTTGTCGGTTTCATCTACTATCAATTCATGGCGACCATGATAGCTCAAGTTAAGTCTTCTCAGCGTGTTTTTAAGCCCTATACCAGAACTTTCGCTTTCTACAGCCTTATCTTCCGGGGGTTTACTATTGCTTACTTCGTACGTACAAACATGACTGTCAAAATCGATATCTACTCTAACCCACGAGTTTTCATCTCCGTTTTCAACACCATGTTTGAAGGCATTTTCGAGGAAAGTAATGAAAATCAAAGGAGTAATCGTCAAAGTATCATAATCTCCGGAGATATTAACTTCTATCGGAAAACCTTCGTTTAAACGCAGACGCTCCAGAGCTATATAATTCTTAATGTATTCAATCTCACGGCTTACAGGAACCTTATCTGTAGTAGCTTCATAAATCATGTATCGCATCATTTGAGAAAGCTTCGCAATCACGTCCTTGGTGTTTGGCGAATTGGTATGAGCCAGATAATACAGGTTGTTTAGAGTATTGAATAAAAAATGGGGATTTATCTGTTCTTTCAAGAAACGTAACTCTGACTGAAGCTTCTGGTTTTCCACCTCTTTGCGTTCAGCTTCGAGCTCGAAATAGTCTTGTAGGAACCTAAGAGAGGCAATAAAGGTGACAATAAATATGGTAGTGGAAGTGTGCTGCAGTACAAACCTGAAACTTCTCAACCAGTTAAATGCTCTATCTCCTAACTCAATGTAAATTTCACGTTTAAACCATATCTGCAAAGTGATAATTAAAGCCAGACTAGCTACTATCTGCACAAAATACAAGAACCACTTCCTGGATTTTAATGCCCTTGGCATCAGTACAAAGTAATTGAAATAACTTACTGCAGCCATAGTCGTCACCTGCATAATGGCATCCAGAAAAGCTCTGAAGTAGTTTGGTTCTTCGCCTCTTTTAGGAAATGAGATCAAATAAAAGAAGAAAGAAAAATACAGAGCCCAGAAAATTACATGCAATAATAGAAGCCTGTTTTTCTTGAAGATTTGTGTCAACACGTTATGACTCAATTTGTTTAGACTATAAATAACGGATATAGTTTAGAAGTGAAAGGTGAAGTACCTTCTTTTTTCTACAAATGCCCTATTCAGTCAGATAAATGCTCCATTTTACCCGAAACAGCCCATTATGCGACTAAAAAGTACATCTGTCGATAAATGATGAGCCACTATATATTGAAAGAAATAAATTGAGAACTATGATCTTCATTTGTTGCATTCATTCATAAAACACGAACAATGAGAAAGCAATTATTCTTTATAGCAGCTCTTCTAATGTCGAGCACATTGGCATTCACTCAGGGACCTGGAGGTAGACCAGGTGGAGGAGATGGAAACGGCCGACCATCCAGAGGTCAAACTCCTCAAACTTTTGACATGAACTCTGTCACGCCAAAAGGTAATTCAAAACTAACGGGCTTTGTGATTGACTCTGCGGTGACCGTGGCTGTAGAATATGCCAATATTGCCCTGATAGATCAGGAAACTCAAAAAGTAATAGATGGTGCCATTGCTGATGGCAACGGGAAATTCCAATTCACCAGAGTCCCTAAGGGCACCTTTACCATTAAAGCTTCTTTTATAGGGTATGAAGACGCCCTACTGAAAGATATTGAAGTTAAAAAAGGAGACGATCTGGATTTGGGGACTATCAAATTAAGTATTTCAGCCAAAGTGCTGGATGAAGTTAAAGTGACTGGCCTGAAGTCTCTTATTGAAGAAAAAGTGGACCGTTTAGTCTATAACGCAGAAAACGATGTAACTTCAAAAGGTGGCGATGGTGCTGATGTGCTGAGAAAAGTACCAATGCTCTCTGTGGATCTTGACGGTAACTTATCATTGCGAGGTAGTGAGAACATTCAGGTTTTAATCAATAATAAACCTTCTACAATTGTAGCAAGCTCAGTGGCTGACGCACTTAAGATGATCCCTGCCGATCTGATCAAAACCGTAGAGGTAATCACCTCACCGTCTGCCAAATACGACGCAGAAGGTACCACAGGTATTGTAAATATCATCACAAAGAGATCTTCAATTCAAGGGTACAACCTTAACATCAATACCGGTGCTGGATTCAGAGGTTCTAATCTTGGCGTTAACGGAAATCTAAGAGTTGGAAAGGTAGGCTTCTCATTGGGTGGTTTTGGTAGAGCGTTTTATAATAAATCGGCTACAGAGCTTTTCCAGACTACTTTTGGTGAGACCAATACTTTTGAAACTATACAAACAGCTGATGCAAAAGACTTCGGTATGTTTGGTCGCTATAACCTGGGGATGGATGTAGAGCTTAGTAAGTCTGAGTATATCACAGCCAATGTTTCTTTTGGTACACGTAATTTCAATAGAGATCAGGATATGATCATTAGCACTTTCACTGATGACGTGCTAAACAGTGAAACTAATCGTATTCTGGACACAAAGAATGCCTCAAATAATGTGGATGTTAATCTTGACTACGTAATAATATTCAAGCCAAGCCACGAGTGGTCAATTTCTACGCAATACAGCCAGAATAACATGACCAATAACTTTGATGCAGAAACTTTCTCTTCTGCTAACGAAAGTTTAGGTAATCAACAAAACCTCAACTTTAACGTAAACAGAGAGATCACTGCTCAAACAGACTACATGATGCCAATTGGCAAAAAACAAATGTTTGAAACTGGCGTAAAAGCTATTTTCAGAGAAGTAGATAGTGATTTTGAATACTTATTTGGCTTCGGTGGAGCCTTGGAGGCAGATGCCAGAAATCCTGCGGGATACTTGAACTATAATCAGGATATTAAGGCAGGGTATCTTTCCTATACCTACTCTACCAACAATAAGTGGTCTTTCAAAGTGGGAGCCAGATATGAACATACTTCAATTGATGCTGACGATAGTGGTGTCATTTTGGATATAGACTCTTACACTAACCTGGTACCCAGTGTTAACATTTCAAAGGTGATGAATAATGGCTTGACTTTCAAAGTGGCTTATAATAACCGAATTCAAAGACCGGGGCTTCGTCAGCTGAACCCGAACTATAATGCGGCCAACCCGCAAAGTATTACAATTGGTAACCCAAGCCTTACGCCAGAAATATCAAATAATATGGAGCTAAGTCTGAGTAAAGCCATCAAGAGAAACTACATTAGCTTCTCAACTTTTGCTCGCCAGACGAATAACTCTATTCTTCAAATCACCTCACTCTCTGATACGCTGGCAGGTGCTGTAATTACCACATATGAGAACATCGGGAAACAACAAACAGCGGGTGTAAACTTCTTCGGAAACTTCTACATCACACCTAAATGGAGCGTAAACGGCGGAATAGATGCCTATTATAACTACCTGGAGGGTCAGGTACAGACTCTTGACGGCTTTGAGTTTAAAAGTAATAGTGGAATTGTAGTTGGAGGTCGTATGATGTCTCAGTTGACACTTGAAAAAGGATGGGCCCTACAGGCTTTTGCGGGTATGAGAGGAAACAGAGTTACGCTTCAGGGTAATAACACCGGGTTTGGATTCTACAACCTGGGCGTAAGAAAAGATATCAATGACAAGAAAGGAAGTCTGGGTATAGCCTTTGAGAACTTCCTGGGTGGAATGACCATGAGAAGCACTACAGTTTCTCCACTTTTGAATCAGGAAAGTGTGAATTACATCTACAATCAGAACGTCAAGGTGACATTCCAGTATAAGCTCGGTAATATGAGATTTGTTCAAAGAAAGAAAACAAGATCTGTTGACAATGACGACGTCAAAGGTGGCGGCGACACTGGCCAGCAGGGAGGCTTTAATTAATAGAAATAGATAGTTTAAGTTTGATTAAAAGGTCGGTCCATTACCGACCTTTTATCTTTTAAAGACCTTATTTTGAATTTTACCATTCATCAATTTCAACTTTCATCTAATGAAGGAGTTCAGGTCATTTGAGTAAATCTTACTCAAAACCATGAAAGCTATTTTACAATTCAACTACGGAAGTCCAGACAATATCGAGCTTGGGACTTACCAAAAGCCAAAGCCTCTCAAGAATCAAATCTTAGTTAAAATTCATGCTTCCACTGTAAATGACTGGGACTGGAGTCTGGTAAGGGGCAAGCCCATTTTGTATCGCCTACTTTATGGAATCAGAAAACCTAAAATACCCATTCCAGGAATTGAGTATGCCGGAGTCATTGAGGCAGTAGGAGAAGATGTCACTGATTTCAGAATTGGCCAACGCGTATTTGGCGATACTTCAAGCGAGAAATGGGGAACGATGGCCGAATACATTTGTCTGAGTCCTGAGGCGGTTCAATTAATTCCAGACCAAATTGATGATATAACAGCTGCAGCCCTCCCCCATGCCTCCCTATTGGCATACCAAAGCCTTATCACAATTGGTGAGCTGAATAGAGGGATGAAAATATTGATAAATGGTGGTGGTGGAGGGATGGGAACCTTTGCGGTGCAACTAGCCAAATTTTACGATTGTCATATCACTGGAGTAGATCACTCTGACAAGCTTCAAATGATGAAATCAGCAGGTTATCATAAGGTTTTAGACTATACTTCCCAGGACTTCACCAAATCAGGCGAGAAGTATGACATCATTCTGGATGCGAAAACTACGCGAACACCTTCTGCCTATCTCAGATGTCTCAATGCTAAAGGCAAATACATTACCGTGGGTGGTTCGCCTTTTCAACTCATCAGATTATTATTTTCAAAAATCCTGTATCGTCACAAGATCAATATTCTTGGGCTCAAGCCTAATCAAGGTTTAGAAGAAATAGTCAAATACGTATTGGAAGACAAAATTAAACCGGTGATTGATGGTCCATATAAAATTGAGCAAGCCCCTCAATTAATACTATATTTTGGAGCTGGAAAGCACGAAGGCAAAATTGTGATGAAACATCTTGCCTAAAGGTCTTGCAAATCGTTAAATACTGTTAAAATACACTCTGCTTGAGCACAAAAAGAGCATCCTGAAGCCGCGTAGTACAGACAATCGGCGTAAAGAAGAATATCAAGTTTACGCCGATATGAATAACAAAAACTATAAGACACTAGTCTTTTTATTACTCATTTCTTTATTCACCTCTTGTAATCAAGCAGATGAAATATCTCCTGAGACCGATACATCAACTGATATCATAAGTGAAGTAGAACTAGAAACACCAAACGAGCTGGATACCGATTATAACTGGGACGATAGTGGGGCTACCAACATCATTCTTAAAGGAGAAGTAGTAGAAATTACTGGAGAAGGAGCCTCGTTTGAAGAGAACATCATCACTATCTCAAAAGCCGGTACCTATAACGTGAGTGGCATTCTTTCAGATGGTATGCTGGAGGTAGACTCTGATGATCAGGAAAATGTAAACATTATATTAAATGCTGCTTCTATTTATAATTCAGGCAGCTCCGCCATATCGATACTAAATGCGGAAAAGGTAGTGATCTCACTTAAAGCAGGTACTGAAAATAACCTTGAAGATGCTATTCAATATACTGCGGACGATGAAAAAAATGGAACAATATACAGTAAGGCAGACCTAATCTTTACAGGAGAAGGCACACTCAATGTCACTGCTAATTTCCAGGATGGTATTGTTAGCAAAGATGGCCTTATTATCAATAGTGGAAACTATATAATTCACGCAGAAGATGATGCCATTAGAGGTAAGGATTATTTATTGATTCATAACGGCAGTTTTGATCTTCAAGCGGGTGGAGACGGGCTGGCCTCAGATAATGATGAAGATAGCTCCAGAGGTTATGTTACAATAGAAGAAGGTCAATTTGCAATAAGCACAGGAGCAGATGGTATACAGGCGGTGACAGTCCTTCAAATACAGAATGGAGAGTTTGAAATTTCAAGCGGCGGCGGAAGTTCCAGAACTGTTTCATCAAACTCGTCTGCCAAAGCATTAAAAGCTGGGGTATTGCTAAAAATCTCTGACGGTCATATCAATATTGACGCGGCCGATGATGCTATTCATTCTAATCAGAATATCATCATTGATGGCGGGGCCATACTCTTAAATTCTGCAGATGACGGCATTCACGCCGACGAAGCTCTGGAAATAAACTCAGGTGAAATCACTATTTCAAAATCCTACGAAGGATTAGAAAGCAAACTCATCACCATAAATGATGGACTCTTAAAAATAACCTCAAGTGACGATGGTATAAATGCCACAGATGGCACCTCCACAGGCTTCGGTGGAGGCATGAACAGAGGGGAGGCAAATTCATTTTTCTACATGAATGGAGGTTTTGTATCCGTAAATGCCTCGGGAGATGGTTTGGATGCAAACGGCTCTATCGTAATGTCCGGGGGTACGGTATTGGTTAATGGCCCTACACAAAGTATGAATGGAGCCCTTGATTATGATCATAGCTTTTCTATTTCGGGTGGTCTTCTTGTGGCGGTTGGGAGCTCCAGAATGGCCCAATCACCAGATGGTAATAGTGAGCAGGAGTCGGTTTTACTGAATTTAGGTCAAACCGTGAAAGCAGGTACCATTTTAGAAATAACAGACACCGCAGGCAACGAACTTCTCTGCTTTAGCTCTGCTAAAAACTATGAAACAGTAGCCTTCTCATCACCTGACCTAAAGTCTGGAACTACCTATGAAATATACCTTGGCGGAAGCCATTCTGGCGTTCTAAGCGAAGGACTCTACGCTGAAGGAGTTTACTCCGGCGGACAACTTCTCGGAGAATTTAAACTATAAACCCTATGCATAATATAACCAAACTAGGAGCCGTAATCTTTTTGATTACCGTTGCCTGCAAACCTCAAGATTTAGTAGACCCCATCACTGGTAGAGCCTCAAACTGGTCAGACTACTCTCACGGCAATACTACCGAGCCTGATTATGCAATGGTTTTCCCTGATGACAAGGTAAATACATTAATTATTGACCTAGGGGAAGACGGATGGTCAGATATCAGATCAGATATGACAGCTCTCTCTGGAGGAGATTTTGGTAGCGGAGGGGGATTTGGCGGTGGCAACCCTGGTGGTGGTGGTTTTGGAGGCGGAAACCCTGGCGGCGGCGGCCTCGGAGCTGGCAACCCAGGAGGAGGCTTTGGTGGGCCATCAAATGAAGGAGGTGCCATCAGTATCTTTAGCAGAGACCCCGAATATGTGACTGCTACCTTAACTTTTAATGAGAACACATGGAATAATGTTGGCTTTAGGTTAAAAGGAAACTCAAGTTTGAGCAGAGCCTGGTCAGAGGGGAATTATAAACTTCCTTTCAGGCTCAATTTCGATAAATATGAAGATCAGTATCCAGAAATAGATAATCAACGCTTCTACGGCTTTAAGGAACTCTCAATGGCCCCAGGCTATAATGATCAAAGCCTTATGAGAGATAAACTAGCAGCCGATATTTTCAGAGACGCCGGTATCCCGGCAGCACGAGCCGCTTTTTATAAAGTCTATATTGACTTCGGAGAAGGGCAAAAATACTGTGGTATTTACACGATGCTAGAGGTTATAGATGATACAATGGTAGATGAGCAATATGGGGAAACCGGAGGAAACATTTACAAACCCGAAAGTTCCTTACAATCCTTTTCGCAAAGTCTTTTTGAGAAGAAAAACAATGAAGATGAGGCCGATTATTCGGACGTTCAGAATTTTGTTACTGCACTGAACAGCTCAAACAGAAGCACAAATACTGACGCCTGGAAAAATGAATTAGAGTCAACATTTGATGTCAATCATTTCCTAAAGTATTTAGCCATCAATAATACCATTATCAATTGGGACTCTTACGGAGGCATGGCTCATAATTATTATCTTTATAACGACGGTGGTCAGCTGAAATGGATTCCATGGGATCATAATGAAGCTTTAACCTCTTCTGGAGGTCGTAGCTCAGGGGTATCATTTGCAATGTCTGAGGTGAGCGAAACCTGGCCATTAATAAGGTACCTGGCAGATGATCCTGAATATTTTGAGCAATACAAAAACCATATTGAAACGTTTCTCAATGATGTATTTACTCCAACCAGTATTAATTCCAGAATAGACTACAATTATAATCTCATTCAGGAATATGTAACAGGTTCTGAGCCAGAACAAACAGGCTATTCTTATTTGAATGGCTCAGAGAGTTTTGAGTCTGCCATTAATTCACTTAAAAACCATATCCAAACACGTTATGACGAAGCACAGAATTTCCTCAGATAGTCTTTCGGAGCAGATCAATGGTTTTGAGTCTATTTCATTAGAAAATCTGAAAAACGCAGAGCTTCTTGACAGAAAAGAGGTCAAGTATGTTTTTGAAAGAGATTTATTGGATAGAATTCTGGAAGAACTTCCGGATCATTATTTCATTCTTGAAATTGATGGCAAAAGGCAGTTCAAGTATCTCTCTCAATATTTTGATACAGATGATCTTCAATTTTTTCATCGGCATAGAACAGGCAGACTAAACAGATATAAAGTAAGAAAGAGAGAATACTTAGACGCAGGGCTGGCCTTTTTTGAGGTCAAGTTCAAAAACAACCATGGGAGAACCATAAAGTCTAGAATACCAACAGAGACTCAGACTCAAGAAGAAATTTTACAGGAAGAAGATTCATTTCTTCAAGAAGTAAGCCCCTTTCTTGCAGACGCCTTGAATCCAACTGTTTCGGTTCTTTACAATCGACTTACACTTGTCAATAAAAACAGCCCGGAGCGTGTCACTATTGACATGAATTTAAACCTTCAGATTGATGATCATGAAAGCACTTTTGATGATCTGGTGATTTTAGAAGTGAAGCAAGATCGACTTCGAGCAAGTAAAATCAAAAGTGTATTAAGGGGTTTTGGAATTAGACCCGGCACCATCAGCAAGTATTGCCTAGGTATCATTTCAAACGAAGACGACGTACGCTATAACCGTTTCAAACCCCGTTTCGATAGACTCTACAAACCCTTTTTAAACCAATAATGAATCATGGAATTACTTGAATTTTTAGGCCAAAACGCCTTTCTCGGTAAGCTTTCCGGTAAGTTTTTTTTGAGGCTTCTGGTAGACCTACTCGCTACGTTTATCATGGTGAGGCTGGTATATTATCGATACTATAAAAAGACAGACCTCTTCCTGACCTTCTTTGGTTTTAACCTGGTCATTTTCCTGATCTCTTATCTACTCAATAAGGTGGATATGACCATGGGAGCAGCTTTCGGCCTTTTTGCCGTGTTCAGTATGCTTAGGTTCAGAACAGAGGGTATCAATACCAAAGACATGACCTACCTCTTTTTGGTCATAGCCATGGGACTGGTTACTGCGGTTTCTAAAGGCAGTTGGGATGAACTAGGAGTCATTAATATCATAATAATTGTAAGCACAGCTCTTTTAGACGGTAACATTCTCACTAAGAAAGAATTATACCATCAGATTGACTATGATATTCTGGAGAACATTAAACCTGAAAACAGAGAAATGCTCATGAATGACCTACAAAATAGAACGGGCCTAAGTGTTCATAGAGTAGAAATAATTTCAATTGACATGCTGCGTGATGCGGCCAGAATACATGCCTACTATTATGCTTAAAAAAATAATCACGCCTCTATTCTTCATTCTTTTTGCTTTGCAAAGCAAAGGCCAATTAGGCGTATGGAACAAGGTTACTGCTGAAGCAGACTTGGGTAAAAAAGTAGAATTGGAAGTTAACGCTCAAGCGAGAACCGGTGATATCATGCAGTCTTTTGAACGGTATCTGGGAGAAGCAGGACTAAAATATGAACTGATTAAGAACCTGGATTTGGGAGTTTATTACAGATATACCCTTAAAACCGCTTCTGAAGGCAATCCAGATCATTTTCATCGTTTCTATGGGGAACTGAAATACAAACAGAAACTGCACAAACCTCTCAAACTAAGTTATCGATTAAGATATCAACAACAATTTAAAGATGGCCTTGCTACCGATGCTTTGGATTCCAGTTACCTGCGAAACAAGTTAGAATTAAGCACCAAAGTTGGTCAGCGATTTCAACCATACCTTGGAGCAGACATTTTCTATGAAATCGGGAATACTTTTGACCAGTTAAGATATTCACTTGGTACTGAAATCAAACTATCCAAAAAGACCAGCTTAGACATTGGTATTCAAACCGATGACCCTCTGAATAGCAATAAGTCTAATGATTGGCGAATAGATTGGGGACTTAAATTTAAGTTAAATTAACTAAGTCCTAAGCCGCGACTTATTACTCCTAAAGCGTACTTAAAGGAAATAACAAGCAATCGATGAAAAGAAATGAATTTATAAGAAAGAGTTTTGGACTTCTCTCTGTAGCACCTGCTACTTTAGCCTGTGTTAAAGACACTGTTGGAGCAGACGAAACAGTGGATACCAACGGAAGTACAAACGGATCTTCAGCTGATAATTGTGAGGTTACCAATTCAGAAACCGCAGGTCCTTTCCCTATCAAAAACCCTTCAAACTATGTTTATCAGGATATAACTCTGGATAGAGAGGGCGTTTCATTGGAGGTTCAATTATACATCAAAGACTCCAGTGAAGAATGTGAACCTGTAGAAGCTGCCCTGGTAGATATCTGGCACTGTGATGCAGATGGTAATTATTCTCAATATGGAGGTACAAACATGCAGAAAACAGACTATTCCAATGCCAATTTTTTAAGAGGAAGGCAGATTACAGATGCCAATGGACTGGTGGTGTTTAAAACTATTTTCCCTGGTTGGTACAGTGGAAGAGCCGTACATATTCATGTTCAAATCTTTAATAGTAGTGGCTCATCTCAATTGGTTACGCAAATTGCCTTTCCGGCAGACGTCTGCGATGCTGTCTTCAATAATGCTACCGATTTTTACTCAAAAGGATTAGCCGACACATCAAACGACCGAGATAATGTTTTTGGCGATGGTTATGATAATGAACTTGCCAGCATAACAGGTTCTATCAACGACGGCTTTGTGCTCACGCATACGATCGTCATTCCTTAGCGTGAATTGAGTCTTGAAGAATAAATACCTCTGTGAAGTTTTCATGGAGGTATTGTTAATTCAGCCTACTCCAAACCCATAAACCAATCAATCAACTCCTCCTCGTCTACAATGCTCCATGAATGTGGATGACGAGAGCCATCTGGCCGGTATCCTTTATTCTCTGTCAATATTAACTCAGCAGAATCGTTTCCGTTAATTTGTAATTGATTGATAAGGGCTGCTGCATCTATGGCATTCATACCGTAGTAGTCTTTGCCCCTGTTTTTCATCCACCAATGAACATCGGGCTCAGTGTAAGCTCTGATGGCTATATCATTCAGAAACCTAGCATTTCCCCCAAACGCAGATAAATAGCTATAAGGCGAGTAATTGGCATAGGCTGTGAGTACTTCTTCGGGTGTACCACCTAGTTTTTTGGCCAAATATTGGCTTACCCATTTCCCCTCATTGGCTCCAAGTTCATTTATATTTAATCTCCAGGCTTTATCACCCTCTTTCCAGAACCTGGCCATATCTAGAGGAGAATCACAAGTCATGACTGCCTTAGGTTTGATACACTTTTGACAGTCTCCACTCTTTGAGAAAATAGCCATTTTTAAAGCTCTGGTTCCTTCAAGTGACATTCCACCGAAAAGCAAGTTGCCTGAAGGTATACCGTGTTTTTGACATGCTTCAGAGATATATTTTTCTAATTCAAGCATTTGTTTTGCCTCAAAAAGAAAGTCAAACGGATTAGCCGTACTGACAAAAATAACAGCCAAACCCGCCTTATTCGCAATAGGAATCATTGAAAAATCAGATTCTTCTTTTGCCTCTGCATGAAAGAAAACTACGGCACCATTCGGCTTATTTTCAGGTAACCAAACCGAATAACCATAAGGTGAGGCAGATATTGAAATCTCTTCTGTCAATGGTTCATAACTATCGGTGGTTTTGTATTGTATATCCACCTTCTGAGCCAAAACATCAAGGCTGAGAATTGATATCAAAACAAGAGTAAGATACTGTTTCATGGTTGCAAATTAGTCTACCCTTGATAATCCATAAATTTTGAACTGTTAAGAATACTTAATCTTCAGTTGTTCAATTCCATATCACGAAAAACTGTAAATTGATTTTTCAACCATCAGCCATTTATGTACATCCTTACCGAAACCAGCAGTATTGCCAATCACTTTCTGGCCAATCTTCGTGATGAAAACTACCAAAAAGACCGAGCTGCTTTTAGAAGAAATATCATGAAACTAGGAGAAATACTCGCCTATGAGATTTCCAAAAACATGACTTTCAAAAATGCAGAGATTAATACACCTCTCGGCACTAAAGAAACCCGTCTTTTGGCGGAGCAACCCATTATCTGTACCATCATGAGAGCTGGTTTACAACTTCATCAGGGTATTCAAAACTACTTTGAAAGTGCAGATAGTGCATTTATAGGGGCATATCGTGGTAAGCATGACTCCAAGGATGATTTCGATATTGAGATGGATTATATCAGCAGTCCGAATATTCAGGGCAAAACTCTTATTATCTGTGACCCGATGATAGCCTCAGGAAAATCGATCGAAAAGGCGTATCACGCTATGTTGAGATACGGTATTCCGAAAAGAACTTATCTGGTTGGGGTTATTGCCTCGGCAAGAGGAGCACGTTTTGTCCAAGCTCGTATGCCGGAATGTAGACTTTATCTTGGCGATCTCGATAAAGACTTAAATAGCAAATCCTACATTATTCCTGGATTAGGTGATGCCGGCGACCTCTGCTACGGCGAAAAAACCTGATCAGAATTCATTGACCATCTTAAGCTTAAAGTCTATTTTTACCCGCTAAACCCTAACCCTATTTTATAAATGGCAATAAATCTTACCCGATCAGACTGGAAAAAACTCATGAGTCTGCCTGTAATTGTGGCGGCACTCGGCTACTTCGTTGATATCTACGACATGCAATTGTTCGGTATCGTCAGAATTCCAAGTTTGAGAAGTCTGGGTCTCAATGAAGAAGAAATTAGCCTTGTCGGTAAGGATATTCTGAATGTTCAAATGTTCGGCCTCCTGCTTGGTGGGATTCTCTGGGGTGTGCTTGGTGATAAAAAAGGTCGACTATCGGTCCTTTTTGGTTCAATAATCACCTACTCCATTGCTAATATTGCTTGCGGGTTCATTCCGCAAATCCAATTCATGGATCAGATTACAGCCTATAAATGGCTTAGGTTTATTGCCGGAATTGGCCTGGCGGGTGAATTAGGAGCAGGTATTACTCTTGTTTCAGAAAGTCTACCCAAAAACCTGAGAGCCATTGGCACATCTTTAGTGGCAGGTATCGGTCTCATGGGAGCCGTTGTTGGTAATTTTACGGTAAGACTAAGCGGCGACTGGACTATCGCCTACTTCATTGGCGGAGCTATGGGTATAGCTTTATTACTTCTCCGTGTAGGGGTGATAGAAAGCGGTATGTATACCAATATCACACATGATAAGAACATCAAAAAAGGTAATTTCTTTTCCTTTTTCACCAATTGGGACCGCTTCATTAAATACTTGAAATGTATCGGCATTGGTATACCTACTTGGTTTTGTATCGGTATTCTAGCCTATTTTATTAATGAATTTGGAGTTGCCTTAGGAATAGAAACCCCACTGAACCCGGGTGATGCTGTAATGTGGGCTTACATTGGTATTTCGGCAGGAGATTTCCTCAGTGGATTTATCAGTCACCAGTTAAACTCAAGAAAGAAAGCAATTTTTTATATGATGGCTTTTTCTGGAGTTGGTGTGCTTTTATTCCTCTTTGCCGGTTTTAAATCTGCCGGGGCCATGTATGCCATTTGTATGTGGTTAGGTTTAGGAACGGGCTACTGGGCTATGTTTGTCACTGTAGGTGCTGAGCAGTTTGGAACCAATATTAGAGCTACGGCAGCCACTACCATTCCGAATATGGTTAGAGGTGCCGTACCGGCAATGACCGGTCTATTCACGCTTTTTAAGCCTGATCTGGGTGTTATTTTGGGTGGAGCAGCAGTTGGTCTTATTGCATATATCATAGGCATTTACAGCACTCTTACTATTGAAGAAACACATGGCAAAGACCTGGATTACCTTGAGGCATAGTGCATTAGGTAAAAATACGTGGAGAATTGGGTACAATTATTTCTTGCACTTTACGTATAGTCTAGTAAGTTTGTAGAGAATTTACAGCCATGAAAAAGAACTTTGCAGCCTTAGCGGGCTGCATTTTTCGTTTATGCACTGGTATTGACCACCTTAGGTAGCCTAACCTCCTTTAAAACGAAGTATCCTGTAATGACTGTGGCACCAATAAAATAAAGAGGGAAAATGACATTGATCCAACTACCGGCATTTTCAAGGCCATACCACAGCTGACCATTCTGTATGAAAAGGTACATTCCTAAACCATTCTTAATTAGCTCCTGCCAGAACGACCTGGGATTCTTATCCATCATTTCTGTATAGGCATAAACGCTAAAGAAAAGGAAGAAACCGTATAGCATTAATTGCGTTAAGCTTAATGAAGCTGCGGCATTATAAAACAACATCAAAAACGCAAAAGTGAAAAGGAACTGCATCCAAGACCAGGTTTCCATGCCCTTTGACAGTTTGGGGTAATATTTCTCAAAGTTATATGGGTCGTCAATTTTTTCCACCGGGTATTTGGCAGCTACATCTGCCGGTCGCCAGCCAGTAGGTTTATAAAAAACCCGAAGTTTATCCATCCAGTTTTCTGCTCTCCAGGCATCTTTAATCAAGAGCCAAAGGTGCTGGTAGTTGATTTTAATAGGATTCCAGGTACGTACGGGTCGGGTAATGCCATACACGGGAGGCACGTCATCCAGCTCTTCCTGAAAAGTACCGAAGAGTTTATCCCAAATAATGAAAATCTGACCGTGGTTTTTATCGATATATTCCGGATTAATGGCATGATGAACTCTATGATGAGAAGGTGTTACGATCACCTTTTCTAACCAACCCATTTTACCGATATATACCGTGTGATACCAAAACTGAGCAAAAAGGTGGATTGGTGCTACAATAGCGATTATTGTAGGATCTACACCCAGAAGTGCCGCCGGCAACATGAATATGGTAAAGAATTTAATAAGATCTGAAATACTCTGACGTAAGGCACAGGCCAGATTAAACTCCTCTGAGCTATGATGTACCAAGTGCTGATTCCAGAAAAAGTTGATTTGATGATTTAATCGATGCCCCCAGTACCCTGCGAAATCAAGGGCAATGAAGGCGATAAGGACATTAACCCAGGTAAAAGGAATTCTTACCAATGCTACTTTATCTACCAACCAAACATAGGTCAATAATGACACTCCAATCCCAAGCACATCTTTTAAAGTATTAGTATACCCAGAGCTAAGACTGGAGATCATATCCATACTTTTGAAGTCATCTCCTTTAGCCAGTTTGCCATAAATCTTCTCTCCTAGTACCAGAATAAAGAATACCGGAGAGGCGTACATCAATATTTGAGCATATGTTTCCATTAGTATGCTTGCAGAGCTTTCTTATTCAAAGATAATTCTTTCATGGAAAGTTCACAATTCTGCTCATTGTTAAAAGTTTACACCGACATCAATTCTAGCATTGTTCTTGTAAGGCATTAAATGCCTACTTACTTTTAAGTGAAGAACAGGCTAACATTCACTACTTAATTAAAACAGTATGTCCACAAAAACTACCCTACTAGGAATATTCTTCCTTTTAGCATCATTGATCTCCACAGCACAAATAAAATTCGGAGATATAACTCAAGAATATTTTGATAAAGACTACACCTACCTGGATTCCACAGCATCGTCTGTCGTATTGTATGATTATGGTAAGTCTGAGTTTATTTACTCTCCTTCCAGAGGTTTTGAAATTGAAACAGAATACCACGTTATCAAAAAGATTCTAAAAGAATCAGGGCTTAGCGAAGGCTCACTAACCATTGAGTATTATGACAAAACCCGCTTGGATGCCGAAAACGTCTTTGCCGTAAAGGGTATAACCTACAATATGGTTGATGGAAAACTAAAGGAAACAAAACTTGGGAAGAAAGAAGTCTATATAGAACGTGGAGAGACATATTCCAGCAAGAAAATCAGTCTTCCTGATGTAAAAGTGGGTTCTATTATTGAATATACTTATACCAGACAAACACCATTAAGTACTTATAACAAACCGAGAACCTGGAGTTTTCAAACCGACGAACCAGTGGTATGGAGCGAGTATAACATTACCATTCCATCCTATTTCTACTATCAAATAATTTTTGGTGGATACATTCCGCTTGAAGTTAATGAGCAAGAAACTGTCAATACCAGCATCACAGGTGCAGGTTTAAATGGCAAAGGTCTAAGGTACCGTTTTGGTGTGAAGGATGCACCGGCCTTTAAAAACGAAGCTTATATCACCACCGCTTCGGATTATGTTTCAAAAGTGGAGTTTGAACTCTCTTCCATTTCTTTCCCGAATCAACCCGTTAAGGATTATAACACCACCTGGGACCAACTAGACAATACCCTAAAAAACTCGGATAAATGGAGTGAGGCCTTAAATACAAACTCCTTCTATAATGATGAGATAGAGCATATCAGGGAGATGACCGATCCAATGGAAAAAATTATTGCCGTACATGACTACATGACGGATAATTACAAATGGACTGAGTCTACAGGGCTTTTCCCTCAAAAAACGCTACGGTATACTTTCAAAGAGAAAGAAGGTTCTGCCACAGAACTAAATATTCTTGCTAACTCCATTCTCAGGTCCGTCGGTATCAAGGCTAACCCTTTGATTTTGAGTACAAGAAGTAACGGAAAAATAAATACTGTTTATCCGCTGATGGACAAGTTCAATTATACGCTCTCATGTATTAATCTTGACGGTAAAAAGATACTTTTTGATGTTACAGATCCATTACTCGAAACCGGAGCCATACCTGCATTCTGTGTAAATGGAACGGGTCGAGAAATCTCTGAATATGGTAGTGAGTTTGTGGAGATCACGCCTACAATGGGCTTTTATGAGTTTGAAGAAATTTCTGCTTCTATTGACCCCGAAGAAGGGATCCTTTCCGGGAATTACAGTTCTACCAATACAGGATATAATGCCAGAGACCTTAGAGCCAGCTTAAAGGAGACGAGTGAAGAAAAGTATGAAGAAGAACTAACGAAAAGTTTATCCGAGTGGGAAATTAGTTCTTTCGCTGTTGAAGAGGAAAATGATATCGCCAAACCTATAAAAGTGGGGTATTCATTTCAAAAAGAAGATGTAGGTATCATGCCAGACATGATTTACCTCTCTCCTCTTCTGAGCGGCCAATTGAAAGAAAACCCATTCAAGAAAAAAGACCGACAATTCCCCGTGGATATTGGGCATTCTACTGCTTCTATGGTCAAAGCCACCTATGATATCCCAGAGGGTTTTGAAGTAGAAGAACTTCCTCAGTCAACCTCTATAGCCCTACCAGATAAAGGAGGAAAATTCATGTTTGCTGTGCAAGAACTCAATAATCAAATAGTGGTATTCTCCAGGATTAATCTTAATAAAACACAGTATGCCGCAGCTGAATATCCTTATCTCAAGGAGTTTTATGACAGAATTGTAGAGAAGCATGCAGAACAAATTGTACTAGCCAGAATTGAAGAGTAATATGAAAAGACTATTATTTCCAGGAGCTCTTTTCCTAGGCTCATTTTGTTTGAATGCCCAAGGTTTTGACTTATCGCTCCTTGCCAAGGCAAAAAAAATAGAAAATGTAGATGCGGTCTATCTTACAGATGAAACCGTTTTCAATATTGAAAACAAAGGCCTCTCAAAGACCAAGAAGCACTGGGCTATTTTAATCAATAATAAAACTGCAGCTAAAGACTTCACGGTCTTCTCAGCCTATTTTGACAGTTTTTCTAAAATCAAAAATTTAGAAGGTTATCTCTATGATGAAAACGGTGTAAAAAAAGATAAAATAAGAAAGAGAGATTCTGAAGCAATAAAACTAGGCGTATTTGATAATGCTATATCAGATACCAAACTAACCTATGCTGAGTTTGAGGAGTTGCCAGAAACATATCCTTATGTAGTAGAGTTTAGTTTTGAGAAAGAGGATGAAAACATGATGTTTTATCCAACTTGGATACCACTGCAATATGAAGACGTTAAGGTCTTAAAATCAAGCCTTATCATTAACTCAAATCAGGTCCCTTTTAGGTTTAAAGGTATAAACTTGGCTCAAAACAGTGTAGAATCAGATACTAGTAATTCATTTTACCATAAATGGGTCATTGAAGATTACGGCCCGTTAAAGTTTGAAAAGTACTCGCTAAACAATCATCTGGTAGAAGTCCATACTGCTCCGCAAGACTTCCTGATTGAAAAAAGAGAGGGGCATTTCAGGAAATGGGAAGACTTATCATCTTTCTATCATGAATTGAATAAAGATAGGGACGAGCTACCTGCAGAAAAGGTAGCAGAGGTTTCTAAGCTCATAAGTCCTGGTATGAATACATTCGAAAAGGTTAAAGCCGTTTATGAATTTATGCAGGCAGAAACCAGATATGTCAGCGTTCAGCTAGGTATTGGAGGATGGCAAAGCTCACCTGCCGACCAGGTGGCTACCTTAGGTTATGGAGACTGTAAAGCACTAACAAATTACACCAATGCATTGCTAAAAGCTGTAGGCATTACGGCGTATCCGGCTCTTATCAAATCTGGCTCCAAATACAATCATTACCTAGAGGACTTCCCTTCCATGAATTTCAATCATGTGATTAGCTGCGTACCAATGGGACAAGACACTTTGTGGCTTGAATGCACCAGTCAAACTGAGTCTGCTGGGTATTTGGGTGATTTTACGGGCAATAGAAAAGCTTTACTCATTAAACCTGAAGGAGGAGTTTTAGTAAATACTACTGCTTACCTACCTTCAGAAAACTTTCAAAAAAGAAAAGCTGAAGTTTGGCTAAACGATGACGGCAGTGCTAAGATGAAGGTCTCCAGTTCATACGGAGGGCTTCAGCATGATAGAAGAGCCTATATCTACACCCAAAAAGACCAGGAAGAAATAGATGAATACCTGCTAGATGCCTTCCCTCTTACTACCTATGAAGTAAACCAATCAGGTTTTGAATTAAAGAAAGGTCAAATTCCATCATTAGACGAAAACCTGGAACTTACTGTTAGAAAATTGGCTCCGGCATCCGGAAAAAGAATTTTCTTGAAACCTTCTCTGCTCAGTGGTTTCATGCGTACACCACCAAAAGAAGATGAACGTCAGACAAGACTGTTTTTAAATCCAAACTCTTATGCTTTTGAAGACACTGATGAAATCACTTTTCATTTGCCTGAAGGGCTAAAAATTGAAAGTCACAAAGAGGCGGAAAGCATTGAAAGTAAGTTTGGTTCATACCAAAACTCAATTTCAAGAGAAGGTAATAAACTTATTTACCGGAGAAACGTAATGGTCAAAGGTGGCCATTTCTCTAAAGAAGACTACGCAGATTGGGTACTCTTTGTGAAGAAAGTTAATAAAGCAGACAGATCCAGAATTGTTTTTACTTCTGATGATACATAACAACTATGTCAACAATTCAGAATCTTAGATTTCGACGCTATTTGGTAAAGAATATCGAAATTAAAACTTTAGTATTAGTCATACTATTTACGGTTCAGGCGTGTCGCAAACCATCTCTGGAAGGAGGCTTTTACTTTGTTAATAAATCATCTCAAATGGTCAGTTTGACTTGTTATGGCTCAGAACAAGCCTATTTTAACCAAAATATTCCGTCGGGTAAATTAGTTAGATTCTCTAGCTTCATGATTAATTCTTATTTCTCATTTCCAGACCAAGTTGACTCAATAATAATTGAGAGTCAAGGAAAGATTTTTATTGAGTCATGTCCCTTTAGAAAGCCTGAAGAAGGTGGCGATTTCCTAGATAGAACATGTGAGGCTTCTGAAAGGTCTTTGTTTAACAATGAAGCCTATGAATGGGTAAGTAAAAAGAAATACCAAGCTGGCGACTATTATTACTATTTTACAGAAACCGATTTAGCAAGATTAAAATAGATAGAAGCCAGGCCTATAGCCCGGCTTCTATTTTCTACAATCTCTTCACCATTAAATTCCTCCACTCTACCTTGATGCCTCCGCCACTATGAATCTGCAGGGCAATTGAGCCTTCGGCTTTACCGATTTTCTTATCTGAAAGGTGTACCATTTCATGACCATTAAGCCAAGTGGTCACTTCAGGACCTACCACTTTGATCTTCATCGTATTCCAGTCGCCCATTTTAAGATATTTATCTTTCTCAGGGTCTGGTTTGATAAGCCAACCGCGACCATATGACTCGTAGATACCTCCAGTATCATGGCCAGGAGGAGCTACTTCTGCCTGCCAACCAGTAATTTTAGTCCCTTCAATAGACGAACGAATAAATACTCCACTGTTACCATTGGCTTGCTGACGAAACTCCAGCGTTAATTCAAAATCTTTGAAGCTTTCATGTGTACCCAGATAACCGTATTCCTTATCCGGTCCACTTTCACAGATCAGAAGACCATTCTCTACATACCATTTTTCGGTACCATAAACGGTCCAGCCATCCAGATCTTTTCCATTAAAAATGGCCGTATAACCGCCATCCTTTTGAGCGTAGATGACAGTACAAAATAGACTTAAAGTAAAAACAAGCAGTAACTTTTTCATAGGTTTCATTTTTTATCAATGATACGTATAGCTTTTGAATTCTATCATTTTTTATGTGTAAAAACAGACAAGTCAAGGAATAATGAGGACTAAATTGAATTTTAAAGCTTTCAGCGAGATATTTGTCCCATGAAACAAATCCTGTTTTATCTCTCAGCTGTATTGATTTTTAGTTCATGTACAGAAAATAAGGACTGGAACATCTACATTCCGGATACTTACAGTTCATCTTCCCCAAAAGCAATTGATCTTACAGGCGATGGTATTCTGGACATCGTGATGGGTGGCGGCTCTGATGAATGGGCTAAAAGCGATTATGGCATCATAGCAGTGAATGGTGCAGATGGTAGCCTAATGTGGAATGCTCCGGCCCGCAACCAGATTGTTGGTACTCCTGTATTTCTAGATCTCAATAACGACAAGACACCAGATGTGATCATTGGCGGTAGATCGGCAGAACTACAGGCGTTAAATGGTAAAACAGGTGAACAATTCTGGGAGTTTTACTCTAACCCTAAGTCAACAGCCTCAAGAGACGACGGCTGGTATAATTTCTATAATCCGCAAATAGTGGCCGATCAGGACCAGGACGGAATCAAAGACATTTTGATCTGCAATGGCGGTGATGCCGTGATACCCAAAGGGTATAATTCCAGACCTCCGGGAAAACTTATGCTCATAAGTTCAAAAACCGGCAAAACGCTGGCTGAAGATTTTATGCCAGACATGCAGGAAACATACTTCTCCCCTGTTTTGATAAACCCTGAAAGTGAAAACCCTCAAATTATCTTTGGAAGTGGAGGGGAAAGTGAACCAGGGCATCTTTATCTCTGTCGCCTAAGTGATCTTCTTGACAAAAACTTAAAGGTCTCAAGAGTAATTGATTCTACACTGGAAAAAGGTTATGAGGCTCCACCCATAATGGTAGATATGAACAAAGATGGTATAAAAGACCTCTTATTCAATACCAATGAAGGATTTACCAAACTTCTAAACGGTAAGGATTTTAGCCTGATATGGTCCTATCATATGAAGGGTACAGAAGTCTTCTCTCAGCCAGCAGTTGGTTTATTTAATGATGACGACTACCTGGATGTTTTCGTGCAATACAACCACGGTATCTACCCCGTTTATGACTCTACCAGTTTAGTGCTTATTGATGGTAAATCTGGAAAGGAACAGAAACGCTATTTTAATAAACGTTTCACCTACTCTTCACCATTGGTTGTTGACCTTAATAATGATGGACGAGATGAAGTCCTGCTCAATTCTGTCTCCGACTCATTGATAGAAAATAAACCAAAGCCGTTTTTTGAAATTCAGCTTTATGATTTCCAAAAAGATGAGGTCAGCTTTATAGCTGAGCGTAAAGATGGTGCCTGTTTTGCCAGCACTCCCTGGATTGGCGATATAGACCAAGATGGAAAACTCGATATCATTTATTCTGGAAGCCCATCCATCATTTCTGAATTCCCTGGTTACACGGCTTTCCAGAAGCCCCAGAAGTATTTGGGCATCTACAGAAGAGATTTAGAATACCCTGCAGACAAGATCAGATGGAGTTCATACATGGGTAAGGATGCTAAAAGTCATCTCGACTAAACTTATGATTTTCATCATTGAATGAAGGGCACTTGGCGTCTTTGTATTGCACTTGCTACAGATTCCTGCTAAATTGACTCCAAAACCCTATTCCGATGAAATATTTATCCCTTCTCTTTTGCCTGATCTATGTCAATTGCACGGCTCAAAATGAGCAAAGGATTGCGGATGCAGTACTGCCTTTAGATGAAGCAGACCGTGCAGAAGCTACAGTTATTGCCATTAATGAAGTGGGCAAAACCATAGTCTTAAGACAAGGAACAAATGCTCAAATCTGTTTAGCCGATGACCCTTCAAAAGAGGGATTCAGTGTGGCCTGTTATCACAAAGACCTGGAGCCTTTTATGGCCAGAGGCCGGGAACTGCGTGCCGAAGGCAAAGCTGCCGAAGTAGAGCAATACCGAGCAAAAGAGGCTAAAGAAGGCAGCCTTCAAATGCCGGAGAAAGCAAGCACCTTAGCTGTATTAAGTGGCTCCTCAAAAGAAGAAGCCAATCTTAGATACGTGGTTTATATACCATGGGCTACTGCCGAAAGCACAGGATTACCTACAAAACCTCAGCTGGCAGGCGGACCGTGGATCATGTTTCCGGGCTCCTACAGAGCACACATAATGATTACTCCTCCCGGTAAGTAAGTGGTCTCATTAACACCAATTGAATTAAATAATCTATCAATGAGAAAAACCTTTCTCCAATTACGATCTATGCATACAACCCCTAAGGTCAATGACAAGCCTAAAGTTATGAATGCAATCTCAGCCTTGTCATCACTTTTTATATGTCTAAGTCTTTTATCAAATCCTCATAAAGTCTTTTCTCAGAAAACTGGCCTTATAGCCCCGGGAGCTGAATTGACCCTTATTTCTGATCAGTTTGCTTTTACTGAAGGGCCTGCCTCTGATAAAAAAGGCAATGTCTATTTCACAGACCAACCCAATAACAGTATCTGGAAATACAGTCGATCAGGAAAATTGAGCTTATGGATGAAGCCTTCTGGAAGAGCCAATGGCCTTTTTGTAGATCAAAATGGAAATATCATCGCTTGTGCAGATGGTGATAATGAGCTATGGCAAATATCACAAAACAAGGATGTGAAAGTTTTGACAAAGAACTGGGACGATAAAAAATTCAATGGACCAAACGACGTCTGGATTCACCCGAATGGTGGTCTTTATTTTACTGATCCTTTTTATAAACGTGATTACTGGACCAATACTGAAATGGAGCAGGAAGACATGCGTGTTTATTACCGAAATCCTGAAGGAATTTTCAGCATAGCGGCGGTAGATTTTGTAAGACCAAACGGAATCATTGGCAAAGGTGATTTTCTATACATTGCAGATATTGGCGATAGCAAAACCTATCGATACAGAATGACTGAAGACGGCAAATTGACAGAGAAAACCCTCTTCTGTGAAATGGGTTCAGACGGCATGACGCTGGATGAACACGGCAACCTTTACCTTACCGGCAAAGGTGTAACAGTATTTAACCCAGCTGGAGAAATAATTCAGAAGATTGAAGTACCAGAGAACTGGACAGCCAATATCACATTCGGAGGCAAAAAAAATGATACTTTATTTATTACCGCCTCAAAATCAGTGTATACCCTAAAAATGAATGTCAAAGGCTCCAGAGAGTTTTAATACTCTCTGTACCTCATAATTAGAACAAATAGAAACATGAAAAAACTTACTTACGGTCTTTTAGCTTTAATCATAGGATTTACAACTATCCAATGTACCTCCAGTACTGAAGGAGATACTGAAACTATGGAAAAAGCTCCTGAGCTAGGTGTCGGTGCAGATCCTGTAGAAGGTGCAGAACTCTACTTAGACGGCACCCGAGAAATGCTTGATGAAAAATGGGAATATTGGGAGGGGCCGCGTTTCTCTGCCGAATACCCCATCAAATGGATGACGGTAGAAGATCAAAGCACTGGCAAAATGGTCGTAAGCTCAAATGATCCTGCTGGTAGAGGTGGTAAATATGGTTCGGCAGACATTGTCACCAAGGATAAATTCAGGGATTTCAGAGCTCATGTAGAGTTCTTTGTAGCTACTCCGGGCGGAAACAGCGGCGTCTACTTACAAAATCGCTATGAAATTCAGGTTTTGGATGGTGATACCACCTCTCATGGAATGGGTGCTATTATCAATGAGACCCCTTCACCATATCACCTATATAAGGGTATTGGTGAGTGGAACGCCTATGATATTCAGTTTAGAGCAGCTCGTTTTGATGAAGAGGGCAATTTGACGGAACAGCCGATAACCACAGTCTATTTCAATGGAGCCAAGGCTCATACAAATATTGCCATCAATCAGGTTTGGGGTGGTGAGAACTCTGGCCTTGACGGAGGGAATGATGGAGGAAAAGGCATCACAGACACGCCCGGAGGTTTAAAACTTCAGGCAGAAGGTCATGATGTGCTTTACCGAAATATCTGGATCAAGGAAATGAATTTTGCAACACCAGATACCAACTTCTAATCAATTGATTTTACAAACTGTATAGACATTTAAAAAGCTATTCATTCTAATCAATTGATTTTACAAACTGTATAGACATTTAAAAAGCTATTCATGAAAAGAAGAAACGTACTTAAGTCCGGATTGACCGGAGCAGTAGCTTTGGCCGCAGGTTCAAAATCAGCTTTCGCTCAAGAACCTGAAAAGAAGAAACATAATTTCACCTTCTGCCTCAATACCAGCACCATTATGAAGCAGAATCTTGGCCTCCTGAATGAAATCAAAACGGCAGCCAAGGTGGGTTATGATGGTATAGAAATCTGGCAGCGTACGCTGGAAGCCTTTTTGAAAGATGGTGGAACCACCAAAGAGGTCAAAAAACTAGCGAATGATTTAGGAATTAGCATTGAAAATAGCATTGGCTTTGCTTCATGGATAGTAGACAATGACGAAGCCAGAGGCAGAGCAATGGATCAGCTCAAAAGAGAAATGGAGCTTTTGGCCGAAATAGGCTGTAAAAGAATTGCCGCTCCACCAGTAAGTGCAACCAATCTTCCCAAAATTGACCTGAGTAAGGCTGCCGACCGTTTTGCGGCAGTTTGTGAGTTAGGTAAAGAAATGGGTGTTTTACCACAACTTGAGCTTTGGGGATTCTCAGAAAATCTTCACCGTTTTGGCGAAACACTATTCGTGGCTGCCGAAAGTGGTCACCCTGACGCGGTTATTCTGCCAGACATCTATCATCTTCGAAGAGGAGGTTCTCCTTTTGAATCTTTGGAGATGATCAATGGAAGTAAAATTCAGATGTTTCATATGAATGACTACCCGGGAGATGTACCAAAGGCAGAACTCACTGATGCCATGAGGGTAATGCCGGGCGACGGAGATGCTCCTATGAAAGAAATTCTACAAACATTGAACGCCAAAGGTGTACCCATTACCCTTTCTCTGGAAATATTCAATGAAGACTATTGGAAAATGGATGCTAGCGAGGCCGCCAAAATTGGATTGCAAAAAATGAAAAAGGTGGTAAAAGAGGCTTGTACTTCGTAAAGAAGCACAAAACAAACATCTACTCCCTGATTAGAAAGCTTGCTCACATCCTCAGTCGTGAGATTGAAGAATTAGAGAAATAGAAGCACAAAAGCGAAAGCAAGTAGTTTTGGAACTTACAAACTATACGTATTCCCCACTTCTGAAAGTGGAATACACCCTTGATAAGGACCTGGTATTGGATCATAGGTCAAAACCTTCTCCCCTATTTCTTCAGATGAAAAATATCCCCAAAGTATGGTTGATTTTAAGCTTCTATAAAAACCTACGGGTTCTTGCTCACCTACTGCCGTCCCCCATACAGAACCATTGAATTTGGGGGTCGATTTTTCTTGATCTTTGAGCATCACTATCTGATCATCTTTTTGTAGATCATCAAACTCAGCACCGTATTTTTCTTTTGCAAGGGCATTGAATTCTTCAAATTGGGCATTCCAACCTTCCTTTGCTTCAGCAGAAAATAATTTACCATATACCAAATCAAAGAACATATCTACCTTCATTTCCAGCCCACCTGGAGTAGACGTTTTTGGTAAGATTAAATCAACTAAAGTACTGATTGTTTCGGCTTGCTTCACAGATAGAAACTGAGGCGACCAATTCAGCCTTGTTTGCTCCTTACATGATTGCAATAAAGACAGCAAGGAAGGACCCGAGGCGGCCACACCAGCCATCATTAATGATTTTCTTAATGCTTCTCTTCTCTGCATGTTTTTAAAGGTTTTTCTTGTTTAATTCTTCTACTGCAAAATTAGCCGCACGTGCCGTTATAGCCATATAAGTTAAGGAAGGGTTCACGCAACTGGATGAGGTCATACAGGCTCCATCAGTTACAAAAACGTTCTTTACGGCATGTACCTGATTGGTGCTATTCAGCACCGAGGTTTTAGGGTCTCTACCCATACGGGCTGTCCCCATTTCATGAATACCGTAACCCATGCCATGCTCATTATCAAAACCTACAATATCTTTTAAGCCAGCTTTCTCCAGCATTTCTACCGCATCTGTCTGAATCTGCTTATTCATAGCCAGTTCATTGGCTTTAAACTCTGCATCCAGCACAAGTGTAGGTCTGCCCCAATCATCTAGTTTGTCTTTATCTAAGTACATTTTATTATCGTAGTCTGGCAGACACTCCGCAAAACCTGTAATGAAAAACTCCCAATCACCAGGGGTCATTAAAGAGTCTTTAAACTCAGCACCGAAGGCCTCCTGATTTGCTCCGGCACTCCAGTTGCTTCTTTCGGCTCGTCCTTGGTAACCAAAACCTCTTAAGAACTTATCGGTTTTGGTTTGTTCATTAACATTCCAGTATCGTGGGATATATATTCCGTTTGGTCTACGGCCCTTATAGTACTTATCTTCATGTCCATCAAATTTCCCCATGGCTCCTACTCTGTAGGTATGATCCATTAGGTTATGACCGAGCTGACCACTATCATTCCCAAGTCCATTTTCGAAACGACTTGAGGTAGAATTCATCAAAATCTGCGTGGTATTGATAGTAGACGCATTGCAGAAGATGATCCGAGCATAATACTCTTTCACTTCTTTGGTTTCTGAATCTATAACCCTTACTCCTGTTGCTTTACCTTTTTCCTCATCATAAATGATTTCACTGGCAATGGAAAATGGTCTGATGGTTAGGTTACCTGTGGCATTCGCGGCAGGAAGTGTAACAGCATTACTACTGAAATAAGCACCATACGGGCAGCCTCTGTCACATCTGTTTCTTGACTGACACTGACCTCTACCATTATGAGCTTGGGTAAGGTGAGCTACACGACCAATGGTCATCACTCTTCCTGGAAATTCTTTCTCTATACGAGCCTTAATATCTATTTCTACACAGTTTAGCTCCATAGGAGGTAAAAACTCGCCATCTGGTAGCTGAGGTAGACCCAGTGCCTGACCACTTATTCCAGCAAATTTCTCTACATAGCTATACCATGGAGCAATGTCTTTATAACGGATGGGCCAATCAACACCATGGCCATCCTTAAGATTTGCCTCAAAATCGAGATCAGACCAGCGGTAAGTTTGTTTACCCCATAACAGCGAGCGACCACCCATCTGATTGGCTCTAATCCACATGAAAGGCTTCTCTTCCCGGTAAGGATTCTCGCTATCCTTTCCGTAGAAATGTTTATTATTCTCACCCACAAAGCCCGACCTCGCCACAATCTGACGATCTTTCATGTCCTCTGCCGTAGCAGCACCTCGCAGATCCAGATCCCATGGGTCATTATTCATGGTAGGATAATCGGTGATATGTTCTACCAGTCTGCCACGTTCCAGCACCAGGGTTTTCAATCCTTTTTCACATAATTCTTTGGCAGCCCAGCCGCCACTTATTCCAGAACCGATGACAATAGCATCATAGGTCATATTGCTCTTTGCATCGATATTAAAATTCGCCATTCAGATATGCTTTTTAGAAGATTTAAATGTACAAAAAGAATCCTTTTCTGGAAGGGATAAATTCAAAAAAGGAATATCACCTCTTAGGCAATTTGCCATATAGGACGACACATGACTGCTTCTGGTCGCTAAAGGGATACATTTGAATTAAAAGCTATTGAAAAAGCCCTTCTATTTGGAATATATTGAGAACGATATGTACCAGAACATATTCTTTACCCTATGAAATACCTTATTACACTCTCACTTTGCCTTTTTGTATCAGTATCCTTTGCACAGCAAAAAGACCATCAAAAACCAAATATCATTTTCATCTTAACCGATGACCAGCGGTTTGATGCTCTCGGTTATGCCGGAAACCCTTATGTAACTACACCGGAAATGGATCAACTAGCGGCCCAAGGAACCTACTTTAGTAATGCTATGGTCACCACACCAATCTGTGCCGCCAGCAGGGCTAGTATTCTTACGGGGATGATGGAGAGACAACATAATTTCAATTTTCAAACCGGAAATGTAAGGGAACAATACATGCAGACTTCTTACCCGAAAATCCTGAAGGAGAACGGGTACAAAACTGCCTTTTATGGCAAATATGGTGTGAGGTACAATGGTTTAGAACATCAGTTTGACGATTATGAGTCCTATGACAGAAATACTGCTTACCCAGATAAACGAGGTTATTATTACAAGACTATTGGCCAAGATACTGTCCATTTGACCAGATATACGGGTCAACAAGCCATCGATTACATTAAGAAAACTCCTTCTAACCAGCCCTTCTGTCTGTCACTAAGTTTTAGTGCTCCTCATGCTCACGATCCGGCAGAAGATCAGTACTTCTGGCAGCAGGAGTCTGATGAGCTTCTAAATGATGTGAGTATACCACGAGCAGATCTAAGTACCGATTCGTTTTTTGAGGCTTTGCCTGACATTGTACGCCAAGGTTTTAACAGAATTCGATGGACCTGGAGATATGACAGCCCTGAAAAATACGAGCATAGTTTGAAAGGCTATTACCGAATGATCTCTGGTATTGATCGGGAGATTGGTAAGATCAGGGCAGAATTGAAAGCAAAAGGAATCGATCAAAATACAGTGATTATCCTCATGGGTGATAACGGATATTTCCTGGGGGAGCGACAGCTGGCTGGTAAGTGGCTCATGTACGATAATTCTATTCGTGTACCACTCATCATCTTTGACCCTAGAACTGACCATAAAGGAAAAAACGAGGCTTTCGCCTTAAACATTGACGTGCCTCCCACCATACTTGACCTGGCCGGTATAACTTCACCTTCAGCTTACCAAGGGAAAAGCCTTTTGCCTCTAATTGCAGACAAAAAAGCCGTTTTCCAACGAGATACCGTACTGATAGAGCACCTTTGGGAATTTGAGCATATTCCTCCCAGCGAGGGTTTGAGAACACAAAAGCGTAAATATTTACGCTATATAAATGATAAATCTCTTGAAGAACTTTATGATTTAGAGAATGATCCTCAGGAAATCAAAAACCTGGCACATGACCCGGCTTACCAACATGAGCTAGCTGTTTTCCGAAATAAAATAGACGAACTGAGCCTAAAATACAGCGATGAATTCTCTCAAGGTCCTGAGCAGCTGAGTGTAGAGTGGATCAGAAAGCCTGAAAATGTTAAGGTAATAGACCCGAACCCTGAATTTGCCTGGGTGGTACCCAAAACTGCGGTGGCTCAGTCGGCATATCAAATACTTCTGGCCTCTTCTGAGCAGAATCTAAAAAACAATATCGGGGACGTCTGGAACAGTGGTCAGGTCAGAAGTTCACAATCCATTGATGTCTCTTATCAAGGTGAGCCTTTGGCTGTAGGTCAAACTTTCTTTTGGAAAGTCAGAATCTGGGATGATGAAAATAGACTGTCACGCTATTCTGCTCCACAGAGTTTCACAATGGCGAAACCGCAGAAAATATTGACCACAGCAAACTCATTTCAAATTGATAAAATCAAACCTCAACACTTTGAAAAACGAGATAAATACTATTTCGCCGATTTTGGTAAAGATGCTTTCTCCACTTTAAAAATCAGCTATAAGGCTCAGCGTCCAGAGGAATTGACCATTAGAATAGGAGAACAACTTGTTGATGGATCTATCAACAGATCCCCTGCCAAAGGAAGTCACATCAGATATCAGGAAATAAAACTTAACGTTAAACCAGGCAAAGAAGATTATCAGATTGAAATAACCCCTGATAAACGAAACACTCTTCCGGGGAAAGCCCTTCCTCTACCCAAAGTTTTTCCGGTTCTTATGCCATTTCGATATGTAGAAATTGAAGGTGCCACACAACCCTTAAAAGCGAGTCAGCTTACACAGTTGGCACATCACAGCTATTGGGATGAAACGGCCAGTAGCTTCCATAGTTCAGACACCACGCTGAATCAGGTTTGGGATATCTGTAAGTACACCATAAAAGCCACTACTTTTAATGGCCTCTATGTAGATGGCGACAGAGAACGTATCCCTTATGAAGCAGATGCCTATCTTAACCAACTGAGTCATTATGGTACTGATAGAGAATATGCGATGGCACGGCAGACCATTGAGTATTTTATGGATCACCCTACCTGGCCTACGGAGTGGCAGCAGCATGTGGCTCTAATGTTTTATGCCGATTATCAATATACCGGAAATACTGAACTGATCGAAAAGTACTATGAACAATTAAAGTACAAAACACTCTATGAATTGGCCAATGAAGACGGCCTCATCAGTTCATCTAAAATGACCCCTGAATTAATGCGAAATCTGGGTTTCCCAGACGACCTCAAAGAAACATTCAGGGATATCGTAGACTGGCCTTCAGCTGGCTGGGGTGGCGACCCCAAAAATAAGGGGGAGCGTGATGCTTATGTTTTTAAGGAGTACAATACGGTAGTCAATGCTTTCTATTATCAAAACATGAAAATCATGGCGGAGTTTGCGGCCGTACTCGGCAAAACGCAGGAAGCACTGGATTTTGAATTAAGAGCCGCCAAGGTCAAAAAGGCTCTTAACGAACAGCTTTTTGACTTAGAAAGAGGAGTCTATGTAGATGGATTAGGCACTGACCATGCCGCCTTACATGCCAATATGCTACCTCTGGCCTTTGATATGGTACCGAAAGAGCACATCGCCTCAGTGGTGAATCATATAAAGTCCCGGGGCATGGCTTGTAGTGTTTATGGTTCTCAATACCTTATGGATGCCCTCTATAATGCAGAGGCAGAAGATTATGCTTTGCAATTGCTGACTGACACCTCTGACCGAAGTTGGTATAATATGATTAGAATAGGCTCTACCATGACTCTGGAGGCTTGGGATCTGAAATACAAAAACAATCTTGATTGGAATCATGCATGGGGTGCTGTACCTGCAAATATTATTCCCAGAAGGCTGTGGGGCATCCAGCCAAAGACTCCTGGTTTTGGGGTGGCCATGATCAAGCCACAAATGAGTTCATTGCAGCAATCAGCGATAGAAGTACCGACCATCAGAGGAAAAATAAAAGCTGATTATGAAGTGAAAAATCCTCGCTTAAAGGTATTTAACGTAGAGATTCCAGCCAATATGGTGGCGGAGTTTGAGTTACCGAATTCTCACGGTATGGTTTTTAGTCATAACGGTCAAAAAATCAACCCTGCTTTTACCACTGTAAGGTTAACACCCGGTAAACATGAAATTAGAATGGTGGTCAATTCTTTTTGATTGTATCTACGGGTCGCCTAGGTAGGGAATAGGATTCATTTCGTTTCTCTACAAATTATAGCTGTATATCTCCATTACGGCCTATTGAGTCAAAAGAGACCGTTTTGAATGATATCTAATTTGCAACATCGTTGCATAAGAAGAAAGTTTTGAAGTATTTTTGCAACATTGTTGCATACTAAATACTTATATAAACAATGTTCAAAACCATTTCTCCTTTACTGACAGTCTTGCAGCCGTGCTTTTCCTAGCGTCCTGTGAAAACACCTCAAACGACGTAGAACCCAATGACGAAAACACAGAATTCAAACACATCAGACTATTGGTCTCCGATGAAAACTCTAGTGAGCTCTCGCTGGTGAACCCATATACAAATGAGGTACAGAGTTTTGATGCCCAATACGCAAAATCCAGACTTTATACTACCGAATCAGGAAGATATGCAGCCATTATTCACCGTGAAGACAATCTACTGCAAACATTTGACATCGGTCTGGAATTTCATGGTGACCATGTGGATGTAAGAGGAACACCAAAATTTGGTGCTTTGGTGGGCGAATCTGCACTTCCTACACACTTTAAAAGTAAAAAAGGTCAATTACTAACTTTTAATGACGGTGACGGTACATTATCTGTAGCTAACGAATCTGACATTCATACACAGGGTATGAAAATGAAGACTATAAATGCAGGCCTTGAGGTCCATCATGGGGCTATGGCTCATTTTAATAACGGTAATTATGCCGTAACCGAGAAAGTTAATGTGATTCCCGGCGTTTTGCCTGAGCGAGTTAAAGTAATTGATGCAGACGAAAACACAGTGCATGAATCGAGCATAGAGACTGCTGGTATTCATGGAAACGCTACCGATGGAACAGTTGCTGTTTTTGGTTCTGCTAGTGGTATTCTGGTAGTGAATTCATCTGGCGAGCAAAAGCTAATTCCTCATCCGGAGGATTTCGATACTGCCTGGTTTGGTGCCATTTTGGAGACATCAAAAGAAGGCTACTTCCTTGGCTATACAGGCTCTAAGGGTGTATACCTTATCAATACCACTTCTGGTGAAATAACAGCTATACATGCCAGCTCAGATATTATGTCTGCGAAACCAAGCATGGATCAGTCTAAAATAGCCATACTTTCTCACTCAGGTGATCTGGTTTATAAAGACCTCTTTACAGGGGAGGTAATAAATTCTTTACCCGGATTGCTAGCCGCAACAGCCACAGACGAAACGCAAAAGCCTCAAATGGCTGTATCGGGTAAATACGCTTACATTACTCAACCAAAAACCGGTGAACTTTTAATGGTGAACTTGAGTGAAGGTCAAATTCAGGAAAGAATCAAAGTTTCCAGCACTCCTTATCAACTCACTATTCTAGGTTACGAGAACAGTGAAAGTCACTAGGTTTTTATCAAACTAAGATTGTCACTAACAAAAAGCCTTCATCAATATCATTTGATGAAGGCTTTTTCGTTTGGAGTTTTTCCACTTTAGCAAAGTCTCCCCAAAAGACACTGCGATCTAACGATCTCCCCTACAACATCTCATTCGCCAGGTTTGCCAGCTCCGAGCGTTCGCCTTTTTCAAGTTTGATGTGGGCAAAGAGTGGGTGGCCTTTGAGCTTGTCTATCAGGTAGGTCAATCCGTTTGACTGCTCATCCATATATGGTGTGTCTATCTGAGCAATATCTCCTGTAAACACAATCTTAGTGCCTTCACCTGCCCGGGTAATGATAGTTTTAACCTCGTGCGGTGTCAGGTTTTGAGCCTCATCCACAATGAACATGACATTGGCAAAGCTACGGCCACGGATAAAGGCCAGAGCTGTTATGGTTAGCTTTCCGCTTTCTTCCAGTTCCTCCAGTACTTTGGCTCGTTTTTCTGTACCCTTGAATTGTGATTTGATAAACTTCAGGTTATCAAAAAGAGGCTGCATATATGGCGAGATTTTCTCATCTGCACCACCAGGTAAAAAACCAATCTCACGATTACTCAATGGAATAATCGGTCTGGCCAGAATGATCTGCTCATATTTATTCTTCTGCTCTAAGGCGGCCGCCAAAGCCAATAAAGTTTTTCCTGTACCAGCCACACCTTGAACTGCCACCAGCTTCACCTCATCATTCAAAAGTGCGTCTAGAGCAAATGTTTGCTCAGCATTTTTAGGTTTGATGCCATAGGCGTAGGATTTCTCCACGCGTTCCAGCATATCATCTACCCCATTATATCGGGCCAGAACAGACTCTGAGCAGTTATTTAACACATAATACCCATTAGCTACCTTGGCTCCTTTTAAAATCCCACCTTCTTTAATGCTGCCTTTGGCATACAGCTCATGGATTATCTCAGAATCCAGCTCGCTGAATGAAGAAATACTTTCTGAAACCGTATCAATATCCTTGACTTTTCCGGTAAGGTAATCCTCTGAGTTTAGTCCTATCGCTTTTGCCTTAATTCTCAGGTTGATATCCTTGGTCACCAAGGTCACCTGATTATCGGCTGATTCTTTTTGAAGTGAAAGAGCCGCATTGATAATTTTATGGTCGTTTTTATCACTCCCATAGATCACCGTGGCGTCACGTTCCAGATCGGTAGCAGGCATGACTATCTTGACTTTGCCGCGTTTGGCTCCCATAGAAATCCACTGATCTAAACCTCCCACTCCAGAGAGTTTATCTAAGAAGCGTATCACAGCCCGAGCCTCAAAATTCTTGGTATCATTCCCGATTTTGAAATTGTCGAGTTCTTCCAATACAGTTATGGGAATGGCTACATCATTTTCCTCGAAATTCTGAATAGAATTGTGGTCAAATAACAAAACAGAAGTGTCAAGCACAAACAGCTTCTTTTGCTTAGCTTTTTTCTTAGACATAAGGGATTTTTAAAGCAGTAAATCGAAATCAAGCACGTTGATTGATCACAAGCTAGTACATCACCTTTAAATTATCAAGAAAAATATTTTGAAGTTTAGCTAAATGACCAAATATTAGACTAGTTCCACGATCATTGCAGAAGCTCCTCCACCACCATTACAGATGGCCGCCATCCCTTTTTTCGCATTTTTGCTTTGCAAAACATTTAGTAGTGTCACCAAAATTCTAGCTCCGGAACAACCCAATGGATGCCCTAAAGAGACCGCCCCCCCAAAGACATTCATCTTTTCTTCATCGAGATCAAAATGCTTAGCAAAGGCCATCGGCACTGCAGAAAATGCTTCATTTACCTCAAAATAATCAAGGTCACTCATGGTCATACCAGACTTTTCCAAAGCCTTTTCAGCTGCTAAAATAGGTGCAATAGTAAACCACTCCGGCTCACGGGCTCCATCTGCCGAAGAAACAATTCTGGCAATTGGCTTCAGCTGATGTTTCTCCACAGCCTCTTCAGAGGCCAGAATCACACATGCCGCACCATCGTTTATGGTGGAAGCATTTGCGGCAGTAACCGTTCCTTCCGGAGAGAATACGGGTTTTAGCTTTGGTATTTTATCAAAGCAGACCTTCTTAAACTCTTCGTCTTCATTTACCGGAAAATCATTTCCTTTACGGTCTTTCAGGGTTACACCCAAGACTTCCTGCTGCATCATACCTGACTCCCAGGCAGCTGCTGATCGCTGGTATGATCGAATGGCGTAAGCATCTTGCATCTCGCGACTAAGTTCAAATTTCTCGGCAGTGGCATCAGCAAAACAACCCATGGCCTGATTCATATAGGGGTCCGTAAGACCATCTTTAGCCAGACCATCTATCATAGCACCGTTGCCATAACCATAGCCAAATCGAGCTTTATCTAAATAGAATGGAATCTGGCTCATGTTTTCCATGCCACCAGCTATGACCACCTCAGCGTTTCCAAGCTGAATACTTTGAGCCGCCAGCATTGTGGCCTTCAGCCCACTGGCACATACTTTATTGATAAGAGTAACGGGTGTACTCTGAGGTAAGCCTGCCTTTACAGCTACCTGCCGAGCCGGTGCCTGGCCTAGGTTGGCAGAGACAACATTGCCAAAAAATAGTTCTTCTACTAAATCAGGCTTGACACCTGAATCGGTCAAGGTGTTTTTGACAATTGCACCTCCTAAGTCTACAGCAGAGAAATTCTTAAAAACGCCACCAAAGCTACCAATTGGAGTTCTTTTGGCAGCTACGATATACACTGGTTTCATTTGTTTGTTGATAATTATAGGGTTCTTCAATAAACGATGCCTTTCCTAAAATAGGGTCGTTTAATGGTTCAAATATTTTCGAACAGCAATGTCTCGAATAATTCTACAAGCTCCAAAACCATCATAAAAAGAAAAAGGCCACCAAAACTGGTGACCCATTCACATTTTTAACCTAAATCAAGCTTTTTTCTGCACCCATTTGCTGAGCAATAAAAACAAGACTCCACAAGAGAGCCAAGCCGGTAATGTGAGGAAAGAAAGGAAGGTACCCGTAGATACCGAATAGAAATAAAAGGCAAAAACTGCCAGAGCCCAGGCTAGGATAACAGCCCAGTTTATATTCAATCCTTTTGCTTCAGCAAAACGAGGGATGAGATTCCATTTTTTACTTAAATATTCGTCAAAAACGATAATGGCACCCACAGGGGCCAGGATAAATCCGTATACCGCTACAAAATCAAGAAGCTTCATAGCAAAGGCCGGGAAGATACCCGCAGCCGTGGCTATAGCACCTGCCATAATGGTAGCATAACTGGTTTTCATTTTCGGAAACAAGGTTTGAAAAGCTAAACCTGCTCTGTAAATGGTTGGGTTTGCGGTAGTCCAGCCCGCCAGTAAAACCACCAATACCCCAAAGAAACCCAGTGCACTATAAGCCAAAGGACCAGGAGCTACAGAAGGAGCCTCACCAGCTGCTAACATGGCCTGTGCCTCGCCAGACTTTAAGTACACAGAGTATAGTAAGGCAGCGGCAATCCAAGCCATAAAATGGCCTACATACATACCTGCTGCGGTAGTCCAACCAGATTTTGGCGATTCGGCATATCTGAAAACAGAAAGATCAGACATTCCCACATGCATGGCTGCATTAGCAAACCAACTCCAGATGGCCACATGCCAGAAAGTATACTTGATCTGACCCGGGAACGGTTCGCTACCTTCTCCCCAGATATCCCAAAACTCTCCGAAAGAACCTACACCCAACTGATTTAAAGCCACAATAGCTCCACCAAGAAAACCTGCAATTATGATGGGCGACATCCAGTTGGCTGCTTTAGAAACCATCTGATAGCCACGCACCGCTATAAAAGTGGTGACAATACCCAAGGCAATTACAATGATGATCCATGTCAAACCATTCGGCATGGTATCGGTTAGCTTCGGCATTTCCATTTCAAAAGGAATACCCACTGCAGTAGCGGACACTGTTAGCATAGAACCCGCCAGAAAACAGAACAAGACGCCATTGGCGATATTATAAAACTTCACCAGACCTTTACCACAGATTTTTTCAAGTTGAAAATAAAGGGTAAGTCTATTTTTTACGGCTATTTCAGCTGTTAAGAATCTCCAGCTGAGCACTGCAAGGAGATTTCCGACGATAAGACCCACTATGAGGTCAAAAGCACTGACACCAGTAGTTAAGAACAGCGGCCCGATCACAAACTCGGTACCTGCCGCATGCTCACCGGCATACATTCCTAAAAAGCTACGCCAATCTTTCCAGGACTTCTGAGGAACCGGCTGCCGCTCAAACTCCTCATTTTGTGAATTTTCTTCAGACATTATTGTTTAGTATAGGGTTGTTAAAAGCTAAAATAGAAGAAACTCTAATTTCATCTATCCTTAGCCGACAAAGTCGGAGTAAAATAAAACAGATCAGTATCTTTGGGCATGACAAAATCACTTCTTTCTCTTATTTTCTTAAGCACAATTTTATGGTCTTGTAATCAGCAAGATGCGGCTGATGTCAATTACTTTTTTGACACTGAAGTCTTTGCCGATGAGGTGATCAAAAAAATGGAAAATTCTGAAGCTGTAATTTTCAAAAGCAATAGCATCAATAATGAAATGGCCGAAGCAGAAGTTGCAGAAGTAGATTGGTCCAAAGAACTAGAACTGCTTAAACAAGCTAATATTAATAAGGCGGCGTTTCAATTAAGCTACCGCACAGATAGCTCAGCCTTGGCTACACAATACAGCATTGAATCTGAGGAGTCTTTACCCGTGAAAGAACTGACCATAAAAAAAGACAGCCTGGGTAACGTAACCGAAATTACTGCCAAGCTGTCCACCGATAATTACTTGTATTCCTCTGAGAAAAATCTCAAATACAGCTTTGACCAGAAAAAACTAAGCAGTTACGAGGTCAATGGCTGGCAGGAATTATTTATCGGAGATAGAAAAAACTTCTCCATCTCCGGTGAAACTCGTTAGTCTTATTGCGGTAGCAATCTATACACCTCTCCCGGTCTTTCTACACCCACGTAGATATAACCATCAGGTGCCTGAAATACATTTCTCATTCGCCCGATATTAACCAGCTCTTTTCTTTGCTCAGCAATTCTATTGGTACGCATAACCAATCTATCGGCATAGTTGAAACGTAAAGAACCTACCAGAATATCACCACTCCAAGCTGGATATTTATCTGAGGTAACGTAGGTCATTCCACATGGGGCTATTGAAGGCAGATAATAAATCTGAGGCTGTACCATCCCTGCCTCTTCAGTTTTGCTGGTGAAAGTGGTACCGTCATAATTAATCCCGTATGAAATCACCGGCCATCCGAAGTTCTTTCCTTTCTCAATGATATTAACTTCGTCACCTCCTCTGGGCCCGTGCTCATGTTCCCAGATTTGGTCAACATCGGCCTTATAAATCAAACCTTGAGGATTTCTGTGCCCATAAGACCAAATACTGGTTACCGCATTCGGGGTATTCACAAACGGATTATCCTGCGGAATTCGTCCGTCGTCATAGATGCGGTGTATTTTCCCACAGCCATTGCTCAGCGATTGCGGGTTATCATCTCTTCTACCTCTATCGCCCACTGAGAAATACAGGAAATTCTCCTCATCAAAAGCCATTCTTCCCCCATAATGATGACGGGTAGGTAAGTAAGGCAAGGCTTCAAAAAGCTCTTCTTTTTGAACCAGTGTATTCCCTTCCAATTTGCCACGCACTAAAGCCGTAGTAGAAAGCATGTCCTTGCCTTCTCCTTTAGACTTGGCATAGGTCAGGTAAATCCAGCCATTTTCTTTATAATTTGGATGCAGAGCAATATCCATTAAACCTCCCTGACCCTCGGCCAGCACCTCTGGTACACCTGTTATCTTGATTTTGGACTGATCAGATTTCACTCGCCATAAATCACCTTCACGATCAGTTATCAAAAGATCACCATCAGGCAGTGAAGTCAGCCCCCAAGGGCTATCCACGCCATCAATAACTTTCTCAAGCTTCAGGATCATACCTTCAGAAACATAGGTGTCTGTTTTTTCTGTATCGTCAAAATCATACTGATTCACCGTACCCAGGCTATTGACAATCAAATCTGCCAGACCTTCTATCCCTTCTTCAGAAACAGTTCCTTTCCATGCAGGCATACCATTTTCTACCCAGCCATTGGTAATGCTCGCTATGATGGCATCCTTATCATTACCATGCTGCCATTTTCTATCCACAAAAGCCTCCACTTTTTCACCGTGGCAAGAAGAGCAGTATTGGGCATATGTTTTCTTTGCCTCAGCAAATTCACCCTGACCACTTTGAGGTGCGGAGTTCTGCATACAACTCCATAGAAACGCGAGGCCAGAAACGGCCATTAAAACCTTTTTCATAATACTATAGGTGCTTATTGATTAATTCTTAATCGAAATTACAGATAAAATTCTGAGCGAAAAACTTCAATACCCAAAGGGGCCAGCTGTGTAGATGAAACTATTCAAACAACTCGGGATTTCTTACAAAATGCTTGTACTGCTTAAACAAAATACCAGCATGTGAGGCATCCACTACTCTATGATCTAAGGCCGCCGCCAGCGTAATTACTGTCCTGATTTTCACTTCATCATTGATGACCAGAGGTTTCTTTTTGACTCCACCCATGATCAGAACAAACGAAATATTGGCCGCCGGAAACAAAGCAGGATAACCATTATCCAGACCCAAAGTGCCAATATTTGAGACGATATATGAACCAAAATTATTGGCCGAAAGGCCACCAAAGCTTAGCCCCCAGTCAATCAACATCTTTTTGATAAGCCAAAACGCCATTCCCCGTAAAGGCCAAGGAATAGCGGCTAACCTATCTTTCATCTGCATGGTATTATTCTCAGTGCCTTTTCTGGCCTCTACTATTTTCTGCTGCAGAAAGTTTACCAGAGAACTATAATTATGCTGATCTATGTCATCTACTTTTACCGAGCCCATTTCATTTGCTCTTAGAAGTACACTTACAGTGGCCGTCAGTTTATCGTGTTTTTTTACATTTCCACGTCTGATATAAGTATTGAGCTCCGGGAGTTTCTCTTTTATGGCTCTGGCCGTGGCCAAAGTGAAAAAATGGGTCAACGTTATCTTGAGGCCTTCTTTTCTTTTCTTAGCGATATAATCCTGTAGATCTGTAATATCTATTTCAACAGAACCTAGAATTTTAGAATCCTCAGGCTTTTTATAAAGTGTACTGGCAGTTTTACGCCAAGCATTATTCAGGTGATCGGGCATGAGTCAAATTTAATGCTTTCCTGAGACTTTCAATTTTAGTTGTAGAGTCCCCTTCAACTCATTCCCGCAACAAGAAAAAGTAATCGTCTGAAATCTGCACCCTCAATATTCCTTTTCTTATGCCTTGAGAAAGACCTAGAAATAGATGCATGCTTAGTACAAGATATCCCGTTTAGCCACGGCCAATTATGCAACCGATTGATACAAAAATTGGAAATATCAACTAACCGTTAAATAGGTTTAATCTACATTCTCGGCACTTACAGGGGGATTTGACGACTTTTTTGAAATTTATGTTTTGCAATCGGTTGCAAGCTTCTTAGCTTTATGCTCTTAATTCTTAAAATATTTCAAACTTAATTCAATCCTATATGTTAAAATTTATTCCTAAAATCAGGAAGAAACAACCAGGGCTTACGCAATGGGGAATGCTGCTTCTAGCATTTTTTGTAAGCCAGTTGACTTATGCACAGAATGTAGAAGTTAAGGGAAAAGTCATGTCTGGTTCAGAAGAGTTGATCGGTGTATCGGTGGTTGAAAAAGGAACTACTAATGGTACAATGACCGATGTAAACGGGAATTTTACTTTAAATGTAAATCCTTCTTCCACTTTATCTTTCAGTTACATAGGTTATGTAGCTAAAGATATAGAGGTCAATAATCAATCGATTATTAATGTGTCTTTGGAGCCCAATGATGCTTTACTAGATGAGGTGGTGGTCATTGGTTATGGTGTACAGAGACAAGAGTCTGTTACCGGATCAGTAGTTTCCATCAAAGGCGATGCCTTGAATCAGGTTCAGGCGGGTAATTTCCAACAGGCTTTGCAAGGTAGAGCTGCAGGTGTAAATATTACCACCACTAGCACCAGACCTGGTGCTGCTCCTACAATCAGAATCAGAGGTGTAAGATCTTTATCAGCCAATAATGACCCATTGATCGTATTAAATGGTATTCCATTCTCAGGAGGCCTTTCTGATATCAACGCTAATGACATTGCAAGTCTAGACATCCTTAAGGATGCCTCTGCTACTGCCATTTATGGTTCAAGAGGTGCAAACGGCGTAATTATCATTACCACAAAATCAGGTAAGGCTGGTCAAAAACCTAAGTTTAGTTACGACACTTACTACGCCACGAAGAATGTTTTCTCCAAGTACCCAATGATGACCGGCGATCAATTGACCCAACTACGTGCAGACGTAGCGGCTACAAACGGTGGCACTCCTCTTTTTGAGATTGGAGGTGGTGAGCAGCTTGGAACCAACACAGACTGGCAGGATCTTCTTTATGACTCTGGAATGCAGCTGGCTCATGACATCAGCGTACAAGGAGGTACAGAAAATGGGACTTATAATGTGGGCATAGGGTATTTCAACGAAACTTCAGTAGTACCTGGAGATGGCTTCAAAAGATTATCGCTTAGAACGCAGATAGATCAGAAAGTTGGTAAGCTATTCCGTTTTGGTTTAAACTCGTTGAATAACTTCAATACCACAAACAGCATTGTGGGTATTGGTGGAGCATTAGGAGCATCACCGCTTCTTAGTCCTTATAATGCCGATGGTTCGTTTATGGAGTCCGTTCGTCTGCAAACGGCCACAGATGACATGTGGGTTCCTACCAGAAATGAAATTGAGAGAATAGGCGAAGGCCGTGTAAATGAGCAATTAGACTTTGGTACTTATAATAACTTATATGGAGAAATCAGTGCTCCATGGGTAGAAGGCTTAAAGTATCGTCTGAATGTTGGTTTGAACTTCAGATCAGGAAGAGACGGAAACTTTACAGGACAAGGTGTTTTCAGTTATAACCCACTGAACAACTCAACATCAAGTTATGGTAGCTCTATCACAAAAGACTACGTTATTGAGAATCAACTGATTTACGATCACACGTTTGCAGATAAGCATACTCTTAATTTTATAGGACTATTCTCTGCTCAAAAGACCGAATTTGACAACATTGGCCTTAACGTTAGAAATGTTCCTAACGAACTGGCATTATGGTATAACCTGGATGCAGCACTGGCAGAAGACATTACCAGCTATGGTACCGGTTATTCTGTTACGGGATTGCTTTCTTACATGGGAAGGGTGATGTATCAGTATGATGACAAATACCTCATCACTGCCACTCTAAGATCAGACGGTTCCTCAAGACTAGCTCCGGGTAATAAATGGGTAACTTATCCTGCAGTCTCTGTAGGTTGGAATATTGGCAATGAGTCATTCTTAAGTGATGTTAATTTTATTAACCAATTAAAATTCAGAGCCGGTTACGGTCAAACTTCAAACCAGGCTGTGGCTCCATACTCTACCCAGGGTAGATTGGGCACCAGAAACTATAACTTTGGAAGCACTTTCGCCACGGGGTATTTCGTAAGTCAATTACCAAACCCGAACCTCGGATGGGAATTCTCAGAGACGTATAACTTCGGGATAGACTTTAGAATCCTGAATAACAGACTATCGGGTGCTTTGGAATATTATACGACTAACACCAATGATATTCTTTACGGCCTGTCATTGCCTTCTACCTCTGGTGTAGGAAGTGTTACTAGTAATATCGGTCAAACCCAGAACAAAGGATTTGAAATCACTCTGAACGGAACCATCATGGAGAGTGCCAGTGGCTTTAGATGGGATGCAGGCCTGAACCTTTACAGAAATAAAAATGAAATCATAGCCTTAGCAACAGGAGAAACTGAAAACGTAGGTCAATTATGGTTTGTCGGGTACCCGATCAATGTCATCTACGATAATGAATACCTGGGTCTATGGAATGAGTCAGACCCAGACTATCAATATCTACAGCAGTTTGAACCGGGTGGAAATGCCGGGATGATTAAAGTTAAGTATACAGGTGAATATAACTCAGACGGCTCTCCGGTAAGAGCAATAAACGCTGATGATCGAATCATCCAGGATCCCACTCCGACTTTCCTTGGTGGCTTTAATACCAATTTAGAATACAAGAATTTCGACCTCAATGTGGTAGGTACCTTCCAAGGTGGAGGAACATTAGTAAGTACCTTATACTCTGGAAACGGCTACCTAAACCTGCTAACAGGGAGAAGAAACAACGTGGTTGTAGACTATTGGACACCTGATAATACAGATGCACGTTATCCTGCACCAGGAGGTCTACAGAGTGGTGATAACCCTAAATATGCCAGCACGCTTGGATATTTTGACGGTTCATACCTGAAAATCAGAGCCTTAACGGCTGGCTATAATTTAAGCCAAGGTGTTCTTGACAAAATCCGTGTGGATAGACTTCGTCTTTACGCTACAGTGCAAAATCCTTTTGTTCTATTCTCACCTTATCATAGAGCATCAGGAATGGACCCTGAAACCAATTCAGGTGTAAACGGAAATGGCGACAGAGAGAATGTTGCTGTTAATACGAATAATATCTCAACTGGAATAGCCACAATTGGTACGAACGTACCTTCTACCCGCAATTTTATGGTAGGATTAAACGTCAGATTTTAATTAGTTAGAAATGAAGAATACAAGAATAAAAAGTTTAACTGTAGCCTTTCTTACGGCTATAATCTTAAGCGTAAGCTCCTGTTCAGATGATTTTCTGGAGGAGCAGCCAAGAGGAGTTTTCACACCTGAGTTTTTCACTACAGAGCTGGGTGTACAAGGGGGATTAACCTATCTCTATGAAAATATGCGATACATTTATGGCTTCGCTTATTTCCTCAATTTAGGCGAAACTGGTACTGATGAATATTGTGCCGCCCAAAGTGCCAATAACAATTTCTATGATCTGGATTTGGCCGGACGAGGAAACCTAAACTCACAGAGTGGTTTCTCAATTGGCAGACCGTGGGGCAATGCCTTCCCGGCGATCAATACTGCCAGTGGTATCATCGAAAACGCAGAAGCTGTAGGATTACAAAACTCTATCATTGCTGAGGCAAGGTTTTTTAGAGCGTTTAACTACTTCCTTTTGGTACAGACATATGGTGGTGTGCCTCTAGATCTAGGTTCGGGAGAGTTGAAATTCAATAACTCTGCTGTTAGAACATCTACCAGAAATACCGTAGCAGAAGTTTATACTAAGGGTATTTTCCCTGATTTAGAGCAAGCAGTGGCAGATTTACCTGAAAGCCCAAGACTAACGGGAACTGTTACTAAAAATGTAGCCCGACTATATTTGGCCAAAGCTTATCTTACATATGCATGGTGGTTAGAAAACCCAAATAACATCCCGACCTATCCGGAGACCACAAGAACAGACCCTAATGGAAATAATGCTTCTTATTATTTTCAGCAAGCCTATGATCTGGCCGTTGCAGGAATTGATAATCCTGGTCCGTATTCTTTACAGGAATACTACTACGATCTACATCTGGCCACAAATGACCGCAATAGCGAGATGATGCTTTATGCGGACAGAACAGAAGAAAGCCAGATTTATAATGGTGGTGCCAGCCTGGGCTGGACAGGACCGGGCGATGGCGGTGCTCCTAACACAGCTGTATGGATGGTCACTTCAAATTACACGACTATTAGTGTAGATGGAGTAGCCGCAGTACAGCGTGAAGCTGCACAAAGCTATGGTAGACCTTGGACCAGAATGGCTCCTTCAATAAATGTATTCACCGAGACTTTTGCAGACAAGCAACTGGACTCCCGTTATGACGGTACTTTTGTTTCATCCTACAGAGGGAACTGGGATAAAGGAGGAAATGATTCTCCTACTCTTACCGCAGCAAATGGTATGGAAATAGCTCCTGGTGATGCTGTCATTTCATTTCTGGATGAATATGACGCTGATGTAGACTACAGCGTAAACGGAGGGAATATCGGTGGAGGACAATTACCTGGTCGTTCTGACTATGTAATTAACCTTAATCAGATCAACAGAAGATTCTACCCTGGCTTATGGAAGTTAGGAACGTACAGAACAGATAACGGAGGTGGCCTTGGTTCACCTAACGGTGCTATCACTCGTCCTTTCCCAATTGCCAAATTCTCTGAATTCTATTTTGTGGCAGCAGAGGCGGCTGTTAAAGGAGCCTCAGGGGCATATTCTCCTCGCGAACTTATCAATGTCATTAGAGCAAGAGCTGGTAAATGGCGTTTTGATAACGGAGAACAAAAAGAGAGAATTGAAGATAACAGCGACGCAATGGTAGCTGCTACTCCGGCCGAAATAGATATCAACTATATTCTTGCAGAGCGTTCAAGAGAGTATTTTGGTGAAGGCAAAAGATGGTATGATTTGGTTCGTACTCAAAAATGGAATGAACTGGCTGGCTCTTATGAGATAGCAGGAAACGACGCCACAGACCATAGCCCGACTGTGACCACCAGAACTATTCTTCCACATCACTATCTGAGACCAATTCCTCAAAATCAATTGGATGCTTTGGATATGACTGAAGAGGAGAAAGCTGCTTATCAAAACCCCGGTTATTAAAAATAGATAGCATATTCTAATCAAAAGAAGGTTACTCTTATGGGTAACCTTCTTTCTCTATTTGTGGCTTAATATTAAAGTCCACATCATTTCGTGATCAACAGAAGATTTTACTTGTCTTAGTTTTCTACTCAGAAAAATGGAATTTCTAATTGAATTATTCAGGTTTTTAAAAGAAAGGAAAAAGTGGTGGTTAGTACCACTGATACTTGTTCTTCTTTTTATGGGTTTCATCATTACCCTGAGCAGTGGCTCCGCAATTGCCCCTTTTATTTACAGTATTTTCTAGATCTATCAGTCCTTTCTTAAAGAGCCAAAACTTCAATTACTTCCGCAACTTTTGAAGAGACCTACTTTTATTGAGATAATACTCCGCCCTCGTGGTGTCACTCAGATTTATGCTCATTTCAGCAGCCATATCATAGACTCTGTGTTGCTCCGGATATTCAAAAAGTAAGGTTTGGGCCACTTGAAGTGCTTTTTTGTACTCCTTTAAACCCTTATATCTATTAAAGGCTTCCCGCATCGTATTTTCCCAAGAATTAACTCCATTATACAGGTTTAAAACTTGATCATCTTCATAGGACGGATCTTTGGTGAAATAGACAAAAGCGTCGTTTCTATCCTTTTCAGAATCTAACGTATAGGGCCATGAATTTTTCAAAATACCAACAAGTAACTTTCCCTTTAAAGAGTCAATTTTGGTTATTGGTATTTGCTCGTACGCGTCCTCATGACTGACGTAGTTACTCCAATCTCCCACTAAGCCTTTCTCTTTAATTTTTTCATAAAAAGCATTAGCCATTGTAAAATAACCATCAATATTGGGGTGTACATGTTCCGTCAAAAGCTCATTACCAATTATCCCCTTTTCCTCAAAAATATCTGACATATTCAGAAGATGAATACCTGCTGACTTCGCTTCATTTTTAATCACCTCATTTAATTCCTGAGGAGCTCTAAAACGCAGATAATCCAGCTCCTTGGCTTGGTGAAGATACTTTCTGGCTGAATCTAAATCGGACTCCAAATAATACTTTCCCAGCAAATAGGAAGCCTTAGCATTTGTGCTTGCCAACCTTGTTAGCTCAGTGATTTGATTCTCTGAGTTGTCGCCTACATAACTCGAATCTAACTCCTCACTGATAAATGGCTCAATATCCTTTTCGTTTGAAACTAGTGTAGAAATAATCACAGGAATACCCTCCTGTTTGAATTGACTTAAAATCTCATGAAGGTTACTTTGAAACTGCTCAATCCCTTTATGATAAAGAACAGACCCTAATGGAATCTTATGTTTACTGGCCATTTCTTCCATAAAGGATGATTTGGGACTGCCGCCCTCCTTACGCCTATTTCTTGAAACCAACAGGGAGACGCAATTTTCCATCAATTGAAAAATCCTGTAATTTTTTAGCCGGAGATACATTCTTATCAACTCTGGCCTACTGCCTACGAAAACACTTGAGCCCACGCCTAAAGCACCGTAATATTCATTATGCCCGGCATAAATGATTACAAGGTCAGGTTTTTGCTCTATGATGGGCTTAGTGAAATCCCACAAGGTATATGAGTTTACTGCTGTAATTCCGGTATTGACTACCTCAATATTTTTATCAGGAAAAGTGAATGATAGCCTTTGCTTCAGCATTCTCGGAAAAGAACCACCTTTATAAAATGGATAACCCACTACAGTAGAAGCACCCATCACAAATACTCTAAACGTACTGTCGGTCTTTTCCTCCAGAAATAAGTCAGATTGATCATCTGATTTAAACTCCGAATCTTTAAAGTATTTTTTAGAAATAGCAGAGTTAAGAACTCTATACCTCTCCCCGTTTGCACCTTCTATGGAATTGAAAAAATTATAGTTAGTTCCGTTTCCAAAAAGCCTCAGTGCCACCTCCAGTAATAACAGTGCTACAAAAGGCAATATGACTGCCGTAAACTTAAAAATGTTCTCTTTCTTCAATGATCTGGTGGCTAATTTTCAATATTAAATTACAGTTTCAATTTACTCGTATTCTCTCTAATTACCATGAAATTATCCACCCCGCTTAAGCTGATAAAACGAGCTTTTGACCATATCATATTCTGCAAAAAAGTCTGAGAGAAATGAAGTACTATTCAGACTGGTATACTTGTTCCATTTTGAGTAGTAGCAAAGCCTATAGAGGCTTCCTTAAGATGCAGACAAAAACGTCATCATAAAACCCTAACTCATACATTATCATGCCATTATGGCACTACCTCTCATCAAAAACAACTTAAAAAGTGCCAAACTGTCCTATTTTTAACACTAGCACTCTTTTTGACATCCAATGAGTACATATCATTCAACGAAAAAAGCATTACAACATGAATCTGAATCAATATACCATGAAAGCTCAGGAGGTGATCCAGCAGGCTGTTCAGATTGCCCAAGGCAATCAGCAACAAGCTGTAGAAACGGGTCACTTGCTAAAAGCTTTACTAGAACAAGACCCAAATACTTCTTCATTTCTGTTTAAAAAGACGGGGGTGAATCAACAAACCTTAGTTGCTAAATTAGATGAAGTGGTAGGGTCCTACCCTAAAGTAAGTGGAAGTGGTCAACCATACCTAAGCAACGGGCTTTCGGGCGTTCTTTCTGATGCACAGCAAAAACTGAAGTCATTTGGAGACGAATATGTGAGTGTAGAAATTCTTTATTTGGCATTAGCCAATGCAAAGGATAAAGTAGGTCAGCTCCTGAACGAATCGGGACTGAAAGTGAAAAATGGAGAAGCAGCGATAAAAGAACTTAGAGGAAAAGATAATCCAGTGAAAGATCAAAACGCAGAAAATAAATATCAGGCCCTGTCTCGTTACAGTATCAATCTGAATGACCAGGCCAAAAATGGAAAGATAGATCCGGTTATCGGGCGGGACGAAGAAATCAGAAGAGTACTTCAGATTCTTTCCAGAAGAACCAAGAATAACCCTATTCTTTTGGGTGAACCAGGCGTAGGTAAAACTGCCATAGTAGAAGGCCTGGCTCAGCGAATAGTGCAGGGTGATGTACCTGAAAACCTACAATCCAAAACCTTGGTCTCTTTAGATATGGGTTTATTGGTGGCCGGAGCAAAATACAAAGGAGAGTTTGAAGAACGCTTAAAGGCTGTTATCAAAGAGGTAACCGATTCTGAAGGAGAAATCATTCTCTTCATTGATGAAATACATACCCTAATTGGTGCTGGCGGGGGCGAAGGAGCCATGGATGCCGCAAATCTCCTGAAGCCGGCACTGGCCAGAGGTGAGCTACATGCTATTGGTGCTACTACCTTGAAAGAATACCAAAAGTATATCGAGAAAGACAAAGCTCTGGAGCGTAGATTCCAATCTGTGATTGTAGATGAGCCTGATGTGGCTGATGCTATTTCGATCCTCAGAGGGATCAAAGAAAAGTATGAGGTGCACCACGGTGTGAGAATTCAGGATGATGCTGTTATCTCTGCCGTTGAACTTTCAACCAGATATATTTCAGACCGTTTTTTGCCAGACAAAGCCATTGACCTGATGGACGAAGCGGCTTCAAAACTTCGTTTAGAAATGGACTCTATGCCAGAGGAAATGGATGAGCTCAGAAGAAGAATCATGCAGCTGGAAATTGAGCGAGAGGCTATCAGACGTGAAAAAGACAAAGAAAAAGAGTCTATTCTGAACAAAGAACTGGCCGACCTCAATGAGAAGTTTAACACCTACAAAGCTCAATGGGAAAACGAGAAAGGTAAGGTAGACGAGATACGTCAGTTGAAAGAAAAGATTGACCACTTGAAGTTTGAAGCTGAGCAAGCAGAGCGGGCTGCCGACTTAGGCAAAGTAGCCGAAATTCGTTACGGCAAAATTCCTGAAGCAGAAAGCCGCCTCAAAGAGCTTTCTCAGAAAGTAGAACAAACTACCCCAGGAGAGCAACAGCTTATCAATGAAGAAGTAACAGCTGAAGATATTGCCGAAGTAGTGGCCAAATGGACTGGTATACCGGTTTCAAAAATGCTGCAAAGCGAACGTGAGAAACTGTTACATCTGGAAGCCGAACTGCAAAAACGTGTAGCAGGTCAGGGTGAGGCCATTGAGCTAGTGGCAGATGCGGTGAGAAGATCACGAGCAGGTATGCAGGACCCCAAAAAACCAATAGGTAGTTTCCTATTCCTTGGCACCACGGGTGTTGGCAAAACGGAACTGGCGAAAACGCTGGCTCAATACCTTTTCAATGACGACTCTGCCATGGTGAGAATAGACATGTCTGAGTATCAGGAAAGGCATGCAGTAAGCCGTCTGGTAGGAGCTCCTCCGGGATATGTAGGCTACGATGAAGGTGGTCAACTGACTGAGGCTGTGCGTAGAAAACCATATTCAGTCATTCTCCTGGACGAAATAGAAAAAGCACATCCGGATGTCTGGAATACCCTTCTTCAGGTTTTAGATGATGGTAGATTAACAGACAATAAAGGTCGGGTGGCAAACTTCAAAAACACGATCATCATCATGACTTCAAATATTGGGTCGCACCTGATTCAGGAAAAATATTTGGAAACAAAAGGTGACGAAAATGCCTGGGCTACGTATTATAAACAGGAAGCCAAGGATAGTGTGATGGAGTTGCTCAAAAAATCGGTGAGACCTGAGTTTTTGAACAGAATTGACGAAATCGTACTGTTTGATCCTTTGAGCAAGTCAAACATTCGTCAGATTGTAGAAATACAATTTGAGCAGATTAAAAACCGACTTGCAGAGCAAGGTATCACCATAGATGCCACGGACGAGGTGCTGGACAAACTTGGAGAAGAAGGTTATGATCCTGTTTTCGGGGCCAGACCTCTGAAGAGAGTCATTCAGCGATTGGTGTTGAATGAACTTTCGAAGAAAATTCTAGGTGGAGAGATCAATAAAGAAGCTGTGATAGCAATGGATCTCACACCTGACGGTAGTATCACATTTGAGAATGTTTTACATGCCGAAGTAGTATAGAGTAAAGTTTTCATTATGGTTAGGTAAATGAACTATAATAGGTTAGGGTTGAATAATGAAAGGCCGTCCTCTTTGAGGGCGGTCTTTTTTTGCGATAAAAAGTACCTTCGCCTTTTCGTTCCTTTGACTCTACTCTTGCCTTGCCACTAAGAAGCTAAGACACCAAGAAGCACAAGGCCATTCTACGGCAAACACCTCCGTGAAACTTTGAGACTTCATGCCTTAGTGGCTATTCCTGTCTTGCCAAGAAGACGCTAAGACACCAAGAATCACGAAGTACTTCAACGATAAATCTTCGTGCAACTTCGTGTCTTAGTGGCTAATACTGCTCTTACCTCCATGACGCTAAGACACCAAGAATCACAAAACAATTCTACAATAAACACCTTCGTGAAACTTGGAGTCTTCGTGCCTTAGTGGCTATTCCTATTCTTATCATTAAGACCATTAGACACCAAGAATCACTAAGCAATTCTACGACAAATGCCTTCTTGAAACTTTGAGACTTCGTGCCTTGGTGGCAAAAACAATTTTCTCCTTACCTTCATACCACAATTCAACCAAACCCAATGAAAAAAACATTCGCCCTTCTTGCAATACTGTTTATAGTACATCAATCCAATGCCCAGGACTGGCAAAAAGTGGAAACAAAAAACGAAAGTATCCATCGAAGTGAAAACAGTATGGTGGCTATTGGTAGCAAACTCTACCTATTTGGTGGAAGAGGTATAAAACCATTGGAGGTCTATGACACCAATACAAAAACCTGGGAAAAGCGAGGCGAAACTCCACTAGAAATTCATCATTTCCAAGCCGTAGTTTATGATGGTGAAATCTATGTTTTAGGTGCATTAACAGGCCCTTTCCCACATGAAACACCAATCCCCAATATCCTGATTTACAATCCTGAAAATGATGAATGGCGAGAAGGCCCTGAGATTCCTCGAAAAAGAGGATCAGCAGGATGCTTCGTTTATAATGACAAAATTTATATGGTCTGCGGCATCATTGACGGCCACTGGGATGGGCACGTCTCATGGTTTGATGAGTTTGACCCCAAAACCGGAGAGTGGAGAGTTCTCACAGACGCACCCAGACCAAGAGATCACATCAACGTAGTTATGATAGATGATCAGCTTGTAGTGGCAGCAGGCAGAAATTCCACGCATAAAACTAACCATGTTTTTGACCTTGTGATCGCCGAAACTGACGTGTATGACTTTGCCGACGGCCAATGGAAAACAGCAGATGAAAACATCCCAACCACCAGAGCAGGAATTGCCTCGGCCGAATACAGAGGTAAAGCACTGTTTATCGGTGGAGAAGGACCTCACCATCTGGAGGCTCATGATGAAGTAGAAGCTTTTGATCCTGATACGATGAGCTGGGAAAAATTACCTTCTCTTAACCAAGGCAGACATGGTACTTCAGCCGCCAAGGTGGGCAATAAAATCTATATCTCGTCTGGTGTAGCACAGCGTGGTGGGCAGCCCGAGTTAAATTCTGTAGAAAGTCTGGAATAATGCAACTACTATTCTGAAAGCTCTGCTCAGAAAGCTGTTGATAACTAAATTTGAACTATTTAGCCTCCCTCATTAATTTCGGGGTTTACTAACCTATTTTGAAGTTGATTTTATGCAATCGGCTTCATTAAATACCCGATAATGAAGGTATCGACCGCAGAACCTTTTCAGATCATTTATTCGCTGTTTCAGCACCAATATCTCGGCTATTTGTTTGAGTCTTTTGTGGTTCAGCTAAACCCAAAAGGAGAACTGACCTATGCCAATCAGAATGTCTCTTCCATGAACATCAAAGAATTCTCAAAAGGGATTGATGATGTAGACATAGAATTGGTCAAGTTGATGGATGCTATTCAGCAAGACTCCATCTTAAAAAAATTCAATCCCAAAAAGCTAAAGCCTTTTGATTATTTCACAAAGGTCTATGGCAAAGTAAAGCCGGATTTGGCTCTGCAAGCGGCCATTGAAGAATATTTGAATAAATACAGGGCAGCCATTTTGCCAAAACTTATAGGTAAGCGATTCTTCATCATGTCTAACGACGGTATCCCCACCGGACAGGAAGTTGGCGTTATGGATGAACCTGCTAAGGTGTACCTCAATTTTGACCGAAAGGAAGATCACACTATCTATTTCCCTGTCATCAAATGCAAGGGTGAGAAAGTGAAACTCCAGCACGTAGGTGCTCAAATTCTATGCGACTCGCCAGCCTTCTTATTAAGTGAAAACCGGCTCTACCATTTCGATAGTTATGTAGACGCCAAAAAGCTTAAGCCTTTTCTGGATAAGAATAACATTCGTATCGATCGTAAGATTGAGAAAACATATTTCAGAAAGTTTGTAGGGCCACTGGTGGCTCAGTTTAATGTATTTGGCCACGGCCAGGGCTTTGACATTGTAGAAGAACAAGCCACTGCCAAGCCGATTCTATTGCTCACAGAAAGTGGTGGTAAAATCTCTGCTGATCTATTTTCAGAAAGTGATAAATCTGAAGAAAGGGCAGCCAAAATAGCCTTTGACCTCAGCTTTAAATACGGAGAAAAAACGTTTCGCTTTGACAGCTTCGCGGCCAATTCTTATGTGAACGTAGAGGAGAAGGAAAATGGATGGGTATTTCATAAGATCTTGCGTGATCTGGCATATGAGAAAAAGATCATTGATACCATCAAAAGCCTGGGGCAAAACCTTGTTCACGGACGTAAATCACTCAAGAAAGCTGAAGCTTTTAGTTGGCTCCAAAATAACGCTGACCAACTCGCCAAGGCTGGAATTGAGGTAAAACAAGCGGCTGATGCCAAAAAGGAATATTTCTTAGGAGTCTCCTCAATTGAAGTCAATATTGTTGAAAATAATGACTGGTTTGACATCAAAACCAAAGTTCGTTTCGGCGACTTTGAATTGCCAATTCTTAAACTCAGAGAGCTGGTTTTAGCCAATATTCGCGAGTTTAGATTGCCTGATGGCAAAATCGCCGTTATTCCGGAAGAATGGTTCGTTCGCTACCATGAGCTATTTACACTTTCTGATCTTGGCGATGATGAAGAGCTGATTTTGAAGAAACACCACCTGCCTATGGTGCAAAACCTGGGCGAGGATGGTCTGGCAAATACGGTGATCGGCAGGAAACTGCAAAACCTTCAAAACTTTGAAGAAATAAAGGCCTACGAGGTTCCGAATGAGTTTAAAGGTGAGCTGAGACCTTACCAAAAGGCGGGTTATGACTGGCTACGATTCCTAAGGGATTTCAATATGGGAGGCTGCCTGGCAGATGATATGGGTCTGGGTAAAACGGTAATGACATTGGCATTTTTGCAGTCGCTAAAGTCTGAAGGAGTGCAACACCCTACCCTTCTGGTAATGCCAACTTCTTTACTTTACAACTGGCAGAAAGAAGCAGAACGCTTCACACCTGAACTGAAAGTTCTAGTGCATGCGGGTTCGTTCCGAAATAAGTCAACTGAGCACTTTGATGATTATGACCTGATATTGACCTCCTATGGGGTTTTACGTTTAGACATACCGTTCATTGAGAATTTTAGATTTGAGTACATCATTTTAGATGAAAGTCAGGCTATCAAAAACCCTGCTTCCAATATCTCAAAAGCGGTGCGTGTGCTGAACAGTAAAAACCGATTGATCCTTACGGGTACTCCACTTGAAAATAATACCATGGACCTGTGGAGCCAGATGACTTTCGTTAACCCAGGTTTATTGGGTTCGCAAGCTTACTTTAAGGACAAATACCAGCAACCGATAGAGAAAAAGCAGGATGAAGCGGCCACAAAAAGACTCTATAGCAAGATTAAGCCGTTTATGCTTCGCCGCCATAAATCTCAGGTCGCTACTGAGTTACCAGAGAAAATTGACAGTATTCAGTACTGCGACATGTCTGAGGAACAGGAAAAAGTATACGAAGAAACCAAGGCGTATTACCGAAACCTGATTTTGGATCATATAGAGCAGCAGGGCATCAATAAGTCGCAATTGGTAGTACTTCAAGGCTTAACCAAACTTCGTCAAATTGCCAATAATCCATTAATGGTAGATGAAGAATTTGAAGGCGAAAGCGGCAAGGATTCTGATGTGATTCACAAGCTTATGAGTGTGATAGATGGCGGTAGCAAAGTATTGGTGTTTAGCCAGTTCGTAAAACATCTAAGTATTATCAAAGCTCACCTTAAGAAAAATAAAATTCCATACTCATATCTGGATGGTGGTACCAAAGACCGCAAAAAAGAAGTCGATGAATTTCAGAATAATCCGGAAATTAAAGTATTCCTGATTTCACTTAAAGCTGGTGGTGTTGGTCTTAATCTAACAGCTGCTGAATATGTATTCTTGCTTGACCCCTGGTGGAACCCAGCCATAGAAGCTCAGGCGGTAGACAGAGCCCATAGAATTGGTCAGAAAAATACCGTATTTACGTATAAGTTTATCAGCAGAAACACGGTGGAAGAGAAGATTTTGACCCTGCAAAGAGCCAAAAGAAAACTGTTCAATGAATTGATTACCACAGAAGAAACCTTCTCAAAGTCATTGGCACAGGAGGACATCTTAAGCCTATTGGAATAGAAGTTTTAGTTCTCTGAATACAGCCCTTATAAAAGGCATAGGACTTACTGAGGTAATAACGCCTAGGTCATCTAAGAGGCTTGACTCGCCATCTAGAAACCTAAAGACTCGGTCAAGTGGATTGTTTCGGTATATCTGAGCAAAAAACTTGGGGCCGATAGTATTTTCATACCGTAAGACATTAAGCATCAGACGATCATAGAAATAATACTTTGGCTTAAATAATCCTTGCTCAGGCTTCTGACCATTCTTGATGTTAGATACCAACTGGCGACTTAACTTTCCCGCATTTCGAAATGAATAGCCCGTAGACGCTCTCACCCAGCCTCCCCCGGTTCCGATTTTAGTTATTCGGTTTGTGTGATAGTGATGGAAAGGAAAGCTACTCATGGGTATCACGCCTTGTTCTTCCTCCGTAATTGAATAATCTGCTTTGATATAAGCCTTTACATATTCCGCAATGAATCTTTCGTACACTTCTGTTTCTACCATCTCATTGGTAAAAAAAGTATACTCCAATAAAGCCTCTGACTCACTAATCGGCAAAATATACATGAAGGTAGTCTGACCCAGATAGGTCAAACGATAGTCCATCATCACAAACTCCTCAAGATTGAAAACAGCCCGATCAAACTTTAAAATCTGACCCTTAAAATGCTGCAAAACATAGTGATATCCACTAGGCTGAGAACTAAATTCTTGAGGAACTCGACTATCAAAACAGTGGCTCACTTGATACTCTCCTTGCTCGGTGGAAATGGTTACACTACCCTTTTTCTCCTCAAGTGATAAAACCTTCTTTTTATACCAATGAAAATTTGATTTAGGCTCGAGCTGCCTTTTCGCAAAGCGATAAAAATCAATACTTCGCAGCATTTTGTATTGATATGGAGCAGCACTTAGTTTGGTTTCTCCATGTTGGTCCGCAAAAACGGTTTGTCCCCATTGCTGATGAATGATTCCATCAAATTGCCCTGCACCTTTCTCCCAAAAACACCAGGTTTTATCATTTTGAGATTTATCGTCCGGATCAAGAATCAGTATGGTCTTACTCTCAAAAAAAGCATCGTCTGCCATAGCCAAAGCAAGCTGCAACCCTGCAGCACCTGCTCCAATAATGGCGTAGTCGAAACTTTCTGTCATAGATTCTTAACTCTCAAACATATCTGCCAAGCCTCCTAAAACAGAGCCGCCTTCTTTATTGACATTGCCGCCGGCAGGTGATAGCCTTCTGATCAACTTAGAAATTGGTAAGGACTGAATCCATACTTTGCCAGTACCCGAAAGTGTGGCCAGAAACATGCCCTCTCCACCAAAAACCATGGAACGAAGACCTCCACTAGCCTGAATATCGAAATTTAGCTGAGGCTCAAAACCTACCACACAACCCGTATCAATCCTCAAAGTCTCGTTATTCAGAGTCTTTTCCATCACCACGCCACCGGAGTGAATAAAGGCCATACCGTCACCCTGGATACGCTGAAGAATGAAGCCTTCTCCACCAAAAAGTCCTGCACCGAATCGCTTATTCAAATGAATTGAAATCTGAGTACCCATGGCGGCACATAGAAAAGCATCTTTCTGAACAATCAATGTGTTTTGATTGATCTCTGAAAGATCTACTGGTCTGATGGTACCCGGGTATGGTGCTGCAAAGGACACTTTCTTTTTCCCAACGCCTCTATTGGTAAAATGCGTCATAAACAGCGACTCTCCCATTAAAACACGGCTTCCAGCCTGAAATATCTTACCGAGAACAGACTTATTGGCTTGGCTACCGTCACCCATGCGGGTTTCGAAAACAATGCCGTCTTCCATGTATAACATGCTGCCGGCCTCAGCTACTACGGTCTCATTGGGGTCTAATTCTACTTCTACTACCTGAATGTCCTCTCCAAGTATTTTGTAATCAATTTCATGGCTTCTCATAATGCATATTTGTTTTAGTCTAACTTATTTCTTTTTCTTTGGCTTGGCCATCTGCTTCTCCAGATCAATATCCCGTAGCTTTTTATCGTCTACATTCTTATTCAAAAACTGGTTAATCTTCTCAATATCATAGCTCATCTGAATCTCACCGAACGTATTGATTTTGATGTCAAAACCGTCCAGATCTTTATGCACTTTTGGCTTTTCTTCGATCTCTTCCTTCTTCTTACTCATAGTCTTGATAATTAAGATAAATGCGAGTAGCACCTACCGTGGTGAAACAAATTTACGTACAGAATCTACGGATGCTTTGCAATTTTTGACCAATCGTAAAAAGTCCTTTTCAAAGGTCAAAAACGAGGATAAACATCCATTTGCCAGCATAACAAGGTTATTGTTCGAGAGTTCCTGACAAATGGATAAAAATAAGCAATTGTGTTATTCGATTTCAAAATTTTAATTTAGTTCTGAGCCCAGTTGGATAGACTATAAGAGCTTGGGTTCAAAAGGAAATTATAACAAAAGTTATCTAATTAGATAACTTTTAATACCTTTGTATTATCTAAATCCACTTAAATGAATGAAAAGTCGATTAGGGAAATCCTTTTCTTTGAAGAACATTTTCTGAACTTCTACAATAATTTAAGACCGCAAGTCAAAAAAAAATTCAACTGGACTTTACAGTTAATTTCAACAGTAGAACGAATACCTGAAAAATATTTTAAGCATTTAACAGGAACAGATGGGCTTTATGAAATTCGCGTAGAAGTAGGTTCAAACATTTTTAGAGTTTTTAGCTTTTTTGATAAAGGACAACTCATCATACTTGTAAACGGCTTTCAAAAGAAATCGCAAAAGACTCCGAAGAAAGAGATTCAACTGGCCTTAAAACTTAAAAAACAATATTTCGATGGAAAAGACTAAGAACAAATTAACCTCCTTCTCAGACCATTTAAACCAAGAGTATGGCATAAGAGGAACTGAAAAACGCGAAGAATATGAGCAAGAATTTGAAGCATTTAAACTCGGTGTAATGCTTCAGGAGCTTCGCAAAAAAAAGGGTATGACTCAAGAAGAACTCGCTCTAAAATGCGGAACAACAAAAACCTATATTTCAAGAATTGAGAATAATGCCTCTGATATACGACTATCAACGCTCATGAGAATAATTAGAGAAGGTTTGGGTGGACAGCTGAATATCAATGTTAGTTTCTAAAAAATGGCTATCTGCCAATTCATAAAAAGAAAAACCTCGCTTTCCCCCTTGATTCAAATCTCACTCAAGAGTTAAAATAAACTTAGCGATTTCTTCCACCAATTCAGGATGGATAGGTAAATCTGGATTAGAATAGGTGGCCAGATTGGCTGTACGCTCCTCACCCACTTCTTTAAAGATGTGATTCATATGCTCAATGATGCTCAATCTTGAATCAGGCTTAGCTTTATGCAATAACTCAGCATTCTCCACAGAAACTTGTATATCAGTGGTTCCCTGAACAATCAAAACCGGCACCTCAAGTTGAGCTATTTCTCTAACGGGATCATACTTCATCCATGAGATCAAATAAGGCTGTACAGAAGGCCTGAAGACCGACAAAAGCGGAAAAGACACTTGCTCTACAGTTTTACCCGCTTTCAAACTGTCTAATACCACACGAGATTCTTTAGCAAACTGCTCGGCAAATTTGATTGCAACTGCTCTTGAAGAATAACATCAATGGCCTTTCCAGCTCCAGCCAATGAAACAAATCCATCTACCTTTGATTCTGCTGCAGACAACATTCCGATCAATGAACCTTCACTATGCCCCAGAATATAGATATGCTCATAACCTTCTTCCCGGTAATGCTGAATGATACGATTGACATCCTCCACAAAATCCTCAAACCGAAGTTCAGACTCCTTCAAATCTGTCATCTTACTTTTGCCGATACCTCTTTTATCAAAACGTACCGAGGCAATTCCCCTTTCCATTAAGCCTTCTGCCAGATACCGAAGGCTGTTATTCTTCATCATCGGATTATTTCCATTGAGATCTGTCAATGGCCAGCGGACTTTTCTCCTTCGTATTCGCCTTCATCAACACAGTATGCAGATTCACCTCGCCGGAGGAAACGAAAATGGTGTCTGTTAGCTGGGCGAAGCATGCGGTAGAGAAAAATAAACTAGCAATAAGAAGCTTAACGATGTTCTTCATGACATGAATTTAACGAAAATTAGTGCTTAAGACCCATCCCCTATAGTTTTGAGACTTCCTATTAACAATTAATTGAAACTGGGCTTATCGAAGTATTTGGATATTTTAGAATTAAGGTAAAATAACATCCCAATAGATTATGTTAAGTGGTTGATCTACATTCTTGTAAATATTGATTTTAGAAATTTTATGGCTTTTAAAAACAGGATAGATGCATCGTTTCAATGAATTAGTATTGAGAAGTACATTATTTACTTTAGACTCTTTGAAAGAAGTTGAAAATAATGTTATTGAGTTATTACAAACAAGAGGTTCGACAGTCCTTGTGAAGAATCTGCAAATGATTCAATTGCAAAAAGCAATCACTGCAATTGGAATGTTTTCCTTATTTGAATCTATATTACAAGATGGCTTAGATTGTAAAAACGGCTTTCAAGAAGCGAAAAACATAATGAAAGAATCTGGGAATGAAGACCTAAATGTTCGCTTTGAGGATTTTATCTGTGCCATTAACGTTCTTAAACATGGGAAAGGAAGAAGTTATGATACGTTGGTTGCTAAATCTAGTCTTTTACCATTTAAAATTAGAATGCCAAGAGAAGGCTATTTTGAAGAAGGTGACGTTTCAGAAATATCAACACTAATTGAGGTGAACGATGATTTTGTACTTGATTGTGCAAGGTTAATTGAAGAGGTATCAGAAGAAATAAGAAACTTAAGACCAGACTATTACATGTAACCTGTTACTAAACTTTAACAAGAATGAATAACACCATTTAACAAATACCATATTTCAATTGCGGTTTCAGTGGGTACACCAAAGTTGGCAGCCCGCAACAAGGGCATTGAGGTTATATAAGAAAGCAACCATCAATCCTCAAATGCAGCTCTGTTCTTAAAAACTACCCCAAACTCCCCATTGCCTTCTCAATCCTCGCAATTACCTCATTTTTACCTAGCATTTGAAGCATAAGCATAAGGTCCGGGCCATTGCCTACGCCAGTAACGGCTAGTCTTAAAGCTTGCATTACTTTACCGGGCTTGATTTCCTTTTCTGGCAGTCCTTCCCAGATAGCCGAATGAATATTTTCAGTTGTAAAATCCTCGATTGGATTCAATAATTCTATAATGATTGGCATGGCTTGTTTAGCCAGATCATTCCATTTTTTTGCGGCAATTGCCTCATCGTATTTTTGAGGAGCATCAAATAAATAAGGTACCTCACTTACAATCTCTTTGATGAATGTCACACGATCTTTCATCAGCGTTACCAAATTGGCAGCCAATTCTTTATTGTCCACAAGAGTATTGACCTCCTCTGCCAAATCAGCGTCATCCATGGCCTTGATGTAATGTTGATTAAACCATTGTGCTTTTTGAATATCAAAACGGGCACCCGACTTATTGATCTTGGCCAGACTAAAAGCATTTTGCAGCTCTTCCATGCTGAAAATCTCCTGCTCTGTTCCCGGGTTCCATCCCAAAAGTGATAGGAAGTTTAATACCGCCTCAGGCAAATAGCCATCTTCTTTAAAACCTCTGGAAACCTCGCCTTCTGCATCTTTCCATTCCATCGGGAATACCGGAAAATCTCCTAATAAGCCATCACGTTTACTCAACTTGCCATTGCCTTCAGGCTTTAATAACAAAGGAAGGTGAGCAAACTCAGGGTGCTGCCAGCCAAAGGCTCTGTATAAAAGAATATGTAAGGGTGCTGAAGGCAACCACTCCTCACCTCTGATCACATGGGTAATGCCCATCAAATGATCATCTACGATATTGGCCAGGTGATAAGTAGGCATGCCATCGGCTTTTAGTAACACTTTATCATCAATGGTACTGCTATGTACTACCACCCAGTCTCTAATGGTATCCTTAAATCTGATTTCTTCCTTAATAGGAACTGTCAAACGAATGACATGCGGTTCACCAGCCTCTATCTTGGCAGCTACCTCCTCCTTTGAAAGCGTAAAGGAGTTTTTCATTTTCATTCTGGTTACAGAATTATAGGAAGGATTATCCACCTTGGCGGCTTCCAATTCTGCACGCATAGCAGCCAGTTCATCTGCTGTATCAAAAGCATAATAAGCTTTACCACTGTCTATCAGCTGCTGAGCATACTTTTGATAGATCTCTTTTCTTTCCGATTGTCTGTAAGGAATATGCTCTCCACCTACAGATGGGCCTTCATCAAAGCTCATGCCCAGCCATTGAAGGCTGTTAATGATGTACTCCTCTGCTCCTTCTACATAACGCGACTGATCTGTATCTTCTATTCTAAGAATAAATTCTCCTCCATGCTTCTTAGCAAAAAGGTAATTATACAGGGCTGTACGAACCCCGCCGATATGTAAAGGACCTGTAGGACTTGGTGCAAAACGTACTCTTACTGACATCTAAAAATCTTCAAATTTGGGCTGCAAAAGTAGCAAAATTTCAGGACTGATCTTTTCTGTCGGTCAAAGAATCCCCTTTTTCTCTATATTGATGAGAAACCTATGTAACAGCAAAGTCATAAACCTATTTCATGAAAAAACTCATTTTACTTTTACCCCTCCTTTTTGTTTTACAAAGCACAGTTTCATTTACCAAAACCGAGAGTCCGAACATCATCCTGATTTTTATGGATGACCTTGGCTATGGAGACCTCAGCTGTTATGGTGCCAGTACTTACCGTACAGAGAATATTGATCGTCTGGCCTCTGAGGGTATTCGATTTACCAGTTTTCTGGCTGCTCAGGCCGTTTGCAGTGCCTCCAGGGCAGCACTTTTGACAGGTAGCTACCCAAATAGAATGAATATTCACGGGGCATATTTCCCGGGAGACCATGTAGGGCTTCACCCGAATGAAACCACCATTGCAGAGCTATTAAAGAAAAAAGGCTATGCCACTGCTATTTATGGCAAATGGCATCTGGGAGATGATAAGGAGTTCCTGCCTTTACAGCAAGGTTTTGATGAGTATTATGGCATACCCTATTCTAATGATATGTGGCCTGTAGGTTATGATGGCCAACCCTCCAGTGCTAGCTGGAAAGCACGTATTCCTAAGCTGCCTTTGGTCGTAAATAATGAAATTGCGGAGTATGTGGAAACGCTGGAAGATCAGTCACAGCTGACCACCATGTATACAGAGAAAGCCGTTTCTTTCATTGAGCAAAACAAAGACAATCCATTCTTCCTGTACCTGCCTCACTCCATGCCGCATGTACCTATAGGCGTTTCTGAGAAATTCAAAGGCAAAAGTGGCCAGGGTATGTACGCCGATCTGATGTTGGAAATCGACTGGTCAGTAGGGCAGATCATGGAGACTTTAGAGAAAAATGGTCTTGATGATAACACCATGATCATCTTTACCAGCGATAATGGCCCATGGCTGAATTACGGAAATCATGCCGGATCAAGCGGTGGATTCAGAGAAGGCAAAGGTGTTTCTTACGAAGGTGGACACAGAGTACCGGGCATAGTCAGATGGAAAGGGCATGTGCCAGCCGGCCTGGTCTGTAATCAATTGACCTCTACTATCGATATTTTACCTACAATTGCTCAAATCTGCGGAACTGGTTTACCGGAGTATCAAATCGATGGGGTGAGCTTAAAGCCGATTCTGGATGGAGATATGTCTGCCAAGCCTCGTGAGTTTTTCGCCTATTACTATCGCAGAAATAATCTGGAAGCTGTACGCAAAGATCACTGGAAGCTCGTTTTACCACATTTCGGCAGAACATACAAAGGATTTTTGCCGGGCAATGATGGTTACCCGGGCCCAAACACTGAAAATCATGAAGAACCCATGGCTCTGTATGATTTACGCAGAGATCCCGGAGAGGAATATGACGTGCAGCGACTGTACCCCGAAATTGTGAAAGAACTGCAAGCTTATGCCCAAACCGTAAGAGAAGACATAGGTGACGACCTCACCGGTGTGGAAGGAGCCAACAGAAGACCCAGGGGTGAGCTGAAATAATGTAAGAGGAGAGGGTTTTGGTGATGAGTCAGGAGTTTTCCTGCTGAACCTTGACCCTCTTCCGTCTAAAATCCCTAGACTTGCATAAATTTTTCGACAAAACACATTCATGACAAAAGTATTGATCACAGGTGGAGCCGGTTTTGTAGGTTCTTCACTGGCATTAGAACTCAAAAAGAACTACCCCAACTATCATATCATCTGTTTAGATAACCTGAAAAGAAAAGGCTCTGAACTGAATGTAGCTCGCCTAACTAAGAGTGAAATAGAATTTGTACATGGAGACATCAGAAATAAAGAAGATTTTGATGCTTTACCTGATGTAGATTTTGTCATTGAAGCTTCTGCCGAGCCATCGGTCCTGGCCGGCCTTAACGGTGGTACACCAGATTACTTAATGAATACCAATCTTTTCGGTACCGTTAACTGTCTGAATTACGCCGTAAGATCCAATGCCGCCTTTATTTTCTTATCTACCAGTAGAATTTACCCGATCAAGAGTATTGAGACACTGAATTTTGAAGAGCAAGACACCCGCTTTGGTCTTTCTGATGAGCAGAAATTGCCGGGCGTTTCTTCTAAAGGGATTGCAGAGAATTTTCCTCTGGATGGAGCCAGATCTTTATATGGTACTACCAAACTGGCTTCTGAGTTAATCATTCAGGAATATAATGAGTTTTATAACCTCAAGACGCTCGTCAATAGATGCGGCGTATTGACCGGCCCATGGCAAATGGGTAAGGTAGACCAGGGCGTCATGGTGCTGTGGATTGCGAAACATTACTTTGAGAAGCAATTAGCCTACATAGGTTACGAAGGAAGCGGAAAGCAGACTCGTGATATGCTACATGTTAAAGACCTCTATAAACTGATTGATTGGCAAATGCACCATATAGATGAAGTCAATGGTGAAACGTTCAATGTAGGTGGTGGTACTGAAGTGAGCACTTCTCTACAGGAGTTAACAAAAATCTGTCAGGAAGTTACAGGCAAAACCATACCGATCAACAAGGTTCTAGAAAACAGACCTGCTGATATCAAATTGTACGTTACAGATAATACCAAGGTAACGGAGAGAACAGGCTGGAAACCTGAAACTAACATTAAACAAATCGTGGAAGAGATCACTCAATGGCTGAGTGAGAATGAGGAAGATCTAAAACCTATCTTAAGCTAAGAAAATGACATCCTGAGGGCAATGAAAATTGCCCCTCAGGCAACGCTATTTCGTGAATAACCAAGATTATTTGTTCCAATAAGATTTAGCGGCATAAGAAGGTTTTGGTTTGTCTTTTTTACCGCCCAAAGACGCAACGACAACCCCAACAGCTACTGCAGCTAATCCGAATAAAACGCCCTTTTTCATATCCGTTTTTCTTTTAAGTGTTTTTTTGTACTTCTTTACGTGTGTGATGACACCTAAATTAACCAATATGAGTGCCGTTTTGTTGTCGCCAATCTTAAAAAAATCTTAAAATATGATTTAACGGTAAAATATTTATCATCCGGTCATATTCAGGAGCATTTTAAGAGTTAACCACTTCAACTGTAATAATTTATGAGCGAAGCACCAATCGAACTGAAAATAAGCACTTTAAGTTTTTTTTAAGTTGACAAAGACAAAAAACATCAACGGGACAGTTTGGAGATCTACCGGTTCATGGTACGAGGTCAAAGATGAGTTTGGCCGCGATTACGACTGCAGATTAAAAGGAAAATTTAAGATCAAAGGGCTGAAGGTGACTAACCCGCTGGCAGTGGGTGACTATGTGGTTTTTGATGAAGAAAACGCTGATGAGAAAACGGGGATTATCACAGAAATAAAACCTCGTGAAAACTACATTATCAGAAAGTCTGTGCATAAAACAGGTCATGGGCATTTACTCGCCTGTAATATTGACCAGGCCATCATGGTAGTAACTTTGGTAATGCCCAGAACATCTCTGGGTTTTATAGATCGCTTTTTAGTGAGTTCTGAATCCTTTAGAATTCCTGCTGTTCTACTCTTCAATAAACGAGACCTTCTGGATGAAGAGGCCATGGAATACCAGGAAGAGATTATGGCTCTGTATGAAAAGCTTGGTTACCCCTGCTACAGCATTTCTGCTCTGCATGAAACTAACCTGGAGTCTGTCCATCAACTTATTGAAAACAAAACCAGTTTAATTTCCGGCCATTCGGGTGTCGGCAAATCACAATTGATCAGTACGCTGATTCCTGATCTGGAACTCGCGACTTCAGAAGTTTCAACCTTTGCAAATAAGGGGGTTCACACCACTACCTTCGCCGAAATGTTTGAGGCCAAACCAAACTCCTACATTATAGACAGCCCTGGTATTAAAGAATTAGGTCTGATAGATATGGAGAACGAGGAGATTGCCCATTATTTTCCGGAGATGCGAGAATTACTGGGTGAATGTAAATTTCATAACTGTCTTCATGTCAATGAACCTAAATGTGCTGTCAAAGACGCCGTGATCAACGGAGAAATAGCCGAAAGCCGCTTTAATAGCTATTTAAGTATGCTTGAAAACATCGATAACCGCCGGTAATTAAATAAATTGTTAAGAGCTTACTTCTTATTCAAAATGCATCTATCTTTGCACTGTTTAAGGAAATGAAAAACGTAAAGCTTCCCATATCGCCGACTCGACGAATGAGGTCCGCAAGGACCCAATAAGAATTTTGCCTACACGGTAACTTTCTACCCGCCCCATAATCGGTATTACTTTACAATTTAACAATCGAAGGATACAGCGTCTCCTGACCAGAGGTTCAGCCCTCACAAACGACGATGAGCTCAATCAAAAAGACATTTTTCAAAGATTACATTATTCAGGTAGCAGGTGCTGAGCATGAAGCTTATGCCACCACTATCACTGATGAAATGGCATCTAGTGCCAAGGCCCGCGGGACGGGTATCGCACAGCGTACACCTGAATATATCATATCGAAAATTCAGGAAGGAAAAGCGATAATTGCCACCAACACAAAGGGTGACTGGATAGGCTTCTGCTATATAGAAACTTGGGAGCATGGCCGTTTTGTGGCTAACTCAGGGCTGATTGTTCACCCAGACCACCGTAAAAGTGGTGTAGCCACGGCTATTAAAGGGAAAGCATTCAGACTTTCAAGAGAAAAATATCCGAATGCCAATATCATAGGCCTTACTACCAGTATGGCTGTAATGAAAATTAACTCTGAACTGGGTTATGAACCCGTACCGTTCAGCGAGCTCCCTAAAGATGACGTTTTCTGGAAAGGCTGCCAGACCTGTGTCAATTACGATATCCTGACCAGAACCAACCGTGCCCACTGTCTATGCACTGGTATGAAATACCATGCAAAGAAAGAAGACAGAGTAGAACGCAAAGACCCGAAATGGGATTTTGTGAGAGAATCTGCCTTGTATGAAAAGTGGATAAGCATGAAGCAAAAAATTCTGATCAGAAGAGAAAAGGCTAAAAACGAATCCTGATTTTTCAATCTCCGTTTTCTGCTCTACTTTTAATGAAGTAGAAAACTCCTGATGCCTCAGAAAAGCTCTAAAGACTACGTTTTGTTACACAGCATGGTGATTGTGCTGGGTTTCACAGCTGTTCTGGGTAAGCTGATCAGCACCCCGGCTCTTGAAGTGGTGATTTACCGTACCTTCCTGACGGCTATGGTATTCTTTGCTATCCTCTTATTCAAAAGAAAGAGTTTCAGACCTGGAAATTCACTTCCCATTATAAGCGTTGGAGCCATTTTGGGTTTACATTGGATCTGTTTTTTTGGTTCGGCAAAAATGTCAACGGTTTCCATTAGCCTGGCTACATTTTCTACTACAGCCTTCTTCACAAGTATTCTGGAGCCCCTGAGTCAGAGAAGAAAAATAGAAATCTTTGATATACTCCTTGGTCTGGTGGTGATCATAGGCATCAGCATCATTTTCTCAGCAGTACCGCAGCACTTTTGGGCTGTAACTGTAGGGATACTTGCAGGCTTCCTAGCCTCCGTTTACTCGGTGGCCAATGCACACCTGATTAAGAAATACGATAGCATCAGTTTAAACACCCTTGAGCTCAGCGGAGCCTTTTTAATCTGTCTCGTTCTATTTCCTTTTTTTCAGTCTTTTGACCAATGGAAAGCTCCTAGGATGCAAGATCTGGTACTTCTGCTTATTCTCGCGGTAGTGTGTACAGTGATCCCTTATATTGTCAACCTCAATCTTCTGAAGAAGTTTACAGCTTTTGAGATGAATCTGGCCGTAAACATGGAACCTGTTTATGGTATACTCATCGGCTGGTTAGTGTTTAAAGAAGAAGAGGCCTTGAATGCCTCATTTTATATCGGAGCTTCTTTAGTGCTGCTCACTTTATTGGCCTACGCCAATAAAAAAGCCCTGACCAAATGGACAGGGCTCTGAATGTTTTGAAGTCTGAGACTTACTTCATTCCGTAACGTCTCTTGAACTTATCAACACGTCCTGCAGTATCTACTACCATGTTCTTACCAGTGTAGAAAGGGTGAGACTTAGAACTAACCTCCACCTTACATACAGGATATTCTTTACCATCTTCCCAAGTGATGGTCTCTTTAGTCTCTACACAAGAGCGAGTGATAAATTTGTCATCTGAAGATAAATCCCAGAAAACTACTTCTCTATAATTTGGATGAATGTCTTTTTGCATTGCTAGTATATCTTATAATTCCTTGTTTCTTCCTAAAACGGGCTGCAAAGATAAATAGATTTTTGATTCTTCAAAAGTCATCTTCAAGAATAATTACAACCCAAACCATCTGACTTTCAGCTTTTAGGGCTAAAAATCAAAACAACTCATCAAAGGCCTTAATTAAGCTATCAATTTGCTCAGGTGTATTGGCTATAAAATTAGCAATTCTTATCTGTGTCTCTTTGTTTGGCCCATACCCTGCTCCTATGATCAGATTGCGTTCTTTCAATGCCGAAATAACCTCAGAAGACGGTCTTTCGGTATTGATCACAGCCACGGTTCTACTTCGGTGCTCTTCTTTCTCTACTCCTATAGAAAAGCCCTCTTTGCCGGCAAAGTACTTATAAAGCTTATTGGCCTTGGCATCTGTTTCTTTTCTGAGGTTTTCTATACCTCTGTTATTCATATCCTCAGCCACTTTCCCCAGAAGATAAATGCCCATCACATTAGGTGTAGAAGGCGTTTGATAATTTCTGCTTTGTTTCCAAAGCTCCGGCAGGCGATGATGCCCCCCTATGGAACTTTTGGTAGAGATCTCTTCTGATTTAGCCAAACAGGCTTCATTGGCAATCCAAACACCTAAACCAGCTGGTAAACCAAATGACTTCTGAACAGAAAAGAAAGCTGTATCAACCAAGCTAAAATCAATTTCCGGAACAGGGGCAGAAGAAACCATATCTACGGCCACCAGTTTTGAGCTGTTTCCTCTTTTCAGTTTATTGATATCCGGCTCACGGGTTTGTACACCAGTACTGGTTTCATTTTGTGTCGTGGCAATAAGCTCCGCAAACTCAGGCACTTCTATTTCGGCATAGCTGAAGCCCTCACCCATAGGCTTTTCCATCTTATGAGCATGACGTCCTAAAGAAGCCGCATAGCTGTAAAACTTCTTAGAAAACGAGCCATTCACCAGGTGAAAGGTTTCAAGTTCTGTACAGTTCAGTATAATTCTTTCCCAGATTTCTGAAGCCGTACCTGTAAACATAATTGCGTTTTCGGCCGGGATATTCATGAGCTCACGCAATTGCTCATCGGTATGCTGGTAAATATCTTTAAACTGCTGACTTCTGTGCGAAATAGACCCCAACTGCAGATCAACGAATTCTTGCAGAAACTCCTCAAAACGAGGATATAACTCAGCGGGACCCGCCGTAAAAAATGTTTTACTTCTAGACATCAAAAACTGTTATTGAAAATGAGGTGCAAAATTAGCTGAAATCATGATATTCTAAATCAAAGGGATCAATAGTTTTGTGGGTGACCCATTCTCAAATCACAGAAAACATCTATTTGATCACACATTTCTTTCTGCTGCTCACTTTGACTTTCAGCATCTGGAGTCTGAGACCAACTTAGAGCATCAAACAAAACATAAACATCATGAAAAAAATCGTTTACGCGTTTATCGCACTCTTCACTGCTTTCACTTCTCTTGGTCAACAATCAAACACCTTTCTTTATAAAATAGAAGGTAATGGCCTGGAGAAACCTTCATACCTTTTTGGCACAATTCACTTAATGTGCCAAAGCGACTTTCAGATTTCTGAAGCCTTGAAATCAGCAGGTGAGCAGACCGAACAGCTCGTACTGGAGTTGGATATGGATGACCCTCAAATGATGATGAAAATGCAGCAAAATATGATGATGACAGGCGGTGAAACACTTGACAATTTCATCTCTGAGGAGGATTACCAGACCGTGGCAGATTATTTCAAAACGAATGTGGGCATTCCGCTAGATGCAGTAAAACAGGTAAAACCATTTATGACTATGTCTATGCTGTACCCAAGTCTTTTGGGTTGCCCTCTCAAAACCTATGAACAAGAACTTACTGTGCTGGCTCAGGGCGAAAGCAAAGAAGTCATCGGCCTGGAAACCGTGGCAGAACAATTAGGCTTTATAGATGCTATCTCATTAGAAGAACAAGCTGAAATTTTGGTAAAATCGGTCAAAGAAATTGATGACGCTAAGGCTGAATTTGACAGAATGATAAAGAGTTATCTCTCTGAAGACCTAGAAGAACTGGAAACCATCATGGAGGAAAGTAAATTCAGCTTTGAGAATCTGGAGGAAAAGCTTTTGACCAACAGAAACCAAAACTGGGTGGCGGCTATACCCAAAATTATTGCGGAGCAAAGCAGCCTTATTGCCGTAGGAGCCGGACATCTTTTGGGAGAAAAAGGGCTTTTAAAACTACTCAAGGCAGAGGGTTATGAAATCACTCCTGTGCATTAATTTTTGAGAAAAAGACTGAAGGTGTAATCAATGTAAACCCTACATTTGCACCTTCATTTTTTATTCAAAAGAGTCTATACATTATGCATACGAACTGGTATCAGGTCAAAATCAAGTATCAACAGGTCATTGAAGACGATAAAGTCAAAAACATCACCGAGGCATTTCTTTTTGACGCCGTTTCTTACACAGACGCTGAGACCAGAGGCTATGATTACCTGGCTGGTGGCAAACCGCAGTTTGAACTAACCGCCATCACTAAAATGAAGTTGGCTGAAGTTTTTATTCAGGATAACGACGCTGAAGTGTGGTTTAAGTGTCGAGTGCAATACATTATCTTTGATGAAAAAACCAAGCAGGAAAAGAAAACAGCCGTAGTGATGCTGATCAATGCCAATAGCGTTAAAGAGGCCTACGAGGCTCTGGAACAGCGACTTGGAACTGTAGAAGACTATATCATCTCTGATATAAACGCCACCAAAATACTGGAGGTGATACCTTATGAGCAGATGGATCAGAAGCGTGTGGAGCAGGGGAATTTCAGACCGCTGGCTGAAGTAGAAGCTGAAGCTGCACAAATGGCCCAGGCAGAACCGGCAGCTCCAGCACCGGCAGCAGATGAAAATGAAACCTCCACAGAGGAATAAATTAAAGAATCATAGAAGAAATAAAGGCTCAGCCCTTATTTTTGCAACTCAAATTTAAAACTCCAAAAAATCAAGTCTCCATGTCTACGATAACTCGTGATAATCAAGTATTTGACCTCATCAAAAGAGAACACAAAAGACAGCTACATGGTATTGAACTCATTGCTTCAGAAAACTTCGTTTCTGAGCAGGTAATGGAAGCTACCGGTAGTGTTTTAACCAATAAATACGCCGAGGGTTTACCAGGCAAGAGATACTACGGTGGCTGTGAAGTGGTAGATGAACTGGAGCAGCTGGCCATTGACCGTTTGAAAGAACTGTTTGGCTTGACTTGGGCCAATGTACAGCCACACTCTGGAGCACAGGCCAATACCGCTGTATTCTTAGCTTGTTTAAACCCAGGAGATAAAATTCTTGGTTTTGATCTGGCACACGGTGGTCACCTTTCGCATGGCTCTAAAGTGAATATCTCTGGTAAATATTTTGAGCCTCATTTCTACGGGGTAGAGAAAGAAACAGGGCTGATCGACTGGGATAAAGTTGAACAAAAAGCTTTGGCTGAAAAACCAAAAATGATCATTTGTGGTGCTTCGGCTTATTCAAGAGACTGGGATTACGCCAGACTTAGAAATATTGCAGATCAGGTAGGTGCCATTTTATTGGCAGATATCTCTCACCCGGCGGGTTTGATTGCCAAAGGATTATTAAATGATCCTTTTGACCATTGTCATATCGTTACCACTACCACGCACAAAACTCTAAGAGGAACACGTGGTGGAGTTATTATGATGCGTAATGACTTCGAAAATCCGTTTGGTATCACCACCATGAAAGGTAAAGTGAGAACGATGTCTTCATTATTAGACTCAGGAGTGTTCCCAGGTACACAAGGTGGACCATTAGAGCATGCTATCGCGGGTAAAGCAGTAGCATTTGGTGAAGCACTTACGGACCAATATACAGACTACGTGAAGCAGGTTCAGAAGAATGCTAGCGTTATGGCTGATGAATTTGTCAAACTTGGATACAAGGTAATCTCTAATGGTACAGATAATCATATGGCTCTGATAGACCTGAGACCGAAAGGTATCACCGGTAAATTGGCAGAAAACACGCTGGTGCAGGCCGACATTACGGTTAATAAAAATATGGTACCGTTTGATGAAGCCAAGGCAATGGTAACCAGTGGTATGCGTGTGGGTGCTGCTGCAATGACCACTCGTGGTCTTAAAGAAGATGATTTCGTAAGAATCGTATGCCTGATCGACAAGGTTTTGACCAATAACGATAATGAAGCGATCATCAGCTCTGTAAGAGGAGAAATTAATGACTGGATGAAGGATTATCCTTTATTTCAATAGAAATCAATAGAACTGACTGAAAACCTTGCCGATCTGTTTAGCGGCAAGGTTTTTCTGTTTAATTTAGATTCGCTTTAGCAGAAAGAAATGGCATTAGACCAATCAAAAGAGATCGACTACGAAGAAGAGCAAAGTGATGGCTCTGAGATGACCTTTATAGAGCATCTGGAAGAATTAAGATGGCACCTGATTAGAAGTTTGGGAGCCATATTGGTATTTATGATTGTGGCCTGGTTCTCTATGAGCTGGATTTTCAATACCATAATTCTTGGACCTTCTGAACCTGACTTCTGGACCTACAGAATGATGTGTAAGATAGGAACAGCCGTAGGCTGGGCTGGCTTGTGTGTGGAGAAGATGAACTTCTCGCTGATGAGTCGTCAGGTTTCTGGTCAGTTCATGATGCAGTTAACCGCTTCTGCCATTGGCGGACTTGTGATAGCTTTCCCGTATGTATTCTGGGAAATTTGGCGTTTTGTAAAGCCAGGTCTAAAAATCAATGAAAAGAAGGCAAGTAGGGGGTCTGTATTCTTTGTCACCCTCCTATTCTTTATGGGGATTACCTTCGGCTATTTCATTGTGGCTCCATTTGCCATCAATTTCCTCGTGAATTTCCAAATTGATCCAAGCATTGAAAACCAATTTGATATCCAGTCATACATTGGAGTACTTTCTACCTTGGTGCTAGCCTGTGGTATCACTTTTCAGATGCCAATGGCTATTTTTGTATTAACCAAGGTTGGTGTTGTCAATCCTCAATTCTTACAAACCTACAGAAGACATGCTATCGTGGTTTTATTGATTATTGCAGCCATAATTACTCCTTCCCCTGATATGATTTCTCAGGTCTTGGTGGCCATACCGCTTTACTTCCTGTATGAGGTGAGTATTGTTGTCTCAAGAAGAGAATACAAACGACAGTTGAAAGAGCAGGCAGCAGATGCCGCCAATAACTAAGACATTTCTATAAACAAATAACAAAAGCCCGCTTCATATAGTGGGCTTTTACTTTGCTTGAGCATTCAGGTTTTCTCCGTAACTTTCTTAAAACTTCAGATATGAAATCGGAGAAGCCTAAAAACGTAGAAGAGTATATCGCCTCTTTCCCAAAAGAGACGCAAGAGTTCCTTCATCAAATGCGAACTCTAATAAAGGAAAATGCTCCTGAAGCTGAAGAGAGCATTAGTTACGGTATGCCTGCTTATAAACTCAAAAAGAAACCCTTGGTTTACTTTGGAGCATACCCCAAACATATTGGCTTTTATGCTACTCCCACAGGGCATTCTGCTTTTGCAGAAGAATTTGCTTCTTACAAGACAGGCAAAGGTTCAGTACAATTTCCTCTTTCTGAACCACTACCTTCTGACCTCATTAAGAGGGTGGTCGTTTTTAGAGTAAAAGAGAATCTGGCGAAATAAAATGCTCTAAGCCTTCTTCCGCCAGAAATAGACCACTGCACTAAAAGCTATAGCCATACCTACCCATGGGAGCTGTAAGGCATGTAAGGATAAGGTTTCAATATTGGTATCTGGCTTAAGAAGACCACTTGGAATTAGCTGACCAACCTGAGCAGGCCTTAAATCAAAGACACTGATGGTCACGAAATTTGCTCCTGTGTGAATTCCCAAAGCTGCCCCTAACCTCTTGGTTTTAAAGTAAATGATACTGAAGAAAATTGTATGCAAAGCAGGAATGAGAATGATATAAGTCAATAGTTCTCCTGAAGCTTCAAAGGAATAACTTTTGAGCCCTACAAACACCACCATGATAGCGATAGCTAAGAGGTATCCATATCGATTTTTTAGCTGAACCAAAGGGTAAGCACGAGTAAATAATTCGGTTCCTAAATCTGCGATAAAAATAAAAATCAGTCCAAAAAGTAGCCCCGAAATAGAAACCTGTTCGTTCCATTCCCAGGAAAACCCAGCAGAAAGAGACTGAGCAACTGATACTATAGCCCAAAGAATAACCCCAACACCAAAACCAACAAGAAAGTCATTGGTATTGGCCTTACTAAAGGATACTCCAAGACTGGATAAAGAGAGCTTATCGCTAGAAGCAAATTTTGATGTTAACCAGAGAGCTAATGCAGCAAAAATGGTATACATCACCACTGAACCCAAATGCTGCGGCAGTGATACAGGCACAATGAAGGCTATGAACCCTTTCCTGAATAAAAGGTCACAAACCCATAGAATTAATAAGAATAAAAAAGCTTTCTGATGAGGTTTCATGGCTTACGAAGTATTATCCCTTAAGATAAAGGATTATCCCGAGTATCAACTGATACAAGCCCCTCACCAAACCAATAGACTTCTCTAATAGACAGCGTCCTGAATTTTACCAGCTGTACTATAAACTTGTAGTTCTGCGAGCTTGGCATCATACTTCGCACGGTTTCTGGAGGTCATAGCAGTCAGGTAATTTGACTGTGCTTCTCGGAAGGCAAGTGAAGTGATCTGACGAAGATTATATCGTTCCTGTGATCTAACAAAGTTCAAGCGACTAGTGATGACGTTTTGCTCCAAGGCCTTCCATACCGTTAATCTATTTTGATAGGTGGTCCAGGCATTTTCAAAATCACGTAAGATCTGCTGATATAGCAAATCATAATTCAACTCTTGATTTAACTTGGTGATCTTGGCGTTTTGCTCCTGCACTTTTCTGCGACCGCCATCAAAAACATCCCAATTGAGATTTACGCTGGTAGAAAGTCCGTTTGAATTTAATCTATCCAGGAACGAAGCTGAGTTATTCTGAATTCTATTTATCCCATATTGACCACCAAGGCTGATAGTTGGTAGTCTGCTCGTTGTGGTCAGCTTTTGATCAATTTCGCTCAATCTGATATCTGAAGCCGCCATTAATAATTGTACGTTAGCTCCTTTGAGGCCTGTAATAAACTGCTCTCGGCTCATTAATGGAGAAAACACCACATTGGTATCCACCTCATAATTTTGGAGCACATCTGTATTCAGAATAAAATTGAGATTGTGACGGGCATTACTGACCAACTGCTGCTGGTTCAGTACCGCAATACTGTCCGTATTCACATCTACTTCAGCATTTGAGATATCTAGTAAAGTACCAACACCGTAATCGTAGGACACTTTTGCACGCTCCAGTCTTTCTTTTGAAATGGCCAATAGCTCTTTCAAACTTTCAGTGTCCACCTCCAAGCGAGCTATCTCATAATACGCATTGAACAGTTGAAGCAATACATTTTCCAATGCCAGTCGAGCATTCAGCTGAGAAGCCGTGTACGATTGAAGATTTCTCTCCAGGTTGTATTGACGATTAAAGCCATCGAATAATACATAATTGACTCCGACTCCGGCATTCATGCTGTTTGAACCAGCGAAATTTAGCTGAGTCTCTCTCCCATCCTGAAAAACGGCCTTTGAGTTATCCAGATTATAAGTGGCTCCGCCGGTTACACTTACTGTAGGTTTAAAGCCTAAATTATCTTTTGAGGCGTTTCCTTCAGCAATTTCAATGGCATTTTTAGATATCTTGATATTGAAATTCTCTTCCAGAGCCATCTGGATGGCGGCTTCTTTTGACAGAAATTGCTGAGCAAAACTTTGCGAAGCCACCAACAAAGTAATTGCCGTAAACGATATAATATTTTTAAGCATGTGCCTGATCATTTAATTCAATTACCGCTCTCTCTACTTCTTCTTTTGTAATATCTTTTCCTGTTCTTAGCCATTTAAAGCCAACTTTAATGGAGTTACTAGTAGAAAGAAGAATAGGTAAAAACAATAGTGTAAGAACGGTAGCAATGGCGATCCCGTAGGCGATACTGATGGCCATTGGTATTAAAAACTGTGCTTGTCTACTCTTTTCAAAAATCAAAGGAGCCAGACCCGCAATAGTGGTCAATGAAGTAAGGAAAATAGCTCTAAAACGAGAGGTGCCTGCCAAAACAAGAGCCTCGTCAAAGCCCATGCCTTCCCGAAGGTACCCATTGAATTTCCCGATCAGCACCAGCCCATCGTTCACCATAATCCCGATAAGGGCGATGATCCCTAAACCTGAAAGGAAGTTAATCGGGAAGTCGTGAATCCAGTGCCCCCATGCAATACCAATCAAACTGATCGGTATCATCATAAGCAATAACATAGGCTGGCCGTATGACCTGAATGTAAATGCTATAGTTGCGTACATCAGGAAGAGAATAATTGGTATGACCATCTCTGCCGACTTCATCAGTTTATTTGATTCTCTGTTTTGTCCTTCATATAAGGCAGAAACAGAAGGATACTTGGCCAAAATATCTGCAATGACCGTTTGACGTAGATCTTCAATAATATCAGGTGCTGAAGACTTTCTGTCTTTCAGGTCTGCGGTAACTTGAATTTCTCTTCTCCCTTCCAGATGGTTAATGGAGATTTCACCACGCTCGATGGTATAATCAGCGATCTCTTTAAATGGTACTCTACCACCGCCAGGAGTAAGTATCTTCATTTTATCCAGGTTATTGATACTTGATCTATTGGCCAGATCATACCTTACCCAAACCTTGATTTCATCCTGACCACGCTGAAAACGCTGCACTTGCAGTCCGAAAAAAGCACTACGCACCTGAGACATCACATCCTGCGTATTCAGTCCTAGTGGGAATGCACTCGGCTTCAGTTTTATTTTGATTTCTTTGATCCCTTTAGGATCATTATCTGAGATATCTTTCAGTTCAGGGTTCTTACGCATTTCTGCTTTTAACTCCTCTTTGGCCAGCTTCAGGTCGGCAATATTATTACCAAGCAATGAAACCGAAACCGGCGAACCGCCAAAGTTACCACCTGATCCAAAAGTCAGAAGCTCGGTACCATACACCTCACCTACTCTATCTCTTACTGCATTGGTAATTTCAGGAGAAGAAAAAGCTCTTAATTCACCCGGCAAGAGATTGATCACAATACTACCGTTGGCAGAGCCCGGCCCAATATTCTTGATCACGTTCTCAAATACCTGGTCGCCACTCCCTTGCTTCTCGGTATAAATATCATTGACTTCCCATGCTTTTTCCTCGATATAGTTCAGAATAGAATCGGTGATACTCACATTGGTACCTTCTTCCATTTTCAGTGTAATACTGATTCTGTCGGAGGCGATACTAGGGAAAAACGAGGTTCTGATTATCCCTCCATTTATGGCTCCTACAGTAATCATGAGAAGACCAATAAAAATTGCCGCTGTAAAAAACTTATAGTTTAGGGCAAACTTCAATGTGGGCTCATAGATTTTATCTCGTAACACGTTGATGAATTTCTCACCAATCTTATTGAACTCTCTAAGCTTGGCAAAGACCAGGGCCAAACCTGTCTTCTTTTCTTCTTTCTTCTGTTTCTCCAAAGCTTTAGAGTGTGCCAGGTGAGCTGGCAAGATGATCAATGCCTCTATCAATGAAACGGTCAAGGTCAGAATTACAATGACAGCTACCTCACTAAAAAACTCCCCTATTCTACCATCCAGAAATAAGAAAGTAGAGAAAGCTAAAAGTGTGGTAATAATAGCGGATACAATTGGTGGTATCACCTCTAAAGTACCATCTATGGCTGCTGTAACCCTGTCTTTACCTTTTTCATAATGGAAATAGATATTCTCTGCTATAACGATACCGTCATCTACCAGAATACCAATCACGATGATCATTCCGAATAGAGAAAGGACATTGATGGTGACATCAAAAAATCCTGCAAAAATGAACATCCCTAAAAAGGAGATCGGAAGGCCCATAGCCACCCAAAATGCCAAACGGGTATTGAGAAATAAGGACAAAAACAACAGTACGAGAAGCATCCCCACAGCCGCGTTTTCCGCCAATAATTGTGTCCTTTGGTTCAATCTGATAGATGAATCAGCCAGAACCTCCAACTGAACATTCTCATTATTGTCATTAAAATTATCAATATAGGCTTTGATCTGATCAGCCGATGATACTAAATCCTCATCATTGGTATTGCTCACCGAAATATTCACCGCCAAACGACCATTTACATAACTGGAATTAGGCGTCTCAGAGAAACGGTCTATCACATCAGCTACCTCACGAAGCCTGATGATTTTACCGTTTGGATTAGTCCGTACAATGATATTATCCAGCCCTTTGGCGTTATAATTTCTTCCGTTGGCTCTTATCAGATACTCTTCCTGACTGGTTTTGATATTACCACCAGTCACCAGAATGTTTTCACTAGCTACCGCCTGAGCCACTTCCTGAAAAGTGATGCCGTAAGCCAACATGTCTTTTTCACGAACAGCTATCTCAATTTCTTCATCAGGGAAACCACTCAGCTCCACCTGCGAGATGCCTTCCATGGCCCTGAGGTCATTCTCAATACCACGAGCTATCGTCTTCAGTGTTTTTAGTGGCAAATCAGCACCATTCACCGCAAAAATGATGGTCTCTCTAATATTCTCAACTTTCTCTACCACCAGTGGCTCCATGCCTGTAGGGAAAGATGGAACTCGGTCTACCGCATTTTTAACCTCCGCCAGAATGACGTTGATATCCTCACCTTTTTCAATCTCAATGGTAACAACCCCTGAGCTCTCGCTTGAAGTAGAAGTAACACGGTCTATACCTACCAGTCCTTTCAGGTTATCCTCTATCTTCAGAATCACCCCTTCTTCAATCTCCTGTGGTGAAGCACCAGGGTATATGGCAGCAATGGTGATGATTTTAGAATCTGCCAGCGGGAAAAATGAAGATTTAAGTCTGGTAAGTCCAAAGAACCCGAAGATCACAAAAGCGGCGATGACCACATTGACCGCAACAGGAAACTTGATAAAATACTCTATTATTTTTCTCATGCTTACTCCTGATTTGTGATTGAAACGATCATACCATCAAATGCTCCTGGCAATGGTTTGCTAAGCATCAATTCTCCGTTTTCTAAACCACGAATCATGGCTCTTTTATCGGTAAAGTTTACCACTTCTACAGGCTTTTTCACGAGTACGGTATCGCTATGCACCACAAAGACACTATTATCTGCTGTCAATAATGAACGGTCTATTTCTAATACGTTTGATTCTGTTTGTGCCGTAACCTCGGCCTCCAGGAACATCCCCTCTGTAAGACCTGCCCCAGAAATCTGAATGAAAGCCTGCACGGTTTGGGTAGTAGGGTCGATAATTCCGTTTACTCTTTTTACAAAACCAGTCCAACGTTTCTCGCCGGCCAGATCTGTTACGGTTACTCGCTTGCCTACTCTTAAATAATCCAGATAATCTGAGTTGATATTGGCTTCCAGCTCAAAGACAGACGGATTAATTAATGAACCAAGCTTCTGACCGGTACGCACCAATGTTCCCGGATCTACCAAGGCCTCTGTAAGAATCCCACTAAAAGGAGCCGTGATCTGATACTTTTGCAGACGCTCCTCCAGGTTTTTGATGTTATAGTAAGTAGCTACTATTTGCTTCGCATTAATGAAGTATTTCTCTTTTTCATTCAGTGCCGCAGGCAAAGGCTTGAGGTTTTGATTGATATCAAACTCATCTAAATATTTCTGCCATTGATCAAAAGACTCGGGTAAGTCAAACTTCAGATCAGGCATGATGGTTACAATACTATTATATAGATTACTTCTTTGCGATAGCAAGCTGGAATAAAACTCCTTGGAGTCCATAGCCAGTAGGAGCTCTCCTTTTTTGTAGCGTTGACCAGGCTTGAAAGGCTTTTTGCCTTGCAATAAAACCCCTTGAACCTCGGTATACAGCTCAATTCTCTCCTGAGCCTTGATAGTACCGTTGGTCTCAATCATGATGGGCAGGTCCAGATTTTCTGCAGGAGTCACAAAGACAGCATTGACAGATTTACCGTTTTGCTTTACAGGTGCTTTCTTACTGTCAGAGAGGTTTTGAAAAAGAAAAAAGGCTCCGCCCAAAATGGCTAAGCCCAGAATCACACTGATGAGTATTCTCATTTATAGCTTAATTGATGATAGAATCGAGTAAATATTCTAGTTAAACACAATACTTCAAAAGAAGGTTTGGCAAAGAAACTTCAATTGCTAGTGTGATCAAACCACTTAAAGAGGAGTGGCAGTATATTTTATACCTATCATCTAAATAAATCGACCTATTGGAGAAGTCGTACTTATTTAAAAACTATTCAATGACAGAATTCAGGAAGTCGCCTAGTGGCTTCAAAGTTTGGAAAACACCTGCCGCATAAGCCGGAAAATCTGATTTGGTCACCTCGGCGTCTTTGACCTGATGTGTGGCAAGGAAACTCTTTCTTTTCAGTAGGTCTATATATTGATGCTCGGCATCATATCCCTTTGGTGGTCTTTTGAGACTCTCCCCTTCCAGCTCTCCAAATGTTTTTTTGAAGTCCTTATTTTCGATGATATTGATGAGATTCTCACCGTTATAGTCAATTTCCTGTCTTATATTTTTGAGCCAATCACCCTGAGGCATGTAAGCACCACCTGCCAGCATACTCTCACCCGGACCAATGTGAATGTAATACCCGGAACGGGTATGAATTTCAGATTTCTTCTCTGCACTGGTGATATGAGCACCAAAATGCGTTTTGTACGGCGACTTATCTTTGGAAAACCTTACATCACGGTAGATTCTAAAGACTGTAGATTTAGCCGTATGATGTGCTACAGATGGATCAAACTTTGCCATTTCTTTGATCAATTCATCAATAAACTCATCAAAATTTGCCTTTGCTTGCTGATAAACAGGCTTATTCTCTTGAAACCAGTCTCGGTTATTATTCTTCTTTAGGTCTTTGAGAAATTTAAAAGTGCTTTGGGCAATGGCAGTCATCTGAGTATTTCTTTTGATTGAAGGTAGAGTAGCAAATATAACTTTTGGCCTACCTTTTTTTGAACCTTCAAATTAATCAAAAAAGATCTTTTCTCTTAGCTGATTCAACTCTTGCTAAGGTTATGAGCAATTAGATAAGATTGAATTTCCCAAAAGCATATTTCGCCAAAAGTACGGCGACTACATTCACTGCCAAGGCAATAAGAAAAGAGGCGGCAATCCCGTTTTGAGGAAGCAAATAAACCAACACCATCAAAAAAGCTGAGAAACCGACTACACCGGTGAACATTCCCATTAGGGTTAGTCTCACTTGATGCATGCCTTGCCCAATATGAATAAAGACGGCTAAAGTGGCCGTCATCACCGGAAAAGGAGTAAGGATTCCGCTCCAGGTAGGTCCCAGCAAGTCTGCAAAGTAGGTCAAACCCACCACAAAAGCCGTAATCATGAGCATGCGTAGTGGAATATCAAACTTTATTCTTCTGGAAAGGCCTGTATCTTTTTCTTTGACCTGAGGGAAGTTCATCAATACCAAGACAAGGCTGCTTATAAGGATGACAAACCAGATACCGACATGAAGGTTGTCAGTAAAATTCATCAAGACGCTACCAATAATTAAATAGGACAGATTACTAAAAATCAAACTAGGCAAAGCCTTAAAACGCTGACCAAAAACCATGTAGCTTACGCAAAAAGCCAACCAACAAATAAGACCAACCAAAGCACCTGGAATTACATTCAGTGCAAATGATTTGCCCTGTTCAAGGGCAATGAAAAGCAGAATAGCACCACCTACCCATGGCATACCCGCGATAACTCCACCCACTACATTTCCCCATTTCCTACTTGCCAGTGTCACCAATGCAATGATAACAGGCATAGCAATGACCTTGATCCAAAAGGTGTCCATGGCTATCGCTTTTTAAATCGATTATTATTTGATCTTTTCTTTCTGAAATTAACTGACTTTTTCTTTTGAGATGGAGGTGCTACCGGTTCAGTTTCTTCCGGCTCAAAACCCTCCACAGTTTCCTTGGGTAATTTAACGCCCAGTAACTTCTCGATATCTTTCAGGTAATTCAGTTCATCTGCTGAGACCAACGAAATAGCATCACCGCTAGCTCCTGCTCTGGCTGTACGACCAATCCTGTGCACGTAATCTTCCGGGATGTTTGGTATCTCAAAATTGATCACATAAGGTAAAAGAGGAATATCTAGCCCACGAGCAGCTATATCTGTAGCCACCAGCACAGAAACCTCTCCACTCTTAAAGCCTTCCAGGGCTTTTGTACGAGCGTTTTGGGTTTTATTGCCATGAATGGCAGCAGCTGTAATTTTCTTCTTTTGAAACTTCTGAGCCAGTCTGTTGGCACCGTGCTTGGTTCTTGTAAATACTAGCACCTGATGCCAGTTGTTTTCCCAGATCAGCTTAATAATTAACTCAGTTTTACGAGTCTTATCTACTCGGTAAATTTTTTGATTGACCAGTTCGGCTGTGGTATTCTCAGGAGCCGCAGCTACTGTGACAGGGTCTTGCAGAAATGTACTTGCTAATTTTTTGATCTCAGGTGAGAAGGTAGCTGAGAAAAGAAGACTTTGCTTTTGCTCTGGCAAAAAGCTCAATATTTTTCTAATATCTCTTATGAAACCCATATCGAGCATACGGTCTGCTTCATCCAAAATCAGGAAGTTCACCTGATGTAGCTTGAGCAATTTCTGCTGATAAAGGTCAAGAAGTCGCCCGGGAGTGGCCACTAGAATATCAACGCCCTGCTTTAAGCGGGCTACCTGAGAAGCCTGTTTAACGCCCCCGAAAATGACGGCAGTTTCCAGCTTGGTATAAGCGGCAAAACTCCTGACTTCGTCATAAACCTGAGCCGCCAATTCTCTGGTGGGGGTCAGAATCAGAGCTTTGATTTGTCGTCTGCCTTCTTTCGGATTTTCTGCTAAAATCTGGACCAGAGGAAGAGAGAAACCTGCTGTTTTACCGGTTCCGGTTTGAGCTGAAGCTAAAACATCTTTACCGGCAAGTATTTGAGGAATGGCTTTCTCTTGAATAACTGAAGGATCTGTATATCCTTTTTCTTCAATGGCCTTCAACAAAAGGTCGTTAAGGCCTAATTTTTTAAATGACATATATGTGTTTTGTGAAATGACTATCACTCAACCGATGTCATTTCTGTGAGCCGCAAAGGTAGGATGTTTTTTTGTTTGAGATTGGCCTTTTGACCTGTATCTTCACCGCCCAGTTCAGTTTTAAAATTCAAAACAGTAAGAATACAATGAAGAAAATATTTCTAAGCATGTTAGCGGCGGCTGTGATGACAGCATGTAGTAGCAGTACCGAAGAAAGCACAGAAACAGTAGAAACAGCTACCGCAGAAGAAACCGTAGTAGAAGAATCTACCGAGGCCGAAACTGAAGAACCGGCGGAAGCTCCTGCAGCTCAGGAGGTAACAGTAGAACTAGAATCAAACGACATGATGAAATTCGATAAGTCTGAGATTTTTGTTCCGGCTAGCTCTAAAGTGACATTGACCTTAACTCATACAGGTAAAATGAAGAAAGAGGTTATGGGTCATAATTTTGTTCTTTTGGCTAAAGGCACCAGCATTCCTGATTTTGCGGCAAAGGCAGTAGCGGCTAAAGACAATGACTACATCCCAGAAGGAGATGCCGTGATAGCACATACTTCTATTATCGGAGGAGGCGAAAGCACCTCAGTGACCTTTGACGCCCCGGCACCAGGAACTTACCAGTTTATCTGTAGTTTCCCAGGTCATTATGGAGCGATGAAAGGCGAGTTTATTGTAGAGTAAATTACCCTTTATATTAAGAAAGGCCTGAGAGATGTCAGGCCTTTTTTGTTTTACGACTCCTTCCTAATCTCCACAGGAATACTTGTTTGTGATCCGTATAACTTGATTTCTGTGATATCTGCCGGCATATTGAGACCATGTTTCAGAATAGCATTCTTCACGTTTTTAACCACATCACTTTTAATCTCAAGTGCACCGCGTCTGTATTCCATGGTGCTGGTCCAGAAAAAGACTTTGAGGTTTACTGTACTTACACCCAATGAGTCTACAGTTACAAAGCTATCATGCTCACCTTCATCTATGACCGATGGAGTTTCTACCACAGCTTTGGTAATGACTTCTTTTGCCAGGTCTATATCATCATCGTAATCTATACCCACCAAAAACTCAAGTCGGTAGAAGCCATCTTCTGTATAATTATATACTGCCTTTTTGATAACATCACTGTTAGGGATGTACACATCTCTACCGTCAAAGGTCTTCATTTTGGTATATCGAAATTCCATCGCTTTCACCTTTCCAAAGATATCGCCCACCAGCACTGTATCATTCACATTAAAAGGTCTGTTAAAAGCGAGAATAATGCCTGAAATGAAATTCTCTCCGACATCTTTAAAAGCAAAACCAATGATAATGGCCGAGGCACCGGCGGCTGTCAGCAAACCAGTAGCCAGGTAACCCAAACCTGCTACATCCAGTGCAAGAAGAATAAAAAGCGTGACAAAAATCAACTTTATGGTTTTACCCAAAAAGTTAGTCACCAGCGGGTCTTTTGACCTTCTTTTCAGGGTGTTTGTAAAGACTCTTGAAATAAACCCGGAAATCATAAACCCGACTGCGATGATCAAAATGGCCAATAATACAAAAGGCATCTCAGCCACTATTTTGGTCCATAATGATTGTATGGAATCAAAAAACCGATCAATGGAGTATTGTGCATTCATGTCTTGGAGTTTTATGTTCATTTACGCCAAAAATACCAGCGGCGTTGATCGGCTTTCCTGAGATTGAATTCTTCTAATACTGTTCATACCAGCCAAAGTGTTTTTTGAGAATATTCAGTTTCTCAACTCTTATGTATTCTAAAAGTGCAGTGCTAATTGGTGAGAGCTTCTTCCCTTTGAGCCATACCATCCTCCATTGGGTAATGATGGGCAACCCTTTTGACGATAGAATATGTAATTCACCATTATTGATCTCAGTATGCATTCCTATCAAGGGCATTACGGAATTGCCAATTCCGGCTATAACCGCCTGCTTTACAGCTTCGTTAGAAGTCAGCTCCATTTGCTTATGCCTGTTCACTTGATTCTGATCAAAATAATCTTCCATCACTTTTCTTGTAGCCGAGCCTTCTTCCCTGTAAATCAAGGGTTTTGAGGATGATGGTTTCTTCTCATTACTTACCAAAAAGAGTTTATTATCAATCAAAATCTCCTCTTCTATATTCAGATTCTCAGGCAATACGGAGACAATTGCAAAGTCAATCTCATTGTTCATCAAGCTCTCTATCACCTTACTTTTATTGGTAACATCGAGTAGAAGTTCAATACCGCTATGGCGTTCCAAAAAGCCACTTAAAAAATAAGGAATAACGTACTTTCCGGTAGAGGCAGATGAAATACTCAATCTACCCGTGAGCAAACCTTTGAAAGACTCCGACATATAATTTATGCTGTCTAACTCAGCCATCACTCTCTTGGCAATTTCAGCTACCTCTTTCCCAAATTCTGTGATGTAAAGCTTTCTACCTATGACCTCTGTGAGCTTAATTTCGAACTGTTCCTGAAAGTTTTTCAGCTGTATAGAGACAGCCGGCTGCGTCATAAAAAGCTGCTCTGAGGCCTTAGTAATACTCTCATATTCAACCACTTTAAGGAATACCTGCAACTGATGAATGGTGTAATTCATAAATTATGTTTATGTATTATATATTAAATATAAATGAAAACTTATGAATAGTAATACCAAACTTTGTAGCGTCAAAAATTTGAAAAGCTATCATTTCCATGTGAATAAAGAGATCACATGAGAAAAGAAACTTCTAAAAATGAAAGAACTATCACCATATCTTTTACTTTTCTCAGGCCCTTTACTGTTTGGTTTGACCTACTTGTTTTCAAGAATTCAATCTGGAATTCATCCCAAAAACGCCTTGTCAATAGCAGGCCTTGCTTCTATCATCAATCTGATCGTAGTAATCGTATCTTCTGTAATTCTAATTGAAAATGGCCCTCTCGAATCTTCCTTCTGGGGTTTTGAACATCTAGGATTTAGCTTAAGAATAGATGCATTAAGCATGTGTATGTCAGGAATGATTGCACTTTTGGCTTTTCTCATTATTCGGTTTAGTAGAAACTATATGGCTGGTGACCAAAAGCACGGGGCTTTCATCGGTGGGCTGTCATTGACCATTGCTTCAGTTCAGCTTATGGTACTTTCTGGCAACCTCGCCATATTATTCATCAGTTGGATTTTTACAGGAATAGCCCTTAATAAACTGATCTTGTTTTACAAAGAAAGGAAAGGGGCACAAATAGCAGCCAAAAAGAAAAACTTCACCGCCAGGCTTGGTGATCTGAGCCTACTAATAGCTTTTGGCTTACTATATAATATCTTTCAGACAGGAAATTTGAATGACATATTTCATTCCCTGGAAAATAGTGCCTTAACCCATACAGGCTATAAAATTGAGCTCGCTGCCTTGTTTCTGGTACTAACAGCAGTCTTAAAGTCAGCTCAATTCCCAACTCATGGTTGGCTCATTGAAGTTATGGAGGCACCTACACCGGTTTCTGCTCTACTTCATGCGGGATTGCTCAATGCAGGTCCCTTCATGATCATTCGATTCGCTTTTCTGATGGAGCATACATATGTGGCCTCAAATGTCCTTGTCGTGATAGGAGCCGTTTCTGCTCTTTTTGGTTCATTGGTTTATTTGACACAAACTTCTGTCAAAACAGCATTGGCCTACTCCAGCATAGGCCACATGGGCTTTAGTTTGATGGCCTGCGGATTAGGTGCATTTCCCGCTGCCATGCTGCATTTGGTATCGCATTCTTTCTATAAAGCACATTCATTCTTGTCATCGGGTAGTCAGATAGACCGCATGAAGAATTCGATGTTCGGTCTTTCAAATTCCAGAGCCACTGGCTTTCAATATCTACTAGGATTATTTCTATCACTGCTCATTTTTGGAGGAATAGCCAGCTTATGGGGAATTCATCCGGTTGAAGACTCTTCAATCCTCATCATTGGTGGAATCATTAATATGAGTCTATCCAAGATCATCACTGAGGCCATTGCTCAGAAAAACGGTACTTCACCTCTTTTAGTGACACTCATAGCCGCAGTTATTGTAACCGTTGCCTTCTTTAGCTTAGAAAGTGCTATGAAGCAGATTTTGGTCACAGAAATACCTGATGCTGCTCCTATAACGCTTTTTAGCATCATACTGGTAAGCTTAGTACTACTTACTTTCCTTTCCGTAATTATGATTCAGGTTACTTCGTCATTCTCTACTCGCCGCCTAAAAACGCTGGAGATCCATTTGAAAAATGGGCTGTATGCCAATACCTATTTTAATCGCCTTATAGGTGCATACAAAACCTAGGGTAAGTCAATAAACATTATTTCATCATACAAAACATTCCCATTCTCTTACTGAATGGGCAGGAAATTCACGGCCTTTAAAACGCCAAAAAACAAATTACAAATGAACGAGACATTACTAAAAGAAAGTGCAATTCAGCAGCAGTCTTCCATAGAGTTGCAACTTAAAAAGGCTTGCAAGAAAATTGCCCCTCTATGGTCGCTGGAGAATTTTGTGGCGGTGAACCCATACCTTGGTCTTTTAGAGAATAGCTTTGAGAGCACTGCTCAATATTTGTCCAAAATTGGTGGTATACAAATGACAAAGCCATCAAACTTCTATCTCAAAAGACTGGAGAATAAAGAAATTCTAAAGAAAGATATACAAGCTGTTCTGGAAGAAAGGAATAATGACGACAACGTACATGAATTCCTGAATCGAGTAAAGTTTAATGCAGAAGCAGAAGCCAAAGCTCCTCAAATTTTCACTTTTACAGACTTCGCTTCCGAAATTTGTGATCAAGACTGGCAAACCTTTTATGTAGAGAAAATGGCCGCTTGGGCAGCTTCATACTTTGATAAAGGTCAGTCCATTTGGAATACCTCGGCAGCTTTTGATAGCATGCATGCCTCTTGGAAATTTGAGGCTCAAACAGACCTTAGTCCAGAAATTCAAGGTCTAAATAATTTTAGAGAAAAAGTAAAAGCTTTACCAGAAGACCCGAAAGAGGCCGCCAAATGGTCGCTTGAGTATCTCGGTATTACAGAGAAATATCTTCCTTTCTACTTGCATAAGCTGTTGCTCAATGTAGGTGGTTGGTCTGCATATATTGCTCAACTGGACTGGGACAGCAAACTCTATAAAAAAGAAAACAATCAACTTATAGAATTCTTAGAAATACTGATCTGTGCAGAGGCTTTATATTTCCAGTGTTTGTGGTCTGAGGTAAACCCTCAATGGTTTGAAAAAATCATGACACTAAGCACCACCAAAAACCTAGAGGCCATAGACTCTGATCTGGAAGATCGTTTGGTATTGCATGAGGCTTTTCAAAAAGCTTCTCAAAGATCCTTGATTGAGAAACTAAATCAGAAAAAAAATACAAAGGAAAATACGAGCCAAAAGAAAGCTCAAACCATCTTTTGCATAGATGTGAGGTCAGAAGTATTCAGAAGGAATCTTGAAAAACAGGACCCTCAAATTGAGACATTAGGTTTTGCCGGCTTCTTTGGATTCCCTATCTATTTTGAGCCTTTAGGCAGTCACAAAAAAAGAGCTCAGGGGCCGGCCTTAATCCCAATGGGGTCTACTGTAAAAGAATGTGCACATCATAAGTCTGATGAATCAACTATTCTGAAAAGACTTCAACTCAATCAAAGAATTCAGAAAACCTGGAAATCTTTAAAGTCAGGAGCTGTTTCATGTTTTGGCTATGTGAGTCCGCTTGGTCTTTCTTATGTTTTCAAGTTGATTTCAGACTCTTTTGGTTTCAGTAAACCATCAGAAGGGCTTCAAATCCCTGAAGGAAACAAAGCAAAAAACGTATCACTTGAAGTAGATGATATCTATGGCATTTCGCCAGATGAACGTGTAGCCATGGCCGCAAATGCTTTGAAAACCATGTCATTCACCAAAGACTTTGCTCCATTCGTATTTATTTTAGGTCATGGTTCATCCTCTGTCAATAACCCACACGCCTCTGGTCTGGACTGTGGAGCCTGTGGTGGTAACTCCGGAGAAGCAAACGCCAAAGTAGCCGCTGCCGTCTTCAATGATCCATATGTTCGTCAAAAGCTGAAGGAAGAAGGTATTTCTATTCCTAAAAAGACCATCTTCTTAGCCGGACTTCATGATACTACCACAGATGAAATTACTGTTTTCGAAAATGAGGTTTTGAGTACTTCGCAAAAACAAGAACTGGTAGAAATCAAAAACTCATTTAAACTTGCTGGAAAAGACACGAGAAATGAGCGAGCTAAAAGGATGTCAATCACAAACAAAGTCGATCAAAAAGTTAAAAGAAAAGGAAACGACTGGTCTGAAATCAGACCTGAATGGGGACTGGCCGGATGCGATTCTTTTATCATAGCTCCCAGACAACGAACCTCTTCCATTGACCTACAGGGCAAGTCATTCCTACATTCTTATGATTGGCAAAGCGACAAAGGTTTTAAGATACTGGAGGCCATTATGACCGCACCGATGGTGGTTACTTCCTGGATTAACCTTCAGTACTTTGCGTCCTCAGTAGATCCAAAAATCTTAGGTTCAGGAAATAAAACTCTTCACAACGTTACATCCGGTATTGGTGTTATAGAAGGAGCATCTGGCGACTTGAGAGTTGGCCTACCTTTACAATCTGTACATGATGGAGAACAATTCCAGCATGAACCTACAAGATTGAACGTGATCATAGAAGCACCGATTTATGCTATCAACGAGATCATTGAGAATAACCCAAGTGTTAAAAACTTAGTCGATAATGGTTGGATCGCCATTCTGGCAATGAATGAAGAAGGCAAAGTCACTGAACGATATCTAGGGTTCAATAAATGGGAAGAGATTTAATCTCCTCCCATGTTATATTTTTAAGGCATTTGACTTATCCCTTCAGACTGTACATTCCACTCAGGAGGAAAACCATCGGAAGTGGCCATCAAAGCCAAGGCGGTTAAGAAACCACCGTTACCCGGTAAATAAAGGGTCAATCGCTGATCCTGAAAATTATGACCATTCTTCAGGTATATGTTGGTTTTGATCGGCATTAATAATGCATCCACGGCCTTTTCTGGTAGTCCCAATCTGGTGGCAGTCATGGCTGTCATAGGAAAATCCCAGCCCCAGGTATCATGCCACTGCCAGTCGGTCCAGATTTTATCGAAAGTTGCCCTCATAACGGTTTTATCTAAGTCGCTTGTTTCTGGAAGCATTCCGTAAGTACCCAAAACACTTGGGTGATCGGTCATAAAAACTTCAGTCGTGTAGGAATCCGGAGTACTTTCTGTGGCCAGGTACACACCGTCTTTCTGAGGTAGGTCAGAAAGGTTCTTCAGCACTTCATCCCATTTATCATTTCTTGGTTCACCTCTTCGTTCTCTCCATTGCTGAGCCGTTTCCAAAGCCCATCGCCAATAGGCCAATTCATAGGTTGGGTTATAAGTGTCCTGCGGATTAAATCGCTCTTGGGCAGGAATCACTCCGGGCCCTAGAATATATCTACCAGTACTGTCTTTCCAGGCAAAGTCTCCCATAAACTCAGCAGTATTTTCAATAATTTCGGCATACGCATTCAGTACCTCCTCTGTCGATTTTTGTTGATAAATCAACTCCGCAAACCAGATGGGGTGTGGTTGATTCCAAAGTAGGTAAGAACCTACCGAAGATACAGTTTCACCACCTACATTATCGGTCATCTTTTGCCATCTTACTCCTGAAAAACCCTGACGTTCTGCTATTTTACGGGCACCGTCCTGAGCCCTTTTATACCAGGTCATTTGTTCCTCAAGCACCTCAACCCTTCCCCATAACGGCCAGTGAGTACTATGCCACCAAGGCATCTCCATATGCGGTTTACCGTACCAGCTATTATATGTCAGGCCTGTTTCCTGAGGGAAACTACTACCTCCACAGTTCACTTTTGTTAGGTACATAGAAAGCACCATTCTTCTTTCCAGCTCTTTGGCCCGATCATCATTAGCAGCTGAGAAATCTATCATACCGCCATTTTCCCAGAAGCTTTTCCAGGCATCAGCATTTTGTTTTCTAGCCGAATCAAAATCCTGAAATGGCTTTTGATCTTCCTGTTCGTAAGTCACAGAAAATTCAAATTGGGCATCTTCTTTTTCAGGCTGCAGAGTAATGGATGAATGCCCACTATCAGTTACTTCCATTGTTTCATTGCTATGCACTACTGTCAAATATTCATGACCGTCTACGGGAGAAGTAATACTCAGGCCATTTTCCATATTTTCTACGGTACATAACTCATCACCTTCAGCAAAAGTATTTCCTCCATACTTCCATATATCGAGCGGTTCCGGATACGCTATGTTCAACTTTAACCTTCCTTCCGTTATCAACTCTGATTCTACCTGAACAGAAATTTTATCTGATTCCTGATCACATATAGTAATCACTGATACCGGTACGCCATTGACAGTGTAATGACTGTGGATTTCCCCAAACCAAGTATCCAGGGTCTGATCAATATCACTCAAGTCTCCAAGTTCTGCCATTGACCCGTCATCTTTTACGAACTGAAAACGAAGCTTTGACAAGTGCATTCGATGCGGATTTTGACGCAAATAATTCCCAGCCTCCCACGCATCTGTCCCGGAAGGCCATTGCCGAGCATACGGCACTTTTCTTCCATGCGACTCAATATCAGCCATGGTTTCCTCAATTTTATAATCCCGTTTTGCAGGGTAACTATGCCAGGCCCACTCAGATTGCGTTCCTAGTGGAATGCCATTTTCATAAAAATCTGGAAATGACTGAAGACCGGTAATATCTACTGTCATGGCAAACTGGCCATTCCCAACAGTCAATGAATTCAAAGAATCTGCCTCCGATAGATGAACATTATGCCTACTGACAACAGCCTTTCGGTCAATCTGAGAAATAGAAGTACAGCCTACAGCCAAGGCTGCGAATAAATAAATTAGCTTTTTCAATAAGGGTTGAGTTTTGTGAGACTAAATTGTGAAAAATGTCAAATTCAGCTGTCTTTGACTGTCGTGTGAGATCAATCTGAACAGCCTTCTATTTCTGAGGTAAAAACGGCTCCCTCATTTGTTTCAAAAGGTGCCTTCAGCTCAATTGAATTACCCGCTTTAAAATAAATCGTTTGATCTGATGCTAAATTTGAAGTAGAAACAAGCTGCTCATCCACTTCAATCGCTGTTCCGTAAAGGTCGGTTTGATCTACAGTAAGAGTTTTCCAACATGACTTTTGAAAACCTGCCATCATCACTTCTTTCACCTCCGCTAATGACAAAGCTTTGCTATAAATACGGACTTCATCAAGGTGGCCATCCAGTGGTCTTACACCTCCGGTAGCGTTTTCTGGTTGATTACCCAAGGCAATTGAGGAATTGGGATTACTCGTGATCAATCCGCTTTTAGAAAGTGAACCAATCTCTGTGCTATCCCTAAAGATTTTCATGCTGGAACCGTCATAAACAGCCGCCAGAAAAACCCACTGATTTAAAGGAACTTCACCGCTACTGCTGATTAAAGTGGCTGTACCACCATTCTCCGTCTTGAGTCTGAACCTGAACTTTGAGCCATCTAAGGTACTCAGCATCCAATAATGATCTACATCATTTTGGCCCACAGCTTTTGAGATAAAACGTGCATCAGACTGGGAATACGAATTTAATTTTGCCCACAGGCAAATGCTCAGTTCATCACCGGTAATATCAAAACTACCGACACTTACTCTATCATTTGAGTTATAAAAACCGATTGATTTTAAACTTCCATTGCCACTTATAGTATCTCTTTCTGCACCTTCAATTGTCCCTAAAAAAGCATTTGGTGAAGAATCAAAAACGCGATTACCATCCTCTTCAAAAGACCATCGTGCTACTAGTTCTGAGAAGTTATCGGCGATTTCTTGATAAACCATTATTTGGGTGAAAGCCGAATCTTTATCTCCTTTGATGTCTTCTACCACTAATTTAAACTCATAGATACCCTCTGAAACTGGTGTAAAGTTGGCAACAGTCTCGTCGGCATCTTGAATAATTACAGCCTCGCCGCCCGTTTGCGTCCATTGCTCTTGCATTGTCAATGAGCTTCCATCAGGATCATAGCTATTTGACCCATTTAAGGTAATTGTCTGGCCTGTTAAACCCGTAATTTTCGGAACGGCTACAGCTATCGGTGGTATGTTAGGAAGGGGACCAATTGTGTAAGTACCTAAAGTTTGTCCACTATCATCTTTACCGGAAAGTATGGCGATAGCTCTTAACTCAGTGGTGGTATCTATGGTCAATGAGCCAGTGTATTCAATTCCAAAAATTGAGGGGTCTGAGCCATCTAAAGTGTAATAGAATGAAGAACCGGGGTCGGCATTTGTGATTGTGACAGATACAGGATCATCATATTGACCAGGTAAAGGATTAAACGAAGGTGAGGTAACGGTGTTTGTTCCTACCCAACTCACCTGGTGAATCTCTCCTACTCCTGTTTCATAGTCAGTCATGAGGAAGTACAAGTTTTCATCAAGACCTAGTTTTAGCATCACAGGCTTAAGCTCACCATCTACCAGGATATTGTCATAAAATACCGATTTGGAGGTATTGCTTTCACTTAAAGCTCTGGTAATGGCACCGGGAGCATTGGCTGAGTTACTTCCCCAAAAGGCAGCAAAATAATTTCCATGATACTCAGCTGGCCAATAACCAGAAGATGGATACCAGGCACCACCGGCAATCACCTTTTCGCCATTCACAGACATATCTGCCCATAGGGAAGTTGAAGTACCGATTCCATTATAACCATCATGGCCATAATTTGCTCCAGCAGCTACCTCATAAACCGTGGCTTTATTGGAGCCAACGGCATCATTGATGTATATTTTACCAGAAGCCGAAAGATTAGATACAGAATACGGATTCCTCAGCCCTAAGGCATAGATAGCTCTAAAATCTCCTGTAGTTTGATTATAAAATGGATTATCTGAAGGAATACTACCATCGGTATTGATTCGCATTACTTTACCGGTATAGGTATTTAAGCTTTGAACATTATCTCCGCCATTCCACCCATCACCCGTGGTAAAATATAATTTAGCATCTGCTCCAAAAACGATATCCCCACCGTTATGACTGCCACTTGAAGTAGTACTGCTAAAAGGAATATCCATCAGAACCGTTTCCGTACCTGTCGAGATATCCAGGTTGGCAGAAGCCTGGATTCGCACCACACGATTATGACGAGGGTTATCCTGCATATAAAACACATAGATGTACCCATTATTCACAAAATCCGGATCAAAGACAAAACCTCTCAGACCAGAAGAACGATGTCTGGCGGCAGGTACATTAAACGTGTGAAACGGAGTTGCTTTGGTTATCAGCTGGTCATGCGATGCATTCCAGTCTGCCACTCTTAATTGACCCGTAATTCTCTCTCCATAGAATAATCGGCCGTCTGGAGCAAAAGCAAAACTGGCTGGGTCCTGCATCGTGCCCAGTATTTTTTTTGATTCAAAACCAGTCGTAAGGTTTTGAGCCAACAAAAGCTTATTGAAGAAAACCAGAATGACCAGAAAGGATATTCGCCAACTCATTATCTATAAAATTGAGAATAATTCCAGAAGACAGAAAATTACTCAGGCACCTTTAACTCTGCCACCAGCACCCAATCATTCCCTAATTCTTGCTCGCCTGGTGGGTCGAAAGTAGGATCATCCAGGTTCTTTATCTCTGTTCTCTCGCCGTTTCTTGGGTTATACCAAAAAGCAGAAGTCAAATTGTTGAGGTCCAGATGTAACTGAATTTCCCGACCCGAAAAAGTGTAGGCGTAAAGTCTATTTCTTGATTGACTTACAGTAATATGTTCATATTGGTCTTCCTGATTCAGAAGTAGTTCTTCAGCAGGTTTTCTACCAAAATAGTCCGGATCCTCCAACATAAGTTCTTTGACAAACTTCATTTGATTGGCCCCTTCCTCATTCAATGCTTCATCCCAGGTAAGTATGGGACCATAGGAAGCTTCTTCATCCGGCAGACCTTTGAAAATCTGCATAACCGCATTATGCCCATAAGTGAAACCAAATCCACCTTCTAAAACCGACCACCAGGCGTACCTTCTCAGATCGGCTGCGTTCCAATATGGTTGGGTAATGTCATGCAGTCCATGCGGTATTCCCTCATATGAAGGCTCTCCATCCAAAATTGGCTTTGTCTCTTCCAACTGATAACCTTCTTGAATATACTTCCAGTTGTCAGGCCCATATTGTCTTTTTCCCTCTTCATTGTCCTGTTCATAGGTTCTATGACCAGACTGAAACATATGAAAATCAAGCCAATCTGTTTGCTGAAACCAGTCAATAGAAGACGTTCTCCCAAAAGGGTGATAAGTCACTAGGTGATCAGGGTCCATTCGCTTAATAGTTTGTCCTATAGCCTGCCAAACCTCCATGGCGTCTTCTCCTCGTAAGTCGCCACCATTGAGCCAAATGATATTGGAAAACGACTTATAACGTTCGGCTAAGAATTTCGCATAAGCCTCTGCTTCTTCAGCCGTTGCTTTTCCTCCTTTTACGTTTCCACCCCATACCGGCACCATACCTATATAAATCCCTTTTTTCTCAGCCTCTTTAGCAATGAAGTCTACATGATCCCAATAATCATATTCCTCATCAGAATTGACATCAGAACCTTCTGTGACTACAGGACTATTTAATTGAGAATCAGCCAAGGCATAATCTCCATAAGCGTTTTTGACATCAAGCGTGTGCAATAACATAACCTGAACCACATTATAACCCTGAACCTGACGAGTATCTAAAAACTGAAGGGCTTCTTCTCTGGTAGTTTTTGAGAAAAGTAGCCAGCCGGTGTCACCCAGCCAGAAAAAGGGCTGACCATCGGCGGTTTGAAGAAATCGACCACTTTGATGAACTTCAAGTTTCTGAAGGTCTTTTTGAGAGGGCTCAGAACAGGCCATTATTTGAAAGCAAAAGATAGTAAAAAGTAAAGCGTTTCTCAGTTTCATGTATTTCATATTTCAATAGAGGTCGCAAGTTATTCATCCTGCTTAATCCACCGTCATAAACTACACTGGAACCGCCGGAAAACCTTTCATTTGTTTAGTGATGTCATTTTGATAATCTACCTCAAAACAAAAAGTACTCTTACCATTACTTACCGCAATAAATGGTGCTTTAAGGGTTTTGTTATATCTGGAAACCTGAGCAAGGGTTTTCTGTGTAATGGCTACATCAGGGGCTTTACATTCAATCAAAAAATAAGGTTTCGCCTGTCTGTCATAGATCAAAATATCTGATCTTTTATCAAGGCTTTCATATTTCAAACCACTCTCCAACTTGATTAATCCAGGCCCGAAAGAAAGGTGATGTATGAGCAAATGAACCAGGTGTTGACGTACCCATTCTTCAGGTGTTAAAACAATATTCTTCTTACGAAGTATATCAAAGACAAAGGTTTTGCCCTCATTTTCCGTAATTTTGCAGGAAAATTCAGGAAGATTTAATTTCTCCATTTCTTTCATCAACAATTCAAAAGAACGCAAAACCTATGAAAAGTAAAGAAGATATTGTCAAAAACTGGCTCCCTAGATATACCGGTACCGAGTTAGATGAATTTAAGCCTTATGTATTGCTAACCAACTTCAGCAATTACGTAGACATGTTCGCTGAGAAATTTGGTGTTGAGGTCAAAGGAAAAGGCCGTGCCATGCAAACGGCTTCAGCCGGTAATATCACCATTATCAATTTTGGGATGGGCTCAGCAGTGGCTGCCACAGTGATGGACTTATTGACTGCTGTAATGCCCAAAGCAGTACTTTTCTTAGGGAAATGTGGAGGCTTAAAGCCGATCTCTGAATTAGGTGATTTTATCTTACCCATAGCCGCCATCAGAGGTGAAGGAACCAGTAATGACTATGCCCTACCTGAGATACCAGCTCTGCCTTCTTTCCGTTTGCAAAGAGCAGTTTCGGAGATGATCATCAAGCATGACATGGACTACTGGACAGGTACAGTTTATACCACCAACCGCAGAGTTTGGGAACATGATGAAGAATTCAAAGAGTACCTCAAAGAAATCAGAGCCCTTGGAATTGACATGGAAACAGCCACAATTTTCATTGTAGGTTTTGTAAACAGCATTCCTCATGGTGCATTGCTATTAGTTTCTGATAACCCAATGACCCCTGAAGGTGTTAAAACTGAAGAAAGTGATAAGAAGGTGACCTCAAACTTCGTAGAGAAGCATCTGGAAATTGGTATTGACGCCTTAAACGAATTAGCCGATAGCGGTAAATCGGTGAAACATTTGAGATTTGAGAATTAAAGTCTCATTTCCATGATGACGTAATCTAAACCACCTTTTTGAAAAGTCTGGTCTGTTTTCTTAAGGCCAAACTTTTCATAATATCCGGTCTTATTGCCTCTGGCATTACACCAAATTTTGTCGGCACCATTTCCCTTAGCCTCTTGGATGAGCCTGGCAATCAATTCAGAGGCATAGCCCTTTCTTTGAGCAGATACTTTGGTAGCGAGCTTGCGAAATTGAGCTGAGCCATTCTCCATAAACAAAGAAACGACAGACACCAGGTTCTCATTTTCAAAAAGCCCAAAATGCTTTCCATCAGCATCATTGGCTACTTTGACGTATTCAAATGGTTTGTCTGGCCACATCACTTCATGTCTTAGCGGCCAAACTTCCTCTTTTTTTATTTCCCGTATGTAGGTTTTCAATGATCAGGCACCTTTAAAGTTTGGCTTTCTTTTCTGCAGAAATGCCATGACGCCCTCACCAAAATCCTCCGTATAGCCACATTTGGTTTGACCTTTGGCCTCCATGGCAAGGACCTGCTCCAATGAACTTTCGTAAGTTTCGTTAAGGACTTTTTTCATATGAGCTATGGCCACCGTAGGGGCATTTGCGTAGTATTCTTCCAGTTCTGCCACGGTCTGATCTAGCTGCTCTGCCGGCACAATTTTACTCACTAAGCCAATTTGATGAGCCTCCGGCATATAAATCTTTCTACCAGTACTGCATAGTTCAAAGGCTTTTTGAACCCCGACGAGCCTCGGTAAAAAATACATGGAACCCGCATCAGGCATGAGACCTATTCCTACAAACAATTCAGTCATATAGGTGCTATCGTTGGCTATGATCATATCACAGGCTAAAGCGAGCGACATACCTGCCCCAGCTGCGATTCCGTTAAGCTTACACAAAACAGGTTTTGGGCACTCACGAATTCCGATGATTAAAGGTTCATAGTTCTCTGCCAAAACTTCTCCAAGTGGTTTACCGGCATTCTCCATGCCATCCTTTAAATCGGCACCTGAGCAGAAAGCACTTTCTCCTGTTCCAGTTAGAGTGATTACCCGTACAGATGTATCCTCTGAGAGAGTTTTAATTGCGTGCTGTAATTCTTTAAGAATTGCTCCGTTGAGAGCATGAAAAACCTCTGGTCTGTTCAGGCTCACTTTTGCTTTGCCATTATCTACTTCCAGCAGTATGTTATTGTAGTCCATTATGTTGTAAAGTGTATGCAGGGCAAATTATCATTTTTTCTATGGAATACTATTTTGCCAAGTATAAATTGTAGAATTCACTCAAAATCATAGGCAAACAGAGATTTTTTTAGAAATTGCTACGGCTTTTTACCTCAAACGTTTGCAGAAAACAGCACCTCTATAATGGATCAGAAAAGCAACTTGGATAAGGTTTCCGCTGCCGGTCTTCTAGTGGCCATGGGTATCATCTATGGTGACATCGGTACTTCTCCCTTGTATGTTATGAAGGCTATTGTGGGAGACAGACCAATTACAGAGGACATCGTGCTAGGCGGTGTTTCCTGTGTTTTCTGGACGTTAACGCTCATCACCACTATCAAATATGTCATTCTTATTCTGAGGGCAGATAATAATGGTGAAGGTGGTACGCTGGCTCTTTTTGCTTTGGTAAGAAGACATGCCAAATGGCTGACCGTGCCGACTATGATCGGTGGAGCGGCCTTGCTGGCAGATGGAATAATTGCCCCTCCTATTTCGGTTTCATCAGCGATTGAAGGTTTGGAGATCATTTATCCTGACATTCAAACAATACCCATCGTCATCACTATTTTGACCATCCTTTTTGTGATCCAGATTTTTGGAACCAAGGTGGTTGGTTATGCTTTTGGGCCCATAATGGCGGTTTGGTTTACCATGTTAGCCATTCTTGGGGTTTCTATGATCGTGAAATACCCGATTGTTCTGAAAGCTCTCAATCCTTATTATGCATACAACCTCCTGGCTAATTATCCCGGAGGTTTTTACTTATTAGGGGCTGTATTTCTTTGTACCACTGGTGCTGAAGCACTCTACTCTGACCTTGGACACTGCGGTAGAGGAAATATCAGAATGAGCTGGATATATGTCAAAACCTGTCTAATACTCAATTATTTCGGGCAGGCAGCCTGGCTGATGCTTCACGAAGGTCAGCTGCTTGGAGACAAAAAACCATTTTTCCAGTTAATGCCTGAGTGGTTTATTTTACCGGGGATTGCCATAGCGACCATGGCCACCATTATAGCGAGCCAGGCGATGATCAGTGGCTCTTTTAGTTTAATATCTGCGGCTATTCGTCTCAACTTCTGGCCAAAAGTAAGAATCCACTATCCTTCAAATGAACGCGGTCAGCTTTACATTCCGAGTGTTAATATGTTATTATACATCGGTTGTATAGCAGTGGTATTATACTTCCGAAGGTCAGAAAACATGGAGGCTGCTTATGGTTTAGCGATCACGGTCACCATGCTTATGGATACCATTCTAATGAGTTATTTCTTGTACACGCACAGGAATAAGAAACGATTTGTTTTCACATTCCTGATCGTTTTCATGATCATTGAGTTTGCCTTCCTTTTTGCGAACTTAGAGAAATTCCCACACGGCGGGTGGGTATCATTATTGATCTGTATTGCCCTCGGCTCTGTGATGTATATTTGGCTGAAAGCCAGTGAAATTAAGCTTCGCCTTACGGCTTTCGAGAAGCTTGACAAATACCTAAGATCATTAAAAGAACTCTCAAAGGACATCACTGTACCCAAATACACGACTCACCTGATTTTTATGAGTAATGCCTCAAGGGAGTCTGAAATAGAGTCGAAAATCATTTATTCCATTTTTCAAAAAAGACCAAAAAGAGCTGATGTCTACTGGTTTGTGCATGTAGAAACTACTGATGAACCTAACACCTTAGAATATAAGGTAAAGCAATGTGAGAAAGATGACGTCTATAAAATCACCTTCAGACTGGGTTTCAGGCAGCCGCATAAAATCAATCTGTATTTCAGACACGTACTGGAAGAAATGGTACGTAATGCTCAGGTGGATATCAGAAGTAGATATGAGTCCCTTAATAAGCATAATGTAATCGGCGACTTCAGATTTGTGGTAATTAAGAAGTTTTTGAGTTACGAAAACGACCTTCCTTTCTGGGAAAACCTGGTCATGAAAGCCTACTTCTTTATCAAAAAATACACTATGTCTGAAGAAAAGTGGTTTGGTCTGGATTCTTCAGCTGTTAAGATTGAGCACGTACCGCTGGTGATCAAACCGGTGGAGAATGTTCCTTTGAAGGAGATTCCTTGGGACGAGTGAAACTAAACTTTACAAACTCGCTGTTCTAAACACCTAACAACACGAGTTTATGTCAGAAAAAGTAGCCTTCATTACAGGAGGAAGTAAAGGAATAGGATACGGCGTTGCCGAAAAGTTAATCAATGAAGGCATTAAAGTTGCCATCACCAGCAGAAGCCTTTCTGCTGCAAAAGAAGCAGCCGCTTCTTTAAATCAAATCAAAGAAGGTTTTGCCATTGGTTTAGAATCTGATGTCAGAAATTTAGACTCCCAGAAGGCCGCTGTAACAGCCGTTTTAGAGAAATGGGGAAGTATAGATTACTATATCGCCAATGCAGGCGTAGGGCATTTTGCTCCATTAAGTGAGATGAGTATTGAACATTGGAATGACACGATAGACATCAATCTTACAGGAGTGTTTTATTCAGCCAAGGCCTCTTTAGATGCCCTGAAAGCGAGCAAGGGTTACTTTATCACCATTGCCAGTTTAGCAGGTACGAACTTCTTTCAGCAAGGAACAGCCTATAATGCCAGCAAATTTGGTTTAGTTGGCTTTACTCAGGCCATGATGCTTGATGTCAGAAATGATGATGTAAAAGTAAGCACCATTATGCCAGGCTCGGTAGCCACTTATTTCAATGGCCACACGCCATCTGATGCTGACGCCTGGAAAATTCAGCCAGAAGATATTGGACAGATAGTCTTTGACCTGATCAAAATGCCAGCTCGTACGCTGCCAAGCAAAATTGAAGTAAGACCGAGTAAAACGGCTAAAAAATAATTAAAGCACCGAGTTTTCGGGCTTGCCACCAAGCTTGTAAGGATAGTCTGTGGTGAAATGTAAACCACGGCTCTCCTTACGAATTTGAGCACAGGTAATCACCATCTCGGCACAGAGTATCAGATTCCTGAGCTCACATAACTTCACAGAGAGCTTACTTTTCTTGTAAAACTCTTCCGTCTCTTCTTTGAGCATTTTTAATCTTCTCATGGCTCTATTGAGACGAAAATCTGACCTTACGATACCAACGTAATCAGACATCATACGTTGTAGCTCCCGTAAATTGTGAGTAACCAGAACCTCCTCATTTATTTGCACGGCACCAAACTCATCCCATTCCGGTATTTTATGGTTAAACTCCACACCTTCAATATTTTCCAGTGCCCGTTGTGCTATTCTATTGCCAAAAACTGCCGCTTCTACGAGGGAATTTGACGCCAGACGATTGGCTCCGTGAAGGCCTGTTGACGAGCACTCGCCACAAGCAAAAAGGTTATCAATACTCGATTGACCTTCTTTATCTACCAATATACCTCCGCATAAATAATGAGCTGCAGGTGTTACGGGTATATAGTCTTTGGTCATGTCTATGCCCAGTGACAAACACTTCTCATAGATGGTAGGGAAATGATCAAGAATAAGTTCTTTGGGTTTATGGGTAATGTCTAAATAGACGTATTCCTCCCCAGACTTCTTCATTTCTGCATCTATACTGCGTGCTACAATATCACGAGGAGCTAGCGAGCCCCGTTCATCATAGTCGTACATAAACTCACGGCCATTGAGGTCTCGGAGTACCCCGCCTTCTCCTCTAACAGCCTCAGTAATCAGAAAACTTGGAAAAGATCCAGGATTATATAGTGAAGTTGGGTGAAACTGTATCATCTCCATGTCCCGCACTTTGCCCTTGGCACGGTAAACCATGGCTATACCATCTCCTGTAGCAATAACGGGATTGGTGGTAGCTGCATAAATATGCCCAGCACCTCCGGTAGCCATTAAAGTCATTTTAGAAAGAATCTTCTCTACCTCGCCGGTATTGACATCCAATGCATAAATACCATAACAAGTGGTATCTTCTCTTTCTCTATTCACCTCCTCACCCATATGGTGTTGAGTGATGATTTCTACGGCATAGTAGTGAGTTAGAATCTCAATGTTCGGATTTTTCTCTACAGCTGAAAGCAATGCTCGCTCAATCTCCCAACCCGTAATATCCTTATAATGAAGAATCCTTTTTTCCGAATGTCCACCCTCACGGGTCAAATCGTACGACCCATCTTCGTCTTTATCGAAATTGGCCCCGTAGTCAATCAACTCTCTGATTCTGTCTGGCCCTTCTTTGACGACAATCTCCACAATTTCTCTGTCACAAAGTCCGTCACCCGCAATGAGGGTATCCTCAATATGTTTATCAAAAGAATCTACTTCGGGATCAAAAACAGCGGCGATTCCGCCTTGAGCATATTTGGTATTGGTTTCATCAGCATTGTTCACTTTTGTCAATACCAATACCTTTCCTTTTTGGGCTGCTTTTAAAGCAAAGCTTAGTCCGGCGATACCGGAACCAATGACCAAAAAATCGGTTTCTCGCATAGGTGGGTTTAAACTATTCAGCAAAAAAGGCTGAAAAAATCGGTTTAGCCAAGTCCTTCTCTAAGAAGGTCATGCAGATGTACAAATCCCAGCAAGTGCCCTTCATTTTCTACAATCAAATGAGTTATACTCTTCTTTTTCATGAAATTAAGAGCCTCTGTAGCATTCCACTCCGGCGAGCATGTCATTGGATTAGCTGTCATAATTTCGGAAGCCTTCAAATTTTGATAAGCCTTGTGACTTTTAAGCATTCTCCTTAAGTCACCATCAGTGATGATTCCCTGAACCAAATTTTCTGTATTGACCACGGCTGTAGCTCCAAGCCTCTTCGAAGAAATCTCCATGATTACCTCTTCCACGGAGCTTTCAGGCAAGACCTGGGGAATTGCATTATTCACATATAGATCTCCTACTGTCAGGAGCATCTTTTTTCCCAAACTTCCACTAGGGTGATTCTTTGCAAAATCTGCAGATGTGAAATTCCTGGCCTCCATTAAGCAAACAGCCAAAGCATCTCCCATGGCTAAAGCCACGGTAGTAGAAGTGGTAGGTGCCATATTAATTCTACAGGCCTCTTCCTGTACACTTACATCTATAATACAATCTGCCGCAGTGGCTATTGAAGACTCTACATTTCCTGTAAAGGCTATGTGCTTACACTTTCTGCTCCTGAAATAGGGCAATAAACGAATCAACTCTTCGGTTTCGCCACTTTTAGAAATACTGAGAACTACATCAGAATTATCCAATATCCCGATATCACCGTGAAGAGCATCACCACTATGTAAAAAAACAGCGTTTTGACCAGTGCTATTAAAGGTGGCAGTAATTTTCTGAGCTATCAGTGCACTCTTACCTATGCCGGTGAGTACTACTTTTCCTTTTGTCCTCAATATCAGCTCAATAGCTTCTTGAAATGATTCGTTAATTGAACTTTTCAAAGTTTTTATTGCCTCAGACTCAGCCTCCAAAACTTTTTTACCTAGCTCAATTAGATTTTTTGTTATTTTCGTCTCCACTAAAAATTCGGGGATAAGTAAACCGCAAAATTAACAAACTTTTAGCCCGAAATAAACAAACTTCCCACCCATGATAACTAGGATTTGACAGCTGGAAATTCAGCGAGAAATGACTATATTTATCAAACACCGGAATTCTGGTGGCGTTCGGGATGGAAGTTTTAAGTAGTACAGCAGATCATGAATAATACGTCAATAGAGGGAAAGTTAAAGCAAAATCTTAAAGAGATCTTTGGTTTTGATAAATTCAGAGGCGAGCAAGATAAAATCATTCAAAGTATTGTAAGTGGAGATAACACATTCGTTATCATGCCCACAGGAGCAGGTAAATCTTTATGTTACCAATTACCGGCCATTACCTTAGATGGTACTGCTGTGGTAATTAGCCCACTCATTGCCTTAATGAAAAATCAGGTAGATCAGATGAAAGGATTTGGAATAAATGCCAGATTCCTGAATTCTACCTTGAATAAATCTGAGATGACCAAGGTCAAAAAAGACGTTCTGGACGGCAGTTGTAAATTACTTTACATAGCCCCGGAGTCACTGACCAAGGAAGACAATCTTGTTTTCCTTAAATCAGCAAACCTTTCTTTTGTGGCGGTAGATGAAGCTCACTGTATTTCAGAGTGGGGACATGACTTCAGACCTGAGTATCGTAAAATCAGAAGCATTATTGAGAGTATAGATGAGAAGTTGCCGATCATAGCCCTTACGGCTACCGCAACTCCAAAAGTTCAGATGGATATCAAGAAAAATCTGAACATGGATGATTCTAAACTCTTCAAAACATCCTTTAACAGAGCCAATCTCTATTATGAGGTAAGGGCAAAGAAAAACCCGAAAAAACAACTTCTTCAATTTATCAGTGGGCTTAAAGGTAAAAGTGGTATTGTCTATTGTTTAAGCCGTAAAAAGGTAGAAGAAATAGCAAGCCTCCTGTCTGTGAATGGTGTAAAAGCAAGACCCTATCACGCAGGCTTAGATCCTGATGTGAGAATGAAAAATCAGGATGCTTTCCTGAATGAAGATTGTGATGTAGTGGTGGCTACTATTGCCTTTGGGATGGGTATTGATAAACCTGACGTTCGTTTTGTGGTGCATTACGATGCTCCAAAATCATTGGAAGGGTATTATCAGGAAACCGGGCGAGCTGGTAGAGATGGACTAGACGGAACCTGTCTGATGTTTTATGCCTATGATGACGTTCTGAAACTTGAAAAATTCAATAAGGATAAAACAGTAACTGAAAGAGATAACGCCAAAGCTCTCCTTATGGAGATCGTGGCATATTCTACTCTTGGTGTTTGTAGAAGACGCCAGCTACTGAGTTATTTCGGTGAGTACATGGATGACAATTGTGGATTCTGCGATAACTGCAAGAAGCCTACAAAACGTTTCCAGGTAGAAGAAGAGGCCGTTCTGGGTATGAAAACCATTCTGGCAACAGACCAGCGTTTTTCTATTCAGCATATTGCCGATGTATTGACAGGAAATACCGAAAATAACGACTATATCCAGAGTCATGGACATGATAAAATAGCAGAGTACGGCAAGGGGCTGGAATACTTCCAAAACCAGGAAGTCGTATATAAACCTGCTGGGAAAAATGCTGACAAAGACGAGCAAGAGGAGTATACCGTTACAGATAAATGGATTTCTGTACTTCGTCAATTATTAGTCTTTGGCTACATCGAAAAAGATATTGAAAACTACGGTGTTGTGAAAATCACCGAGAAAGGTCAAAAGTACATTGATGATCCTTACCAGATTGAAATGTATGATGATCACGACCTGTCTGAAGCAGAAGGAAGCCGTGACGACGAAATTCAAACTTCAAGCCCTGGCGGAGCCGGAGGAGCTGCTGATGAAGCCTTATTAGAGATGTTGAAAGCCCTCTGTAAGAAAGTAGGTAAACAACAAAGCATTCCTCATTATGCCGTTTTCCAGGAGCCATCTTTACAGGAAATGGCCACTACCTACCCTACCACCATGGACGCACTTACACAGGTACAAGGTGTGGGCCAGGGTAAAGCCCGGAAATTCGGAAAGCCATTTATTGAGCTCATTGCGAAGTATGTAGATGATAATGACATTGAAACTACGCAGGATTTCATTGTCAAATCTGCTGTCAATAAGTCGAAAACTAAAATCTTTATCATTCAGCAGATCGATAGAAAAGTAAATCTGGATGAGATAGCCGATGCTAAAGGCATGTCTTACGAAGATCTTTTATCTGAAATCGAAAATATCTGTTACTCCGGTACCAAACTTAACCTCGACTATTATATCGACGGTGAGATGGATGAGGATAAGCAAGATGACATCTACGATTACTTCATGACTGCAGAATCTGATAAAATCCAGGATGCATTAGCTGAATTTGAAGATTACGATGACGAGGTCACCGAAGATGATCTACGATTAATGAGAATCAAATTCTTAAGTGAGGTGGCCAATTAAGCCACCTTTTTTCTTATAAAAAATCGGAGTAAAAGCACCGTGAAGATTTGGCTTTGTATCTTCGTGTTTTGACCCTTACGCATGGAAGTACTTCAAGGAAACATTGTCAATATTTTTGAGGATAGCATTTTTTATGGTGAGCTTATCATAGAAGATGGCCGCATCTTTACCATAAAAAATCTGGGAGCCGAAAAGGCCGGAGAATCCTATTATCTTCCGGGCTTTGTGGATGCACATATTCATATAGAAAGCTCCATGCTTACACCGGCGTCTTTTGGTAGAGTGGCTCTATGTCATGGTACTGTAGGATCGGTCTCAGACCCTCATGAAATCGCCAATGTTTTGGGTATAAAAGGTGTCAATTATATGATTGACAATGCCACCCAAACTCCTTTTAAAGTAACTTTTGGGGCTCCTTCCTGTGTGCCAGCTACCACTTTTGAAACGGCAGGAGCAGTGATAGATGCCGAAGGAATCAGAGAATTGCTTCGCAACCCTAAAATTGGTTACCTGGCTGAAATGATGAACTACCCTGGAGTCATCTTTGAAGACGAGGAGGTTTTGAAAAAGTTGGCAATAGCCAAAGAAATGGGAAAACCGATAGATGGCCATGCTCCCGGGGTAATTGGTGAAGACGCCCAAAAATACTTTGCCCAAGGAATTACCACCGATCACGAGTGTTTCACCGAAAGTGAGGCTCTGGAAAAACTAAAGCTTGGGGTCAAAATTCTCATTAGAGAAGGTAGTGCTGCTAAAAACTTTGAGGCCTTGATTCCTTTAGCTAAAGAATGGAGTCACGAAATGATGTTTTGTTCTGATGACAAACACCCCGATGAACTTCTCAAAGACCATATCAATGCTCTGGTTGCGAGGGCTATCCAAAACGGCATCCCTCTTTTTGATGCATTGCGAATGGCCTCACTCAATCCTGTAAAACATTACGGTTTAGATATCGGCCTGCTGCAAGAAGGCGACCCGGCCGACTTTATTGAAGTTAAAGACCTTAAAAATTTCAGGGTTTTAAGTACCTATATTAACGGTGATAAAGTAGCCGAAAATGGAAAATCGTTACTTCCGGAGCCCAGGAATAGAGTTCTGAACAATTTTTCGACTACTAAAATATCGAGCTCAGCTATCAAGGTTTTGACTACCGATAGTGACAGTAAAATCAATGTTATCAAAGTAAACGAAGGCCAGCTGGTAACCGATAGTTTTCAGGTCATACCATTGACCGAAGGCCGTGAAGTCATTAGTGATACAGAGCAGGACATTCTTAAACTCGTGGTTTATAATCGTTACACCAAAGCCGAACCTGCTGTAGCTTTCATTCATGGTTTCGGACTTAAAAATGGGGCCATTGCCTCCTCTGTAGCCCATGACTCGCATAATATCATTGCTGTAGGCACTGATGATAATGCCATAACCGAGGCTATAAATCTTGTCGTACGTGAAAAAGGCGGCATTTCTGCCGTATCAGAAGAAGAAATGGGCGTAATCGGCCTGCCAGTGGCCGGCCTTATGAGCGAAAAAAATGCAGAAACCATAGCGGCAGATTATGAGCAAATAGATGCTTTCTCTAAAAGCACGATTGGTTCTACCCTTGCTGCACCATTTATGTCACTTTCATTCATGGCTCTTCTGGTGATTCCTCAATTAAAACTTTCTGATAAAGGACTTTTTGATGGTGGATCTTTTCAATTCAAACCGCTTTTTGAAACTCAAAATAATTCATGAAACCTACTCTAAACGTCATTAAAATCGGCGGTAACGTCATTGATAATGACCAAAAATTAAACAAGTTTATCACCAACTTTTCAAAGCTGAAAGGGCCCAAAATCCTTATTCATGGAGGCGGCAAAATTGCCACCAAAATAGCTGCTGATCTGGGCATCGAAACGAAAATGGTAGAAGGCCGAAGAATCACAGACGAGGCCATGAGAGATGTGGTGACTATGGTTTATGGAGGAAAAGTGAATAAGAAAGTGGTTTCATTGCTTCAGCAAAACAACTGTAGCAGCATAGGCCTTACCGGAGCAGATGGTGCTGCCATCATCTCTGCAAAAAGACCTGTCAAAGAAATTGACTATGGATATGTGGGTGACGTTAAAAAAGTTAACGCCACCTTTATAGATTCTCTACTTGTTCAATCTATTACTCCGGCATTTGCTCCTCTTTCGTTTGACCCGGAATACGGCATTCTAAATACCAATGCCGATACGCAAGCTTCTGAAGTTGCCAAGGCTATGACAGACAACTACTCCGTAAATCTCATCTATTGTTTTGAAAAAAGAGGAGTGCTTCTGGACGCCGAAAACGACGATTCTGTAATCCCGGAACTTACTCCTCAGAATTACGAAAAATACAAAGCAGAAGGCGTTATATACGCCGGAATGATCCCAAAACTGGATAATGCTTTTGCCGCCGTCTCTGCCGGAGTAAATAAAGTGATTATTTGTGAAGCAGATGAACTTCTGGAAGCCACCGAAGAAGGCTCTACAGGGACAACAATTAAACTCGATTAGGGCACTCTCACATAATTATGCGTATACCCGTCATAAACCTGGTCAAACAATACCAATTCTGATTCTGTGACGGCAAATGACCATTTGAAGGAGGCATTGGCCACAGTAATTAGTGGTTCTAAATCGGTGCTGGTAATAGACGTTCCATTGCTAATGGAATAAGTTGAGGTAATGGTATCGAATCCTGTTCTACTAAAAACAAAAGAACTGTCATTCCCAAACTGAATGACCGAGGCATTTGAAGAATCAGCCAAGATGGTTGTTCCGGCTATTCCGCCAGTAGATTTCACCCACTGCCATTTGCCAAGTAAAGGATTTGATGGTGCCGGATCGGTGGTTTGACAAGAAACCAAGGCTGCCGCGGCAGCCAAAAGTAATAGCATTTTTTTCATACTTCTAAAATGCAGAGGAGGTTGAATTGGTTGTTTCCAGTTAATTTTGGGAATGACTGTAGAGCAAGACTTAAAAAATGAAGCAGTTGAACTGCTCAAAAAATTGATCAAAACCCCTTCTTTAAGTAGAGAAGAAGATCAAACCGCTTTAATCATTGAAGAGTTTTTCAGTGAACGTAACATTCCATTTTCTAGATTTGAGAACAATATTTGGGCGAGGAATAAGTATTTTGATAAAGAAAAGCCTTCAATACTTCTCAATAGTCATCATGACACTGTCAAACCTAATGCATCTTACAGCCGTGACCCATTTGAGCCTACTGTAGAAGGAGATACGCTCTACGGACTTGGTAGCAATGATGCCGGTGGCCCTCTGGTTTCTTTAATGGCGGCTTTTACTCATTTTTATTATCAGGAAAATCTTCCTTTTAATTTGGTCATTGCGGCTTCTGCCGAAGAAGAAATCTCTGGCAAGAATGGAATTGAGGCCTTATTACCAAAACTACCCGATATTCAATTTGGCATCGTAGGAGAACCGACATCACTTGATCTCTCTGTCGCAGAGAAAGGGCTGATGGTCCTTGATTGCCTTGTTAAAGGAAAAGCCGGACATGCCGCCAGAGAAGAAGGAGAAAATGCCATCACAAAAGCCATGAAAGACATCGCCTGGTTTCAGAATTTTGAATTTCCAAAAATTTCGGACAGTCTTGGCAAGATGAAAATGTCACTCACCGTTATTAACGCGGGTTCTCAGCATAATGTGGTTCCTGATGAGTGCAAATTCACTGTAGATGTGAGAGTTACAGATGCCTACTCGCTTCAGGAAGCTCTAGAACTTATACAGAGTCAGGTGGACTGCCAAGTGGTGCCAAGATCGGTGAGGTTAAACTCCTCTGGCGTTTCAGAAAACCACCCAATAAGAAAAGTTGGACAAAAGCTCGGTCTAAAAACCTATGGCTCGCCCACATTATCAGATCAGGCTTTGATGCCTTTTGAAACGGTAAAAATTGGCCCGGGAGACTCTGCAAGGTCCCATACTGCTGATGAGTATATACGTATAAGTGAAATTGAAGAGGGTATAGATTTGTATGTTCAAATACTGAATGAATTGAAGTCAGAATATTAGGCCTAGCCAAGGGTATTTTAGGCATCATATTTGATTTTAGCTTAGAAGACAGTATGAAAACGCAGTCTACCAACATACAAGAAGTAAGCTAAATATAAGATGGAAGTAATAAAGTCCCTGAGGTCAAAAATTGACACAACCGCAGAACAAAAACTCAGCGAATTCCTTGAGATCCCCTCTCAGTTGGCGTCAAAAGGCCTTTTTTCAGCCTTGGATATACATTTTGGTGCATTAATAAATAAGGCAAAACAGGATGGTGACGCCTCTTCGATCTTTAAAGTAATAAAAGATGGAGGTCATTCAGGCGACTTAATTGAAGATCTATCAAGCTTATTTGGCAAAAAAGATAAACTTCAGCTGCTTAGTACTATTGGTAATAATATCAATACCCATTTTTTCGAGGGCAAGGAACGCGATCTGGTTACGAAAGTCTCTGCTCTTTCTGAAAACTCTACCGAAACATCCTCCTCACTGTTTAGTCTGGCCGCTCCATTAATCCTTGGGCAGCTGGGTAAGAATGTTCGATTGAATAATTGGACAGAAGAAGAGTTTAGTGCTGCACTCCTGAGAGAGGGTGGAGTATTTGTCACGCCGGTAGCGGCGGCAACATCTGTTCCTGAAACTGTAGAACCTGAAATCGAAAAAGAGGAAGAAATAGGTCTTGGTAGCCATCAAAAGAAAGAAAATGATCAAAATCTGGGTTGGCTCGCGTGGTTATTCCTTTGCTTACTCGGTTTAAGTGCTCTCTATTATACATTTAAAGATCGCCTATTTGGAGATGGAATTAGCGAAGAGCAGGTTGAAAACATAACTGACCCATCTGATAGCCTATCTTCTGAAAGTCAATTTGGAGACTCGGTTCTTATTGATAATGGCCAAACGGAACAGCCAAATTACTCATCTGACAATTCAAATACGGCAACTGATTCTAACTCGGGGAATAATACATCCAGTTCGGGAAGATCATCAAATACGAATTCAACGACAAATAATTACCGCAGCTCTTCTGCAAATAACAGAGCAAACTCTTCAAATACTTCTTCACGATCTTCTTCATCTAACGGCATTTACCCTAGCAGACAGTTTGAAGATGAACAACCGGTAACGACATCAGATTTAAGCCCAATGGCAGGCAAATTGGGTTCTTCGACCTATTTTGGAGTCAATGGGCTTAGCTACAAATACGGAAGTGCAGAAATCATTTCTGAAGGCAGACTAGAAGACCTCGTAAATTACTTAAACAATAATCCGTCTGCCACGATAGAAATCAGAGGTGGAGGAGGTGGAAGTAAACTCTCTGAGGATAGAGCCTACGCTCTCAAAGAAAAGCTCTATTTGAGTGGTGTTTCCATCGGTCAGATATCTTTAGCAAATTCCACTGCTGACTCAGGACCTGTGGAAGTAAGATTACGCTAGTCTTTATATTTGAGGACTTTTTTGGGCAAAGTAAGAGCATTAAATAGAATTGTATTTTTACAATATATTTTATTGTATTACAGTTTATTGTTTACTTCGCAACCTTATTTAATGAAGAGCCTAAAGGATGGTCAAAAAAATAGTTAGTCTGATCGCTTTTGCGGTTAGCATCAACTCAGCAGCACAAGAACTTCAAACTAAATTTAACTGGCATAACCTCGACTATCAAACTGATGGTGTGAGGGGTATGAGCGTAGAAAAAGCCTACCAGGGGCTATTGGAAGGTAGAAAAAGCTCAACTGTCATTGTCGGTGTAATCGACTCTGGAGTAGACATTGAACACGAAGACCTGAAAAATCATATTTGGGTCAATAAGGACGAAATTCCTGATAATGGTATTGATGACGAAGGTAATGGTTTCATTGATGACATCAATGGCTGGGACTTTATTGGTGGCCCTGACGGAAGAGATGTTCAGCAAGAGCAATTAGAAAGTGCTCGACTACTGGTAAAGTATGAGGGATTCTTTGGTGAAAAACCGAAGAAAAGAAAAATCAAAAAGAATAAAGAAGCGTACGAGGAGTATCAGAAAATTCAAGCCGAAATAGCTGAGAAGAAAGAAGAAGCTGCTCAATATCTACCGATGTACGAGGGTCTGCTCAAAAACTTCACAGCCTCTGAAGAAATACTTCAACAAGCCCTGAACACTACAGAACTCAGCAAAGCGGAAGTAGAAGCCATTGATGATGCCGAAATGGATATCAAAGTACGCCAAGCCAAAAAGTACTGGCTGTACCTGGTAAACCAAGGTGCAGACCGTGCTGCTATAGAAGAAGGCGTTGAGCATTTTAAAGGTCAGCTTAATTATAATGTCAATAAGGATTTCAGACCGAGAGACATTGTAGGTGATAACCCAGATAAGCTGGAATATGCAAAATATGGCAATAACGAAGTGATAGGCCCAAGAGCCATGCACGGCACTCACGTCTCCGGTATTATAGCCGCAGATAGAACCAACGAAACCGGTGTAATGGGAGTGGCAGATGACGTAGAGATCATGGTGATAAGAACTGTACCAGATGGTGATGAGCGTGATAAAGATGTGGCTAATGCTATTCGTTATGCTGCTGATAATGGGGCTTCCATCATTAATATGAGCTTTGGGAAACCTTATTCTCCGGAAAAAGAATGGGTAGATGATGCTATAAAGTATGCCGAAGAAAAAGGGGTTCTGATTATAGCAGCCGCGGGAAATGACAATACAGATATAGACGAAAACACCCACTACCCTACTAAGTTTTACAAATCTGGAGGGCAGGCCAATAACTGGATCACCGTAGGAGCTTCATCATTCAAAAACGGAGAAGAAATCGTAGCCTCATTCAGTAATTACGGTGATTTGTCGGTGGACATTTTTGCTCCGGGTGTAGCCATTTATTCTACAGTGCCGGGCTCCGGCTACGAAGAAAAACAAGGCACCAGCATGGCTGCCCCTGCTGTAACAGGAGTGGCAGCACTTTTAAAAAGTTATTTCCCCTCACTTACGGCTGCAGAGATAAAGAAGATATTACTGACTTCTTCTGTTAAACTTTCTGAAGCAGATGTGATATTACCTGGTACACAAGAAACGGTGAAATTCGGTTCGCTAAGCACCACAGGTGGGCTTGTGAATGCCTATAATGCTATTAAAATGGCTTTGGACCTGACCGAACAGCAGTAAAATCAAGCTACTGTTAAATTTATACACATCAGTGGTATTCCATGAACCCAAATTATGCAGAAGTATAATTTGGGTTTATTTTTGTCAGCTATGAACATCATTCTTTTTGAAGATCTTGACTTCAGGAATCATCTGAAGCCTCTTACCTTGACCAGACCTATCGGTAGGCTAAGGGTTGGTACGCTTACCATAATTGAAAAATGGCAAAAGAAGCTGAACACTAACGTTTCCTTTGATACAGTAGACTACCTGACAGAGAAATACCCTGTCCATAAAGAAGCGTTTAACATTTTTGTTAATTCCAGTTTTCTACCTACAGATGCTTTGGTAGAAATGATTAAAAACCTGAATGAAGGTGATGTTATAGTCTCAGGCTTAGATATAGTGGCTTATTCTTCTGCCGAAAGACAAACGGCCCAGCAGTTAAGCTCTACGGGAAACATGCTGGAACTTGAGCCTGAGTTTACGATCGCCATAAAACATTTACCTGATCTATTCCTTAGGAACGGTCATCAAATTAAGGACGACTTTAAGTTAATCACTGAAGGAAGAACCTCGGCAAAAATTACTGATCCGCATACACGTGTTTACGCCGAAGAAAACATCTTTCTAGAAGAGGGAGTGGATATTAAATCAGCGATCATTAATGCTTCAGAGGGGCCGGTTTATATCGGTAAAGACGCTGTTATACAAGAAGGTTCCTTGATTATTGGACCTGTGTCTATCGGGCCCGAGGCCAAAGTGGCATACGGAGCCAAAATTAGACAAAATACAACCTTGGGGCCTGTCTGCCGAGTAGGCGGAGAAGTGGGTAATACCATCTTTTATGCTTATACCAATAAAGCTCACGATGGTTTCCTGGGTAACTCTTACATCGGCGAATGGTGTAATCTGGGAGCCAATACCAATGCCTCAAACCTAAAAAATGACTATTCTGAAGTCAAATTATATGATTACCATACCAACGGCATGAACCTCACTGGTGAGACCTTCTGTGGTACTTTTATGGCTGACTACTCAAAAGCCGGCATTAGTACCATGTTTAATACGGGCAGTGTGGTAGGTGTTAGCTGTAATGTTTTTGGAGCTGGTTTTCAATCAAAGATCATTCGATCTTTTAGCTGGGGCGGTGCTGCCGAAGGTTATGATGAATATCGTTTTGAGAAAGCGATAAAGGTCATCAATGCCACCATGGAAAGACGAGACCTAAAACTTACAGACATTGACATTAAAATCCTGACTCATATAAAGGACAATAAGATTAAATGAGGTTTAGCCAAATCATAGGTCTTGAAGAACAGAAGAGTACTCTTATTCAAAGTGTACAAAAGAATCATGTGGCTCATGCTCAGCTTTTTCATGGTTCTGAGGGCTCTGCCAACCTCGCTTTGGCTTTGGCTTTTGGTTCTTTTTTGAACTGTGAAAACCCCTCAGAAAATGACTCCTGTGGTGAGTGTTCGTCTTGTTTAAAAACAGACAAGTTAATTCACCCGGATGTCACATTCATTTTCCCGACGGCCGGTGGCAAAAAGGTACTCTCAGAGAATTTCCTGGCCGAATGGCGAGATTTTGTAATCACAAATCCTTATCAGGATTACTCTGCCTGGCTTGAAAAAATCAGTATCAAACAAGGTAATATTCCCGTAGAAGAAGCTCGTAAACTGATTGGTAATCTTTCATTGAAATCTTATGAAGGTGGATATAAACTGATCTACGTTTGGCTACCAGAGTATTTGAGTATTGCTACCGCCAATGCCATCTTAAAAGTTCTGGAAGAACCACCTGAGAAAACCATTTTTCTGTTGGTTTGTAATGATGCTCAAAATCTTTTGACCACCATTTTATCGAGAACTCAGCGTTTTGCTGTTCCAAAGTTCAAGGATGAGGACATCGTCCAATATTTGATAGAGCAGGCAAATAGTGAAGATAGAGCCAAAGAAATTGCTCGTTTGGCTGAAGGCAACCTCCTCAAAGCCTTCGAAATCTCCAATGCTAAAAGCGATAATATGCATGAGTGGTTTGCCAACTGGATGCGGTATTGCTACGCTTTCAACGTTCTGGAACTCGTGCCAATGGCAGATGATTTTGATGCCATGACCAAAGAACAGGAAAAACAGATTCTGGAGTACGGACTCACCATTTTCCGCGAAATATTTTTGACCGCTAGCGGGAATCCGAATATGGTGCGGCTGGAGGCTAAACCATTGGAGTTTGTCAATAAATTCTCAAAGGTTTTCAATGTCAATAATCTTTCTCAGATTTCTCAATTGGTGGATGAGTCCATCTTTCATATTGACAGAAACGTTAGAGCCAAAATCGTTTTTCTTGATTTGTCTTTACAGCTGGCCAGACTGATCAAGTAGAGCTTATTTCCACTTGATATTACAGCCCATGCTTGGGTACTGAATTTCAGAAACAAACTCCCCTGCCACCACAGCCCTTAAGGCTCCTCGTAGATCTGTTCCTGTAAGAGGTACATCATTGCCCGGTGAAGAGCCATCCATTCTTCCTCTGTAAACCAGCTTCATCTCTTTGTCAAAAATATAGAAGTCCGGAGTGCAGGCAGCATCATAAGCTTTAGCTACCTCTTGAGTTTCGTCATAGAGATAAGGGAAGGTGTAATCCAGCTCAGCAGCTTTGATTTTCATTTGCTCAGGAGAGTCTTCAGGATAATTCTCCACATCATTTGAGCTGATACCAATAAAGCTCACACCTTTGTCCTGAAACTTTTTGACAATATTCACCAACTCTCCATTGATATGCTTCACATACTTGCAGTGATTACAGATAAACATGACCACCGTAGCTACATCTGATTTTAGTTCATCCAGAGATAGAGTTTTACCAGAAATAGCATCAGGTAAGGTGAAGTCTGGTGCGGTGGTTCCTATCGGAAGCATGTTGGATTCTGTTAGAGCCATTTGTTTTTCTTTTTCTCAAAAATACCAAAAATCTCTATTCTCTGTTTTTTAATCTACGAATATGAAATTAGCCAATATTACGACCTAATTTTGCCGCATGGATTTAGACATACTTCTGAACAGCCGATTTTTTGAGGTTAGTTCTACAGCGTTAAGCGTTTTCATATTTATTGTGGTAAGAACCATCACGGGCAAAGTCATAAAAAGACAGGCAAAAAAACATGACCTTGACCGTGCAAGGTCTCTCTACACTCAGAAGTTCTTTGATGCCACCTGGTTAGTGGTTTTGCTATTAACTTTAGGCTTCATTTGGAATGTCTCCTATAAAGGAATCTTTGCTTCGTTTTTTGCCGTAGCCGGTGTGGCGTTATTTGCTTCATGGTCTATGCTAAGCAATATTACAGCGTCAGTCATTTTGTTCTTTAATTTCCCTTTTAAAATCGGGTCAAAAATCAAAATCATGGACAAAGACGATTCGGTCATTGGAACAGTGAAGGATATCACCTTTTTTGCTATTCAAATAGAAGACGCCGAAAGAAACTTGGTTTCTTATCCTAATAATGTGGCCATTCAGAAAGCCATCGTTCAATTAAAAGACTAGAAAAGTGCCTGCAAACCTCCCTGAAGACTTCAAAAACAAAATGAGTGATTTGCTGGGCAATGAGGTCAATAGCTTCATTGATTGCATTGAGGGTGAATCACCGGTTTCTGTACGAGCTAACCCCAGAAAATCTGTTTCTAATCTTTTTGACGAAATAAAAGGTGAGCTATTGCCTTGGCATTCAAATGCCTTCTATCTTAAAGAAAGACCCGTTTTTACGCTGGATCCTGCGTTTCATGCCGGAGCCTATTATGTGCAGGAGGCCTCATCCATGTTTCTCAAAGAAGCCATCAAACAGACTGTTGACCTCTATGAGCCATTAAAGGTATTGGACCTTTGTGCTGCACCGGGAGGCAAAACAACATTGATAGCAGATCTACTGGAAGATAAAGACATGTTGGTGGCCAATGAGGTTATAAAAGGCAGAGTGGGCATACTCAAAGAAAATCTGCTCAAATGGGGCTTTAGCAATATCATCGTTTCAAATCACGACTCTGAGGAGTTCGCTGACCTGGAAGGCTTCTTTGATTTGGTATTGGTAGATGCTCCATGCTCCGGAGAAGGACTATTCAGAAAAGATAAAGACGCTTCTTCTCATTGGTCAGAAGAAGCAGTAGCCACATGCTCGGCCCGTCAGAAAAGAATTCTACAAGCCGCAGCCATGGCAGTGGCACCTGGAGGGCGACTCATCTATTCTACTTGTACCTATAACCCTGAGGAAAACCATCAAAATGTGAAGAGGTTTTGTTCACAACATGATTTTGAAGAAATAGAACTCTCTGTTGAGAACTTTCAGGGTATAGAACGCCGTGAAGCAGGTTATCAATTTTACCCTCACAGAGTAAATGGCGAAGGGTTTTACCTTGCTGCTTTGAAAAAGACCTTTGGCGATGAAGACTTCGTTTCCTCCAAAATTAAACTGAACAGACTGCCACGAAAAAAGACTGAAATACTTCAGGATTGGCTTAAGAGGCCTGAATATTTTGATCTTTATCTAAAGGAAGATCAGTCTGTCATTGGAATTCCTAAACACCTGAATTCTTCATACGGCTCGGTACTAAAAGCTTTATTTAAACGGTCCTCGGGTTTTGAGATGGGCATGTTTAAAAAAGACAGCTTTATTCCTTCTCATGCTTTGGCATTAAGCACAGAACTTTCAGAAGGAGTTCCTCATTTAGACCTTGACAAAGAAAATGCCCTACTCTTCTTAAAAAAAGAAGCATTTGACTTTGGCAAGCAGGAAAACGGCTGGTACCTTATTCGTTACCAAGGTTTGGGTTTAGGTTGGGGCAAAGTAATCGGGAACCGTATCAATAATTATTTGCCAAAAGAATGGCGTATACGAATGGACATCCCCTCTTAGCTGATCTTGATCTGGTATTTTGCTAATAATCCTTTAGCACCATCCACAGAAAACTGTGCTCCTTTCAGCTTATTTAATTCAGGGTCCATCGCTAGATTTTCTGCTGTCCTGAAATCTACTTTTTGAAGATTTGCTCTCTCAAAACGAGCACCGTTCAAATCACACCGTTCAAAAACAGACGAGCTTAAATCCGTATCTGTAAAGTCGGCATCTTTGAGAATGCAATTTAAAAACAGCGTACTTTTCAGGTTCAAAGCGTAAAAAGAACATAGGCTTAACTGGCAGGAGGCAAATCTTACATCCAATAGAAACGGATTGATCTCACCAAAAAGAATACCCATCATTTTACAACCTTGAAAAGAAACCTCATTGAGCGTGGTGGTCTTCAAAAAGGCGTTTGTGAGATTGCAATCAATGAATTCACATTCAATAAACTTTATACCAGATAGGTGTACACCTTCAAAATTACACTCTTCAAACGTACAAGCTTCATAACTGTCTATCTTCAGCTTTTCTGAACTGAAGTCTTTCTTAACATACTTTTCTGCTTCTATCATAAACTAGCACTCAGGCCTCCGTCCACAGGTAAGTTAATTCCATTTATAGAAGCCGCCACGGGTGAACAAAGAAATGCTGCTGCAGCTCCCACTTCTTCCGCTTCCGCAAATTTGCCTGAAGGTATCCCATCCAAAATTCCTTGTGAAACCTCAGCAGTACTTTTTCCGCTACCAGAGGCTCTCTGCTTGATCACCTGATCAAGTCTTTTAGTAGCTGTAAAGCCAGGTAAAACGTTATTGACTGTAATACCAGTGTGCGATAACTCCTTTGACAAAGTCTTTGCCCATGAAGCCACAGCCCATCTAATTGTATTGCTCACTCCCAGACCAATAATTGGCTGTTTGACAGACACCGAAATGATATTGACTATTCTACCATACTGTTCCTTTTTCATAAATGGAACAAGGTGCTGTGCCAGCAATTGATTGATCACAATATGTTGCTCAAAGGTCTCTTTGAACTTCTCCGTTGACTCTTCAATGATATTCCCTCCCGCGGGGCCACCGGTATTATTGATCAAGATGTGATAGTCGCCCGAGCTTTTTTCAATCGCCGATTTTACTTCCTTTGTTTTTGAAAAATCAGCCAGAAGATAGTGATGCTTTTGCCAGGCACTCTGATCCAGTTCATTGACACGAACTTTCAGCTTTTGCTCGTTACGAGCAAAAAGACAAACCTCTGCTCCTAGCTGAGCTAATTCCTGAGCCGAAGCCCAACCGATTCCCTCAGTACTTCCGCAGACCAAGGCTCTTTTTCCTTTGAGTGATAAATTCATTTATAAGTTCGCTATTTCCGTTTTTGTAAGACCGTTCGTATTTGAACTGATCTTCATAGTCATCCCATTGGTATCCATCGTCATTGACATATCCATATCCTGGTCTACCTCAATCATAAATCCATGGCTGCGGTCAAAGACACCACTTCCATCTCCACTTCCTGTCATTTTTAACTGTCCTTCCTGCAATTCACCATCTACATCCAGTTCACTTTTGATATCAAAAAAAGCGTTCTGCCCATCAAATGATCGCAAAGTGTAGGTATTGTGAATGGTCATCTTCATCTGACCCATTTGGTTCAAGGGCATATCAAAAGGCGTTTCTATTGTAAACTGATCTCCTACTTTGAGCAATTTTTCAGGAAATACCATGCTATTGAGAGAAGAGCCTAATGTAGATTCCATGGCTTGTCTCATTTGCTCTGGCATATCTCCCCTAGACAATGAGTCTGTGACAATAGCCCCGTTCTCAAAAGAGTGCCCATAAATTTTAGTCCCTATCAGATAATCCATTGGTGGCGAAACAGTCTGATCATTGACGGTAGAAACAATTTCAAACTTCTGATACTCAATTACCAATGGAATCACACCATCCGGACCTTTCGCAGAGGTTTCGGTGGTTAATACCATATTGTTTTCACTACTCATGTTCATAGGAAAACCCGGTATTTCTATGTCATTCTCACCTTTATCCATCGCCATGGTCATATCACTTTTTGAGGTGATAGTACTGACATATTTTTTATTCGCTTGATAGCCGGCTTTAAGTCGGATAGCATCCTGAGCCTTGAGCGATAATGATAAAAGCAGGCCTAGGCCTAATGTGTAGATCGTTCTATTTTTCAACATTCTGTAAGCTGTATTTATGCAAATTCTTTAACCATAAGTCTGATTTCCTCCTTGCTAACTTCTTTGTTTTGCCACTGCTCCAGCCTGCGGTTCATCACCGCAAACCATAGAGGAGGAATAGTGCTCATAATGATCATCAGCGGATAACCAAAAGGCATCTGAGGGCTGGCCTCAAAATGCCTTAAAACCTGATAAGGTCTGCTGGCATAAGCATGATGATCTGAATGACGCTGCAAATTGAACAAAATGAGGTTACTGAAAAAGTGATTGGCATTCCAACTATGTAAAGGGTTTACTTTTTCATATCTGCCATTTGGCAATTTCTTCCTTAGCATACCGTAATGTTCGATATAATTGACAGCCTCCAACAGTAAGACCGCTACTATGGCCTGGATCACGAGAAACTGCAATGGACCATTGAGAATAGTGCCTTTGACATGATAAATAGCACCTAGAACTATAGCAAAGAGAATTGGCGTAGCCAGAAAACCAACCAACATAGGGTTTCTGAATGACCACACTTTGATATTTTTCTTGCGAAGTAAGTCTGCCTGTATCTCCCATGCCGATTTAAAGGTGCCCGTGATGGATCTAAACCAGAATGCGTATACAGTTTCGTTTTTTCTGGAAGTAGCAGGGTCTTCTGGAGTAGCCACTCTTACATGATGACCACGATTATGCTCAATAGTAAAATGGTGGTAGAACACCGTTATGAGAGCCAATCGAGCATGCAGCCGAGCCCACTTCCCCGGCCGATGGCCTAATTCATGAGCCACATTAATGATGGTGCTACTGTATATGGCCTGACTCACTATGATTCCATGAATCTGTAAATTTGTAAGCTGATAGTTACTCAGAACATAGAGCCCCCAGCCTAAAAGGAAAAACTGTAAATACACATGACTGTAGACCAAAAAGTCAAAGTACTTATTCTGAATTAGCCCATCAAACTCATCTTTGATGACATTATTTTGGTCTTTCCCAATCAAATAATCTACCAAAGGAATGACGAAGTAAGAAAAAGGTGCTGAGAGAAAAGTGATTGGCTGATCTGGCAAATAAAAACCTGCCAGAATTAAAACGGGAATAGAGAAAGAAAAGACGAATCCTATTTTTTTCCAAACACTCATATTCGGTAAATAATTTTGTATGCCAATCTTATGTCAGTAAATTTAAACACCTAACTCATCACATCCTAAATGTCAGAATTTTTAAGCTATCTGAAACTTGGCTACCTCCACATTACTGACTTAAATGGCTTTGACCATATTCTGTTTATAATAGCTCTATGTGCAGTCTACAGTATTCAACGTTGGAAGGAAGTCTTGATTCTAATTACGGCTTTTACATTGGGGCATTCGGCCACTTTGGCTCTATCGGTTCTTGATATTGTATCTATAGATGCAGGCCTTATTGAGTTCATAATCCCACTGACCATAATGGCTACTTGTTTGGTGAATTTCTTTCATAAATTCCCGAAGAGCATTTACAAGAAAACAAAAAACAATAAATGGGTGAGATATGCTCTGGCTGTGGTCTTTGGTTTGATCCACGGTTTAGGATTTTCAAATTACCTGAAGAGTCTTCTGGGTGCTGAAAATAGCATTGTAGTACCGCTGTTTTCTTTTAACCTGGGGCTAGAACTAGGTCAAATCTTAATTGTGGTGGCGGCCCTGGCGATCAATTTCCTACTGACAGAGTTTTTAAAGGTCAAACAAAAAACCTGGAATTTGATCCTCTCAGGAATTGTGTTTGGAATGGCACTGATGTTAGTGATTCAGTAGTTGGTTGACTGGGGGAATTATTCCTCTTCTGTGGTCATGATAATTTCAGATCCTAATACAAATCCACCTAGTACCAGCCAGGTCATAATTTCAAATGCTAAATCAAATGTCATGGTCAATTTCTTTTGTTTGACCTGTGAGTTTAAATAACTGTTCCTAAGAACATTCTGTGGAATTCTGTGGTCTAATTTTCCACCTCTGTAGTTTTGAAAGTAATTGTAAACACAGAGCCTTCTCCGATATCTGACGTTACATTTATCTCGGCATTATGTGCCTTAAGAATTCCTAATGTAGAGGCCAGTCCAAGGCCTACACCATTGGTTTTGGCCGTATAAAAAGGCTCAAAAAGCTTAGACTGCAGTTCCTCATCCATGCCTATTCCGTTATCAGTGATTTTTACTACCACCTGCTCGTCTTTTTCAAAGGCCAAAAGCTCAATAACCGGCTTCTCAGAGGTAGTTAAGGCCTCTATGGCATTTACCAGTATATTGACAAAAGCCGTACTCACTTGCTCGGCATTAAGCATCAATTGCGGACACTCTTGTACGTCCGTAAGAATCTCTACTTTCTGCATCAAAGCACGGTCACTAACTTGCTCCAGTGCATTATCTATAACCTCACAGATATTAACTCTGGCTTTCTGTACTTGTTTTTCAGAAGCGACGTGTAAAACTTCATTGATCAGTTGATCTATCCTTCGGGCATTTCTCAGCACAATTTCAATCAAAGGAGCATCCTCAGCACTGATGTCAGACAAACTACCTAGGCTCAGGTTTATATTCATCAATGGGTTTCTGACTTCATGAGCCAGCACTTGCATTAATCGGGCTGTAGACTGTAGCTTTTGACTCTGCAGCATGGCTTTTTCCGCCTTGATTCGCTGTGTTTGGTCGGTAAAAATGCCATGAATGAAAAAACGACCGTCCTCTTCAAGCTCAAGCACTGCCGAGAGCAGGCCGGGCTTTAGCTCGCCGTCTCTTGTTTTTACCGTCATTTTAAAATCTTCTATACTCCCCTTCTCTGCCACGATATCCTGCAGATGGAGCATCTCGGTCGGGTCATCAAATAAATGGTGACTTTGCATTTGATAAATCTCCTCCAACGAGTACCCTAAATAATCCTCTGCCGAGGCACTCATGTGAACGATATTTAAATCGTCATTGGCAATAAATATGATCTCTTTGGAATGTTCAATAACGGCTTTATACTTGGCCTCACTCAGTCTTAAAGCTGATAGAGCTTCTGAGTGTTTTAAAGCATAGCGTATACTCCTCTCTAACGAGTCAGCATTAAGACTAGCCTTTTCCAAATAGTCTGAAGCCCCTAGCTGAATAGCCTCCTGATCTACTTTGGTATCCCCCTTGCCTGTTAACATTATAGCCGGACAATCGGGGCTTAGCTCTCGTAATGCCTTAAGCAGTCCCAGCCCTGAATCTCTACCCAGGAGATAGTCAAAGAGATAGATGTCATGCTTTCGCAATTTTACCAGTCGCTCTGCTTTGGAGTAGTTACTTTCCCATTCGAGTTTAAAATCAAGATCAACGGCCTCTGAAAGTAAAGTCTTAGTGATGAAATAATCATCCTCATCGTCTTCAACCAGTAAAATCGAAATTTGACTCATAAATTAAGTGGATGGTAATAAAACATGGAAAGATGCCCCTTTGGAGGATTGTTCGGCCCATATGGCCCCTCCGATTTTATCAATGATGGCTTTTACAATGGCCAAACCCATCCCCGATCCACTAAATTCACCACGACCGTGTATTCTAAAGAACGGTCTGAATACGTCTTCCAGATTCTCCGGAGGTATACCTACTCCATTATCTGTCAAAATAATGTAGGCATAGCTTCTGGAGGAGTTAAGACCCTTCTGACCAATCACCGTAGAGAAGATAGATTTACTTTTCAACTTTAAAACCGGCTTTTCGCCTGAGAATTTCTCGGCATTTCTGATCAATTCTTGCAAAGCATAAGCCAGTTGTCTTTTATCAGCATATACAATCTCTGGAACATCAAATTTGAAGTCTGTCTGTGGGCTCACCACTAAGTCAGCCACCAATTCTTTGAGATTGATTTTCTCTTTTTTAAAGTCAGTGGTTTTGATTCGGCTGAGTTTCAATAAATCATCGATCATAGACTGCTGCCTTCTGGCCGCATCCATCATTCTGGTAAAATACTCCTTCTCGTTCTCTGAAAGTTTTTCTCCCAAACTAGAAGTAAGTCTGTCTCCAAAAGTTACAATCTTTCTAGCTGGCTCTTTTAAGTCATGTGACGCCATATAAATAAACTCGTCGAATTCTTTTTGCAGAGCCTGAACTTGCTCCGGTACTTGATTTGCGTGGGTAGATATGGCCATTACATATTCATTTTTTTCATCTTATTATACAGCGTCTTTCTGTCAATATTCAGCAACTTCGCCGCTTTACTTTTACTGAAGTTCGTCTGTTTCAGAGCATCCATAATCATCTCATATTCTGCCTCATAAGCCGCAGATTTAAGCTGACCATGAAGCCTTCTGTCTGCCTTAACTTCTGGCTCAGCAGGTGCTTCGGCAAACATTAGTTTCTCGTAATTCACGATCTCAAAAGGCAAAGCACTTGCCTCCAGCACTATACCTTCAGTTAAAAGCGTTGCTCTTTTGATGACATTTCTCAGTTCTCTGATATTACCAGGCCAGGTATATGTTTTAAAATGGTGTTTCACCTCATCTGAGAATTCTGTGACTTCCTTCTCCAGGTCTCTGTTGGTTTCATCCAGAAAGAACTGAGCAAACTCAAAAATATCATTACCACGATCTTTCAAAGCAGGCACATCAAGACTAAACTCATTAAACCTGTGGTACAGATCCTCTCTAAATTTACCTTTGGCAATCGCCTCAGGAAGGCGTTCATTACTGGCTACCAAAATTCTGACATCGATACTGATCTCTTTATTACCACCAATTCTTTTTAACTTTTGCTCCTGCACTACTCTCAATAGTGAAATCTGAACATCATAAGAGAGATTGGCTACCTCATCTAAAAAGAGTGTGCCTCCATCGGCTAACTCAAAATGACCAATCTTTTGATTTATAGCTCCTGTAAATGAGCCTTTTTCGTGCCCAAACAACTCACTACCTGCCAATTCCTTTGAAATGGCACCACAATCCATGGCTATGAAAGGACCATCTTTTCTTTGACTTCTTTCATGAATTGTTTTAGCAATCGCCTCTTTACCTGCCCCACTCTCTCCGTAGATGATAACACTGTAATCTGTGGGTGCTACCAGATTTACCTGCTTCATTAGCCTTTTGGAGATTGTGCTACTCCCGAAAATATAATTGGCTTTTTCTTTCTTCTTTGGTGCAGCAGATTTCTTGGTGACCGAAGTACTGGCTTCTTGTGTAGTGGCTTTAAGTGCCTTTCTGATGTTTAATAGAATTTCATCAGGGAATAGTGGCTTTGTGACATAATCAAAAGCCCCCATTTTCATCACGTTAATTGCTACTTTAATATCTGAGTAACCTGTAATGATAATAACCGGCAGAGAAGGCATTAACTCCTTTGCCCTTTTCAAAACCTCAGAGCCATCAATATCGCCAAGCTTGAAGTCAGAAAGGAGCAAATCTGGCTTATATTCAGCAAGCTTTTTCAAACCTGCCATACCAGACAGAGCAGTCTCTACCTCGTAACCGTTTTTGGTAAGGAACCTGTCCATTAACAGGCAAATGTCTTTATCGTCGTCTACTACTAATATTTTAGGCATTGAATAGCTTTACTTATTTATATTGATGAAGTTCGTGTCATACACTTTAGCACCCCTGGCAATTAATCCTAATTCACATATGGTGCGTTTTATTAATATATTCTAAACAAAAGAAAGTCCACATTGAGGATTTTTGAGGAAAAAGGTGAATCAAACCCCTCATAACAATCTCATTATTAAATTATTACAAATATTGCATTCTATGCAATATTGAGAAATTAAGAATTAAACCCTGACCCAAAATGAGAATTTTTGGGGAATATGCTCCCCAAAAAGAGTAAAGCTAATCGTATGAATAAAAAACTAGTCAACCTGATTTTTGGAATATCACTGGCAGTGCTTCTTTTTTTAAGTATCCTGACGTTTGACAGGCTCAGCACTTTTAAGGAGTACTCAGATACCATTGACCGGTCTAACCAGACTTTGCTGGCGATTTCTAATCTCAAATCAGGTTTTAATACGGCTATTGCACAGCAAAGAAGCTATCTCATCACCAAAGATACCACATACTATTATCAGTTTCAGGAAGAAAAAAATAGTTTAAGACATACGCTACAGCTTTTCAAAAGACTCACCCGGGGCGACAAAGTTCACCAGTTTTATGCCAAAAAAATCAATGAAGAGGTGGATGATCGGATTCAAAGTCTCCTCGTTGAGGTAATTAATGATACCTCCACCGCTAATTATAAATATGTGCAGAACGAGTTAATTCTCAGAAATGAGAATATTAATAAAGAGTTTTACGACCTCCTGGATAAAACCGAAAGTCACGAAAAAATACTGTTAAAAAAGAGGCTTAGGATAAAGGAGTTTGAAGAGCAATTCACTCCATTCCTTCTTTTTATTCTCACCTTAGGGATACTCGGATTTTTAGGGTATGCTTTCGTTTTGCTTAGCAATGAACTCAAACAACGTGACGAAGCCACCCTCCTCCTGCGGGAAAATGTAGAGAACCTCAATAAGTCAAATCAGGAACTGGAACAATATGCTTATGTGGCATCTCATGATTTACAGGAACCACTTCGAAAAATTAGAATGTTTGCTACAAAGCTTCTTAGAGATCACGGTGAAAAGCTTGATGAAAGCGGTCTCAATCTATTGGAAAGAATGGACGCCTCAAGTGAGCGAATGACTCACCTGATCAATGACTTATTAAGCCTGTCCAGACTGATGTCTGATGAGCCTGAAACAGAATTAGTACCCCTCAATACCATCATCAATGAAGTAACAGATAGTTTTGAAGATAAGCTGGAAGGAATAGAATTGGATATTGGCGAATTACCTGAAATAGAAGGGCATAAAGGACAGCTTTACCAATTGTTTCAAAATCTGATTGGCAACGCCATAAAGTTCAGAAGACAAGATATTGACTCTTTTATTCGAATAAGAGCTTATACCAAAACCAGGTATTTTGATGATGATCCGGTTCAATTCAAGCATATTGTGGTGAAGGACAACGGTAAAGGCTTTGACCCACAGTTTAAGGCCAAAATGTTTACCGTATTTGGTCGTCTGGAAAAAACATCGGATATAGAGGGTACTGGTATCGGGCTTTCTATTTGCAACCGCATCATGCAAAATCATGGTGGTGATATGGATGCCGACGGTGCCATAAATGATGGGGCAGAGTTTCACTTGTATTTCCCTGCCTAGAGCAAAATCAGGAATTAAAAACATAAGAGTGATGAAAACATACAGAATAATGATAGCCGAAGATGACCCGGATGACCGTTTTCTGATGGAATCGGCACTGGAAGAAATCAATTGTGAATGCCAGGTAGAATGGATAAATGATGGCAATTCTCTAAAAAACAGACTGGCTGAAAGTAAACTACCTTCTATACTCATGATGGATCTGAATATGCCGAAAATTGACGGAAGACAGATGCTGAAGTTTATTAAAACCACTCCTAGATTACAGCATTTACCCGTTATGATAATATCTACCTCGGCGGCAGAAGAAGAGGTAAAAAATGCTTATCAAAATGGTGCAGCAGCCTATTTTGTTAAACCTGCGAAGTACGATGATCTTGTGGCCATGCTGAAATCAATCATTCATTTCTATTGCCAAACAGCGACTCTGGCTTTTGAAGAGGCGTTATAGATTTCAAATACTTTCTGTCTCACTTTAAATAAAAACACCCGACGGAAACCGTCGGGCATTTTCTTTAGAGAACATGTAAGTGTATCTTATCTTAATCTAAAGTCGATTGTACCGAAGTAATTATTGGCAGAATAAACTTTACCCTTATAGAAACCAGACTCCAGATCTTCTAACTTCACTTTGAATGTCACTAATTCCGGGCCTTTTGATGGGTCATACGTCTCTGTAGCGTGTACAGCTACCGGAATGGTACCATTGGCTCTGTTAACATTCACTTCACTTGTATAACCTGGAAGTGGCTCAATTTTCTCATTAAATAAACTTAGATAAAGCGTTTCTTTTCCTTTCATTTCCTTCATCAGGAACTCAGGCATCAGGAACGAAACTGTGACCGTCTCGGCTCTCTTAGCCTTGCTGGTTAGCTTACCTCTTTTGTCTGCAACTTCAATTCTGAAATTATCGGCAGGTGCATCATAGATTAGTTTCTGATAACGCGTATTCAGGTCCTTGAAATCAGCTTCTAGAGCTGCATATTTCTGCTCCCAAGCCATTACTTCAGCTTTTAGGTCTGCGTTCTCTTTCTCCAGAACCGGAACTACCTTCAGATCCTCAGCCATTTGATCTTTTATAGCATTTAACTCTACTAGCTGAGAATTCAGACTGTCAATCTCCATTTGACGTTTTTTCTGCTCTGCTTCTATACGAGCACGTTCCTTTTTCATCTTGAAAGCATAAGCTTTATTATTCGCCGCTTTCTTTTCTTCCATTGCAGCTAGTTCTGCAGCCGCTTCTTCTGAAGCCTTTATTCTAGCTTCTAATTCAGCAGATAATGTAGAGACTTCATTCTCTAGCTCAGTTTTCTTATTTGTAAGTGTCATGGCCTTCTCTTCAGTCATAGCCAGATTCTTTTCAGCCTCCTGAGCATTTTGATACTGATAAACACCTACCATTGCGGCGGCCGCAAAACCTACTCCTAATAATATTGAGGTTATCCCCGCTGTCTTTTTGTTCGAATTTTCCATATGAATTTGTTTTAATTTCTGCTCATCATTTGAAAATCCTATTCCCTTAGGTTTTGAATACAGACCATTGGACTAAACGAGCAAAGGATTGCTCAGATGAGCAAAAACGGGTAAATAAAGGGAGAAAAGCAGCCTAAATTTTTCGGGGGAATTTTGGGGAAATAGCTACGCGTTTTTATTCCCCTTTTTTACCAAAAGAGTATTGGAATATAATTTTTTGGATTCTGGTAAATCAAACTGCTAGAATTATGAAAACTCAACACTTATTCCTTCTATTATTGGTAACATCTACTCTTATTTCTTGCGATGCTGTATCTGATATTTCTCCTTTAGGAAATAAGAAGAACAGGGTCTCGGTAAATCAGTTGATGACCAACCAAGCTGTCAATGGTTATGATGTAAAATTCAACCAAACTTATGGTGAGAATAGATTTCAAACTTATGATTTGTATATACCTAAAGTAGACAGTCTTGATCCTGAAAAAAAATCTGTTTCTGTGGTGCTGGTTCATGGAGGCGGCTGGAGCTTGCTCGATAAAAGCTACCTTAACGAGGCGGCACAACACTTTAAAAATCAGAACCTTAACATCACCATTTTCAATATCAATCACAGACTCGCTGGTATAGACAGTGTGACCTTTAATGATATGATGGATGATTTTGATCTGTTTTTTGATCATCACGATAGCCTGAAGACAAGCCTGAACTTAAGCAATGAAGTGGTACTTTGGGGCTATAGCTCCGGTGGGCATTTGGCACTTTCATATGCCTATAAAAAAGACCATAAAGATATAGCCGCAGTGACTGCTGTAGCTGCTCCTACAGACCTTACCGAAGAGCCAATTTTCAATGGCATAAAAGACGATAAAAATCGAAACCTGACAGAGCTTTTGATTGGCCAACCGTATCAGGAAAATCCTGCAGCATATAAGGCCGCAAGCCCCTATTATGATGTCGATAGAAATAGCAGTAATACACTTCTCTTCTACGGTGGGAACGATAATTTAATTCCTCTGTCACAAGGAGAGAAAATAAATGCAGAATTAAATAAAAAGAAAATTCATGCTGAGTTACATCTCATTCCTGAGGCAGACCATGAAATGCATGGTAAGATGAATCAGATCGTAACAGAAACAGTAGAATTTATGAAGACCTTATAATAGTGGTTAGATTAGCTTAGTAACAATCCCCACCGCCCATGGCAGTGGGGATTTTCGATTTAGATCAATGAACTCCAATAAAACAGCGAAAAGCTTCTCATACTTATCCACAATTTCAAAACTTATCGACAAAAGAAAAGCCAGCCATTTCACCGCCCTAAAATCGGTTATATTTGTAGTCCTCAAAATCAACTGACATGGGAAAAATAATATCTATTGTTAATCAAAAGGGTGGTGTAGGTAAAACTACGACGGCTATTAATCTTTCTGCATCATTGGCAATCCTGGATTATAAGATCCTGATTGTAGACACCGATCCGCAGGCTAATGCCGGCTCCGGCCTTGGTATTGACAGTAAAGAGCATACGCATAATATCTACTCTGCTCTTGTGGGAGAGTCTGATATCAAAGACTGTGTACTTTCCACTGAGATACCCAACTTAGATGTTATCCCATCTCATATAGATTTAGCCGGATTTGAACTTGAAATAGTCAATCAGGTTGCTCGTGAATATATACTTAAAGAACTGGTAGCACCTTTAAAAGAAGAATACGACTTCATCTTTATCGATTGCTCACCATCACTAGGCCTTATGGTAATTAATTCCATTGTGGCCTCTGACTCTGTTTTGATTCCTGTTCAGTGTGAATACTTTGCACTGGAAGGAATCGCAAAACTTCAAAACACTGTAGACATCATTAAAAAACGTCTGAACCCTGAATTGGAGATGGAAGGATACGTACTCACCATGTATGATGGCCGTACAAATCTCTCAAAAATGGTAGTAGAGGACGTTAGAAACTACTTCAAAGATGACTGTTTTGAGACCATTGTTCCTAGAAACGTAAAGCTGGCAGAAGCACCTAGTTACGGAGTACCTGCACTATTAATGTTCTCAGGAGAGAAAGGCGAAGAGTTTGATATTAAATTCCTGGAAAATAAAGGTGCCATAAGTTATGTAGACCTTGCCAAGGAAATGCTTAGAAGAAATAATCTTCCTGAATTCAAAGCAGAAATTACCATAGCGGCGTAAGATGGCAAAAGGACTGAGTGCACTACTAAGTGACAGCGATTTAGTGGTTTCGAAAAAGGTGGCCTCGTTTGATGGAGTAAAGCCAGTAAAGGTTTCCAGCATTAAAACCAACCCTTATCAGCCGAGAACTGAGTTTGACCAGGAAGCTCTGGATGAACTTGCAGAATCTATCAAAATCCATGGTATTATTCAGCCGCTTACACTTAGAGAGGCTGAAAACGGATCATACGAACTCATCTCAGGTGAAAGAAGATTAAGAGCGTCCAAGTTAGCAGGTCTAGATGAAGTACCAGCTTACATCAGAAACGTAGATGACCAGCGTTCGCTGGAAATGGCCCTTATCGAAAATATTCAGCGTGAAAACCTGAATGCTATCGAGGTGGCCCTTTCTTTTCAAAGAATGATAGATGACTGTGGCCTGAAGCAAAGTGAGCTTGGAGAGAGAGTTGGTAAAAACCGTACAACAGTCAATAATTACCTTCGTCTTTTACAATTACCAGCCCCTATCCAGTCGGCTATTACATTGGGTAAAATCACCATGGGTCAGGCACGGCCTTTAATTACGATTGAAGACGAGGACTTTCAGCTTGAACTGCTTCAGAAAATCATGAATGAAGGTCTTTCTGCCAGAAAGGTAGAAGAACTTTTGAAGGAAGCCAACAAGACAGATGGCAGCTTTTCTCCCCTGGAAACCTACCGTGAGGATATGAGAATTGAAGAAATCTCCCTAAGAGGCAAAACCAAAGTGCCTTTGAAGATCAAGGTGAATGCCATTGACAAAGGCTTTGTTTCCTTACCTTTTCAAAGTGAGGAAGAACTGCAAAAACTACTGACACAATTAGGTCTGGATAGCTAGTACTTTCTGGGATTATTGAATTTTTCTGCCCTATGGCAAAACAAAACCGAAGATTAACACCAAGCCCGAAGCCCGGAAGAGAACCTGTTCTTTTCCAGCAGCTATCGCATGTGCAGGCTCTGGAAGCCAATGTGCTTGGTGGTATCATTAAGGAAAAAGATGCCCTTACTTCGGTTATTGATATCTTGAAACCTGATAGTTTTCAGGATGAAAGACATATTGCCATTTATCAGGCTATCCTTGCCTTATTTGGTAAAACTGAGCCCATCGACCTACTCACAGTCACTAATCAACTCAGACAAAACGGTGAATTGGAATTTGTAGGAGGAGCATCTTATGTCTCCAGAATAATGACCAATTCTACGGTGGCCCATATTGAGCAGGATGCACGTATTATTGTTCAATACGCCATCAGAAGGCAGATCGTAAAGATTTTGGACACCGTAAAAAATAAGGCCTACGAAGACACCACAGATGTGTATGGCCTTATGGACTCCACGGAGCAATCACTTAGAGAAATTCAGGAAGGAAACTTAAATAAGAATATCCCTGAGCTGAGTGCAGTAGTTCAAAAGACGTTGGAGGAGATCAAGAATAAGTCTGATCAGAATGCCGAGCACAGCAATGTACCTTCTGGTTTCCCGTCACTGGATAGAGTTACAGGTGGTTTTCATAATACTGAACTAATCATTATAGCTGCCAGACCTGGTATGGGTAAGACAGCCTTCGTGGTTTCAGCTTTGAGAAATGCGGCGATTGACTTTCATTTGCCCGTGGCACTATTCTCTTTGGAGATGTCTGCCCAGCAGGTGATGCTTCGATTGATCTCTGCCGAGGCAGAAATCGATAGCCAAAAGCTTAGGAAAGGCGAACTGGACAAAGACGAGTGGCACTCATTACACTCCAGACTTAACAATCTCTCTACGGCCCCAATTTATGTAGATGATACTCCGGCACTTTCTATTCTGGAACTGAGAACTAAAGCACGAAGACTGAAGGCTTTTCATAATATCAAAATGATCATCATTGACTACTTACAGTTAATGACCGCCGGAAATATCAAACAAGGCATGAACCGTGAGCAGGAGATTGCCGCCATCTCCAGATCACTCAAAACCTTGGCGAAAGAGTTGAATGTACCCGTAATTTCCCTTTCTCAGCTGAGTAGATCAGTAGAAACACGTGGGGGCGATAAAAGACCTCAGCTTTCTGACCTTAGAGAGTCTGGTTCCATTGAGCAGGATGCCGATGTGGTGATGTTCCTTTACAGACCTGAGTATTATGATATTGACTCTCTGGAAGATGGTTCGAGCACCAAAGGCTATGCCGAAATGATCATCGCCAAGAACCGTAGTGGTGGTACCGAAGATGTTAAAATGAGATTTATTGGTAAGTACACCCGCTTCGCCGAGTTTGATGGCTTCCATGTCTCTGCCGAAGAGTATGAACAACAAACCGGCATTACCATTGGAAGTAAAGCGAATGAGATGTAGAACCCCCTACACCTTCCTCTTCTTCAAATTATACTTTTCTAAAAACTCAAGAATGAGCCTTTGATAGGCTTGAAGGCCCTCAGATTCTGACTTTCTGGAAGCAATGACAGGAATTTGACTGGCTGTAGAATCGATGAAGTTAATGTCACGATTGATGTAGGTATCAAAAACATCATCTCCGAAATTCTCACGCATAAGTGCTACCATTTTTTTAGATAGGTCAGAGTCGTTATCATACATGGTCATGAGAATTCCTTCTACATACAATTCCGGCTTGAGACGTTTCTGAATGATTTTGATAGTATCCAGCAGCATTTCTAAACCTTCTAAACCAAAATACTCACACTGAAGTGGTATCAGAACCGAATCTGATGCCACCAGGCTATTCACAGGAACAATACCCAAAGACGGTGGGCAGTCAATAAAAATAAAGTCGTAGAGTGGTTTGATCACCTCCAGCTTATCGGTGAGAATAAACTCGCGGTTGGTTACTGTCACAAGTTCTATCTCTGCTCCTACCAAATGCTGGGTAGACGGAATAATATCCAGGTTTTTTCTACCAGATGGTATGATACAATCCTGAATGGGAGCCAGATCTACCAATGCAGCATAGATACTCTTATTATCATATTCCATATTGATACCCAATGCTACAGTACATGAAGCCTGATAATCGGTATCGATCAAAAGCACCTTATAGCCTCTCATGGCCAAACCTACGGCCAGATTGACACTGGTTGTGGTTTTACCCACACCACCTTTTTGGTTAGAAATAGCAATGACCTTTGGAATCATTCAGAAAGCTCAAAATTGAAGTTAAAAGTAGGTAGATTTTATAAAAAAGCAGTTTTGAACCCTATTTTTTCGATCCACAATTCATCAACGTTGACCGCGTTAATGGATTGTCGTTTGATTTGATTTATCAGAATAATTTACCGTTTGTGCAACATCGCCTTTATCTCCGCGACATTAAGATGTAGTTTTGAGGTTGTTCTGAACACCCGAGCAGAATCCAAGGCAATTAAGAAAGAAACATTCCCTCGTGCGGGTAGAGGTGCCGAGTATATTGACACCGAAAGTTTACATAGAAAAAAACACAGAATTAGTTAAAAGGTGTATTCATGGCGACCGCAAAGCTCAGTACGAACTGTACCGACTTTATTCGCGTGCCATGCTCAGTACCTGCATGCGTTTTATAAAACAGCAGGAAGAAGCTGAGGATGTACTACAAGAGGCCTTCATTGATGCATTTACCAAAATGTCGTCGTTTAGAATGGAGTCTTCTTTTGGCCTTTGGCTAAAACAAATTGTAGTGAATAAGTCTATCAATTACCTACGAGCCAAAAAACTGGAGCTGGTAGATATTGAGGATCACAAATATAAAATTGAGCCCGAAGAGCCTCTTCATATAGATGAGGAAGATTTGGCCTATCAGGTAGAAAGTGTGAGCAAAGCAATGGAGCATTTGCCCGCCGGCTACCGTACCGTTCTAAATATGTACCTTTTTGAAGGGTACGACCATGAGGAGATAGCTCACTACTTAGACATCAGTGAGAGCACCTCAAGAACACAATATATGAGAGCTAAACAGAAACTAGTGCAGTTGATAAGAAATGGACAAGCTTAAAGATTTCGTTGAACAAAACCGGTCTGCTTTTGACCAAGCCACTCCTTCAGAAGGACTTTGGCAAAGAATAGAGGCAGGCTTAGACTTACAAGAACAGCCTAAAGAAGGAAAAGGCCTTCTTCGTAAGTTGCCGTTTTTCAAAATGGGTATAGCAGCCTCGGTAATCCTTTTATTGAGTATAGGTTACATGGCTGGTAAATACAGCAGACCTATCCAGGAAAATAAAGATGTACTGGAGCTCAGCACTAAATACGGTGCTGAACTGGTTAGGTACAGTTCTTTTGTGGATGAGAAAAAAGCACAGCTCATGTCATTTACAGAGGTAAATCCTGTGCTAATGCAACAGTTCAATAATGACCTTAGAACCTTAGATGAGAGTTATGGGCAACTTAAAAATGAATTGCCACGTAACCCTAATCAGGAGCAGATTTTAGAGCAGATGATTGACAATCTAAACTGGCAAATTCAGCTACTGGATCAGCAGCTGGAGGTTCTGAAAGAAGAAACCAAAAAAGGGAGTTCATCGCCGGAGTGGAGCACCACTTCAGAACAACAGGATACCCCCATCCAACTGGTATAATTATGAAAAAGCTATTTTACATTATTTCTTTCACGCTTCTTGGACTGTCTCAGGTTCAAGCGGCTGGCGGATGCTGTCCAGACCTCACTTTTAGTGATGCATCTTCCTTGGAGAATCTGATAGAAAAGAAAAAGAAGGTTACGCATACACATCATCTTAGCAGTAAAGATGATATCCATATTGATAATCATTTCGGTAACGTAAAAGTCAAAATCTGGGATAAAGAAGAAGTTAAAGTCAATATTGAGATTACAGCCAATGCTGAGACAGAGAAAAAGGTAGAAACCTTCCTGAACATCGTCAAAATTAAGTCTGAGAAGAAAAACGGAACCGTCTACTTTACTACAGATCTGCAATGCCTTACCTCAGCTTTTGAAGATAATGTAGGAAGCGGACCAAATGAACGCAACTTCTTAAAAGTGGATTACGAAGTATGGATGCCCCAAAACCATAATTTAGCTGTGAACAATTCTCATGGAGACGTCTATATTCCAAAATTTCTTGCGGTGCTGGACCTTCATCAAAAGTATGGCAATTTGTACGCCGATCAGATCAGAAATAACTACTCAAATATAGAACTGAACTTTGGCAAAGGCTTCATTAAAAACATGAAGGGCGGGCAGCTAAACGCCAAACAAACCTCTCTTTTGATTGACGTAGCAGAGGATATTACGCTCACCAATACCTGCGGTAATGTAAAGGTTCTCTCTGCTGATAATATTGACATGAAAACCACCTATGGTAAAGGTCACGTGGCCAAAGTGAAAGAGTCGTGTAAATTTCAGGTAAAATATGCCAAAGCCTTCACTCTGGGGGAGATCATGGACAATGTAGAAGAGCTGGAAATTGAGAGTTCACATACCAATCTGGAATTACCACTTAATGCTAAAGGCAAATACGAGCTTAGCACAGTTACCAATAATACAGACCTCATACTTACTGAACAGCCTAAGGTTAAATACCTGGCCACCTCAAATGCCCAGGAAAAGAAAATGCTCATAGGTACTGACAAAGAGAATGAGGCCACCAAGGTTAAACTGAAGTGCTCTTACGGTAAAGTAGAAGTTAAATAGGGAGCTTTTGCTACCTTTGGGCAGCATCTCACTATAATCTATGTCAATCAAGCATTTCTTTAAACAGCTATTTAGCGGAATTTCGGCTAAAATTCAGGATGGCCCGCTAAAGGGCAAAAAATGGATATTGACCTCTGGATCTAAATTTATCAAAGGAACTTTTGAGAACTATAAGGCTCAGGCTTTTCTACAACACTTTAAGCAGGATTATGTTTTCTTTGATATCGGAGCCCATTTCGGCTACTTTTCTTTAATGGCCAACTCCAGATCAAAGAATATCTTTTCTTTTGAGCCGAGGCCAGCAAACAGACGCTTTTTTGAGAGGCACATGGCTTTAAACAAAGCCGAAGGTGTTCAGCTTTTCCCATATGCTATTGGAGATAAATCAGGAACAGTACGCTTCAATACCCAAACCGGCTCTGCTACCGGTCATGTATCATCTGATGGAAACCTGGAAGTAGAAATGATTTCTATTGACGAATGGGTAAAGCTAAATAAGTTACCTAAACCAGATTTTATCAAAATAGATGTGGAGGGCGGTGAGCTTGAAGTTATCAAAGGATGTACTGATACCATTATGGGTTATAAGCCCAAACTTCTGATAGCCACCCATGGTGAAGATTTACACCAGAGTGTTCTAAATTTTCTGGTAAAAAGTGAGTATCAATATGAAGTACTAGAACCGGAATCAGAGCGAGGTGACACAGAGATAATGGCAATTCCTAAAAGATAATCCGCTCCTCAAGAACAACTATAAGCCGTTTTCAATAACTTCTTTCGAAAGAGACTAGATAATCGCCTCTAAAAAGTGCTTTATTTTAAAAATAGCCTTGATTCCAAATATTATTTCGATCAAATCCCTTGATTAACCCCTACGTATATTCCTAAAAAATGTTGACAATATTAAATTTCGACTTTTAATCAAAAATCGATATAAATAAGTTTTTCTTCGTTATTTTTAATTTTTTCCATATTATATTTTGTTTAATACCTTTAAGCCTTTTTATCTTTGGCATAAGCAATTACACTTTATCACAAGAGAAAAAGAAAAATGGAAAAGCAACTAACAAACAATTTGTCAATATCTAACGATGCTGTGGAAGTCATTGACTTCATGACAGATAAGCAGATATTACCAAAGAGTTTCGATCAAAGCTACACCACAACTTTGATCGACGGTAAGGATTTGTATTTGATCTTATACATTAAAAAAGAGGAAGAAGATGAATTTATCAAGTTCACTTTTTCAGATTTCACCTCGCACCCAGATTCTATGGAGTATTTACATGGGGTTCTTAAGGGTTTGGCCAGAGACGAATATGATCTGTACACTCCTGCCAAAAACAAGCTGGAAGAAATGATCTATATGAGACCTGTTTTCCATGCTTTTTATCATCCTAAAGCCGCATAATTTTTAAACTCTAATTAAGAAAAAGTTAAACAACAAAATCACAAGAAAAATGAAAACATTAACAGGAATTATCAACAAAACATTAAGTGCATTATTAATTACAACGGGTGGAGCTTTCGCCCAGGATATTGAAGAAAACATGAGCCCTTTGAGAAATAAACGAAATTATAAAGCAAGAGCAGAAGTGCGTCAGCAGTACGGAGGTACACCTACCGGCACACTCACTACCAAAGAAGTGAGTAAAAACTACAAAAGACCAAACACCAGAAAGAAATCACTGGTGGTTTCATTGAAAACTGATCCTGTAGCTAGAAAGAGAAACTACAAGAGACCTTATTAAGACTACTCAGTGACTTTTTCTACGGGAGAAGCCAATGCGGGTAATTGATCAGACAGGTGAAAGCAGCGTCGGCATCGGGCTTCATAGCTCTCTTGCTCGCCAAGCATCACCTGTTTTTCATTTTTGACCTTACGGTAAGAATAATGGGCTATGTCTCCACACTGTACACAGATGGCGTGCACCTTGGTGACATATTCCGCGATAGCCATCAAGGCCGGCATGGCACCGAATGGAGCTCCGGTAGAATCCATATCTAAGCCGGCAATGATCACTCGCTTTCCTCCGGCAGCAAGTTTATTGACCACATCTACCACACCCGCATCCAGAAACTGAGCTTCATCTATGCCCACCACATCACAGTTTCCTGAGTATAACAAGATTTCACCAGCAGCATTTACGGGCGTAGATCGGATAGAATTCTGGTTATGAGAAACAATATCTTCTTCATCATAACGGGTATCTATACCTGGTTTAAAAATTTCAACGTTTTGCTTCGCAATCTTGGCTCTGTTTAGCCTTCTGATCAACTCCTCGGTTTTTCCACTGAACATTGAGCCACAAATTACCTCTACCCAACCCGACTTTTTATCGGCCGATCTACCACTTTTTGGCTCTAGAAACATAAAATCGATTTTTTTTCGTTCAGAATTAAACGCACAGAATTTGTATCTTTACAATAACAATAGTGCTTATCCTACAAAAAACGACATTTTGGAAATGACCTACAAATGGAATTCAGCAGAAGCCCAGCAATATGCTGAGCAGTTTTCTACACTTATCTGCGGTGAATATTTCAAAGACAGCAATAGAATTGGCGGTGCAGACATACTTCAAATAACTGAGGTAAAGCAGATTAACCTTATGGTAATCAAAAACCTCTACGAGAAGTGGCAGGAAGAGAACAGCCGACTCAAAAGCCCGTTTTTTGATTATGACAATGAAGAGGTTAAAGAAGCCCTAACCAGTTTTATGAATACCTTAAGTCGCCATATATCAGTAGGTCATAAAGCCTTTCAATCGCTTTTGACAAAAGCCACTTACGATACGCTTCAATTGTCGCTGGAACCCGAAAAGTTCTTTGAAGGACTGTTGAGAAATTTACCTGAATTCAAACTGACTAAAGAGTGGATTGAGAGTAATTCAAAATACCTGACAGTCAATAAGCATATTATGGAAGGTCTTTCCTCTAAAATGACCGCAGAAGAAGTACTAGCCAATAAAGACATCGATTACCTGAAGGAGGTCATTGCTACAGATGGAACTGAAGATTGTTCAGACCTACTGGATGATATCAATAATATTTTACCAATAACTATTGGCAGAAAAACCAATGGTGGTTCTTTCTTTGACGAAGCTTTAAATGGTTCTTCAGAAACGCCAAAGCCAGTAAGACTGAAGCCAACTCCAGAACCTGTGATGGAGATGTCTGTAAAAACAGTAACACCAGAGGTAAAACCTAAATCAGAGACATTTACCGAAGAGGTGGCAAATCTTACAGCTAGACTTAACGAAAAACTCAACAACGGGACTGTAACACTCAATGAAAGAATAGTCTCTGATAGTGGTAAAAGTCTTCTGGATGTTCATCAAAAAAGAAAAATCAATAGCCTGAGAGAAGGCATCTCGTTTAACCAAAGACACCTGTTCGTAAGAAATCTATTTGGTGGTGATATAGATGCATTTAACCAAACTTTAGAAGCTCTGGAAACTTACAACAGCTATGATCAGGCCGTAAACCATATCAAAGAACATACTGCCCAACAGTTTAAATGGAACCAAGGATCTGAAGAGGCTGGTGAATTTTATGCTCACCTGGAGAGAAAATTCGCTTAAACTGCGTTTATGAATTCATTGGAGATCGAGCTTGAAAGTGAGCTCATTACGATGATCATAATAATATAAAGAGCAAACATGGCGATGGTAAATACCCCTACAAATCTGTAAAGTTTGAAGTGATAGCCAAAAGCCTTCTCCATTTCCTCTTGCTGCATAAACTCTGCCGATCCGGCTGATTTCTCCGCAAAACGATAGAGGTATAAACTTGGGAAAAAATAGGCCACCGCTACCGCCAGATATAGGAGTGGAAAAAAGGCGAAAAAGCCGCCAAGCTCTCCAAACCCGGGAGTTTCTTTAAAAGAATCAAAAACTCCGGCCAAACCTATCATAACCAAGCCCGCCAATGCCATAAATCCGGAGCCTATAAAACCTAAAACGGCGAGAAACTTTGCCCATTTAGAGGCTTTAATAATATCGTTTTTGATGGATTCAGTAAATATTAGTTGATCAGTCATAGCTTTATAAAGAGGTGAAAAAATCGTTTACACAATAATAAGATGAAAGTTTCTAAACGAAAATTGAAATTGAAACACTAATTTTAGTTCATCGTTTTGAAATACCTGAACCCCATATTTCTTCTCTTTCTACTGCCTCTGGGGGCATTAGCACAAAGTACGGTTTTAGAACCTGTAGGTGCCAAAAGCTGGGGAATGGGAAACGCATTGACCGCCTTACCCGTTTCAGAGTCTTTCTTTTTCAACCCCGCCGGTTTAGCTTTTGCAGAGCAAAACTTAATTATTTCATCTTACGATTCCCGTTTCAATATTGGTGGACTTTCCACGGCTTCATTGGCTGGCACCTGGAGTAGAGCCTCTTTTAGCATAGGTGTAGGTGCCGAGAGGTTCGGAGATCAATTGTATAATGAAAACAAAGCTGGGATAGCTTTAGCTAAAAGCACCGGTAGAATAGCCCTGGGTGTAAAGGCATCATATCTGGGTTCTTATGCCGAAAACATCACTTCCTCGGCCACAATTCTTACCGAATTCGGCGTTATGGCTAAACTGAACTCTAAATTAAACCTGGGACTTCATGCCGTTAATTTGACAGGAGCCCGGCTTAATGATGGTGAAAACCTCCCGACTACCATAAACCTGGGTTTGGCATTTATGCCCATCAGTCAGGTTAGCCTCAGTGCAGTGGGCTCCTATATTCCTGAGCAAAAACCAAGCTTTAGAGTTGGACTCCAATATGCCTTGAAAGAAAACTTATTCCTCAGATCAGGAATCGATACTGCCATCAAAACCAACCATTTTGGTTTCGGTTACAGATATGAAAAATGGCAACTGGACTATGCTGCCAACACCCACCCAACACTGGGACTTTCTCATCATTTAAGCCTAAGCATGTTTTTGCCAAAAAAATGAAAAGATGGAGTTCACATATCGCTCTGATCATGATGCTTATTTGTGGCAAATTATGGGCACAGGAAGTTCCGCAACCGGTTATTGAGCTAGATGAGTTTATTCAGCGTCTGTCTGCCACCCAACAAGACGACTCCAATTATGAAGACCTCTACGAGGCTCTACTTCAGTTTTACCTTAACCCTCTTGATATCAATCAGGCTGACGTAGGAGAACTAAGAAGCTTATATGTACTTTCTGAAATCCAGATTCAAAGCTTAATGGATCATCGGAAGAAGTATGGAAAACTACTGAGTTTGTATGAATTGCAGAGCATTGAGAACTTTGATCTGCTGACCATAGAAAACCTTCTCCCTTTTGTAAGAATTAGTCAAAAGCTGAGTGGAAATGATATCAAGGGCATTTATAACAGAGCCACCGATCATTTCTTTGTGATCAGAACAGAGAGAACGATGGAACTGGCCAGAGGGTATAGTGATAGCAGCTTTTTGGGCAGCCCCGAAAAACTATACGCTCGGTATCGACTTCAGCACCCTAAAGACTTTAGCCTAGGCTTTATCATGGAAAAAGATCAGGGAGAGCCCAATATAGCAGACTATACTACCTTCCATTTTCAGCTTAAAAACAAGGGTAAAATCAAAAACATGATTCTTGGGGACTACCAACTGCAGTTTGGTCAGGGACTGATCATGTCTGGGGGTTACGCCGCAGGTAAAGGTGGCGAACCCATTTATACCACTCGCCGAAGCGACCTGGGAATAAGACCCCATAATTCTGTCCTAGAGGGTGGTTTCCTGAGAGGTGCAGCAGCTACCTATGATGGTGGTGAAGTGGAGCTAACGGGCTTTGCCTCAATTAGTAAAAGAGACGCTAGCCTCAATACCTCAGTAGAAGAACGTGAAGATGTTTTCAGCTCGATTTTGGTAGCAGGGCTTCATCGCACAGAAAATGAAATTGCTAAAAAAGGCGTACTGACAGAGCAAAACTATGGTCTTAATGCCAAATATACTTTCCCAGGAGGGCATTTTGGAATGACCGTAGTCGGTACCATTTTTGGAAATACAATTGAAAGAAACCCACGCGAATATGCTCGGCATGAATTTAAAGGAACAGAGAACATAGTAGCTGGGCCGAACTTCAGTTACAGCTGGCAAAACTTCAATTTTTTTGGCGAAGCCGCCCGATCTAGCAGTGGAGGCTGGGGAGCCGTAGGTGGTTTCGTATCTACTTTAAGCCCTCAATTAGAATGGGCATTAAACTTAAGGAGTTATGATAAAGACTTCCATAGTTTCTATGCCAATGCCTTTGGCGAAGCCAGTAGAAATATTAACGAAAAAGGGATTTACAGTGGCTTAAAGTACACCCCAAAGAAAGGCTACACCTTCTCAGCATTTTACGATAAATACAGATTCCCCTGGCTGAGATACCTGGTAGACGCTCCTTCTGATGGAGACGATTATTTATTCAGATTTACGCTTAAACCGACCAAGAAATGGCTTTTCTATACCCAATATCACCGCGAGCGTAAGCAGCGTAATTTCCCCAATAATGAAACAGTTTCAGACTATCTGGTAGACTCTTACAGGGAGAATTTGCTGGCTCACTTTGAAACAAACCTAGGAAAAAGCTTTAAATCGCAGACACGTCTGCAATACAATTCATTCACTTATGAAGGGCTACCCAGATCAAATGGATATGCCATTATTCAGGATATTGAGGGAAGCGTAGGCCGCTGGCAATTGAAAAGTAGAGTAGCACTTTTTAGCACAGACGATTATAACTCTCGTATATATGCCTACGAAAACGATGTACTCTACACCGTTTCTTTTCCGGCCTATTTCGGAAAAGGAAGCCGTTTATACCTGGTCAGCAGGTACAGTGTAAACAGAAATATCGATGTTTGGTTTAGAGTAGCCAGAACCTCACTCACCGATAGAGAGACCATCAGCAGCGGATTAAATGAAATAAATGCTCCGCATAGAACAGACCTCAAGCTTCAGGTTCGATATAAATTTTAGATAATCCTACATAATATGGATCACTTTAACGAGTTTAGCTATTGAAATCTACTCCGACGTTAACGTGCAAAAGCTTTTACTAATTTTAACAATACTCTTTATTAGCCTAGATTCCAGGGCACAAGATCCTGCATTAATCTGGCAGCGATCTATTGGTGGTTCGGGGGATGATATTGCTTTGCAAGCAGCCCAATCTTTAGACGGTAGTATTTACATTGCAGGCACAAGTAGCTCTTCAAACGGAAACATACCGGGAAATAATGGTCTTTCTGATATATACCTTGCTAAACTTGATGATGAAGGTAATGAGCTGTGGAGTAGACATTACGGAGGCACGGGAGCCGATAGCCTTTCGGCAATTGCTGCCTGTGCAGACGGCGGTGTGGTATTGCTGTGCAAATCTAGCTCAAGTGGCACAACGCTAGACTTTACTCAAGTTGGTGCCTATGTACTAAAGATCAATTCTACAGGAAGTGTAGTTTTTAATACTTTTCAGGGAGGAGAACCCACTAGCCAAGGCTCTATCTTAGAAACAAGTGATAATAACTACCTTTTTTTGAGCACTAAAGATATTGCTAGCAAAGGGAGAGACTTATGGCTACGCAAAGTAAATAGCTCGGGAAACTTAGTTTGGGAACAAACATATGGTGGAGCGGCCGATGAAACACCTAATCAACTTTTGGAAGATAACGGCACCTATTTTATGCTCGGTGAGACCCTCTCAAGCTCAGTTAGCTCCGTCACATCTAACGGTGGATCTGATCTACTTTGGGCCAAATCAACGTCATCGGGCTCTATATCAAATATTAATCTCTTGGGTGGTTCTGCAGATGAATTTGACGGAAGAATGGTGTTTGACGAAACAGGCTTGATTTACATTGCGTCTACCTCTTTCTCATCTTCGAGTGGTGATATTTTTGGGTTAAATAATGGCGGAGCTGATGTTTGGCTTTTTCAAGTCAATCAAAACGGCATACCTGAACTAGGCACCAATGACCTTATTGGAGATGATGAAGATGAATATCTGGGGGGATTGACCTATAACCCTGATTTATTTACGCCAACTATAGCCGTAGAGTCCTTTTCAGATACACTTTATGATCAGGCAGCCGGAAAACTGCCAAGTAATATTTTCCTACTTCAGACGATACCCTTTGGAGGTGTAGACTTCGCCATTCCTCTGGGTGGCAGCGGCAGCGAAGGCCCTTATTCATTATTAGGCACATTTGATGGTGGCTTTTTAATTACAGGTGAGAGTACATCATCAAATGGAGATGTAGCCTCTAATCAAGGTGGAATAGACTTCGCTGTTTTTAAACTTGGTTACCCCTGCCCCTCTGAGTTGGATATGGGATTGAAAACCTTTAATGAAAGTGTTAGCAGAACAGCGGATCAATTTATTAAGACCGCCTCAAAGTTTCAAGGCAACACTTCACACATCAAACTAAAGTCTGGCTATATTTTGATGGAACCTGGCTTTGAAACCTCTTCGGGTGTTGTGTTTAAAACAGAAATTGGTGGTTGCCCATAAAAAAAGTGGCATATCTTTTCAGACATGCCACCTCATCTTTTCATGTTACTTAGCTATTAATCAGCAGATTGAGTCGCTGCCTCCTGAGCACTTCTGGCCTCCTGCATAGGATTTGGAGCAGACCCTCTTGATCTCTTGTAAAGCTGGAAACGAGTAGGCTGTTCCGGCTCTCTCGGATAAGCGTTATTGGAGTCATCAATATCTGCGATTTCCTGATAAGGATCCAGAATAAACTTCTTCACTCGCTTCTGAGTAGGAATCGTCTTGGTGATTTCACCACTATTCATTCTCCAGATTTCTGCCGGGAAACGAACTACCTCTTCAGTACCATCTTCAAACTCCATTTTCACAATTACCGGCATAATCAAACCACCCTTGTTTTTGATTTTCAGAGCGTAGTAGTTCATACCACTTTCCATCAGTTCTTTCTCTTCCGGAGTTAAGGTATTAAGGTATGCTTCATAACGCTTTTTATCAGCTTCTGTTACTTCAAATTCATCATAGGTAGAGTAGAAATCCTGATATCTTTCCTGACTCTCTTCTACGGTTTCTTTGATATCTGTCTTATTTCTGATCACAGAAAGCGTTTCGCGGCTCTTTTCATATTTTGCTCTGGCCTCGGCCTTGGTGATTTCCGGGTTTTGAGTATCAAGACTAAACCATTCTACTTCAGCCAAGTCCTGATCTGCCGGAAGGGTAGTGTAGAACCATCCTCTCCAGAACCAATCTAAATCTACACCACTGGCATCTTCCATAGTTCTAAAGAAATCAGCCGGTTTTGGATGCTTAAATGCCCATCTGCGAGCATACTCCTTGAAAGCAAAATCAAACAGTTCTCGTCCCATGATGGTTTCTCTCAAAATATTTAATCCAGCGGCCGGTTTACCATATGCATTATTTCCAAACTGAATAATCTGCTCAGAATTAGTCATTATTGGCTGCATCATACTCGGGTCAGATCTCATGTATGGAATCATCGTTTGAGCTTCACCTCTTCTTGAACCAAAGTCACTATCCCACTCTTGCTCGGTCAAATATTGGCAGAAGGTGTTTAAGCCTTCATCCATCCACGTCCATTGACGTTCGTCAGAGTTCACAATCATCGGGAAGAAGTTGTGACCAACTTCGTGGATAATTACACCGATCATCCCTCTTTTTACTCTTTCTGAGTATGTTCCATCAGCTTCCGGACGTCCACCGTTAAAACTAATCATCGGGTATTCCATACCTCCACCGGCTGTTGCATGACAGCTAATAGCCACAGGGTAAGGGTAATCTATGGTGTACTTACCATAAGTCTTTAGCGTTTGCTCTACCACTTTTGTACTGTACTGCTCCCATAGTGGATTCCCCTCTTTCGGGTAGACAGACATACTCCAAATTTTACGACCGTTGCCGTATACATCGGTTTGCATAGCATCCCAAATAAATCTTCTTGATGAAGCAAAAGCAAAGTCTCTAACATTCTCAGCCTTGTATTTCCAGGTCTGCTTTTTCGTTGATTTCGTTTTCGAATTCTCAATAGCCTCATCCTGAGTGACAATCATAACAGGATCTGTAGCTTTTGAAGCTTCATCCAGACGTTGACGCTGTTTTCTGGTCAATACTTTATCCCAGTTTTCACATTCACCGGTAGCCACTACCACGTGGTCATCTGGCACTGTGATATCTACTTCATAGTCACCAAAAACCAAGGCAAATTCACCTCTACCCATAAACTGCTTGTTCTGCCAGCCGTTTACATCATCATACACACACATTCTTGGGAACCAGTGAGCCACAAAATAATTGTAGTTATCATCTTCCTCAAAATACTCAAAACCAGAACGACCATAATAAGAAGCCATATTATAGCTCCAGCCTATCTGAATATCAACAGACTGATCTGTAGTAAGAGGCTCATCCAAATCAATACGCATCATAGTGCTATTGATGGTATATGTCATGTTTTTGCCAGAGGCATTTTTTACAAATTTGATATCATAACCTCTTTCTCTAGTATTATCTACGTCACCAAAAACAGAGCTTGCGGATTGCATTCCTGTTAATTGACGAGAGCTCATTTGCTCGTTAATACCACCAGTTTTTGACAAAGCGTTGATTGAATTGTCCTTAAACATATTCATATCCAGCTGTACCCACAGGTAGTTCAGAGGATCCGGCGAATAGTTATAATAGGTAATGACCTCTTCACCAATGATACGCTGATTTTCGTCATCAAGCTCAACTTTGATTTTATAGTCGGCTTTTTGTTGGAAATAATCGCGACCAGGGGCTCCGGAACCTGTTCGGTAGGTATTCGGGGTAGGAAGTTCAGTTCCCAATTGCTCAAATGCACGAGTGGCGTCAATCTGAGCTGAGGCTTGTTGTAGACCAGTTATTACCAGCATACAAGCCGCCATCACTAGACCACTCACTCGTTTAATTAGAGAAAGCTTGTCAGTAAAATTGCTTTTCATGTTTTGGTTAAAATTTATTGAATTGAAGTAAGTGAGCAATTTAAGCCTATTTTTTTTGCCAAAAAACATACTTGACAGTGATTTTGCATAAGCTGTAGACAAATCACCAAAGAATATAAGTTAGGGTAAGTTTAACGCAAAAACTGTTCTCAATAAATGGTCGTATCTTCTAGCATATAATCATAACTGTCATGAAAGCCATTTGGAACGGTGTTACCATCGCCGAAAGTCTTAAAACTGTTGAAATAGAAGGCAATCACTATTTCCCAAAAGAAACTCTAAAGAAAGATTATTTCAAAAATAGCGATACGCACACCACCTGCCACTGGAAAGGTGAGGCCTCCTACTATACACTAGAAGTGGAGGGAAAGGTAAATGAAGATGCTGCTTGGTATTATCCTAACCCAAAACCTATGGCCGACGGCATTAAAGACCATGTCGCTTTCTGGAAAGGCGTTAAAGTAGAACCCTCTTAAGTAGTCATTGCTATGCAATCCAATAAACTTAAAATCCTCAATTCTAAAGGAGTAGAATTAAACGCAGCTCTGGAGTTACCCGCGAATCAAAAACCTAAGGCATTTGCCATTTTTGCTCATTGTTTCACCTGCTCCAGCGACCTTAGTGCAGTCAGAAACATCAGTCGAGCTATGGCTAATGATGGTCTGGGCGTCATTCGGTTTGATTTTACAGGATTGGGGCAAAGCAAAGGAGAGTTTAAAGACAGCAGCTTCTCGGCCAATGTACAAGACCTTCTGGATGTGGCCCTCTTTATGGAGAATAAGCTCCAAGCCCCAAGTCTTTTGGTAGGGCATTCTCTAGGTGGAGCTGCAGCAATTATAGCCGGGCATAAACTAGATCACGTCAAAGCCATTGCCACGATAGGTTCGCCTTCTGAGACAAGCCATGTGGAACATCTATTTGAAAGTGCCAGAGAGACATTAAAAGATCAGGAAGAAACAGAAATCAAGATTGCAGGCAGAAAGTTCTTAATTGACAAAGAGTTTTTGGAAGACCTTGATAAGAAGAGTGTGAAATATACGCTTAAAGAGCTCCGAAAACCCATTTTGGTGATGCATTCGCCTCAAGATACAATTGTGAACATAGATCATGCCCGTTCTATTTATGAGCATGCCTTTCACCCGAAAAGCTTCATCTCCCTTGATGGTGCAGACCATTTACTGACAGAAAAGTCCGACTCCGTTTACGCCGGACAAATGATCGCCAACTGGGTAGATCGTTATTTGATAAAACCAGCCATAAAACAGCTCGATACCAAAGGAGAGCAGGTAGTAGGACATCTGGATTTAGAAGAAGACAATTTTACCACCACTATTCAAACTGACAGACACACGATAATCGCAGATGAACCCAAATCTGTGGGTGGAGACGATTTTGGCCCTAACCCATACGAACTTCTCAATAGCGGACTAGCTGCCTGCACCGCTATGACCTTGAAAATGTACGCCCAACGTAAAAAATGGCCTCTGGAAGAAGTCTATGTATACCTGAGTCATAGTAAATCGCACGCGAAAGATTTAGGCATAGAGGGCAATGACAAAATTGATCTCATTGAGAAAAAGCTAAAATTTGTAGGAGACCTCAATGCAGAGCAAAAACAACGACTTTCAGAAATTGCCTCCAAATGCCCCGTGCACAGAACCTTAATAAGCCCTACTCATATAAACACCGACGTCATTGACTAAAAGCCTAAAAACTTTATTGGTTTCGGGCTTGACTTGCCTTTTGCTCTTCTTGTGGTCTGTAAGTTGGCCAGAGAACTTTAGAGACTTTTTGGCTCGTTTTACCAGTGGGACTTTAGACGTTTTTGGCGACTATTACCTATATCTGGGTTTTGGAGTAGTGGTTTTGATGATATTGCTGGCGGTATTGCCAGTAGGCAAAATAAAACTAGGAAACAGTACTCCCGAATACAATCGTTATGCCTGGATAGCCATGCTCTTTAGTACAGGTATGGGACCGGGATTAATGCTGAGAGCTGTTCAGGAGCCTGTTTATTATTATCTTAATCCTCCCATAGAAACAGCCTACGACCCACTCTCTTTTTCTCTGGCTTATACCTTTTTTCATTGGGGACTTACGCCTTGGGCGTTTTATGCTCTTTTTGGCTTAATCGTAGCTTATTTTATTTATGTCAAACATAATAGACTACTCCCTTCAGCTATCCTCACAAAAAAAGAAACACCGGCAGTAGGAATAGACTCCCTCATCATTTTATGTACCATTATAGGTTCTATCAGTGCCGTTGGTCTCGGGAGTCGTCAACTCCTGGAAGGCTTTAATTATGTAAGTGGAAGTCATGTCCCTATCTGGGGTGCTATTTTGATTGTGCTATTCATTGCGACTCTTTCTCTTATTTCAGCAAGGTCTGGTCTGGGAAAAAGTATCAAATATATTTCTACTTTAAACATCAGTATCAGCCTTCTTCTGCTAGTGTTTGTGATGCTTAACAGTAACTTAAAACAGTATTTCGGGTATCTGGGAGATGCTGTGGTAATTTACCTCCGCGACTTTATCCCTATGTCTTTAAACATTGGTAAACATCAAGTAAACCGACAGTTTTTATTGGATTGGACCTACTTTTATTGGGCATTTTGGCTCGCGTGGGTACCATTTACAGGAGTGTTTATTGCCCGAATTTCAAAAGGAAGAAGTATTAGAGAGTTTGTTACAGGTACTCTACTGGCTCCTACAGTTGGAACCTTCTTTTGGTTTACGGCCTTCGGTCAAAAAGCCATCTTTAATGTAGATGCTAGCACACTGGCGGTGAATTACACCTCAGTGTATTCGGCTATTTTCGTCTTCTTCAAGAGCCTGACCGTAGATATCATCACCAATCCGCTGAGTCTGTTTTTATTATTTACCTTTTTAATCACCTCAATAGACTCAGCCATTTTTGTTTTGAGCATGTTCTCTGATAACGGAAATGAGGAGCCTAGTCAAAAACATCGATTGGTTTGGGGATTGGCATTAGGAGGTTTAACGGCGGGATTGCTGATTGCAGGTAAAGAATCACTACTGCAAGCGACCAGTCAGGTTTTGATCACCATTGCTCTACCTTTCAGTTTTCTATACCTCTATTATATTTTCTGTTTTATAAAAAGCCTTTGGCGTCATGATAAAAGATAGATTTTTAACCACCAGAATTAAAACAGAAGAAATCTGTGCCCCGCTGGCCATTGAGGACTACTCCGTACAGCCCATGGTGGATGTATCTCCACCAAAATGGCACCTGGCCCATAGCACCTGGTTTTTTGAAGCCTTTGTTTTACAAAACTTTGACCCTGACTATAAGGTCTATGATGAGGACTTTGCCTACCTTTTCAATAGCTACTATAATAATGCAGGTGAGCGTGTCCTTCGTCCAAACCGTGGTCTCATGACCAGACCTACGGTAAGTGAGGTGATGGACTATCGTAAAGCGGTCACAGATGCTGTCCTGGAATTTATTGAGCGAAAGGCCGATGATAAGGCCCTGGAGATTATTGAACTGGGTATCAACCACGAACAGCAGCACCAGGAGCTCCTCTATTACGATATCAAATACATTTTGGGCCATCAACCCACATTCCCAGTTTATCACACTGACATCAAACTAAGAAAGGAAAAAGGTAAGCCGAAATTCATAAAAATGAACGAAGGCATTTATGAAATAGGCTATAAAGGAGAAGGCTTTTCTTATGATAATGAACTGGGCCGTCACAAGGTCTTTCTTCATAAATATTCCATTTCTAACCGACTGGTCAACAATGCTGAATACCTTGAATTTATAGAAGACGGAGGCTATAATGATTTCAATCTTTGGCATGCCGAAGGCTGGGATTTCATCCAAAAAAACGAATTAAAAGCTCCGCTCTATTGGCATAAAACGAAGGAGGGTTGGCAATACTATAATTTCAATGGGCTGGAACAAATAGACCCCGATCTACCTGTAAACCATATCAGTATGTATGAGGCTTTTGCCTTTGCTGAATGGAAAGGAGCAAGACTACCCACTGAATTTGAGTGGGAAGCTGCTGCGGACCAGTTCAAATGGGACCAGTTGTGGGAATGGACCAATTCTGCCTATCTCCCCTACCCGGGCTTTTCAAAGGCTCCTGGTGCCCTAGGGGAATATAATGGTAAGTTCATGGTCAATCTACATGTGCTTCGCGGTGCCTCACTTGGCACCTACCCGGGCCATAGTCGTAAAACTTACAGAAACTTTTTTCATACCTCAAGCAGGTGGGTGTTTGCCGGTCTGCGATTAGCAAAATAAACTATGGATAATCCATTCTTAGAAGACATGCTGGCGGGATTGCAAAGGCAGCCCAAAACGCTGAGTTCAAAATATTTCTATGATAAAGAAGGTGACAAGATCTTCCAGGAAATCATGAATATGGAGAGCTATTATTTGCCTTCATGTGAGCTTGAGATTATTGAGCAAAAGACAGAAGATATTGCAAAGCAAATAGGTAGTACCGAACTCGATGTGATTGAACTGGGAGCTGGTGATGGCGTTAAGACCGTCAAGCTGATTCAAGGACTTTTGGCAGCTGGCAAAAAAGTCAATTATGTGCCTTTAGACATCTCTCCGGACGTTTTAGAAACCAATAAGTCGAACATCCTCAAACAGTTACCCCAACTTTCGATTGAGCCTATTGCAGGTGATTATTTCAAAACCATGCAAAAGCTTTCAGGAAGAACAAAACCCAAACTAATTCTTTTCCTTGGCTCCAATATTGGCAATTTCAAAGGGCAAAGCGGAGTAGACTTTTTGACCTTAGTCAAAAAACACACGACCGCAGAGGACTATCTTCTACTGGGAGCAGACCTCAAAAAAGACCCGGAAATTATTCTCAAAGCTTATAATGACCCGGAAGGAATTACGGCTCGCTTTAATCTCAACCTTTTGCACCGCATGAACAAAGAGCTGAATGCAAACTTTGACCTGGCTAATTTTAAGCATTACCCGTACTATAACCCCATCTCAGGTACTTGTTACAGCTATCTGATCTCATTGAAAGACCAGAAAGTAGAAATAGCAGACAGCACCATCTTCTTTCAAAAAAATGAGCCCTTACATACTGAAGTCTCACAGAAATACAGCCTACAAGACCTTGAAGAGCTCATTCTGGCAGCTGGGTTCAATGGTATTGAATCGTTTTTGGATACCAAAGAATGGTTTAGCCTGTCATTAATTCGTTAAGCGTTCTCAACCATCTGGCTTTTGAGAAAAGCCTTACGTCTGCGACTTACATTTACCTGTCGGCCGCTTTTCATAACAAGATAGCTCTGCTCTCCGTAAAAATTGACTTTGGCAATATGCTTTGGGTTTACCAAATGTGATTTGCTGACACGTACAAAATCAGACAGAGATTCTTCGTAACGCTTCAGAGTGGTGCAAGACACCTCCTTTTTACCTCCTCTGAGATAAACTTCTGTGTAATTGACAACGCCCTTAAGGAACAGCACCTCCTCAGGGTTGTGGATTTCGGTCGGTTTCATGGTTTTATTAGCTTCTATTGAAAAGAAATGGTTTAGTAGTGGAAAGACCGGATAGTCGTACCTCCAAAAATAGGTGGCCTCCCGGCTTTCATCAATACCCCAAATGGGGTATTCTCTCAGGCTCTGATCGTCAGACTTAATGCATTTAATTCAGCCATATATTCCTGATAAATCCGGGTAAACGGACTCCCTAAACTCGCCAAGGTCAACTGATCCCAGGGGTTTATATACAACTGCACTCGTAGACCATAGGCATAAGTCTGTTCACGGTAAGGCATAAACCCAAGACGCTTATACATCGGTACCAGGTGCTTTTCACATTCTATCAGTGCGATTTTAGCTCCATGAATCAGGGCCTGTTTGTAGATACTCATCATCAGTAAATACGCCGCTCTGCTATTGCGGTACTCCGGTAAAATCACCAGGCGATCAGTGATGGCGAATGTCAGGTTTTCCTGCGTGCTGCTGATACCCCACTTATAATTAACGGCTGTATTGGAGGTTGTAAATCTGCATCTGAGGCAGCCAAGGGGCTTCTGCTGCTGAACAGCCATCAGATGAACAGCATGCTCATCTTTGCTTTCTGCTTCTTCGAGCAAATAATTTTTCTTCAATTCTTTAAAGTTGACAGCATAACGTAGATCACGTACTTCTTGAAGCTCCTGCCGGCTTCTTGCTATTTTGACTTCCATGAATGAAAAGCATTTAGTAGACCAGCGTGAGCTCGCCATTGATGATCCAATCATAGATAGTAGACACATAAAGCCAAATGGCTTTTTCGGCTCCAGCCAGCAGCTGTTCCTGATGCTCTTCACTGAAATTCTCTGCAAAAAGAGCATCCAAAATCTGGTCTCCGTGGGGTAGCTCTTCATGCATATGTACCTGTGTGAACGTGGTATTCTTCTTGGTTATAAACTCTGCCGAACCCAGCAACTCTTTAATCAACGGTGCAGCATAATTCCCCACATTCTCCAGAACCGCAGTAGCTCCTAGTCGCTCCAGCGGTTTGTAAGAGATCGCATTTCTTTGGTAAGACCACCATAACTCTACAGGAAAAGGCTGGCCGCCTACACCAGAGCCCAGATTTCTGAGGTCTTTCTCGGCCAACTTGAAGTGCATTTCTTCCTCATACGCGAAATTGATCAGAAACTTACGGAGTTTTTTATAGGCTCGGGTATCCTGATGTGCCGCTATGGCCATAAACGTATCCTGCACGCCTTTGGTCAGATGATATTGCATTTGCAAATACCGCACATACTGCTCCTTACCCAGCCCCTCAGAAAAGTTTTTCTTCAACTTCTCCGCAAAGAAGATATTGGCGTTTTGGACTTGTAAATTGAGCTTATCCTCAAATGATAAAATTTGGATTTGGTCAGCACTTTCTTTTTTCATGGCAAGATCACTTTTGGTTTACTGTTACCAAAGTTCTCTTTCCATACTCATGGATTTTATCAGAAATGCACCCTAAAATCATAGGGTATTTTTACCTGTTTTTGACCTTTTCCAGTAACTCTATTAGTTCAGGCACATTACTTACTCCAAGTTTCAAATAAATATTCTTTCTATGAGTTTTTACGGTATGGTAACTAAGACTTAGGCTGTTGGCTATATCTCTATTAGTGTAACCCTGAATCAAAAAATCGATTATTCCTGTTTCTCTCTCGCTCAATTGATATTTCATCAAAAATGAGTCTTTGAAACCTTTACTATTCTCTTCTGAAATTGAAACATGCATAAAATGTTTTCCTCCAGACAAAACCTCCCCAATAGCAAAAAATAGGACATCAGATTCACAGTCTTTCAAAAGATATCCGTCCATATTAAACTGCTTGCTTAGACTTAGTAATCGTGAATATTCATACATCGTAAGCATTATTACTTTCAGTTCTGGAGCAATTTCCTTTAAGTGCTTACCTAAATCTAAACCATCCAATTTTCCAAGATTTATATCTAAAAGGACTACATCGGGTTCTATTTGAAAGACTGTACGAATAATTTCTTCCTTATTTTTTAATGGACCATACACTTTAAAAGTGCCTCTTTTTTGCAGTAGTTCTTTTAAACCTTCACCAAAAAGTTGATGATCATCTACAATCAAAATTTTATAAGTCATGCGAGTGGTATTTCAAGTATGATAGTGTTTCCATCACCATTCGAATCAAAATTAATGCTACCTTTCAGGTACTCAGTTCTCATCTGAATATTTTTCATCCCCAGCCCCTCTGAACTAATAATGATAGGCGAACCATTATCTTCCACCATTACTGTTAAGTCTTCTAAAGACCATAGGAATTGGATTTCAACTTTACTCGCATCACTATGTTTATTCACGTTTTGAATAATCTCACTTATAATTCGGTACACATGCAGGGCATTTTTAGGCACTAAATCTATTCTTTCTCCATGTTCTGCAAAAGTTAGCCTTCTGTATTCACTTGAGTTTGAAATAGTCAATTCTCTAACGGCATCCACCAAGCCTTCCTTTTTAAAGTCTGGGGGCATTAGCGAATGTGATATTCTTCTTAGATCATCACCTGCCTTTTTGGCTAAAAACTTTAATCTTTGAGCATCTGCCGGAGAAGCCAATGGTAAAAGTTTATCAAACGTGAACCGTTTTAAAGTAGACAAAGTCCCACCTAAGTCGTCATGAAGATCACCGGCAATTCTTTTTTGTTCTGTTTCCTGAATTTCTAGCTGAGTATTCAATAATTTATACTCCGTGTCTTTCAATTTTTGTTCTACAATTTTAGCCAGAAAGTATTCTCTATAAATTAGTGCAAAAAGTATAAACAGCATCTCTAGGCAGATAGAGAGTCTAAAGGCTTCAAAAAATTGATTGGGCACCCTCAAAACCCCAAAAACATTGGTCAAACCCTCTACCAAACCAGAAAAAACCAGAGGTAATGCCATAACAATATATATTCTCGCCAAAATATTATCTCTTAAAGAACTAAGAAGATACCACAAGAGATAGACAATATTTAAAACGAAAAAACTAAGCTTGACAGCAAAGAAAAAAGAGTTGCCTTCTTGATCAGGAAACAGTGAAAAGAATATGGTCAAGCCAAAGAGAACATCTATACTTATTTTGATAAGTTTATTTTCTGTTTTCTTCTCTGTATTTACAAAAGCTATAGCAAACCGCTGAAAAGTATACGTACTAATAAAAATACATATATTGATATAATAATTTAACTCAATAGGGTAAGGCTCAGAGATGAAAGCCGGAGATGCGACTCTGAAGTAAAAGAAAACTAAGAAGTTGAACGCGTATATAAAATAAAGACTAATTGTAGTCCTTTGATCAGTAGTAAAAAAGAAATTGTAAACACTGAAGAAGATTGATGTTATCAAAGCCAAGAGAACTAGTCCATCTTCAATCAAATTCTTGTGATGATGAGTGTAAAACCCTTTTTTACTGAATAGGGTCAATGGAACTCTGACAACTTGGTATTTATTCTGAACTCTAAAATAAACAGACTGGGTAGTTAAAGGAGGAAGGGTAAAATTAAAAGCATGTAGGTAAGATGGTACTTGCAGATCCGTTACAGAACGCCCCCATCCAGATTCTTCCTTTTTCCAAACTGAATCTTCCAAATGCCAAAACTGTACGTCTTCAAGAATAAACTGGTCAGACGAGAGGTACAATTCGAGTAAATCATCTGTCTGGTTTACTAAATTAATTTTAATCCAAACCGGTTTCCTGAGGTGTCCAAAATTAAGCTCTGACCCAGAATAGGCCTGAAACTTTCCCTTTGCTTTGATTTCTTCAAAATGATCTCCTTCATTTTCTGAAACTAAATACTCTACACTTATGATATCTACCTCGGGTCCAAAAGTATTAATCACTTTTTGGTCTTTTGAAGAACAAGCGGCGAAAAGAAGCAGTAGTGGGAGATATCTTAGCATTTGAGCAGTCAAATTGTTTGTAAGACTTAATGATAAATATATTGCAAAGATCTCACGTCAACTACATAAGATTAGCTAAACTAAGCCCTCCGACCCTAAACCCACTGGACTATGCTAAAATTGACGTTTGTTTTTAATCCTCAAACTCAAAAAGTATAGTTGAATCTATTATTACTAATTTACTATTACCTATTAGAATTTCTAAAGTTCACAAAGGCTATACCTCTCTTAAAATAAATGCAGATTGACTGAAAAAAAAGATTTTATGTAGGCATTACATATTTTTTGGAGAAGGATCAGATTGCTTATTTAAACACTTTCTGAAAATCGGGAAAGCCACACAACGAGGCACCGTGCCCCGGGAAAAACACCCTTTTTTACCTACTCCCATAAAGGAGACTTTTCCCATAGTTTACACTACTCATGTAAATTACCTTTGAGCATATACGATAAATCCATGGATTATCATGTTTATGAACAACAGCTCTTTTTTTTCGGGATTTCAGTCAGATTGGGAAATAGTATTGTTATTCATAACCTTAATTGCAACAACTATATTTATTTCAGGGTTATACTGGAAGTATCACTTAGGCCTTAAATATTCTAAAAAATTGTATGCCTTGAGTGAACAGAAAGATGCGACCCTTCAAGCCCAAGGTGAATTTTTCGAGGTATTATTGAATAGAACATCTAGTGAATTAATTAATAATATTGCCCAGATTCTAAGTGTAATTAAGCTTCAATTGGATAGCATATCCCCACGGAATTCAGTAATCGAATCTAATATTAAAAACCTCAAAATAGCTCTTGATTCCGTCAAGGATCTGAGTAAGAAAATAAAAAACAAGGACTTAGTACGGAGAGGGTTTGAAGACTCACTTTTCATAGAGGCTTCAAACCTCGCTAAGGAATTAAACACCTCTATACAATTCGAAAGACCTGAGTCTTCCATATACCTCTCACATTCCAAACGATTTTGTTACTTGCGTCTTTTTCAACTAGTTATCCAAGAGTATATAGCTTATTATTCTCCTAAAAAGCTCTCCGTAAGCTTGCAATCAAATACCAAAGAGTTTATTTTAGTCTTGTCTGTTAAAGGGCAACACTACTACTCAAAACAAAAGCTGATCAATAATCACTTCTCCGCTTTGGAAAAGAACAATCATCTTGCCCAACGTGTGGAATTATTCCATGGTAGGTTTGAGGAAACGGTTAACCCGGTTTCAGGCCGAATGTTAAAGCTAATTTTCCCTAAAAACCGCTCTACAAATCATGACTACCGTAGCACTAGCTGATGATCATGAGCTGATCAGAAATGCCTTAGCCGATTTAATAAACAGCTGTAATGGCTACAAGGTTATCTATCAAGCCATGAACGGAAAGGAACTTATCCAGAAGTTTGAGCTATTTGAAACCGCGGATATAACTTTCGTGGATATCAATATGCCAATCATGGACGGATATTTGACTGCTCAGCATTTATCTCAAAACTTCCCGGAAACCACTCTAATGGCACTCTCAATTGAAGATCATGATGAATGTATCATCAAAATGCTTAGAAATGGCTGCAAAGGTTATTTATTAAAAGACACAACAACAGAAGAGTTTAAACTAGCACTCAACGAAATAAAAACAAAGGGATATTACCATAGCGATCTCGTTACGAATTCGCTTCTTAACTCACTCAGAAATCCAAATTTTTCAAGCAACAAACCCCTCATCCAATACCAGGCTCGGGAAGAAGAATTCTTGCATCTGGCATGTTCTGAGATGACCTATAAAGAGATTGCCGACCGGATGTGTGTTTCGCCGAGGACTATTGACGGTTATCGGGAGAATCTGTTTTTGAAGCTGGAGGTCAAAAGCCGCGTTGGGCTTGTGCTCTTTGCCATTAAGCATGGCATCGTAGAGCTGTAAACCAAAAAAGTCTGGCCTTACGACCAGACTCTTCAGTAGTAAAACTAAAAGTTTTGTCAGTTTTCTATTCTATCGTGATGATCTTTTCAATGGCTTCCAAGGAGTTTGGGTCGCCATAGTCCAAAATCGCCAGCATAGAATATTGGCCTTTAGGGAGATCTTTAGGTAGTGGTAAGGGTACCACTCTTTTTCCGGCAGGGAAAATTGGGCATTCTTTTTCTTCGCCTTTATATTCCTGGCCTGTCTCCACATTTGTAAGCTCTAAAAATGTTTTGACCTGAGTCATCACAGAGCCTGTATTAAACACCTGAAGATTATAAACTCCGGCATTTTTTGGATTTACCTCCAGCCCTTCTACAGAGGCTGAAAGTTGGGTAAGATGAGGCGGTGTTTGGTACACATGAATCCCAAATCTCATGACCTCATTTACTTTCGTTTGTAGGTTAGTGTTTAGGTCCTGAACGTTTTCTCTAATTTTAGAACCTTGCAGGTACAACATACCCCACTTCATTTTCTCCAGATCTTCAGAATTTTCCGGAGCCTGAAGAGTTACAATAATTCTTTCGGTTTCACCAGGAGGAATATTAAGGAAGTTCGTATTGGTGCTGATCCAATTGGCACAGGAATATGGTTTAGTGCCAGGCGAATAATAACTATGTCCTCCATCCTCATTTCTGATCCAGTCACCTGTTAAAACTTCCAGTGCTTGATTTGTATCAGAATTATTTGTGATATTTATAACTTGAGTTTGTGTACTGTTAGGGCTGCCGAGGTCGAAAGACAATTTAACAGGATTTACACTTAGAATTTGTGCAAAGGAGGAATTGCAAAAGATGATTAAGCAGAATAGATAAAGTAGTTTTTTCATCAAACTAAAGATGTCAGAGAATATTAAATTTATTACTTTTTGTTCATTAAAAAGAACTGGTGTTGTTATACCTCTTCTTTTTATCTTTTCCATTTTCAAAATTAATGCCGCATTCTCACAAAATGTAAATTTTTCGGCCATTGAATTAAAGAATCTTGGTCTTGTATACAACAAAGCTGAAGATTTTGAGGTGGAGCGTGTAATAGATCGGGCTTTTAGAATAGACCTGGGTGCCAGCAGAAATAATATGCTGGTGACAGCTAAAGTTATTTCGACCTCCAACTACGCCTTCGAAACCTTATCAGACAATATGTATTCCATAAGGCTAAATGATACTGATGCAAATCTTGGAGGAAATTACTACAGACAAATCGGCCTCGATCTTGATGAACAGATCATTCTGGAGAAGGGCAGAAGTAGAGGAAGGAATAATAGAGGAGGGAACTACTATATCTATGACCTTATAGTGGCTCCGGTTTCTTACGAATATGAACCCGGTCAATATCACTACTCTATTCTTTTTACAGTAACAGCAGATTAAGTTATGAGAGTTTTTTACATATTCTTTTTCTGCCTATTAAGTTCCTTAAGCTTTGCTCAACAAGGAAACCAGAATATTTTCCCGCATTTAGATATAAGATCAATAATCACTTTCGATGTATCGGTTACAGGAAGAGGACTTGATTATTATTTCAGAAATACCAATCAAATTGAAAGAGGATTAAGAGGAAATAATATTTTCAGGGCCACAGTAAAATCTAATCAAAACTGGATTATGAGTGTGCATTCAGATAGTGAAACATTGTTAGACGCCAACACTTTGGAACCCTCCAGAATGCCTTGTAGCATTATAGGTATCAGAAAAGAAAATTCTGAAGACTTTCTTCAATTGTCTACCATCCCTCAAAATATTGCATCCGGAGGTAGAGGAAATGATAAGAAATCAGGAAATAGTTTTTCGATGGACTTAGAAATTACGCCAGGTGAAGATGCAGAGGCCGGGGAATTCTGCATGAATATCGTGTTTACGATTACCCCTGATTAATCCAATCTTTTGATATTAATTTTTCTTTCTTTCTGACTTAATTCAAAGTCGATAGTCTGCGATTCTTCATTGAGAAGGTCGGCTGAAAAAAGTGCTTTTTTTATCATAAAGGTTGAGCCAATAATTCTATTATCAATACTCACTTTATAGGTTCCAGGAGGTACATTTAAGAAGTACATCCCTTTCTCATTCGTAAGTGTTTCAAAAATTCGTCCTTCTTCATCTCTGGCGGTTATCTTAATTTTACTAAGTTCTAAAGGGTTTCTGACTCCATATTTAGAAAAACTAGCCCTCACCTCGCCCATAATTAGTTTTGAAGAAGTAAATGGAATAAAAACCTCTTGATCTGTCACTAACTGAAGTGAATCTGAATAAAGTTTATCTGTTTTCCAGCCCCGTTGATTATCAACATGTGTAAAATCTATAACATAGGGTTTTCTAACAGCATTAAGTAGGCTGGCTTCACCCTTTTCATTGGTATTCAATAGAATTCCATCAACTTTTACTATAGCACCAGTAACCGGTAACTCTCCCTTATCCCACCTTTTATTATTGTTCTTATCCTTAAAGAGTTTTATTCTAAGATTAGAATATTTCTTAAAAAACGGAACCGGGGATTCGAACCTTTTAAAAAGACTCATAGATATGAGGGGTCTATCTAGCCTGCCTAACATATTGCCATTGGCAGATAAATGAACATTCAAATCCTTTCTTGGAATATCCAGCTGTATATCAGCATTCATATACAGGGTTTTAGAGAAACCACCCTTCATTTCAGAGTAATTAGCCGACAAGCTAAATTGAAAATCCTTTTTATGAGAAGTACTCCAGTATAAACTATACTGCTGTCTGAATAATGGATTTCCCGTTCTGATCATAAAGAGATAATCAAAGAAGTAACCCGGGCCGCTTTGCACACGAGCTGTATATCCGAATGCATGTAGTTTCCCATTCATCTGAAAATTTATCGATCTGAAATTCAAATCTGTAGGTGACCCTGCTCTGTCCTTAAGATTATTGAGACCGTATGCAATACGCATATTATGGTTAAAATGAAGTGAATTGAGTCTGTAGTCCAGACTGAATTCTTTTCCATTCACCTCAGGTTCAGATATTGTTTCTGTCAATCCTCCTGACAAAAGATTCTGATATAAATAAGTACGGCTAGCCTTAAGATAAAACTGACCTCTACCGGCTTTAATTCTTGCCTGTAAACCGTAATTTTTACTATCACTTAATTTAAATAGGCTGTAATCAGCCTCAGAAACATTATACAAAAAAGGTTCTCTTTTAAACATCCCACCAAATCCGCCAATTCCTATTGCACCTTTGTGAACTAATAAATTGTGGCTTTGTGATTCAATACCTGTATTAATACCAGGAAACCATCCACTACTTTTATTATAGTATGAGTTTAACGAATACAGTCTTTTTTGGGCACGAAAGTTATAACCAAGAGTATACCCATTTCTTTCATTAGTAAAGAGTTCAGATACCTGTTTACTTCCACCAAATTTCAATTTCAGGCTTACTTTGGGGTCAAATCTATATTCGTAGTTCTGAACTGCTAAACCAAAATCAACTTTTGTGTCTTCATTATTCCGCCAGAATGACTCAGTATGAATATTTAATTTTTCAGATGGTTTAATGTCGTGTCTGAAAGAGTAGTCCATTCCTTCATTATAAAACGACTTTATACTTTGAGCTTCAAAACTCTGATTTTTAATATTAAATTTTGCTTTTGCTCCTACACCATTGATTTGCGTGTATATAAAGTCATTCAAGCTCCCTACTTTCAATTGTACCTTTTCATTATCATAAACTATAGAGTATCTACTGTTTTGTAGATTTAAAGCTCCTCTACTGTAAAATGTTCTGGCTCTTAATCGTACTCTTTGATTTTTAGGTAACTCAATCTCCGATCTGAAGTCGGCATAATAACTTGTATAGGTTTGCTTCAATAAATTAATAGCACCTAGCCTAATGGTTGAATTGGCCGTATATCTATTTCTATTGTGAACTTTAACCGAGTTTGTAATAAAAGAAATATTCTGATCTAGTCTCACTTCTTTACCCCTAGACCTCACTACCACTTGAACATTATCACGGGTTTGATGAAGCATTCTACTTCTAACACCAACGTTCAAAATAGTATCCTGACCTGGCTTTAAAATGAGCTGAGTACCTGAAGACGGCAAAGAGAGTCTAAGTTCAGACTCTAGTTCAACTTCAAATAATTGTGATCTATTTCCTGAATTGTTTATTCGAAGTTTAAAATCGGGAAGAATTTCGTTTTCTGAAGTATGAATAGTAGGATTTAGTAGGGTAGCATTCCAGTCAGAATTATAACCGAGACTCACTTTAAAAGAATCAAAAAAAGATTCACCAGTCTCCATATCTGAAACAGAAATGTGAAAGGGATAATATCTGCCACCGTAAGAATTCGAAGAAGGCTTTATACGAATTGGGAGATGTCGTTGTTCGAAAGCCTTAAGGCGTAATGTCAATGGAAGTTCACGAAGCAAAGTCCAGTCATCTGGTACATCTAATTGTAACCTTAGGTAAACTTCATTAGGACTATTATTTGAAATGGAATAGGAGTTAAAGCCAAATTTACCCAGCTCAAATGTCAACGAGTCTTTAAGAAAGCTACCAGAAACTCTCTGATTTAACTCATCATAGACCTGCCCGCTGACGGCATTAGCCATAGCCATAAAAAGCACCAATATTTTTACAATTCTTGGCAACAAAAGATTTTTTAAGTGTTAGGAAAGCAGAAAAGGAGAGATGATTTACACCTCTCCTTTTGTATTCATAGGTATTATTCAGCAGAAACAGTATACACCAACGTAGTGCTGTATGTATCCGGATCAGCTAAAAAGTAGTCTTCATCTATGGAAGAATCGTTTGCAAGACTTATGGCATAAGTAACGTCATTTGTATTGACACCGTAACCACCTTTTTCGCCCGATAAAATTGTTTGGGCGTTATTATTGTAGACTGGCTCTCCAGAAACTAAATCAACAACTGGTTCAAGAAGTCCTGTTTCTTCATTCAAGGCTGTAACCTGCTCTCTTTTGCTAGGTGTAAGATCACTTGAACCTCCCTCACCATCAGGAACAGATAATGTTAAAATACCAAGATCTAAAGATGCCGATGCATCAGCATTCTCGAAATCACTTTCAGCGTATACAGTAACATTCCATGCTACGTTAGAGCGAACACGAACCTCTCTTGATTGTGTTTCAGGGTCAGTGTTGTCATTGATATTGGTTTCTGTATACTCAAAATCCATATCATCTTCTGACATCTGCATATCGATGACCTCAGGAATTGTAACATTTACTTTATGTGATTTTTGCTGTGAGTATCCAGCCATTGCCACACATGCGAAAGCAATCGTAAATAGTGATTTTTTCATTTTACTTTTCTTGTTTTGTTAATAATTGAAACTCATTCAACCATCTCCATTAAAGTTGATAAGCATTGAATACTTTGAAAGTCAGTCTCAAATCCTGCAGGAATTTGGCCATTTATGACTACTTAAATCAGTAGAATACTCAACAATACATTTACTGGTATGCCTGAAAGTTTGAGTTTCCACTTAGGTTCACATTTCGTTTATTGCCTGACAAACTGTAAAACGTTTTAGTGGTTAACTCGGTTAATAAATAAAAAAACTGAATGGTACCGTCGAATCACTAAAATGATTGTTTTAGTACCGCTTAATCAGTTTTCAATTACTATGCCAAAAACAGAGTATTTTATGCAACACGAAGAAATAGATATATCACTAAACGTATAAGATATACGAAAAGGCAAAAGAAAAGTATGAGTGAATGTTTTTCTAAAAAGACTAAAGAGATGTCACTGTTAGAATAATATCTGTTTCGTAAAGCCCTGGTTCATAGAGTAATCCCGGCTCAGCTTGTAGATCGAATGAAAATTCATTTCCTTTTGAAGAATAACTTCCTGGCTTACCTTTTACCAGCTTCACTCCTGCTTCTTCCAAATTTTGAAAATCTAAGGAGGAGCTTTCCTTGATATTTAAAATGCTGGTTGGCATTTCACTTTCCGTGCCATCTTTTACTAGAATAAAATTTTTCTGAGCTGGTTTAACCGTAACGAGCCATTCGGTATTGGCTCGCACCTGGTAAGTACCGGCTATAATCTTCTCTTTTCCTTTTTCTAAAGAAGATTCATTTTGAAAACTAATTTCAGTTCTGTCAGAGCTATTTTCTTTAAGACGCATTTCTACCACTTCGGGTATTGATACAATGACCCTGTGGGCGTGCTGACCTATAGCCGAAGAGGCTATACTCAAAAAGAGTAGAGTGATTATTTTTTTCCTAGACAATTTTTCCTGTAGTAAAGTAGTATTCAAATATACACTTTTTTCTGACTCTATTCCAAAGCAGAAATACTATTCTATTTCCTTCAAACACCGGAAACCCACATGAAAAAGACTGGTCTCGGGCGATGAAGAAGACCTTCCGGATACCCTGTAACCATGGCACCAGGTAGGCTCGCATAGAAAAGAACCGCCTCTCTGAGCTTTTTCTTTTGACAGTTCACCTGGAAAATCAGGGATTACCATTGCTCGGTAATCATACTTATAGTTAAGACACCATTCCCAAACGTTTCCGCTCATATCAGTAAGCCCAAGTGGAGTTTCACCATAATGACCCACCGGAGAGGTCTCCGGAAAACCATCTTCCAGCTTATTAAACTCAGGAAATATGCCATTCCAAACATTGGCTTTATAGCCTTTTTCAATGCTGAGGTCATTCCCCCAAGGGTAAATCATACGGCTGTTCTCTGCATTTCTGGCAGCATGCTCCCACTCTATTTCATGTGGTAGCCGTTTCCCAACCCACTGAGCATAAGCCATGGCATCTCTCCACGATACCTGAGTCACTGGATGATCGTCAGCGGCCTTTGGGAAGTCTGGCCCCAAAGGGTACTCCCAATTCGCTCCATCTTTTAGTATCCAATTTTTACCAGTAGACTCATGGATTATACCTGCGTTTCCAAAAGTCTCTGCTTCTGTTTCATAATTGGTGGCATTGACAAACTCTCTAAACTGACCTACAGTTACAGGCGTCTTATCCAAAAAATAAGGCTTTAGCCTAGCCCAAAAGAGTGGTCTTTCATGATCAAAACCTTCTTCAGAGCCTATTCTTACATTCCCACCGTCGATGGCAATCATACCCTCAGGAACCTCGGCAGTATTTTTAATTATTGAAGTCTCTATAGGTTCTTGACTACCTACATAAGTTATAGTAGAAGGTAATTCATCTTTTGCCGTGGCAAAACCAACTGCTTGCTCTTGCTCATTTTCAGAAGAAGAGCATGAGCTTATGATACCCACTAGTGCTAATAAGGAAAATAGTTTTTTCATTGATGCCAGTCTCGGATACTTTGTGATAGGGTTTTGTAAACTTTCAGAAGATCATCGTCCTCTTTGATGAGCTTTTTGTGTCTTTCCAGCGTAATATCATCATTTCTAACAGCAGGTCCTGTTTGTACATCTGCGGGGTGTTCGGCCTTCATAGCCTTTTTGAATGTCTCATTGATAAGCGGTTTCAGTATTTCAAAATCCACCTCGGCATCCTCGACTATTTCTTTTGACAAGGCCCACAGGTGATTTACAAAATTGCAACCAAAAACTGCTGAAACATGTATAATTGCACGCTGATGAGAGTCGATCAAATGTACTTCTGAGGAGAATTCATTTGCCAAAGCAAAAAGTACTGAACGTGTCTCTTCATTTTCTCCTTCAATACAAAACGGCACTTCATTGAAATCAACCCTTATTCCTTTTGTAAAAGTCATAAGAGGATAAAAAACACCAACACTTAAGGATGAATTCTTCTCAAAAGCTACCGCCAAAGCATTCATTGGTTTTGCTCCTGAAGTATGAACCAAGATTGAAGCCTCAGGTAAAAGAATCTCAGAAGCTACTGATACAATGGCATCATCAGAAACCGCCAGAATAAACAAATCAGACCTACTTTCTCTAAAGTCCAGATGCGTCTGAATAGACACATCATAGGCATAGCCAGTAAGGTCAGAAGCATTTTTCTTTTTTCGGGCAAAAAGTTCATTTACCCTGATTTCGTTTTCTTCAAATAATTGAATCAAGTGCCAGGCCAGATTGCCTGAGCCAATAATGGATACTTCTATTTGTGATTTTTTACTTCGCAATACACTATAAAATCTTCCTAAAGATAGTACTCTTTAAGATTCCTTTGGCAAACAGTATTTAGAAGTGCCTTTTCTGTAGCCAAGGAATTATTTTTAGTCCATCTCGCTTTTAAATTTACAACTTTAAACGACTTCAACTTATGAAAATCATTATTCAATCTTTCGTTTTTATTTTGGCATTCTTTCCTTTCATCTTGTCAAATCAGAAAACAGACAAAAGAGAGATCACAATATGCCATGGAGAATTACCGTCTTCAATGGCCGACTTCGTATCAGATCCGGAATTCGTGAGAATTCATGCTAAGCCTAAGCAAGTCCTCTTTGAAAAGCTAGGTACCGAAGTCAATTTTGGAACACCGGATGGAACTGATGCAGCCGGGTATTTCATAAAAGCTAAAACAGACTCAGACAAATGGCTTTTTGTATACCAGGAGTGGTGGGGACTTAATGATAATATCAGAAGAGAGGCCGACCAGTTTTATACGGATTTGAACGGCGAAGTGAACATTCTGGCCTTAGATATGTACGATGGCAAGAATACGAGCGACCCTTCTGAAGCAGGCAAACTGATGTCTGGTGCGGATCAAAACAGATTAAAGGCGATCATAGAGGGCGGCTATCAATACGCAGGTCAAAACGCTAAAGTAGCAAATGTGGGCTGGTGCTTCGGTGGAGGACTTTCTTTGAAATCTGCCTTGATCGGTGGATCTCAAAATGTGGGGTCTGTTATGTATTATGGAATGCCTGTAGATGATATGGAGCAACTGAAAACCCTGAGTTCTGATGTTCTTGGCATCTTCGCAACCGAGAAATGGATCAGTCAGGAAATTATCGAGAAGTTCGCCGCGAACATGGAGAAGGCAGACAAGAAGTTAACCTATAAGATTTTCCCGGGAGTTCATGGTTTCGCTAACCCTAGCAATCCGAACTATGATGCCGATAATACCAAAATTGCATACGGCATGGCTCTGGGATATCTGAAGACTAAGTTTGGGGTTTAAAACACCTTTTTCTCTATCCATTCAAGAACCATATCGGAGGCTCCGGTGTGGTTTTTTACGTATTCGGCAGCTTTATGAGAGACCTTTTCAAGAAGCTCTTGATCAGTTAAAAAAGCTCCAAGCTTAAAATTCAACTCGTCAGTATTTTTGACTGGAAAGGCGACTTCACAATCAATTAAATCATGGGCCTCCTGAAATTTATGATAGGCATTATCACCAAAAAATATCGGCATACCGAAAGTTGCCGCCTCCAGGGTATTGTGTAAGCCACTACCATAAGCACCGCCGATAAAGGCAAAATCTCCATATTGATATAAGGATGAAAGCAGACCAATACTATCAATAAACAGTACCTGTACTTCTTCCAAATTTGTATCAGAGGAAACAGCAGAATACTTCAGACATTTCAGTGGTATTTGACTTATCCATTCATCGATTTGATTTTGATCTATTTCATGTGGAGCGATGACAAACTTGAGTTGTGGAGTGCTTGATGTTTGATGTTTGATGTTTGGTTCTCCCCCTTCTCCATTCTCCCCATTTCTCTCTTCCCCCTTCCTACTCCCAGCTTCTGTCGGTTCGAGCACAGTCGAGAATACCCCCATCAATACCTCCATATCCTCTTTCCAAACCGAGCCACCAATCACAAGTTTTGAATAGCTTTTAAATCGTTCTATCTCATCAATTTTTTGACATGTTTTTAGCGTATCAGCCACACGGTCAAATCTGGTATCACCTACAATGGTCCACTGATCAATGAAAATACTTTTAAGCAGCTCCGCCGTTTGTTCATTTTGCACAAAAAAGTGATCGAAGTTTTGAAGGGTACTTCGCCCAAAGGAGCCCCATTTCCTGAAGAAGTATTGATCTGGTCTTAGAATAGTGGAAACGGAAATCAAAGGCACATCTCTCTTTTTCAACTCTTTTGAGAAGTTTCTCCAAAACTCATATTTCACAAAAACAGCCAGATTAGGTCGATAAGTATTCAGAAATTCATTGACCTCGCCAGGGAGATCAAGAGGGAAATAGCATATAAAATCGGCGTGTTCGTAATTCTTCCTAACCTCATAACCCGAAGGGGAGAAAAAGGTCAATAAAACCTGCCAATCCGGATGCTTTTCCTTAAATCGTTCTAAGACAGGTCTGCCCTGTTCAAATTCACCCAAAGAAGCACAGTGAAACCAAATGAGCTTTTTATCAAATGTTCTACCATTTGGGTTTCTCCAGTTCTGGTCATTGGCATTCCGAAGCCTCGTTTTTTCATGGAAAAACCCGACGATCTTCAGGACTTGCCTTGAAAAAAGGAGTAAGATTTGATAAAGAAGCCCGACGATACTATCCATGCAGAAAAATTTAGGCAAATATATCCACTTCTATGGTGCCCCACCTCTTATTTGACTCTAAATACCTATCTTTGCAGCTTATTTTTCGAGAGCCTCAAAAGAGGCCTTTTTGATAGATTAACACATGAAATATCCTGAGTACAAAGCGGTCAATTATGCCGATGTTGCCAACGAAATCTTAACTTTCTGGAAAGAAAACGATGTTTTCAGCAAATCCATTTCAGAAAGAGAGGGATACCCTACGTTTACCTTTTACGAAGGACCGCCTTCTGCCAATGGTACCCCGGGGATTCACCACGTAATGGCTCGTACCATTAAGGATATTTTCTGTAGATATAAAACGCTGAAAGGATATCAGGTCAACCGTAAAGGTGGCTGGGATACCCACGGTCTGCCTGTAGAGCTGCAAGTAGAGAAAGAACTAGGTATCACCAAAGAAGATATCGGAAAGAAAATCACGGTTGCAGAATACAATCAGAAGTGTCGTGAAGCGGTGATGCGTTTTACCGGCCTGTGGTCAGACATGACCGATAAGATGGGCTACTGGGTTGACATGGATGATCCATACATTACCTACAAAAACGAGTACATTGAAAGCCTTTGGAATCTCCTAAAGAGACTTTATGATAAAGACCTTTTATATAAAGGTTATACTATTCAACCATATTCACCCGCGGCCGGTACAGGACTTTCTTCTCACGAGCTAAACCAGCCAGGCTGTTACCGTGATGTGAAAGACACCTCAATGACCGCCCAGTTTAAGGTGAAGAAAGATGTGGCTTCGCAATTCCTTTTTGACGCCGCCGGCAATGATGAGGTATTTATCCTGGCTTGGACCACCACGCCATGGACACTTCCATCAAACGCGGCTTTGACCGTAGGTAAAGGTATTGAATATGCCTTGGTAAAGACTTTCAACCCATACACTCACCTGCCAGTGAATGTTGTATTGGCCAAAGATCTTATTGGCAAATACTTTAACGAAAAAGGCAAGGACGGAGATTTTGAGGGCTATGCCGAGTCTAACAAAAAGCTACTTCCTTGGACTATCATGACCACTTGTAAGGGAACTGAGTTGGCCGGTATCAACTACGAGCAGCTTCTCCCTTATGTTCAGCCAGAAGAAGAAGCCTTCAAAGTCATTATTGGTGATTTTGTGACCACTGAAGATGGTACGGGTATTGTACACACCGCCCCTACTTTTGGTGCAGATGACTTTAGAGTGGCCCAGCAAAATGGAATTCCTGCCATACTGGTCAAAGATGAGAATGGCAAAGACATGCCGCTTGTTGACAAGAAAGGTCGTTTTGTGAATGAGGTGACTGACTTTGCTGGAGAGTATGTCAAAGGTGATTATTACTCGGACGAGGAGATCGAGGAAGAGAAGCAAAAGCAAGGAAGAGATAATTACCTTTCAGTAGATGAGCGAATCTCCATCAAACTAAAAGAAGAAAACAGAGCATTTAATGTTCAAAAATATGAGCACAGTTACCCGCACTGCTGGCGTACTGATAAGCCGGTTCTATATTATCCGCTGGATAGCTGGTTTATCAAAACCACAGCCGTAAAAGACAGACTGGCTGAGCTAAATAAAACCATCAACTGGAAGCCGGATTCTACCGGTACTGGTCGTTTTGGCAACTGGCTGGAGAATCTTGTAGACTGGAATCTCTCTCGTTCACGCTATTGGGGTACGCCACTGCCTATCTGGAGAAATGATGACGGCGAAGAAATTTGCATCGGCTCGGTAGAGGAGTTAAAAAATGAAATCGATCTGGCCATAGAAGCCGGATTTATGACAGAGAATTATCTGGCCTCTGGCAATTATGATGATTTCGACCTACACCGCCCTTATGTTGACGATGTGATCCTGGTTTCAGAAACTGGCAAAAAGCTTTTCCGTGAGCCAGACCTTATTGACGTGTGGTTTGACTCGGGTGCCATGCCGTATGCCCAATGGCACATGCCGTTTGAGAATAAAGAAATCTTTGACAAGGCCTACCCGGCAGACTTTATCTCTGAAGGGGTGGATCAGACACGTGGTTGGTTCTTTACCCTACACGCCATTGCGGGGATGCTTTATGATTCTGTAGCCTTCAAAAATGTGGTTTCTACAGGTTTAGTTCTTGATAAAAACGGTAATAAAATGTCTAAGCGACTAGGCAATGCCGTTGACCCGTTTGAGACCTTAAAGGATTACGGTGCAGATCCTACGCGTTGGTATATGATCACCAATGCTCAGCCTTGGGATAACCTGCGTTTTGACCTCGCCGGAGTTACAGAAGTAAGAAATAAGTTCTTTGGTACACTTACCAACACCTATAATTTCTTTGCATTGTATGCCAATCTCGATGGCTATACCTTCACAGGAAAACCAGATTTAAGTAAGTGCACAGAATTAGACAAATGGGTACTTTCTAAGCTTCAAACTTTGATTCAGGAAGTAGATGCGGCCTATGCAGATTATGAACCTACCCGTGCCGGTAGAGCGATTCAGGAGTTTGTGACAGACCAGCTTTCAAACTGGTATGTACGTCTGGGTAGAAGACGTTTCTGGAAGGGCGAAATCTCTGATGATAAGCGTTCTGCCTACGAGACACTTGGTCTGTGCTTGAAGACTGTTTCACAGTTGATGTCCCCGATAGCTCCTTTTTATGCCGACTGGCTCTATATAAACCTGACGGGCGGAGAAGAGAAACTCTCTGTGCACCTTTCTGATATGCCGGCGGCCAATGAAGAATGGATAAACGAGGACCTGCAAACCAGTATGGATTATGCACAGCGTATCAGCTCCATGATTCATGCTCTACGTAAAGCCAATAAGCTTAAGGTTCGTCAGCCGTTATCCAAAGTGTTGGTACCTGTTCTTTCAAAAGAAACGCGTCGACAAATCGCTTCGGTAGATGAACTCATCAAATCAGAGGTGAATATAAAAGCAGTGGAGTATCTGGACGATGATTCAGGAGTGCTCAGCAAGAAAGTGAAGCCAAATTTCAAGGCCCTGGGCCCTAAATACGGTAAAGATATGAAGGCTGTGGTAGGTGCTATCAATGGCATGACTGCTGATGATCTTCAGCAATTGGAGTCTTATGGTAAATTGACGCTGTCTGTAGGGGAAATTGAGCTGAGTGACGTAGAAATCTTAACGGAAGACCTGCCGGGCTATCTGACTGCTCAGGATGGAAACCTTACGGTGGCTTTGGATATCACAATTACTGAGGATTTGAAATTTGAGGGAATCGCCCGTGATTTTGTCAATAAAATCCAGAATTATCGTAAAGACAGCGGTTTTGAGGTAACAGATAAAATCAATATCCAACTTCAAAACAATAACGAAGAACTGGCCAAAGCCGTCGAGGCAAATAAGGCCTACATCTGCGAAGAAGTACAAGCACTTTCACTGGAAGTAGTAAGTGATTTAAGCGATGCTACAGAGCTTGAGATGGATGAGTATGTTTTGGTGGTGAAGGTGGAGGTAGTTGAATAGATGATAAAAGTCATTTCCATTCTGTGTTTGACCTTTCTTTTCAGTTGTGAGAGACCGAATTCTCAAATCGACGACATTGTTCCAAGTTGTGGATCTAATTCAGCCATCTTTGAAATCGATAATGAATCATTTTGTACTACAATACACGAATGTGGAGGGGCTTCATGGAAAAAATATTCCATTTGTGGCAATGATGGCAAGAGCAATAAATTATTGATTTGGGTCTTTTTTGAGGATTTAGAAATACAAGGGGCTGAATTACGAAAGTTCACTGGTCTAAGATGTGAAGTACATAATTTTAGGGGAAATGGAGTATACCCCATCTTTTTAGACAAATCTTCAAATGAGGGATCCCACTTGAAAGACAAGGATTATGAAAACATAATCGAAAATGGAACCCTAGCTGTAAATGAAATGGCAGAAGGCAAATTAAGTGGTAATATCTCTCTCAAACTGAACATTAACAAAACAATTAAAAAAGCCAAAGTAAGACTGTTCGAGATCAAAGTTGATTAGTGTTCCATACTTACAAGACTATTTATATTACCTTTCCACGAGCTTTTGGAATAAATTAAAGCAGTTAATCGGGTCATATTGACTTTGTGACCATTCTTTTTGACTTTCAGTTTTTAAACTGGATTTCGATTTGAAAACTCTATTACTATCTCTTTTCATTCTTACTTGTTTTTCACCAGCATTTGCCCAGCAAAAGGAAATCATAAAAACGGATAAGGCTCCTGCAGCTATTGGCCCTTACAGTCAGGCTGTAAAAGCAAATGGTTTTCTGTTTTTGGCTGGTCAGTTGGGTATTAACCCTGATACGGGGGAATTAGAAAATGAGAGTTTTGAAGCGGAAGTAAGACAGGCTTTGGAAAATATCAATGCCATTTTGGAAGCTTCCGGTTCTTCTATGGAGCAGATAGTCAATACCACGGTTTATCTTACAGATTTATCGCAGTTCGCGGTTTTCAATGAAATCTACGGGAGTTATTTTGAGGGGCAGTATCCAGCACGTACTACTATAGGTTCATTTGCTTTGCCAAAAAACGCAGCTATCGAAATTGCCGTGTTTGCTCTGGATTCAGACAGATAGACCCGTATCTTTACCTTACGTTTTCGTCTATCTATTTTTAACCCTTATGAATTTAACTTTTAAGCCTGCACTGGCTTGTTTGGCAGGCCTATTTCTTTTTGTTAGTGCTACTATGGCACAGGTCACCATATCCATTGATACTGAAAAAGATACGCAGCCCTACTCACGATATATTTTTGGTAGAAATAATTCATTCTCAAGCACCAATCCCACATGGCAATTGCCACAGGATGATATCCTGAGAATGAAAGATGCAGGCGTTACCTTTTTCAGAGAGGGAGGAGGTAATAACTCTACCAAGTATAACTGGCGAAGAAAACTTTCTTCTCACCCCGACTGGTATAATAACGTTTATACCAACGACTGGGATAATGTTGCTCAGCAAATGCAGAGTCACTTTACAGATGTTCAGGGTATGTGGTCTTTTCAGTTGATAGGAAAAGCCGCCTCCTCTACCTCCAATAATTTTAACGATTGGGAGTTCAATGGATCACAATGGTGGGAAGGTACACGTCAAAACCTGGCCGGTGGCGGTCAAATGGCTGAAACCGGAACAGAAGCTTTGGTAGATGGTGATATAGATTTATACCTGGAAGACTGGAACGCAGACTCTACCACCGGTATTATTGACCATTGGTTTGGTGCTGGTGGGCTGGGAATAAATCAGGATCAGGTACTTTACTGGAACATGGATAATGAACCTGAGATCTGGGGAGGTACTCATGATGATGTCATGAAAGACATGGTTTCTGCAGAGGAGTATATGCAGCGTTATTTTGCAGTAGCCAAAAAAGCCAGAGAAAAGTTTCCTGATATCAAGCTTGTAGGCCCGGTACCGGCCAATGAATGGCAATGGTATAACTGGTTTGACGGCACCGTGAAAGCAGATGGCAGGGAATATCCCTGGCTGGAGTATTTCATCAAACGCATCGCCGAAGAGGAGAAGGCGAGCGGTATTCGACTTTTAGATGTTCTGGATATTCATTTTTATCCGGGTGAGAATGCAGCAGCAGATATTGTTCAACTTCATCGGGTTTACTTTGACAGAAACTATGTTTATCCGGGAGCTAATGGCGTAAAAAAAGTCAATGGTGGCTGGGACAATAGCCAAACCAAAGAATACATTTTTGGCAGAATTTCAGACTGGCTTAATGTATACCTTGGGGCGGGTCATGGAGTAACCTTGGGAGTGACAGAAACCAGTATAAACTCTGAAGAAAGTAATTTGAACGCCGTATGGTACGCCTCTTTGCTGGGTGAATTCATGAAAAATGGAGTAGAAATACTTACCCCTTGGGATTGGCGACATGGCATGTGGGAGACTCTTTATGCTTTTAATAAGTATCGACAAAAAGACTATCTGGAAACCGTGAGTTCAGATGACAACAGAGTTTCTGCATATACCACGATGAATAACACAAAAGACACCCTGAATGTAATTTTGGTGAATAAGAATACTTCGGGTAACACTTCAGTTACGCTTGATTTTGAGAATTTCTTTGTTGACAAAGCAGCCTCTGAGGCTTTTCAAATAGCTAATCTACCCCAGTCAGAAACCTTTTTCTCTGCCGATCAAAATGCTCAAAAACAGATGGCTTTTTATGTAACTGGAAGTACACTAACCGCCAGTCTACCTTCACTATCTGTAAGTACTATGCAGTTGGTTAGAGGAGAGGCCGAAATAGCTCTGGCTTTAGAGAAAGAACAAGAATTGATTCTTGGACCAAATCCTGCTAAAAATACCATCAAAATTTACGGTTCTGAGATCTTTAAAACGTATCAGGTTCTAAGTCTAAATGGGCAAAGAATAAGAAAAGGAAAGGTAAGTTCTGAAAATAGAATAAGACTCAATGTACCTTCTGGAACGTACCTATTGCAATTGAAGAACCAAGGAAAGCTTATTAGCAGAAAAATAGTGGTTCACTAGAGACTTGTATATTTGCCACCCAATTAAACCAACAGTGAGGAAATGATAAACGTAAATGAGTACTTCGACGGTAATGTGAAATCTATAGGATACGAGAATGCCGAAGGTAAATCTAGCGTGGGAGTAATGGAGCCGGGAGAGTATACTTTCGGAACAGGAAAACCCGAAATAATGACGGTAGTAGAAGGTGAAATGACGGTAAAATTACCGGGAGAAAGCGAATGGAAAACCTTCAAAACAGGTGAGTATTATAACGTACCGGGCAATTCGTCTTTTGACTTGAAAATACCGGTTCAGACGGCATATTTGTGTCAGTATAGATAATATACCGACCATTCAATTGAAAAGGAGAAGTCTTCAGCTTCTCCTTTTTTTGTTTTCAGACAATTTCACAACTTTAAGCCTCCATGAAAAAGGTTTTACTCCTTGTATTACTTATCCCCTGTTTTTGCACCGCTCAACTAACGGTCAAAGAAGCATATGAAGGAGCTTTGACATTTCTGGTAAATTCTCAAACAGACAGTACTATCAAGGGTGTGCAGTACAAAGGAGAATGGCCTGTTTATATGGAATTGACCGAACCATTTTTCTTCATTGGCCGAAGGCAAAGAGCCCGTGACTCCAATTGTTTTACAGTCTCAGCCATTCATAATTTGTTGGCCGAAATATATGTCAATGACACTTCTCAAAAACAACTTCTTCCAGTCTTAGATGCCGCTTTTGAGGAGGTTTTGAGCTATCAAACCAATACTGAATTTAACTTCTGGAAAAATTTAGCTCCACCCAAAGATCACAAAAGAAGACCAGGTAAACATCAACTACCTTTGGTCAGAAGACCTACGAACTTCAGCTTTAAACCTCGTCTGGTAATGAAAATGGCCAATGTGCCAAATGATGCCGATGATACCAATCAAGGAAATTTAGCCGTTTGGTATCATAATCAAATAACCGGAGATACACTTGAACTGGCTTCCGCCCAAAAATTTGAAGAATGGGTAGACCTGAAAAGACAAAACAGAAACTGGTATAATTACCTGCTACATACTCGCAAAAACTCGGGAGCTTATCTAACCTGGCTAGATCAAGAATACAATTATGGTTTTTGGAATCCACTATATGGTTACCTCTCCGTCCTCAGCATTTTTTTGCCGACAAGCTCAGCATACCCAAAGGCTTATGAACCTTGGATACCTTTCGGTGCCAATGACGTATGTCCCATCGTAAATGCTAATATTCTGACATACCTGGCAGAATCTGGTCAACTAGAAGAGGCACAGTCAGTTACATCATCTGTGGAGGTGATCACCCGTATGACTAGAAAAGATTTGTGGCATACGGCGGGAGTCTACTATCCAAATGCCCAGCACTTATCCTATAGTATTGCCAAAGCCTATGCTTCTGGAGTTACTCAGCTCCAAGAAGCTGCCAGCAATACATTGCGTTATTTATCTACTTCGCAAACAGAAAATGGTGCATACGTAAGCAAGCCTTGGGTAAATTACAGAGACTCTGTACAAACGACCACCTACGCCTTGTCAGCCCTGCTGAACCTCAAAGAAGCAGGTATGGCGGTAGATGACTCACTAATTTTAAAGTCTCTCGACTTTCTTTTAAAAAAAGCCCAAGAAGGTGATAAAGGAATTTCATGGAAAGGTGGTATTTACTTTACCGGGGGAACAGCTTTAAGAAATATTTTACATTGGGACTCAGACGCGTATACCACTGCTCTTATCGCTGAGGCTTTACAGAAGATCGTGCACGATGAAATATTTGTCGAGAATTTTGCAATCCCTGATAATTGATCTACCTTTGTAAGTGATTACTTACTTTTATGACGGAAAAACAAGAGAAAATTTTAGATGCTGCTCTTAGGCTATTTGCTTCAGAGGGTTATTCTGCTACCTCCACCAAAAAGGTAGCAAAAGCCGCTGGTGTCTCAGAAGGTCTAATTTTCCGTCATTTCGAAAATAAAGAAGGGTTACTTCAGGCCATTCTGGACTTAGGTAAGGACAAAATCAAGAATATTTATGCAGACATTGTCTTAGAAACTGACCCTAAAGAAGTAATCAGAAAGTCCTTAAATATGCTTTTTGAGATTCCTGAGGAGGAGTATGATTTCTGGAAACTGCAGCTAAAACTGAAATGGGAACTCTCTATCGACAATTCAGAAAAAATGGCTCCTATGCATCTGGCTATTTCAAATGCCTTTAAACAATTAGGATATCAAAACCCTGAAATGGAGGCCAATCTAATTCTTTTGATACATGAAGGGCTGGCATCGGCTGTACTCAGAGGTCAGTCTTTTGAAAAAGAAAAGATGCACGCATTTCTTCTGAAGAAATATAACGTTTAAAAAATTTTAGTATAAAAATAAGTGATTACTTACTCAAATATATGAAAACAGCATTAATAACAGGAGCCTCTTCTGGAATTGGACTGGAAATGGCAAAACTTCACGCCAAACAAAAAGGCAACCTTATACTGGTAGCCAGAAGTGAAGACAAACTCAATCAACTAAAAAAACAGCTCGAAAAAGAGCACGGTATAGCTGTAAAGGTAATTGCCAAAGATCTAAGTAAGGCTGGAGCAGCAAAAGAAGTCTATGAAACAACTCAAAACCAAGGCCTTAAGGTCGATTACCTAATAAATAATGCCGGTTTTGGAGGTGTAGGTTACTTTCATGAAAGAAACTGGCAAGATGACCAGAATATGATTCAACTGAATGTTATGGCTCTTACCGAACTCACCAGATATTACCTCAATGATATGGTAAAAAGGAACCAAGGTAAAATTCTGAATGTCTCCTCTACCGCATCACTTATGCCCGGCCCATTGCAAGCCGTTTATTACGCTACAAAGGCTTTTGTAACTTCATTTAGCAATGCCATTAATGAAGAACTTTCAGAAACTAATATAACTGTGAGTAACCTCATGCCTGGGGCTACAGAAACGGAGTTTGGATCTGTTTCTGGTATGGATAAAACATCCCTTTTTCAAAATACAGCCTCGGCAGAAAGTGTAGCCAAAGCCGGTTATGAAGGTATGCTCAATGGCAAACTGGATATCATTGCAGGTGTGCCGTTTGCATTCAAACTACAACTTCCGTTTCTGAGTATTATGCCCAAAAGGATGATCCTGAAAATGATCAAAAAATTACAGCAAACTAATGACTAGATTTTTCAAAATGACACTCATAATAATTTTAGGCCTTCTAGTTCTGATAGGGATCGGAACCGCCGCTTTTGTGAACTTTCATCCTGTTTTTGGAGGCACAATAAAGAAAGAAAATTACAGCTCCTCAGAGAATTTCGAGAATGGATTATTCAAAAATCAGATAGAGACTGATATGTCAATGGACATGATGGAAGCCATCAAGATGATTCCTGAATTCTTCAAAAAAGCCCCAGGGAGACAGCCTGACTTTGAACTTCCGGTTCAGAAAATTGATAGTCTTGATATGGTCAATGCCACCGATAGTACGGCAGAGCTTACTTGGTTTGGTCACTCTGCATTCTTTTTAAATATAGAAGGTAAGAAGGTTCTGATAGATCCGATGTTTGGAGATAGCCCTTCTCCTATTGGCTTTATGGGTAATAAACGCTACGCTTCAGAGCTGCCGATAGAGATAGAGCAAATGCCGGAGATCGATCTCGTGGTTTTCTCACATGACCATTATGATCACTTAGACTACCCTTCTGTATTACGCCTTAAGGATAAAGTAAAGCAGTGGTTTGTGCCATTGGGTTTAGAAAGCCACCTGGTCAAGTGGGGTGTAGATGCCTCTAAAATCAAAGCCTTTGACTGGTGGGAAGAGGCTGAATACATGAACCTCAAACTGGTAAGTACTCCCGCTCGCCATTTTTCAGGAAGAGGCCTTGCAGACCGTTATTCTACCTTATGGTCGTCATGGGTCATCATGGGCCAAAATTCCAAAATCTACTTTAGTGGTGATAGCGGCTACGGACCTCACTTTAAAGAAATTGGTGAGAAATACGGACCATTTGATATTAGCCTTACAGAATGCGGTCAGTATAATGAGAGGTGGTCTAATATCCACATGATGCCTGAAGAAACCATTCAGGCCGGTATAGATGTAAAAGCTAACAAGATAATGCCGATCCACTGGGGGGCATTTACTCTAGCTATGCATACCTGGACAGATCCTGTGGAAAGAGCAAGCTTAGAAGCCAAAAGGCTGAATGTACCTCTTATTATTCCTAAAATTGGTGAGACCTTTGAGGTCAAAAATTCAAGTACCCAGAATAATTATTGGTGGCAGAAATAGAAACCAACAGAAAGGATTATTTAAATATAGCATTGTAAATATTTTAGATAACAATTCATTTTCGCGACGAATTTATCTCTACATTTACATTTTGAGCATAAATGTTATGCAACTCTTATTTCTAATAAATATGACTGCTACGCACCTTTATTCTCGTTTTTATTCAATTAATTTTTTCTCAAATGAACATTTTCGTAGCAAAATTAAACTACAGTACTGAAGAAGATACACTGAGAAGTGCCTTTGAAGAGCATGGAACTGTAGAATCTGCAAAAATCATCATGGACAAATTCACAGGCCGCTCTAAAGGCTTTGGCTTTGTGGAAATGCCAGATGATGCCGAAGGACAAGCCGCTATTGATGCTTTGGATGATACCGAGCTAGACGGCCGCACCATCGTTGTGAAAGTAGCAAGACCGAGAGGTGAATAAACTTGTAAGTAGAAATAGAAAAAAGGTGGGTTATGCCCACCTTTTTTTATGCTTGATTTGGTTTCTTTTGACCACTTAAGAGGTCTTGAATCATCTGCTCAGCTTCCGGGAATTTCTCTTTTAGCATTGCCAACGTATCTGATAATTTATTTGAGGCCTGACCTTTCAATTCTTCAAAGTACTCGGGTGCTTTTTCTATAGCCCCTTCCGCTTCATCTTTTAACTCCTGACCCTTGGTTTTTAGGTCTTCCATGAGTTTTTCTCCTTCTTCTGTTTGAAGATATTTATGCATAGCCACTCCGGCTGCTGCTCCTAAGATAAAAGTTGCTAAGTGTTTTGATGTAACTGCCATGTATTAAGTTTTTTAAGGTAAATATTCAACACACTTAATATAGCAAATTTGGATCAAAATAACAAGTCTAAATAAACAGCTGATGTACTTCCTTTTTTAGCATCAGTAGAGCCTTTGAAGTAGGGTCTACTTCGTCATTCACCACCTTCTCAAAGATTTTCTTTGAAAGATTAATAGCAGGGTCATCTGCTTTTAATTCTGCTGCAGACTGATTGATCATTGACAGCACCGTATTCATTGAAGATTTGATCTCATCCCAGACCTCTGGCCCGATGTAAATTTGCTGTGCAAGATTATGATAATACTCCTCTCTTACCTCTTTAAGCAGTAAAGCCTGAAAATCATTTACCTGAGTAGCATTCTCATAAAGTCTTAAGAGCAAATAATTCGGTGTAATACGCTCCAGAAAAAGCGTCATTCTCTCGTAAGCCTGAAGCCTTAAGTTTATGGTAGAATCTGCCGACTGTGCTTTGATCTCCAGCTTTCGCTGTTCAAATTGCTTTGTAAGAAAAGACCTTACCAATAGAAACATCCCAAGCAGTAAAAAGCCGGAAGGAATCAGAATTTTGAATAAATCTCCTATAATTTCCATAATTGAAGCAAATTTGCGTTTTAATTTGAGAGCCGGGAAATATTCAAGGCAATTTTATCTTCGACTATGATTTCATTTTCAAAAGAGGCCAGAAAAAAAATCAGTGACACATTGCAAAATGCCGGTATCTCTTCTGAATATGCATTAAGAATAGGGCTCTCAGGTGGTGCCTGTACAGGTAAGTATGTTTTTGGTTTTGATAAGCCTTCGACAAATGATGACCTATTTCAAGTGGATAACATCAAAGTCGTTATTGACAAAAAGCATCTGATGTATCTCATGGGCAGAAAGGTTACCTATTTAACCGAAAACGGCGAGTCTTTCTTCGGACTTGAATAAGCCTTCTCTTGGCACGGTTTTTTCTTTTTAGCTATCGAATATCAACGTGCATTTCCACAAGGTGATCAAAAAGCTTATCCAAAAATATCTATTCCTGGCACTCTCATTCATCTGTTTTTTATGGGCAGGTCTGGAGTATATTTCGGGTAATGACGGTCAGGAAATGGCCGAAATCAACTACGGAAAAGAAGTTCAGCGTAGGGTAAATACGGCTTTAATTAAGGCTGGGGAAGAACTCGAGGAGGTTACCAAAATTTATCAGGATGGTAATGATTTATCATTCACAAATCTGAACATCAGCACAGTATATCCCTTTTACATCTACAGAAATGGAAAGCTCACTTATTGGTCAGATCACAGGTACATTCCGGAATACAATTCGGTAAAAGGCTTTTTTGATAATGGCATTTTAGAACGTAAAAACCATACAAATCTGGTTCGGAAACAAGAGTTCTTCCATAACAAGGAGAAAATTGAGCTTGTCTCCTTGATTCCGGTTTACATAGAGTATGAACGTGAAAACGAATATCTTAAATCAGGATTTGACGAAAACCTATTCAAATCTGAGCCTTTGCATATAAATACGAAGGCTAGTTCTAAATCATTTTTGAATATTAATGATCAAAAAGATCAATTTCTGTTTTCGGTAATTCCCCCCAGATACGATCGCCTTTACTCTTCGGGCTTATCCCATTTTACTCTAATTTTAGCACTACTTGGTTTTACTTTTCTAGGGCTGGCTTTTGTCTTTAATGTACATCGTATCTTTAACAAGCATGGTTTTGAGTTTACTTTAATACTGGCAGCTATTTACCTCGCCTTCTCCCGATGGTTTATGCTAACCAATAACGTTCTGTTCGGAATTAATGAAAGTCAGATTTTTGATCCAAAGTATTTTGCTGTCAACAAGATCACCCCTTCTTTAGGCGACCTCGTTCTCAATACCTTCTGTATCGTCTTACTCCTTGCCATCTGTGTTTATTATTTTCATAAATCAGCTACCTATAAAACCATACTTCGGCTTCCTAAAATCGGTAAAAGCATAGTAGCTGTAGTTCTTATATTATTAAGTATTGGTGTTACCTACTTTAGCCATCAGGCTCTGGTTACGCTCTATGAAAAGTCTAATTACCTTCTTGATTTCTCTTTAAGTACCTCTTTCAGTAAGTTAAAGTTAGGTGTACTGGCATTCTACACTCTCTTGGCTCTATTATTTTTTGGAGCTCATCACGTTCTGGTAGACTTGTTTCTTAAGCTTCATAACACGAAGCGGGTTGGAGTGCTACACTGGCTTTATGGTGTCATTCTTGGAGCCATCCTTCTTGTGTTCATGGGGAAATCCTCATGGGTATTAATCATTGGGGTTCTTTATTTTCTGATTTCATACGCTGCCAGTTTCCCTATTTATCTCTACACCTTAAAATACAGAACGTCTATTTACTTTTTCCTGGGGGCTTTTGCATTCACCCTGATTTCTATGCAGGTGCTCAATAACGAAAAAAGAAGAAAACTGGCTTTTGATAAAACGAATTTCGGGCAACAATTCCTGGCAGAAAATGATGCATTAGCCGAAGGCTTACTCAATAATATCATCATTTCTATCAAAGACGATTCTACTATTCAAAGTGCCATCATCAGACCTCAGTTAGCTCGGGAAGCAGTTAGTTCTATTATTAAAGAAAACCATCTTGAGCTCTACTTTGACAAATATGACACAAAGGTTTATTCTTTTGATATTCAAGGAAAACAGTTGGGTTTTGAGACTGACTTACCCGACTTATTGAAAATTCAACAACTCTATCAAAAGCCTCAATACAGGACCATACATCCTGCCATCTACTTTATTAATGAAACAGATGATAAAAGGATAAAACAGTATATCGTTTTTATTCCACTAGAGAAAAATGGCACAGTGGTTCTGGATATGATTCAGAGTAATTCCAGTCCGAAAAGTGTATACCCTGAATTATTGATGGAGAAAAAGCTTAGCCAGAATCCAGACACGAAATTCTATAGTTACGCTATTTATGACGACCAAAACGAGCTTATCTATTCCAGCGGTAAGTATAATTACCAAAAGAATGATATGACCCCCTTATTGGTCAATCCTGAACTTTACAAGCTAGGGAAAAAAGTCAATGACTATCATCATGTAGGAGTCACCAATTCCAGCAACAGGAAGATCATTGTATCCTCAGAAGATAAGCTGATCAGATCATTACTCTCCGATTTCTCCTTCCTTTATCTGGTTCTAGTAAGCCTAATATTCATTGTGATTCTTGGATATGCGGTTAGCTTCGGTATGAGAAGACTCAATATGAACTTCTCTACCAAAATTCAGGTGTATATCAATGCAGCCTTTCTCCTGCCCTTTATGCTTTTGCTATTTATGACCATTGGGATCATAAGAAGTACACTGATGAATATTCAGGAGAGTTTCTATTTCGAAAACACTCAAAACATTAGTTCTACCTTCAGAATTCATCTTCAAAATCTACTGGAAGGACGATACAGCGAAGCCTATTTTGAGCAGGAAATAAACAAGCTTGCTCAGGATACTCGTTCAGATATTAATTATTTTGACGAAACAGGAAAGCTCAGGTATAGCTCCAGACCTCTCATTTATGAATATAATCTTCTTTCTGAATTCATAAATCCACGAGCATACCAATCCATCATTGAAGAAGCGGAGAATGAAGTGCTTCTTAGTGAGGAATTGGGAGATTTGGACTACAGAGCCGTCTACAAAGCCGTAAAAGATGGACAAAACCAACGTCTCGGTATAATTGGCGTTCCGTTTTTTAATTCATCTACTACTCTGGAGAGCCAGCTAAAAGAAGTATTCACCACCATATTGAGTATTTGTATTGCTCTTTTCATGGGACTTCTGATTCTATCCTATTTTGCCTCCGGGCAGCTGACCAGACCATTACAGATGGTGGCTCAGAAAATTCAAAGAATTAGCCTGGACGAAGCAAATGAGCCAATTAAATGGGGAGCAGATGACGAAATCGGTGTTTTGACGAACTCTTATAATGAGATGCTTCAGAAACTGGAAGAGAGTAAAGATGCCCTTTCACAAAGTGAAAAACAATCTGCCTGGAGAGAAATGGCCAAACAAGTGGCTCATGAAATTAAGAATCCGCTTACGCCCATGAAGCTCTCAATTCAGCAGCTTCAACGTACGCTTCCTTCTTTGGAAGACACCGCAAGAAAACGCATAGAACGCTCACTGAACTCTTTGACAGAGCAAATAGATAATATTTCAGAAATCGCGAATTCGTTTTCAGAATTTGCCAAAATGCCTGTACCGAGGTCTGAGGTGTTTGAGTTAGGGCAGGTTGTGCAAAGGACCGCGTACCTATACGCTCAAGATAATGGTTTGGAGATTGACATTGATATCCAGGACAAGGAGCTAATGGTACGTAGTGATCACCAGTTGGTAAACCGAGTGGTTACAAACCTCATTATCAATGGCATACAATCTGTACCATCTGAGAAGAAACCTCAGATAAACGTCAAAGTTTACAGAAATACCAAAGAGAAGTTCGCGGTTATTGAAGTTAACGATAACGGAAGCGGTATACCAGAAGAAAACAGAGAGAAGGTGTTTATGCCTAATTTCAGTACTAAAATCGGAGGGTCCGGCCTAGGTCTTGCCATGGCAAAAAGAGGTGTGGAACATAGCGGCGGAAATATTTGGTTCGAGACAGAGATGAACAACGGTACTACTTTCTATGTAGACCTACCATTGGTAAAAACCTCTTAATCCTCATCATCAATTTTCACATGCCCCCAGTTTTCACCAGATCTGATTCTATTTAACTGCGTATGGGTAATACCGAATTGCTTTGCAATCATTTTTAGGCGTGTACTATCCTTCTTCAAAAGCTTCTTTATCATTTTCACTTTTGACTCATTTAGCTTGTAGTTTTTGGATGTAACCGGTCGCTTACGGTTAAGCACATTCGGATTCGACTTATTATGCTCAATCATACCGTCTTTGGTTACCCACGCCAGATTTGTATAAACATTATTATGCTTGTCGTAGTCTTTGTGGATTACAAAACCGTGCTCTTCAGACGGCTTCTCTACGTAAAATTCGGCCACAAGCTTATGAATGTACCGATTGAACGACTTACCCTTTGGCAGTCGAATATTTAAAGACCTGTAGCCTTGGATTACAGACCCTTTTAAAAATTTCCCATCAGGGTTATTTTGAAAACTTTTTAATCTTCCAAGATTAGAAACTTCATAATGTGGTGGCTTCTCTACCCCTTCAATAACTATCCTCTGCCACTGCTCTGTTGCAGTATTTAAACTCATCTTTCAGGTTTTTTACGTTAAGATTGGGGTTCCGTAATACCAATAGTCAGATTTGAGAAATTGTGCCTTAATCTGAATGTTCTTGAACACCCAATAACCGTTCACTATCTTTTTTTTGGGTTACCTTTGTCATAGAGACGAAGACATAATTCAAAGTCACATGAGCACAGTAAAAAAGTTTATTTTTTCGCCTTTTTCAGAAAATACCTACGTGGTTTATGATGATTCGGATGAAGCCATAATCGTTGATCCGGGCTGTTTAGCTCAGCATGAGAAAGAAGAGCTAAAAGCGTTTATTACTTCAAATGGTCTAAAACCAAAAGCACTTCTGCAAACCCATACACACCTCGATCACGTTTTTGGAAGTGCATACGTCAAAAGAAATTTCAATATCAAAATGTACATGCACAGAGCCGACCTGCCGGTCTTATCTGATGTAGAAAATAGATGTAAAACATGGGGTATCCCGGGTTATGAGCCTGTTGAAGCCGATGAGTTTTTAGAAGAAGGAGAGCAATTCACTTTTGGAAATACAACTTTAGACATAATCTGGGTACCGGGTCATGCTCCTGGTCATCTGGCCTTTATAAATCACAAAGAAAAATATGTTTTAGGAGGAGATTGCCTTTTCAAAGGTAGTATAGGGAGGACAGATTTTCCTCTCTGTAGTCATGAGGATCTTATGAATAGTATTCGTAAAAAGTTCTTTACACTGCCAGATGACTACACCATCTATGCCGGACACATGGATGAAACTACCGTTGGTTTTGAAAAGAAATTCAATCCATTTTTTAAGTAGCTCATGAAAGTCTTTACGCTTCCAAACTTCATTACACTAGGTAATCTACTTTGTGGTATCCTCGGGATTCTTGAGCTAAATGCCGGCAGAGCTGAAAATGCCGGTTATCTTATTTTCATAGCTCTTATATTAGATTTCCTTGACGGTTTTGTGGCCAGACTTACAAACTCATACTCAGATATTGGGAAACAACTAGACTCCTTAGCTGACATGGTAAGCTTTGGCGTCTTACCTTCACTTATTTTATACTCTCTGGTAGACTCAGAAGAATGGTATCGCTTTATAACATTTATGCCAGCACTCTTCTCAGCACTTAGATTAGCAAAGTTTAATATTGACGAACGTCAGGGAGATACATTTTATGGTGTTCCTACACCTGCCAACGCTATGACCATTGCTTCTCTGCCATTTATACTCCATTCATTACAAACGCAACTCTCTTCTATTATCTTGATTTGGTCAATTTTAGCATACTCAGTAGTTATTAGCGTTCTCATGATCGCTGACATACCTTTATTGGCGTTAAAATTCAAAGATTATACTTTTAAGAATAACAGCCTCAAGTATATCTTCTTAATGATCTCACTTCTTTTAATAGCCTTTCTGAAGCTGGCGGCAATTCCTCTAATCTTAGGAGTTTACCTTACGGTTTCCTTCCTTAATAATTTAAATAGAAGGTAGACGTAAAGCATTAACATGTAGCATAGGCTTCATGCCCGGCAAAGGTGCGGCATCGATTACCTTTCTAGGTCTATGCTCTGGAAGATGTGTCTCGTAAACTGTCTTTGCTTTTTTTAACCAAGGGTAATGATTTACAGGCGTAGGGTTACCAGCTTTATCAATTTTCAGGAACATTAAATGCAAATGAGTATCTGACCTGTTTCTTTCTGCATTAAAACCAGAACGACCCACTTCGCCTATTTTATCACCTTGCTCTACTATCTGGCCTTCTTTAACATAGACTACTCTCTGATGAGCGTAATACCATAAACCTCCAGATTTAAAATCTAAAACCCAGACATAGTTTCCTCCTTTATAGCCCATTTCCTCTGTCCATTCGGTTTCGGTAGCTATAACTACTCCATCGTTTACAGATACCACATCTACATACTCATCGGTATTATCATCTTTACAGTCTCTGTTCACATCATAAATGAAAATATCATGAGCAGGATGGCTTTTGGCCACCGAATGATCAAAAAGGTTAAAGTGACGAGCATAGAACCCCCGGCCTCTTCCTCCTACCGACTTATAATTTTTTGTTCTTAAAGGAAACACCAGATTCATAGCCAGGGAGTCATACTCTGCAGGCATATAAATGGAATGAAGCTCATTAATGATTCTCTTAAATTCTAATTCAGCAGTTTGGCTATCAATTTTCTCTTCTCTGATAGCCACCAATAGTTCCTTGAAATTTAGAGGCTCTTCATCATCCTCACCCGCCTCTGATTGAGAACTACAGGAGAAATTAGTAAAGATGTATAGTAGTAGAAAAACGGACTTCAGTTGCATGCGAAAACTCTTGACTCTTTTCAGGCTCAGAAATCAAAGATACAAAAGCAAAACAATCAAATACACAAAAAAGCCACCCAAAGGTGGCTAAATTTTATTATTTCGATTTCGCTGAGCTCTGTTTTCGCTCATGGAATTCGATAAATCTATCAAACTCTTCAATTGGAATACGCTTCCCAATGATTCTTTTTTCTGAATCTAAAATATATGAAGTAGGAGTGGCGTATACGTCATAATTATCTCTAAAGTAATAATGATGCCCTTGATCCCATAGGTTCAGCATATCCTCACCGGTACCAAACTTATTGATGAATTCTTTCATCTCTTCCAGTTCATAATCTACCGAAACGTTATAGATAGCTATACCCTTTTCTTTGGCCTTCTTGGCATACTCTACTAAATCTGGAGCGGCATCTTTACAGTGGCCGCAGTCTGGGCTGTAAAAGTAGACTATCGTATATTTTGCATTACTCTCTTGAACCGTATGAGCTTTGCCCAGGGTATCATAGACATAAAGCCTAGGGAAGACCTCACCCGTTCTTAGAGGCTTCAGTATTTTAACTCTTTCTTTAAATTTATTCAGCTGATCTTCAGAAAGCCAATCAGCATCTTTAAGGTAATACTCTTCTGCCAGATGGACAAATACCCCATCAAGGCCTACGATTTCAGAATTCTCATACTTATTAGTCACCCACCAAAGTACATATCTATATACCTCAGGGTTTTGTTTAGAAAGTCCCACTACCCTGTCAGCATCAACAATTACACTGTCTTGCACCTGAAAAACCAGATCTTTGAAATACTTTTCAAGCTTGGTTTGGAGGAAAGGAGTCCTTAAAATCCTGTCATCGCTAAAATCTATATTATCCCAGAAATGAGCTTTGTAGAATCTAAAAGCAAAGGTACTATCCTTTGAGCCATCCGGATTTAAAGGTATCTCTGTTGGCACCTCAATCTCCTTATTGGCCTTGATAACCTTTGCGGCAAAAGTCCCCTCATTATCATCAATAGCACTATTCATGTAATCCTTAAACTCTTTCTGCAAAGCCATCATCTTTTCGCGTCTTAGCTTATTTGCATCAGGGGCTGTTTGATCTATTGAAGCATTTACCGCAGCAGCCTTATCATTCATTGAATCAAGAAACTTTCTGTATCCAAAAAGAATATCGTTCTCCTTTGACCCTTTAAACTGGACTGATCTGACAAAATTGGTTGTATCTGCTTCTATCTCAAATGCTTTCTCATCACCACTGTAAATAAAATCGTAGTATTTTGAAGAACTCAAAACAATAAGGTAAATCCCCCCTTTGAGTGGTTCTTCTCCTTCAAAATGATAAACGCCATTCTCAAGCTTAGCAGAATCGACTTTGATATATTGATTATAGCCTAAAAAGTGAGCTAAATGAATGTATTTATCCTGAGGGCCACCCTCAAGCTTAACCTTAATACTGTATTCTTGCTGTGCAAAACCAAAACTGGTAAGTAATACTATCAGAAGAGCACATAATGAAAATTGTTTCATATTAGGATTTATTAATTACTGGATACAAATTTATAGATAAACAGATATTTCGCCTGTTTATTAACAGATCTTTATGTTTTTCATTCTTTCAAAACTTTTGAGCTTTCTGCTCATGCCGGTCGGAATCATCCTCATACTTCTAACCCTAAGTATTCTACTTAAAAACCGTACCAAATCAAAAGCAGTAGTCCTATTTACAATTCTGTTAACATATTTATTCAGCTGCCCTTTTTTGGTCAATAAAGCTCTGAGGATGTGGGAGTACCCTCAAAAAAGCATTTCAGCCGTAGAGAACAGGACTTACGGAGTAGTTCTCACAGGAGGCATTGCAAACGAAAGTTTACCATATACAGAAAACGTGAATATAGACTATGCCGCGGATAGAATCTGGCAAGCCCTACAATTATATAAGAACAAGAAAATCACTAAGATTCTTATTACAGGAGGAGATGTAGGTATCCTACACAAAAAAGAAGTTACTGAAATAGATTTAGCCTATAACTTCCTAAAAGCGAATGGAGTGAATAAAGATGACATTCTTCTGGAAAAGAAAGCTCGCAATACATTTGAAAACGCTCTACATACAAATAGCCGACTGCAAAAGCGTAATATCATACTTATCACCTCTGCATTTCATATGAGACGAGCCGTTGGTTGTTTTGAAAGGCAGGGCTTCAATGTCCAGCCTTTCCCGAGCCACTTTATGAGTCGTCAGTCAAAAACAGACCTCACCGACTTTTTCCCAAATTCAGGTTCTTTTGGCATCAGCGAGACACTCATGAAAGAGCTTGTAGGAACCGCAATCTACAAGCTAAACGGATATCTTTAAATACTAAGAATGTGTACCATTCTAAGTAAATCATCATGAATTGGCTTAGGTTTCTTGATGGTATCTATGAATGGTGTGTAGACGAGGTTATTATTAACAATACCCGCCATCACGTTCTTTTGACCATCTATAAGACCTTCAATTGCACCCAGACCTAGTCTACTGGCCAGAATTCTATCGTAAGCAGTTGGTATACCACCACGCTGAATATGCCCTAGTGTAGTAACTCTAATATCTAGTTTATCACCAACTTTGCTTTTGATCTTATCAGCTATCTCTGGTGCTTTACCTTCTTCATCACCCTCTGCCACTACTACAATAGACGAAGACTTAGATCTACTCCATCCATCTTTCAAAGCAGAAACTACCTTTTTAAGCGGTGTATGAGTTTCTGGTACCATAACAATCTCAGCACCTCCACCAATACCAGACTGGATGGCGATATAACCTGAGTCACGACCCATTACCTCAATGAAGAATACACGGTCATGTGAATCTGCCGTATCTCTAATTTTATCAATTGCCTCTAAAGAAGTATTTACAGCGGTATCAAAACCAATAGTGTAATCTGTACCATATAGGTCATTATCAATAGTACCAGGGCAACCAACAGTTGGGAGTTCATACTCGTTATAGAATACCTCTGCTCCGGTAAACGTACCGTTACCACCAATAGCCACCAAACCTTCAATGCCCTCGGCCATTAAGTTTTCGTAGGCTTTCTTTCTACCCTCAGGAGTCATAAACTCCATACTTCTGGCAGACTTTAGCATGGTACCGCCACGCTGAACAATATTGCTTACTGATCTTGAGTCTAAAGGAAAGATATCGCCGGTAATCATACCATTATATCCTCTTCTGATCCCATACATTTCCAGTCCATGGTAAATACCACCACGTACTACGGCTCTTATACAAGCATTCATACCTGGTGCATCTCCACCTGAGGTAAATACGGCTACTTTCTTCATTTCCTTTATTCCTGTTTTTAGACAACGGTGGCAAAAGTAAAGAGTTTTCAGGATTTACACCAATCGAATTATTATCATGATTTTATTAATTCTCGTTTAGCCGTTCTGAACTGTACTATACTTATATCTTTCATCATTATTTCATAGACTTAAGGCTATTCTGCTGTAAGCACTACCCCTTAATCATTATAGACGTTTTTGGCACATTATTTGGTCATCTATTTGCGAACGCTGGAATCCCCCAAAATAATTTGTCCAGGAATAACGATTAAAGAATGTTTAAAAGAATTACACAAGCGTTACCGACTTTCCTAATATTAGTCGCGTTAAGCTTTCTAACAAAAAACAGTGCTGAGGCTCAGGGAGTTGGGATAGGCACTACTGAGCCAGATAACTCGGCCATATTGGATCTGAGTTCTTCTGACAAGGGTCTCTTACTACCTAGAATGAGTTTGGAAAACAGAACCAAAATTGAGAAACCTGCCAAAGGACTCATTGTTTACCAAACAGATTTTATGTCTGGTCTTTACATTTATAATGGTCAGCAATGGTCATCTTTAGGAAATACTGAAGCAAAATTAACAGCCGATAATAGCGTTTGGGGAACGTCAGGAAACACAGGGCTGGATGCTAGTACTGCTTTCATAGGTACTATTGATAATACTCCCTTAGTTTTTAAAGTGAATGATGTCAATTCAGGGAAGATTGACCCTCAAAGAGGAAACCTTTTCTTCGGATTCAAGGCAGCACCGATTTCCGATAGCTATAATTCAATCGTCCTTGGTGCCTTGGCAATGCAAAAGGCAAATACAAGCGGAAATAACATTTCTATCGGTTTTCAGTCAATGTTTAGCAATGAAACCGGAGGACATAACGTAGCATTGGGTACAGGCTCAATTGCGGCCAACGTTCATGGAGCTAATAACGTGGCTATCGGTTCTTTATCAGGTTATAAGTCTACGGGATCAGGTAATGTATTCTTAGGATTCCAGTCAGGTTACGCTGAGCAGGGAAGCAATAGATTGATCATTAATAATGACGCCAACAGAACTCCACTTATTTATGGTAATTTTGAAACTGGTCAGCTAGGTATTAACACTTCAAACCCTGGCAATACCCTTACCATTAAAAGTAATTTAACGAACTCCAGCGGACTTCGTTTTTCTAGTTTAAATAACACTTCACCGGCCTCAGTTTCAAACGGAAAAGTACTTTCTGTAGATGCCAGCGGAGATGTAATTTTAGTAGCAGACCAAGTAGGTGAAACTACTGAAGTTACTACTTACTGGAATGCATCTGGAAATAATATTTCGAACTCCAACAGCGGAGTTACAACAATTAAAAACGGCCTTCAGCTTAGCTCATTCCAAAATATGTCTGACAAGTTCTTAGGGCTTGACAATGCTGGAAATGTAGTACCTGTAGACGCTCCTTCCCCTGTAGTAGAACATGGAGGCGGAGATAGTGGACTTTGGTATTATGACGCTAATGACGGAAAAATCAAGCCTTCTACAGAAGCTGATGTTCTCATCAGTAAAAGGTTTGATGCTCACGGACTAGACCTCGGCTGGGGTGGTATTAAATTCAAAGAACTTAATAGTAACTACCCAAATCCTTTCCCTTCTAATGGCTTAGCACTTTCACTAGATGAGTATGGCCACGTCATCTTAACTGCCAATTCTGATGGTGGTTCGGGTTCCGGAAGCTCAGTTTGGAGTCATGCGGGCAATATCATTCGTACACCGGGAGATCAGAAAGTGGTAATCGGAACTGGGATGAATTCTTATCCTGATGGCTATTCTTTATTTGTGAAGAAAGGCATATTGGCCGAGCGAGTAAGAGTAGCAGTGGCCAACTCAGCTAAATGGGCAGATTACGTTTTTGCTGATAATTATAACCTTATGCCTCTAACTAAGGTGGAAGAGTTTATTGAAGAAAATGATCATTTGCCTAATGTACCTTCTGCTCAGGAAGTAGCTGAGGGCGGTATAGATATCGCAGAAATGTCTGCGAAGCAAATGGAAAAAATTGAGGAGCTTACGCTTTACCTTATTGAGGCAAACAAGCGAATTGAAAAGCTCGAAAAGGAAATAGCTCAACTTAAAAAGTAACTTTTACTTTCTTGAGAGTACAGACATCCCGCCAACTGTGGCGGGATGTTTTGTTTATGGCCGCTATGAAAGAACCAAAAGGAGCTGTTAACTTGCAGCCGAATTAAAACAAAAGAATATGACCGCATATGTTTTCCCCGGACAGGGAGCTCAGTTTAGTGGAATGGGTAAAGACCTGTATGAAAGCTCTGCCAAAGCGAAAGAATTGTTTGATAAAGCCAACGACATCCTGGGCTTTGAGATAACGAAGGTAATGTTTGAAGGAACTGCCGAAGACCTACAGGAAACTAAAGTGACACAACCCGCCGTATTTCTTCATTCTGTTATCAAGGCCATGACTCAGGAATCGCTGGATGCAGATATGGTAGCTGGTCATTCTTTAGGAGAGTTTTCTGCTTTGGTAGTATCAGGAGCTTTGTCTTTTGAGGATGGTCTTAAACTGGTTTCACAAAGAGCACAAGCGATGCAAAAAGCGTGTGAAATAAACCCATCAACAATGGCCGCGGTTTTACGCCTTGAAGATGAAAAAGTAGAAAGTATTTGTAAGGCAATTTCTGAAGAACTAAACGAAGTTTTAGTTGCTGCTAATTATAATTGCCCTGGTCAATTGGTAATATCTGGATCTGATGCGGCTATTGATGAAGCAGTAGTAAGAATGAAAGAGGCCGGAGCAAAAAGAGCGTTGAAACTGCCTGTAGGGGGTGCATTTCACTCGCCTTTAATGGAACCTGCAAGAGAACAGCTGGCTCAGGCGATTGAAAATACAAGTTTCAGTACTCCTCAATGTCCCATTTATCAAAATGTAACAGCTTCTCCATCTTCAGACGTTGAAACTATCAAAGCCAATCTTATTGCACAGCTTACGGCTCCGGTTAAATGGACTCAATCTGTACAGAAAATGGTAGAGGATGGTGCTAAAAGTTTTATTGAATGCGGACCAGGCAAAGTTTTGCAAGGATTGGTTAGTAAGATTTCGTCTGAGGTAGAAACTTCAGGAATATAGGAAATTGCATTTTTCTAATAGTGTCACTTTGAGCCAATTAATTGGTGTAAGGTAGATTTTCAAATTATTTTTAAGATCAAGCCTTGCAAATCAAAGTAGACCTGTTAATTTTGCATCCACAAAACAGGATTGGCCTGTGGTGTAATGGTAACACAGAGGTTTTTGGTGCCTTTATTGAGGGTTCGAGTCCTTCCGGGCCAACTAAAAGAAAATCGCAATCGAAAAGAATTCGGTTGCGATTTTTCTTTTTTAGCATGTCTAATTGCATTTAAATAAGCATTGTCATAAATGAAACAAGTCCTATCATTATTTGACTTATCTCAGAAAGTCAACTACAAGAATGAGATACTTTCAGGTCTTACAGTAGCCTTAGCTCTTATCCCGGAGGCCATTGCATTTGCCTTAATTGCAGGACTCTCGCCACTTACTGGTTTATATGCGGCATTTACCATGGGCTTGGTAACCTCTGTTTTTGGAGGAAGACCAGGAATGATTTCGGGTGCAACAGGAGCTGTGGCAGTTGTAATCGTTTCTCTAGCCAAAAGTCATGGAGTTGAGTACATTTTTGCCGCCGTAGTACTGGCAGGAGTCATACAAATGGCCGCAGGATTTTTCAAACTTGGTAAATTCATCCGTTTAGTACCTCATCCAGTGATGTTTGGTTTCGTGAATGGCCTTGCCATTGTCATATTTATGGCTCAGCTAACTTCATTCAAAGTGACAGACGCATCAGGTGATCTGGTTTGGATGCAAGGATCGCAGTTATACATTATGCTTGGCTTGGTATTACTTACTATGCTTATCATATGGGGCTTACCTAAGCTTACGAAAGTAGTTCCTGCTTCTTTAACCGCCATTTTAGTAGTAACGGCCATCGTGTTAGGTTTAGGCCTGGAGACAAAAACGGTAGGAGATATCAGTTCTATTCAGGGTGGCTTCCCTCCTTTCCATATTCCGTCTGTACCTTTTAACCTGGATACATTAGGCGTTATATTCCCTTATGCACTCATCATTGCAGGCGTAGGTCTTATTGAAAGTTTACTAACGCTAAACCTCATTGATGAAATTACCGAAACCAGAGGAAGAAGTAATAAAGAGGCCATAGCTCAAGGAGCAGCAAACTTCATTACCGGATTATTTTCTGGGATGGGTGGCTGTGCTATGATTGGTCAGAGTTTAATTAATATTTCATCTGGTGCCAGAGCAAGACTTTCTGGTATTGTGGCCTCAGTCATGCTTTTAGTTTTTGTCATGTTTGGTGCCGATTATATTGAGCAAATGCCTATGGCTGCATTGACCGGCTTAATGATCATGGTATCCATCGGTACTTTTGAGTGGGCCAGCTTTAAAGTTATTGGCAAAATGCCTACACATGATATTATCGTAGGGATTCTAGTAGCAGCCATAACTGTATTATTGCATAACCTGGCTCTTGCTGTTTTGATAGGGGTGGTAATCTCAGCCCTAGTATTTGCCTGGGAAAATGCCAAAAGAATCAGAGCCCGTAAGTTTGTAGATGACCAGGGCGTAAAGCATTATGAGATTTTTGGGCCACTTTTCTTTGGATCTACTCAAGCTTTTGCAGAAAAATTTGATGTACATGGTGACCCGGAAAAAGTGATAATTGACTTCAAAGAGAGTAGAGTAAATGATATGTCTGGAATTGAAGCTCTAAACAAAATCACAGAAAGATATCATAAGGCTGGCAAACAAGTACATCTGAAACACCTAAGTGCTGACTGTAGAAAACTTCTTGAAAACGCCGAGAAGATCATCGATGTCAATATTATGGAAGACCCTACTTATAAAGTAGCCGTAGAGATCTAATCCTCCTTAAGCGAAGTGATGTAGTTTGTTACCTCCTTCATTGACCTGCTTTTCTTTTTATGACTTACCATGTAAAAGTAGACGATGGTAAACAAATAAGAGAGGTAGCCAATTACCAGGGCAGAAGTGTAATTATCCTCTATAATGGGGATAAAAATGCTGAAAGTACACACAAGGTCAAAAACCACCTGTAAGAATACAGCAAGCAAACCTATGATTACCTGTATCTTATTTTCTACTACTCTTTCTGCCGAATACAGTATGAGCGTATCTACAAAGACGTAAAAGAAAATAGGAAATATGTGTAGCGGCTCTACTTCATTTAAAAGGATGAAAATGAAGAACAAAAAGAAGCTTCCGCCGATGGCACATACTGTGATCCATCGTTTCACACTATTTATCTCAATAAATCCATTAAGGACTCTCAAGTTCGAAAGAACAAACATTTTTGAAATCAAAAATGAAACCATACCTATAAACACACCATAGCGATTTGGCTGAAGAAGTATAAACACAAAACCAAGGCCTGCCGTAAGCAGTACCCAAAAGTTATTCATGCGAACCCTGGAGAAGTTTTTGGGCCATGCTTTAGGAACAAACTCCAATAATAGCCAGGCAATTGGCACACTAACCAAGGGAAATTTCCAAAATCCAATGTCTAGATTGTACACATAAACTACAGATACCAAAAGCAGAAGAAATCCAGAGACAGCAATGTTTAATCTGACTCTATGGCTCCAGCAAGGAAAGGCACTTGACAATAATTCTTTCAATTCTTTAAAAATTTAGTAATAACACTTCTTTTTTAAAGATTCACTCAGTATCAGACATACCTTATTCGAATATGCCAGCTTTTTCGTAACAAAAGATCTCCTGACAAATGTAATCGGAGGGAAAATCTTATTGTCGAATGTAAATGTAGGTCTCATTATTAAAACTTTTTAATAAATAAGATGTTCTAATGTTTTTTTTCGATGAATACACCGAGTAAGACTACGTAACTAAAACTATTAATCTTGTTGTAGATTTGCAAACGTTAGACAAAAAAGCAGGAATGAACTGGCAAAAATTATACTCCAACAAAAGATACGGATCAAGAAATAAAGGTGTCAATGATGAAGCAAGAGGGGAATACTTACGGGATTATGATCGACTTATTTTTTCTTCTCAATTCAGACGACTTCAAAACAAAACCCAGGTTTTCCCTTTGCCAGGGGCTGTTTTTGTCCATAATCGACTTACACATAGTTTAGAGGTAGCTTCAGTAGGAAGATCATTGGGGAGAATTGTAGGTGAAAAACTAGCAGAGAAAAATCCTGAATTTACCGAGCAATCAAAAAACTTTTACCGGTTTGAACTTTCAGATGTTATACAGACCGCCTGCCTAGCTCATGATATTGGGAATCCACCTTTCGGTCATTCGGGAGAAGAGGCGATAAGAACCTTCTTTAATGAGCTGGATGCTGACGCCAAAGAAGTAATAGAGTCTCAGTTGACCATTAACCAGTTTAATGATCTCAAAAACTTTGAAGGCAACGCCAATGCCTTTAGAATAATGAGTACCATTTTCAAACGAAGCGGGCTGAAACTTACATACACCAGTTTGGCCTCCATCATCAAATATCCAGTGGATAGCACCAATGGATTTGACAAGAGTACCGGATTATTGAGTACCAAAAAAAGTGGCTATTTTGATGCAGAACTTCCTGTGGTTCAGTCAATGGCTTCTGAACTAGAAATAACAGCTATTGACCAGAAGAAAAACCTGTACTCCAGACATCCATTCGTTTATCTTGTAGAAGCGGCGGATGATATCTGTTACCGTATAATTGACCTTGAAGATGCTTTCAGGCTAAATATCTTGAGTTTTGAAGAGGTAAAGTCACTGCTGTTACCATTTTTTGAGCATGCTCCAAATAAAGAATACATTGATGAACAAATGCATTCAATTAAAGATGAAAAGCAAAAGCTCTCTTTATTGAGAGCCATGTTGATTAATCTCCTCACCAATAAATGTGCTGAGGTATTTATGAAGAATGAGTCACTTCTACTCAATGGAGAGTTAAATGAAAGTTTGATAGACCTAATTGATGAGGAGTCTTTCAGACTAATAAAGAAGATTGACGATATCTCGGTTAAGAAAATTTACAATCATAAGTCCGTAATTGAAATAGAAATTGCTGGTTATCATGTCATTGGCGGCTTACTAAGAGAGTTCGTAGGTGCAATTCTTGAACCCAAATCAGCCAAATCAAAGAAACTGCTCAGACTTATCCCTTCTCAATTTGAACTACAAAAAGATGGTGATTTATATCAAAACTTACTCGCCATTATCGATTTCATTTCTGGAATGACAGACATCTATGCCATAGACCTCTACAGAAAAATTACGGGTATTCAGATCCCTTCGTTAAGCTAAAAACTTGTCATTAAGTGTCTAAGATTGTTTGGGTTCATCGAATTTATTTGAGGATACGTATGTTTCTACATATATCTCAAATGTATTTATGATTACCTTTAGAAAGCACTCCGGAATTTATACACTAGAAGCGGAATCTGAACTCCCCATCTCATTAGAGCAAGCCTGGGATTATTTCTCCAGCCCAAAGAATTTAGCAGAAATTACACCTCCTCATATGGGCTTCAAAATCACATCGAAACCCTTTGAAAAGGCTTTTTCGGGTCAAATCATAAGTTATAATGTAGGCGTATTGCCAGGTATCAGAACCAATTGGGTCACCGAAATCACTCATGTAGAAGATCAAAAGTTCTTTGTAGATGAACAGCGTTTCGGCCCATATAGGATGTGGCATCATGAACACCATTTTGAAGCCAAAGGCTCAGGGGTATATATGATGGACAGAGTCAGTTTTAAAATTCCACTCGGTTTCCTAGGTGACATCGCTTACGCACTCTTCATCAAAAAACAACTCAAAGGGATATTTGAGTATCGCGAAGAGAAACTTAAAGAAGTATTTAAGTAAAAAAGGCACCTTTTCAGGTGCCTTTTATTTTAATCTCTATATGGTTTTAGTGTCTGGATGCTTCCATCATTATTATGGATGATTTCTGCCACTTTTATTGACCTTAAGTGGGTTACACCTTTTGAAAGGGAAGAATCATGGTAAAATAAGTACCACTTACCTTCAACCTGACAAACGGAGTGGTGGGTGGTCCAGCCTACTACTGGTTCCAGAATTTTACCGCCATAAGTAAAGGGGCCGTAAGGACTATCTCCTATTGCGTAGCAAATAAAATGGCTATCACCCGTAGAATAGGTAAAGTAATATTTACCATTATGCTTGTAAACCCAAGCCGCTTCAAAAAATCTTCTATCGGTATCTCCGGACAATAGTGGTTCACCATTTTCATCCAGAATTACCACATCTTTTGGTTCTTCAGCAAACTCAAGTAGATCTGGCGTTAGCTTAGCTACCTTGGCACAAAGAGCAGGTTCATCATCTTCTGGTATAAAAGCAAAAGGACTTTCAGGTTGCTCGGCATTAAACTCTCCTGTACGCCACCTTTGGAGCTGACCGCCCCAAATACCACCAAAATACATATAGTACTCGCCGTCCTCGTCTTTGTAAACTGCCGGGTCAATTGAGAAACTACCTTCAATAGCCTTAGGCTCAGCCTTAAAAGGCCCTACAGGCGAATCACCAATGGCTACACCGATTCTAAAAATACCCTCATAATCTTTGGCTGGAAAGAAAAGGTAGTACTTCCCATCTTTTTCATTGGCATCAGGTGCCCACATCTGCTTCTCAGCCCATGCTACGTCATCTACATGCAGAGCAACTCCATTATCGACGGCTTCTGAGTCTATACTATCCATGGAGATTACGTGGTAATCTTCCATGGCAAAATGACTCCCCAGATCATCAAATGCATCACCAGCATCTACGTCATGTGAAGGATATATGTAGATTTTACCATCAAAAACATGTGCAGAGGGGTCTGCCGTGTAAATATTCGTTACCAATGGCTTAGAAATCGCCTTTTGGTCTAATTCCTCAAAGTCAATATGATCAATACTATCTTCAGGCATAATTTAGGTTTTGTTTAGTCTTGTCTTCTTAGTTTTAAATCAGCTTCTATCTGTAGCTCCATCTTTTTATTGATTTCATAGAAAAACAATAAGGCTACAGCTATCAAGAATGGAATTGCCGGAAAAACACTTACGAGCATTTTTATACCATTTATGGTCTCTTCAGTTTGACCTCCTTCAGCATTCGCGGAATAATTGAAAAGCCCGAGAATCCAGGTCAAAAGGGCACTCCCTATACTTAAGCCACCTTTTAACCCTACCATCATGGCAGAGAAAATAATTGCCGTGGCTCTTCTGTTATTTTTCCATTCCGAATAATCTGCCACATCAGCGATCATAGTCCATAAAATAGGAGTACCGATGCCATAGAAGAACATATGGAGAATTTGTGATCCGAAGATCAAACCCACAGACTCTGGAGGATAGAAGTAGAAAAAGATGATGAATAGTGTCGAAACGAATAATGAGGCTCCAAAGACATTCCTTTTGCCGTACTTATCGGCCAATTTCTTTGACATCATGATGCCTATCAAGCCAATTAAAATACCGCCTCCGTTGAACACTCCCAGGCCTAGGGCCGTGTCATTCTCAAAGACCGGCAGAAATGGTTTTAAAGGATTTAAGAAGCTTTCAAGGTTTTCCTGATTAACATAGTTCTCAAAATAATAAACATATGAACCGCCTTTCAATGCCAGCGTAATAAAAACCAAAGTGGTTACCACCAACATGATGATCCAAGGGATATTCTTAAAAAGGTCTCTAAGATCTTCCGCTAAACTCGATTTTTGCTCGGGCTTTGGCACCACTCTTTCTTTAGTGGTAAAGAAAGTCACCAAGAGCATAATAGTACCTACGATAGCCAGAATGGTCATAACCTTCTCGATACCCTCTGCTTTATCGCCATTTCCAGCACTCAATATCAGGTTATACATAAACACCTGCACAAAAAACTGAGCGAACATAACGGCAACAAACCTGTAGGCAGACATACTGTTTCTTTCAGCCATATCACCTGTAATTACTCCACTTAAAGCCGAATAAGGCAAGTTATTGGCGGCATAAAGCAGTAATAATAAGGTGTAGGTCACCACAGCATAAATCACTTTACCTTTATAAGAGAAATCCGGCGTACTAAACGCCAAAAGTGCTACTACACCTAATGGTACCGCCGTCCACAAAATCCAAGGTCTGAATTTACCCCAACGTGAGTTAGTTCTATCGGCAATAGCCCCCATCATAGGATTAAAAACAAATGCCGCAAAAAGCCCTACGAATAGGGTAACCAAAGTGGCATCTTCTGTTTCTAATCCGTAGATATCGGTATAAAAATAAGCCAGATAGGTTACCAAAGTTTGGAACACCAGGTTGGCCGCTAGGTCGCCGAGGCTGTATCCGACCTTCTCCAGTACGGATAGTTTGCGATTTTGTTTTGTCATTTCAGTATAGGATTGAAAAAGGAATCTCCTTCTTTAGTTTAATCGGTAATTAAGTTAAACCTTTGTGATTCTTAACGAACTTAAAGGTACCGAAAAATTAATAAGTGTTATTTTGACACTCAAATATATTACATAGAAATGGATTTACACGTCAGCAACCTCCCATTTAAACTTACCGAAGCAGAACTCCAGGAAATTTTCGAGGAAATTGGGCCAGTAGAATCTGTACAAATCATTCTAAATCACAAACTTAGACAAAGCAAAGGTTATGGATTTGTAAAAATGGTGAATGAGCAAGATGGACTGACTGCAATAGACGAACTGAACGGATTTGAGGTTCAGGATAGAGCTTTAAAGGTTTCAAAATCCATGGCAAAGACTGATGAAAAAACGCAGGAAAAGAAGGTGCCATTCTGGAAATCCAAAAAGAAACCAAAGCAAAAACTAGTGACGTTTGGCGATGAACCGGCCACACCTCAAAAGAGAAAGAAAAGGAGAGGTCAGGGTCGTGGAACGAAATACTAAATGACTTCTAAAGTCATATTAGAAGAACTCAGACTAAGCTTCAAAAGAGAAGCTGAGTTTACTTCTTTGGAGAAAGCCCTTCATTCTTTAATAGCGGTATTTGACCTTGGGCATCCTAATTTCGATGGCTTTCTTTTCAGAGATTCTTCCCCGAATACCTTAACCTTAACTACTGAAGGTAAATTTGGACCTGACGAAAAACAGAAGATAAGAGTTCCATACAACGTACTGGACTTTCCTCTTAACTCTAGTGCTCATCTTCTCTTCCATGAGTTCTTTCATATTCAGCAAAGAGAGACTAAAACACTTTCTATATCAAGACCTCAAAGAGAGTTTGAAGCCTATTTAGAAGGACTGACATCTCCACGTAGACCAAAGATAAATCTTCCAAAATCATTGCGAACTCAATTCATAGAAGCTCTTCATAAATACTACAACCAAATGGATGAGCAGTTAAAAATGAAATATAAAAGTCAAATGGAATTAGTTGAATCAGCGGTCTAGTATCCTTAGATTTGGGTACAACTATTTAGCCCGACTTACTTGAAAAACTATTACCATATTCTAAGTTTTTGCCTTCTTTTAGTGGCTTGCAAGAAAGAATCAAAGACTCTTTTTACCAAAGTATCATCCGATCACTCTTCAATCTATTTCTCCAATCAAATAACAGAGAATGATCAATATAACGTCTATGATTTCCATAATCTTTATAATGGTGGTGGAGTAGCAGTTATAGACATTAATAATGATGGGCTCCAGGACTTATATTTTGCCGGCAATCAAGTATATGACAAGCTTTATCTGAACAAAGGCAATTTCGTTTTTGAGGATATCTCAAAATCTGCCGGGATTCAAAGTAGAGACTGGTCAACGGGTGTTTCAGTGGTTGATATCAATAAAGATGGCCTTTTAGACCTTTATGTTTGCAAATCGGGGAATGAAAGTTCTGAAACAAGAGCTAACCATTTGTATATCAATAATGGCGACTTAACATTCTCAGAAGAAGCTTTAAAGTATGGTATAGCAGATACAACTGAAACTACCCACTCCGCTTTTTTTGACTTCGATAAAGATGGGGACCTTGATTTATATCTTTTAACTACCTCAAATAAATTACGAAACCCCAACCTACTTCACCCAAAAGAAAGATATGGACTGTACACCAGAGATCGACTCTATATTAATGACGGAACAGGCTACTTTACTGAAGAAGGACTACAAAGAGGCATTACTGAAAATAATCACGGCTTAGGTCTCGCCATTTCTGATCTGAACCAAGACGGGTGGCTTGATATAGTGGCCTCAAGTGATTTTCTTCCAAATGATATCGTCTATCTAAATAATCAGGATGGAAGTTTTTCTAACCGTACCAATGAAATCTTACCCTACCAAAGCCGCTTTTCAATGGGCAACGATGTGGCAGACATCAATAATGACGGACTACCAGACTTGATGACCGTGGATATGCTACCATCCACCAATGAGCAACAGAAAAAAATGCTCATGACCTCCTATCATGTTTTTGAGACAGAGCTAAAGCTAAATTATGCACCAGAGTTTACCAGAAATATGCTCTTCATAAATAATGGAATCTACCAGGGTTTGCCACAGTATTCTGAACAAGGGTATTATGCGGGGGTATCATCAACAGACTGGTCATGGGCACCATTAATGGTTGATTTTGATAATGATGGCTTGAAGGACATTGCTGTTAACAATGGCTATCTGAGAGATGTCACCGACTCAGATTTCATTTCTTATAATTTGAGCTTTGCAGATAATACTAAGTCGAAAGAAGAACTACGTGCTTTTATGAACTCAAATGCTGCCAAGCTTCCGCATTTAGAGGCCAAAAACATGTTTTTCAAACAAACCGACGACCTCAGTTTTGATCAGGTTACTGATCAATGGATTTCTCAAGAGCCAGGCTTTTCAGGTGGGGTAGCCGTAGCAGATCTCGATAACGACGGCGACTTTGACTACGTTATAAACAATATCAATGAGCCCGCCGGGATTTATAAAAACAACAGCACCCGAAACTACTTGAAGATCAACCTTCTAACCTTAGGGAACATTCCCGACTTATTGGGTACAACACTGAAGTTTGAAACAAGCACTAACTCTCAATCCCTGTATTATAACCAAGTAAGAGGTTATCTATCGTCCATAGACCCTTCCTTGATTTTTGGTTTAGGCGATCAAAAGACGGGAATTCTGACCATAGATTGGCCTGATGGAAAACAATCAAGAATTGAAAATGTAGCTGCGAATCAAACATTGAATATTTCTTACGAAGATCTAGACAAGATTGATATTGAAACACCTTCAAATACCTCAAATTTCCGATTAAAGAATACCGAAATAAATCATCGGGAAAATAGGTTCATTGACTTTTATTCAGAGAATTTATTACTTCAAAAATATTCTAACTCTGGTCCTGCTATTGCTATAGCCGACCTGAATAAGGACGACATAGATGAGGTATTTCTTGGAGGAAATAGTGATTTCAACTCTAAACTTTACAAGCAATCATCCAATGGTTCTTTTGAAATCGTTTGGGAAAGAGAATGTAATGGAGAAGTTGCAGATGCAGAGTTCTTTGACGCCAACGGTGATGGGCTTTTAGACCTATATCTACTAAAAGGTTCAAACGAATTTTTAGGACAATCCGAAAAGTATCAAGATGAGCTATTGATTAATATAGGCCATGGAAACTTTGAACAAAGAACGGCTCCAACAACTACAGAACCCGGGTCAAAAATTCTGATTGCTGACTTCGATAATGACGGCGATCTTGATCTTTTTAGGTTTGGTGCTGTGAGACCTTCTGACTTTCCCAACAGCTCAAAGACAGTGCTCTTCATTAATGATGGCCAAGGCAATTTCCAAACTGAAGGAATATTCGATTTAGGAATCGTTAGAGATGCTGTGAGCTCAGATTATGATAAGGACGGAGATTTAGACATTCTTCTCGTTGGTCACTTTTTTGCTCCGATTGTTCTGGTGAATACCGATGGAAAATTTGAAGAAAAGAATTTAAATTCTGATCTATCGGGCCTATGGGAAACTATCCATGCATCCGACCTGGATGGAGATGGTGATCTGGATTATTTATTGGGGAATATCGGATTAAACTATCGATATCCGTTTAGCCCAAAACACCCAATTACAATTCATGGGTCAAAAACCAATAAAGGATTTGTTATGAGTTATTATAAAAATAACGGTCAAACTCCTATTGCTACACGTGATGATCTGATCCGTCAATTCCCTAAGCTTAAAAACCAATTCCCAAATTATTCCTCTTATGCTTTAGCTTCCATGATTCAGTTACAAAATGAGTTTCCTATTACCATACGCGAAGCCAAAACTATGGAGAGTGGCATTTTATGGAATAATAAAGGAAAACTTGAGTTTGATGCTTTACCTCAAGCAGCTCAAAGGCTCTCTATTTTCGATTTTCAAACAAGGAATATCAATAATGATGAACTTCCAGACATAATTATAGCAGGTAATAACTATCAGTTGGAACCTACAAACTCAGGCTATATCGAAGGCTCTTTAGGGACTGTCCTTTTGAATAAAGGAAATAAAAGTTTTACTGTTTTGACAAACCAAAAGTCTGGGCTGTACCTTAAAGGACAGACTAAAGAATTAAGAGAAATTAGAACAAAAAAAGGCAGCGAAATACTCGCTGCCCGTCAAAATAACTCTGCCTTGAGGATTAGTCAATCACATTAAGCGATTTGACCAATTTACCTTGCGGATCGTATAAGCCTGCACTAAAAAAGCTAACCGGCATTTCCTTTACATTAACCGTTACTGATCCTGTTTCTGAGCTTAATGTATAGGACTGTAGCTCTTCATCCTTTCTTGGATGAAACAAGGTCAATTTTCCGGAAGTTACACCCTTAGGTAAAGAGTAGTCTAGTTTTACCTCCGCCCCAGCTATAAAACTTTCATTCTTTTTTAAATAAACATCTTCTACGTTAGAAACTAAAAAGGCTGGTTTTGCTCCTATGGGCCTTCCATTTTCATCAATTTCCCTTTGACCGAAAACCGAACCACCAGCTATTATTAATATAAGTGTTAGAAAATTCTTCATTACCTTATCTTTTTGCGTTTGAATAACTTGACTTTTGAGTTGCACTTTCAAGTTGCTTTATCCTTTTCTCCAGTGAATCAATAGATTTTAACTCTTCTTCCAGAAATCTTATTCTCTCTTCCTGCTCTTTAAAACCTTGAATTAGAATTGGAACTATACTCGTATAATTTACACTTTTGTATCGTCCACTACTTTTTGTATCGAATTCTTTGATAAGTTCAGGAAGAATGCTCTCAACATCTTGAGCCAATAGCCCATATTGAAGCTCTTCTGGTAACCCAAGGTTACGTACAAACTCCTTCTTAAAATAATATGACTTCGGATACAACTTCATTAAAAGACCAGAAGCATCTTTTAAATCCCTAAGACTCTGTTTTAAGCGTTTGTCTGAAGGGCCAAAAGACGCACTAGGAAAAATACTTCCTTTAACATAGACATCTCCCATAAAATGAGCCGTGCCAGTAACATCGAGATCAGTATAAGCACCGTTATCCCCACCAAAAGCGGTGATTTGCACTGATCCGTCAGGAAACTTAATTCCTTTATTCTGAAGAATTAATGAATCTTTCAGCGATAGCTTACCTTCCGAATCTAATAGAAGCAAGTCCTCGCTATCTTTAATGTGCAATGGCCCCTCAGGTGATAAAATACCCATTCCTATGTCACCATCTGTATCAATCACTAAAGCATTGGATGGAGAACCCGGCCTTACTCTGAAAGGAAGCGTGCTTCCGTTTGAGACGTCTCTAATAAAAAAGCTAGTTTCATTACCAGCCAAATCCCAGGTTTGGGGCTCAAAACCAGAAGTTGCATCCTGCTCTATTCTTAAACCTGGTGTATCGCCTCTTGCAACATGCAATTCTAATACAGGATTCTCAGTACCTATGCCCACATCTCCATCAGACTCCACGTATAACGCATTCGTCCGGGCACCTGCTTCAATAAGGAATGGGGTTCTAGAGTCAGTGGCATCCTGAACTGCAAAATAACTCCTGCCGCCTTCAGATTGATCATTAATAACAATCCTCCAATCATTTGATGGGAAAGAACCCGTAGTACTGGTATCATCAAAATGTAATCTAAGATTATTCTCCTTAAATCGTTGTGTATCTGATCCAAAAGATTCTGAAGATGCACAATCAAAACCTACACAAAGACTTCCCTGAATACTTCCATTAGATGTATGAAAATAAGCTTCAACAGCTTTGGCTTCTAACCCTCCCAAAATTTCATTCAATTCCTTTTGGCTTTTACTCTTCAGGCTAACCTGGCTTTGTAGTAAACAAGCTAGCAAAAGCAAGCCTGATCGAAATAGGTTGTTCTTTATCATGGCTGTAATAGTATTTTAAACAAAGATAATTTATCAATAAACACTACCACCAATTTCAAATAGAGTTCTATTTAACGGGATTAAAACAAAAAAAGGCAGCGAAATACTCGCTGCCCGTCAAAATAATTCTGCCTTGAGGATTAGTCAATCACATTAAGCGATTTGACCAATTTACCTTGCGGATCGTATAAGCCAACACTAAAAATGCTAACAGGCATTTCCTTTACATTCACCGTTACTAATCCTGTTTCTGAGCTTAAAGTATAAGACTTTAGCTCTTCATCCTTTCTTGGATGAAACAAGGTCAATTTTCCGGAAGTTACCCCTTTTGGTAAAGAATAATCCAGTTTTACCTCCGCCCCTGCTACAGAACTTTCATTCTTTTTCAAATAAACATCTTCTACCGAAGAAACAACAAAACTTGGTTTAGCACCGAGAGGCCGACCGTTTTCATCCACATTCTGAGCAAAAACAACCGAGGAAATTAGAACAAGTAAAATTGATATGTTGAATTTCATTTTATTAACGTTTTGCGTTTTTAGAATTAATCTTACCAGCACCTTCAAGAGCATTTACTCTTGCTTCCAAATCAGCATAAGCAGATACTTGTTTTTCCAATCCTATAATCTTTTGATTTTGGGCTTCAATTAAGGTCTGTTGTTCTTTAAAACCTTGAATGAGATAAGGAATAAAAGATTCATACTTGACGGTTAGGTATTCTTCATCATCTTCACCAATAGGAAGCACCTTGACAACCTCAGGCAGTACTTTTTGAACTTCCTGAGCAACTAAACCAAAATGTTTTCTGTTAGAAAAATTAAAGTCCTTTATTGCAGAAGAAGTGTAAAAGAACGACTTGGGCTCCAGTTGGATTAATACCCCTGTCGCATCCTTTAAGGAAACTATGTTGTTTTTAAGCCTCAAATCTGAAGGTGAGCTTGGATCAAATAACGCTACATTTTTTATTTCAACAACGTTGCTCTTGATGTCAATTGAACTTGTAGGAGCACCTGGTCTCACCCTAAATGGCAATGAACTTCCATTCGTTACATCGCGAATAAAGAAATTGGTCTCATTTCCCGCTAAGTCCCAAGTTTGAGCTTGAAATCCAGCAGAACCATCCTGCTCCAAACGGTAGGTTGGAGTATCGCCATCTGTCAAATGAAGTTCAACAACCGGATTATCCTCCCCAATCCCTACATCTCCCTGATGATCAATCCAAAGAGAAGCATTTGGTGCTTGTGAGTATATTTTGAAAGGGGTTCTGCTATTAGTAACGTCTTTAATTGCAAAATGATTTGATCCACCATTGGAACTCTCATTTATTTCTATCTCCCAATCATTGTTAGGGAAACTAGCTGAGTTACTCGTGTCATCGAATTTAATTCGCAAATTATTCTCTTTGAACCTTTGCGTGTCAAAACCAAATGACTCGCCATTATTACAGTCTTGCCCAACACACAAACTAAATGAAATGATCACATCATCATTGAAGACCTGATCCATGATAGACTTGGATTCTGAAGAACCTAAAATCTCGTTTAATTCCTGCTGTTTACTTTTCTTACTTACCTGACTTTGTAGAGACACAACAGCAAGTAGCAAAAGAAATACTCTTAGTGGTTTTGTTTTCATGTTGCTAAAATCGAATTATCGACGTTATTTGTACGCAATATAGAAATTTTGTAGCCGAATGGAACCTAAAAAGCTGGGAATAATTCTTTTAACCGTTTTCTTTATTTACGCCTGTAAAAGCAATTTTGAAGACGAAAAAATTGGCCTTTATATTGATTATAAGGGCCTAACCTCTGAAAGCATACAGGTATTTCAAAATCAGATACCGCTTAATAATAAACGTCACGCTTTGGGCGATCAAATTACCATTAACATAAAGGGTATAGACGATTTCAAAAAATTAGAAAGCGGCTTCGTAAATCCAGGAGCCGAATATGCTATTTCTGATTCCAGTGGAAATCTTTTGACCTTCATTCCAGATTTATTCAAAAAATATGGAGAAACAGGTGTCCCCGCCAAAGATGCTGAAGATTTAAAACTAAATCTTACTCTTGGTCAACCTATGAAACCTGGAAACACGTACTACTATCTCTTTCGAATCTGGGATAAACAATCCAAAAAAGAGCTAAAAGGAAATATTGAGCTGAATATTGTCGATTAGCTCTATTTCAACTCCTCCTTCAAATAGTATCCAGTGTGGCTTCCTTTTACTTTAGCCACCTCTTCTGGAGTTCCTTGAGCCACAATACTACCTCCACGTATTCCTCCCTCAGGGCCCATGTCTATGATATGATCGGCTACCTTAATGACATCCATATTGTGCTCAATTATCAGTACGGTATTCCCTTTGTCCGCTAGCTTTTGTAATACATCAAGCAGTTTCTTGATATCTTGAAAATGAAGACCGGTAGTCGGCTCATCCAAAATATAAAGTGTCTTCCCGGTATCACGTTTTGAGAGTTCCTCAGAAAGTTTAACCCGTTGTGCTTCTCCACCAGAAAGAGTAGTAGCATGCTGACCCAGAGTGATGTAACCTAGTCCCACGTCAAATAGAGTTTTAACTCTTCTTTGAATCTGAGGTTGCTTCTCAAAAAACTCCATGGCCTCTTCTACAGTCATATTCAAAACATCGGCTATTGACTTCCCTTTAAACCTTACCTCCAAGGTTTCTCTGTTAAACCGTTTTCCCTTACAGGTTTCACACTCCACATGAACATCTGGCAGGAAATCCATCTCTACTTTTTTCATACCTCCACCCTGGCAGGTCTCGCATCTACCGCCTTTCACGTTAAAAGAGAATCTTCCTGGTTTATAACCTCTGATTTTTGATTCTGGAAGCTCCGCAAAAAGAGCCCTTATATCGGTAAACATTCCCGTGTAAGTCGCAGGATTTGACCTTGGAGTTCTTCCAATCGGGGATTGGTCCACTTCAATTACCTTGTCAATGTGCTCAAGACCCTTCACTTTTTTGTGTTCTAAAGGCTCTCTTTTTGCTCTGAAAAAATGACGATTCAGAATGGGGAAAAGTGTATCATGTATCAAAGAGGACTTACCCGATCCACTTACACCAGTTACACAAACCATTTTACCCAATGGTATTTTGAGATCTACATCTTGAAGATTATTTCCCGCAGCACCTTTAAGTTCAAGATTCTTCCCATTGCCTTTTCTTCTATTCTCAGGTACCGCTATCTCCTCACTTCCACTTAGGAAATTAGCTGTGGGGCTTCCATTTTTAAGGAAGTCCTCAGGTGTACCTTGGCCTACCACTCTCCCCCCATGCCTTCCTGCACCCGGGCCAACATCCAGGATATAATCGGACTCCAGCATCATATCTTTGTCATGCTCCACTATAAGAACTGTATTCCCTAAATCACGGAGATCTTTTAATGCTTTAATCAACTTCACATTATCTCGCTGATGCAATCCAATGCTCGGCTCATCCATTATATAGAGTACGCCCACCAGCTGAGTACCAATTTGCGTTGCAAGTCTAATTCTCTGAGCCTCACCACCAGAAAGCGATTTCAAAGGCCTGTTTAATGTGAGATAATCAAGACCAATACCTTCCAGGAAGCCTATTCTTTTTCTAAGTTCCTTTAGAATTTCAGTTGCAATTTGCAGCTGCTTATCTGTCAGCCGATCTTCAATATTTCTGAACCAATCTGCCAGATCAGAAATATCCATCTCTGCCAATTCTGAAATGTTTTTATCAGCTATTTTGAAATGACGTGACTCAATTTTCAATCGTGCTCCCTCACAATCAGGACACGTTTTGATAATCATAAAATCTGCCAACCAATCTCTAACCTTATCGTTATCTGACTCCTGTTGCCTTTTGAGGAAATTTATAATTCCCTCAAACTTTGTATTCCAATCCTCTCCCGGATATTTTTTTGACGGTACGGCAACAGGTTCATCACTTCCATAAAGAATTGTGTTCAACGCTTTCTCAGGTATTTTCTCAATCGGCGTACTCACATTTGCCTTATACTTTTTAAGTATCACCTGAATCTGTTTAAAAATCCACAGATCACGATACTCCCCAAGGGCCACTATCCCTCCTCTACTGATACTCAGCGACTTGTCTGGCATGATAGATTCCTCCGTGATCTCTTCCACCTTCCCCATTCCATTACAGGTTGGGCAAGACCCATACGGCGAATTAAATGAGAACGAGTTAGGCGATGGCTCCTCATAGCTAATTCCGCTCTCGGGATCCATGAGGTTTTGAGATAAATATTTCACCTCCCCTTCCTGATCTAATAAAAGCATAGACCCTTTACCAACTTTCAAGGCAGTCCCAACAGATTGACTCACTCTGTAGCGATCTTCTGGCTGAGGCATTAAACGATCTACAACGATCTCAATATCATGAATTTTGTAACGATCGACCTGCATTTTGGGCACCAAATCCTGAACCTCTCCATCAATCCTGACTTTGGTGTAACCCATTTTCCTTATCTGAACAAAAAGCTCACGGTAATGCCCTTTTCTTCCTTTTACCACAGGAGCCAAAACTGTCAGTTTTTGACCGGCATACTCCTCCATGATCTGATCCACTATCTGATCCTGAGTCTGCTTGACCATAGGTTTTCCAGTCACATAACTGTAGGCTATTCCTGCCCTGGCAAAAAGCAGCCTAAGGAAATCATAGATTTCTGTGGTGGTACCAACTGTAGAACGCGGATTTCTTGAAGTAGTTTTCTGTTCAATACTAATAACCGGAGAAAGCCCATTGATTTTATCAACGTCTGGCCTCTCCATATCACCGATAAATGATCTGGCATACGCAGAAAAACTCTCCATATATCTACGCTGGCCTTCAGCATAAATAGTATCAAAAGCCAAAGAAGACTTTCCAGAACCGCTAATACCAGTAATGGTTACTAACTTATTTCTCGGAATAACAACATCAATATTTTTGAGATTATGTTCTCGAGCACCAAAGACTTCGATTTGCTCGTGCCCGGTAATTTCTACGTCAGAGAGTACTTTTTCTGCCACTTTTAGGATACTGTTTTTCTGCAAAACGCAAAGTTAGCCAATTATCTAGCAATGAGGCAGTGTGAAAGTAAATTGCTAAAGGTCAAATTCAGGATTTGAGATCTCCATTAGACTTTAGTTCTATCCATAAATCCTCCACCTTTTTTCTAGCCCAATCGGTTTTCCGTAGAAACTTCAATGAAGAATTGACGGTAGGGTTATTCCTGAAACAGTTTATTTTGATAATCTGACCTAAAGTGCCCCACCCAAAATGGTCTACCAAATCATTCAGAATTTTATCAAGTCTTATTCCATGAAGAGGGTTATTGGGTTGTTCTTTCATAATTCTGTTGCTTAAGCACTATATTTTCGAGTTCCAAGGCTACCTCATGAGCTTCACATTTCCATCCAATCCATGCCCAACGCTTATCTGCTATTTTCTTGGATAAGCTATCAGGCAATGGAGCAAAAGGAGCACCTATGAATGAGTAAAACTCTTGATCCTTTGTTCTCATGGTATTCTCCTCTTTTATCTCCAAGTCCAATCTCAAAGCAGAAGAAGAAAGAAGAATCCTGTTCATTTTATTTTCCTCCTTCTTAAAAAGACCAGGGATGATTGTTTGTAAAGCTTCTTTTGCTTCCCGTAGTTGGGGTAAATTGACAAAACTCAATAATCTGGCGTAGTGATAAACAATTAAAGGAACCGTGGCATAATGTCTAGATACCCAAAATGTATTCTCCCGAAATAAATCCTCTACAATTACACTATTTAAATAACAGAGAGTAGCCAAATCATTCTTACTGAACTCTAAACCCGAGCTAGAGACTAATAACATGACATTGCAAAGAGCACAGACATCCCTTTCTGATGGCATATTGACTCCAAACCAGGTATCGTACACTCCATCGAAAGCCGAATGGGAGGTCAATAAAACCCTTAACATCTCAATTTTATCTTTACTAGCCTCTTTTAATAAATACACAAGAGCAGTATCATCAGCATCATCGGGCAGTTTGAAATGCTTAAATCGATGCATCAAGAGACCATTGGGGAAATGATCAGCATCAGTAGGGTAAAAGTTAAATGTTGGCCTGCCAGTTCTATTCTGATAAGAATTGACATTTTGAAGCACTCCATTAATCACGCTTTGTACCCTTTGAGTCTGAACTTCTTTAAGTTTAGGTAGAACACTTTTTAAAACCAGAGCAACCGATAGCGACGTAAAAATATTATTGTCTGGCCTGGAATACGACCAAATAGAGTTTTTCCGGTAGCAAGGAAACAATCCCCTTTCGAAATACTGATCGCCTTTCGATTGTAATTCTTCAATACGACTAATTAGCTCAGCTATCAATGGACTTTACGACTGGTATTCCTTAGATTTGCAGCCAAATTAATCAAAAATCTATACTAAAAATTAAATCGGATGGAGATCAGCGGAAATATCATTCAGGTACTACCATTACAAAGCGGAGAAGGTAAAAATGGCCCGTGGAAGAAGCAGGACTTTGTATTAGAGACAGAAAGCCAATACCCTAAAAAGGTGTGTATCTCAATGTGGGGAGACAGAATTGACGAAAACCTGATCAAAGTAGGCACTGGCGTAACGGCGTCTATAGATGTAGAAAGCAGAGAGTATAATGGCAGATGGTATACAGACGTTAGAGCTTGGAAACTAGAGGCTACTACGGCTGGAGCAGATAGTTCTGAGACCGCAGCTCCTGTAGATATACCAGCAGCAGTAGAAGGCGAAGACGACCTTCCATTCTAAATTAAACACGCTTCTAAACTCACTTGAAGTCAGCAAAATAGACCCTCAAAAAAATATACTTTTTATTTTAAGAGAGTATTGACAAAAGGGATTATTTGGTTATCTTTGCAGCCCCGTTTAGAAAAAGATATTTTAATTCGATAAAGCAATGGCTAAGAAAGGAAATAGAGTTCAGGTTATTTTAGAGTGTACAGAGCACAAAGAAAGCGGTATGCCGGGCATGTCTCGTTACATCACTACTAAAAACCGTAAGAACACCACTGCAAGACTGGAGTTGAAGAAATACAACCCGGTTTTAAGAAAATATACTGTTCATAAAGAAATTAAGTAATTGTCTTCCTGAAAGACACTAAAAGTATAAGACTATGGCAAAGAAAGTAGTAGCGACCTTACAGGATAAATCAAAACTTAAGAACTATTCTAAAGTTGTTAAGGCTGTTAAGTCTCCAAAAACTGGTGCATATACCTTCAAAGAAGAAATGGTACCTGTAGAATTGGTAAAAGACGTTCTTAAAGCCTAAGGTCAGAACCTCATTTATTAGAGCCTCTTTGAGAAATCAAAGAGGCTTTTTTTGTTTACCTTTCTGGCAAATGCAAACCCATAAAACCATTATAACAGTAGAACAGTCTCATCTTGACGAGCTCGAGCACGTCAATAATGCTGTGTATTTAAAGTTCTTGGAGAAAGCGGCTATTGCTCACTGGTACTCTTTGGCAGATGAAGATACACGAGCTGGGATACGATGGATAGCCCGTAGACATGAAATTGACTATCTGAAACCTGCTTTTCTTCATGATAAACTTGTGGTAGAAACCTGGATTGAGAAATATGATGCCATAAGCACTGAAAGGCATTATGTAATCAAGAAAGACCAGCAGGTCATAGCCAAAGCCCTAACTATTTGGGTGGCAATTGACCCTAATTCAATGAAACCAAAACGAGTTTCATCAAATATTCTACAAAAATTTGAATCTTTGCTCTAGCAAAGCAACCGGCATACTTTTCTACTGAACTATGCTTCTTATTTTTACGTCATTCATTTACACTTAATTAAGGAATATGGGAATATTCAATTTCTTCAGCAAAGAGAAGAAAGAAACACTTGACAAAGGACTTGAGAAATCTAAGTCGGGAATTTTTGAAAAATTAAGCCGAGCTGTCATAGGTAAGTCTACCGTAGATGAAGAAGTACTTGATGAACTTGAAGAGATACTAATCTCTTCTGATGTAGGGGTTGACACTACCATCAAAATCATCAGAAGAATAGAAAAAAGAGTAGCAGAGGATAAATATACCTCAGTTGAAGAGCTCGATACCATCTTAAGAGAAGAAACAGCAGCTCTTTTAGAGGAAAACAACTCACAGGATGTACAGAATAGTTTCGAAACCGACAATCTCCC